>JAQXKZ010000016.1 GCA_029010715.1 Clostridiales bacterium
GGCCAAATTGAATAATTTATGCCCACAAGCCGTCAAGCCTGTGGGCAATTTTAATGTCCGGGTTTCACACCGTGATTTCTTTCCCATCACGAGACATATTGAACGATTTACCCTCTGTGAGAACAATACCTCTCAAATTGAACGATACCCCTCTGCGAGAACGATTTGTCCGGGAGAGAGGTACCGGGAGCACCCAAAAATGCGAAACAGCCCCTGCGGAAATAACTCCGTAGCGGCTGTTTTCATGGTGGCCAAAGGCCGGAAGTCCTGAAATCAGGGGTTTTCAGGCAAAAAGAAAAGAACGGAAATTCTATCAAATTACCGTTCTTTTATGGCGGAGATGGAGAGATTCGAACTCTCGAAGAGCTTTTGACCCTTACACGATTTCCAATCGTGCGCGCTCGACCAACTACGCGACATCTCCGTGTGTGTTCAAGTAAATCACATATTAACTTGTCAGCTTGGCTATTATAATTCACAAGCATCCTAAAGTCAAGGAATTTTTCATGCTCCGTGTCAAAAAACTTCCGCTGAGGAATAAAGCCGCCGGCTCCGGCAGATAATACAGGTAAAAGCGGCAGCGAATGGAGGCCGGAGATATGAAAATGTCGAACGATGAATACAAGCAGTATACCGAACAGCACATGCCGCGTTCAAAGGCGGGGCGCAATGTGCTGCGCGCCTTTATAAGCGGCGGGGCGATATGCGCCGTCGGTCAGGGGCTGACGAACCTGTATGCCTCCCTCGGTCTGGAGGCCGACTGCGCCTGCGGCGCCTGCTCCGTGACGCTAGTGTTCCTCGGGGCGCTGTTGACCGGTTTGGGGATTTATGACGATATGGCGCGATTTTCCGGAGCGGGTACGCTCGTGCCGATAACCGGCTTTGCAAACTCGGTCGTTGCGCCGGCGCTGGAGTTCAAGACCGAGGGCATGATACTCGGCACCGCGGCGAAGATGTTTCTCATCTCGGGTCCCGTGATCGCTTACGGGATCAGTTCAAGCGTGATATACGGCATTATCCTGTTCCTGCTGGGAACATAGGACCCGCACTTCCGCCCCGGACGCCGAAGCATACCGGGGCGGAAAACAATTTGAGGAGATTTGTGACAGCTGTACCGCTTGCTGTCCGTTTCAGGCGTGGCGGTAGAGATCGGTGAAACGGCTCCGGCCGTATTCGGGCCGAGCCGCCGCGGTATAAGCGCGGCGAATATGCGCAGAATAAACGGGGAGCCGGGATATTACGGCTCCCTGTTCAGGCTTTTGTATATAAGGAGTATGTTATGGGAAAGCGTGAGAAGAAAAAACGGAAGCAGCCGGCGGACGTCATCACCGGCCATGATGAAAAAGCAGAACGCGAGAGCCCGGACCGCCGCATGTTTGACCGCGAATCGGACATGCCGGACGGCGCGAGCGGGAAGTACACCTGAAAACAGCCGGCACACATGTGTGCCGGCTGTTTTCAGGTAAGATCGGTGCCGTACTTCTGAGAGACAACATCCTTGCTGCAGGCCACGAGCCGCCGTATGTTCCGATCGTTGGCGCAGCGCGGTCCGATCACGATACCGAGAGAGCGGTAACAGCTCGGCTCCAGCGGAAGAGTCCTTATATTGAAGCTCATGTCCTTCGTCACAAGATCGGACAGCACGCTGACCCCAAGCCCGTGCTCGACCATGGAGGCTATCGAAGCGTCGTCGAGATTGGTCCGGAGTATATTCGGCGAGACCTTGCGTCCGTTCGCGGTGAATATCGGCAGAATGTCAAGCTCAAAGCCCAGCGACGGCATAAGGAAGTCCGCGCCATCGAAGCCCTCGACCGGAAACGCGTCGCCGTCGAAGGTCGAGCTGGCGGGGATTATTGCCATAAGCTCGTCCTTCCACAGCGGTATCCAGCTCAGTCCCTGACAGATGTCCGGCTGGTAGCTCACCATTGCGCAGTCAAGCTCCTCGTTTTTGACGGCCGTACACATTTCGTCCATATCGTTTACCGTGAGCGAGATCTGCGTATCGGGGCAGAGCAGCTTGAAGCGTGACAGTATCTCCGGTATCCAGTGCCGGGCGATACTCGAAAAGGACCCGAGGTGCAGAGTAGAGAAGTTGCGCAGGCGCAGCCTGTCAGCCTCCTTCTCCAGATCGTTTGCCGCGTATACGAAATTGCGCAGCACCGGCAGGAGCGCCTGACCGGCCGGGGAGAGATGAACGCCGCTCTTGCTGCGTACCAGGAGGCTGAGCCCGAGCTCGTCCTCCATTGAGTTCATCATGTGCGTCAGTCCGGACTGAGTATATCCGAGTTCAGCCGCGGCTGCGGTGAGACTGCCCTTGTCAATGGCGGTAAGCAGAGCATTTACTTTTTTACTGTCCATCGTTAACTATTTCACTTTCTTATAAATAACTTATCCATGAAAAAAACTAATTACATATATAATAATGTGGCGCTTGGTAAAATGCAAGTAAAATGTTATAATCACAGCATTCATGTAAAAATATAACTGTGAGAAAAGAGGAAAACTGATGGAAAATAAAAGAGAATCATGGGGCAGCAATTTAGGTTTTATAATGGCTGCTGTTGGTTCTGCGGTCGGCCTTGGCAATATATGGGGCTTCCCGTACAAGATGGGTAAATGCGGCGGCTTTACCTTCCTTATAATCTACATACTGCTTGCGGTATTTGTCGGCATGATTATCATGGTCAGCGAGCTGGCCCTTGGCCGCAAGTCCGGCCGCGGCGCGGTCGGCGCATACCAGAAGGTCTCGAAGAGGTTCAAATGGGTGGGCTGGCTGTCGATAATCGCCCCCTTCCTTATTATGAGCTTCTATGCTGTCCTCGGCGGCTACTGCTTCCAGTACATGTCCCTGAACCTTGCCGAACTCGGCTTCGGTCTCAGTGAGATCTTCGGCCAGAACATCAGCGGTGCCGATACCTTCAACTCCATGCTCGGCAACCAGTTCGGCTGCGCCATGTTCACTTTTCTGTTTATGATAATCTGCATGCTGATTGTCAAGGGCGGCGTCTCCGCCGGCATAGAAAAGTTCAATAAGATCGGTATGCCGGCGCTGTTCGTCATGCTCATTGTCGTCATCATCCGCGCGCTCACTCTCCCGAATGCCGTTGAGGGCCTGAAGTTCATGTTCGTCCCCGGCTACGCCGTTAAAGCGGGCTTTATTCCCGAAGCGCCCGATGTGGTCTCCGTCCTCGGCACTGCCGGCGGCCAGATGTTCTTCTCCCTGTCTCTTGCAATGGGCGCCATGATAACCTACGGCTCATACCTCGATAAAAAGGAGAATATCGTCAGGAACTCCGGCGTAATAGTATTCTCCGATACTCTGGTCGCTCTGATGGCGGGTCTCGCGGTCATCCCCGCCGCCGTCGCGAACGGCATTAACAGCGGCGTCCCCGTGGGCGAGATCGCTCTCGGCGGACCCAAGCTCCTGTTTGTCACTTTGCAGGATGTGTTTTCCAACATGGGCGCGAGCGGCCCTCTGTTCGGCGTTATCTTCTATCTGCTCGTTATAATCGCGGCTATCTCCTCCGCTATTTCCCTGATGGAGGCCGTCGGCGTCTACTTTATGGACAAGGCCGAGACAAAGGGCAAGACCGGCATGCGCACCAAGGTCACGCTCTGGGTCTCCGCAGCGATACTTGCTGAAGCAATAGTCGTCTCTATCGACGGCCTTGGCTCCAACGGCGTGTGGATTCCCTTCCAGAACCTGCTCGGCAAGAGCAATTGGAACGGCACATGGCTCGACTTCATGGATTGCTGGTCCGAAGGCATAGCGATGCCTCTTGCCGCCATGCTCATGTCCCTGATGATCGGCTGGGAGCTCAAGCCGGATTACATGCTTGAAGAGGTGCACTTCGGAGCGGCTTCAAGGGTCTTTGACGTGTTCTACAAAATCTGCATCCGCTTTGTGGTTCCCGTGGCCATGGCCTTTGTCCTCGCCGGCCAGCTCAATGAATTCTTCAACAACGGTTCTCAGACCGTGCACTATGTGCTTGCCTTCGTAATTCTGGCGGTGTTCTGGATCATTGCCGCGACTGGCAATAAAAAGACGGAAAAATAGGTCAGACGGTGATCTGACGTTCTTATGCAATTCGCTCCGTGGAAAACCATGGAGCGAATTGCTTTATAAATCAACTCCGGCGCCGCATAAGTATGAATACTTAACAGAAGAGTATCTGCTGTTTTGTGCATATGTGCCAGTAAATATCGACAATAAATGTCAAAAAATTTACTTTGCTTGCAAACAGGAGAACAAGGAAGTATAATTTAAGCCGAAATAGGGAAACTGGAACAATGCCGAATTGTATTTTTTTGCAAGTTGCGAAGAACGCCCGGCTATAATATAATGGTTGACAAATAATTAACTAACTTACGTGGGAGACTGCCTGTTGGAACGAGTTCTTATACATGTTCACGGTATAGTGCAGGGCGTGGGTTTTCGCCCCTTTATCCATAAGCTTGTCAAGGAGCGCGGGCTGAAAGGATATATAAAGAACACGTCCTCTGGCGTTGAGCTGGAGCTTGAAGGCAGGCGTGAGGAGCTTGACCGTTTTATCGCCGAGCTTCCGGACCGCGCCCCCGTCCTCGCCGTGATCGAGAAGATCGAGACGCAATACCTTTCCGAGCCTGCCGGGTATGAGGATTTCAGGATACTCGGCAGCAAAACCGAGGAGTTTCGCAATACGCTCATTTCCCCGGACATATGTATCTGCGGCGACTGCCTGCGTGAACTCAGGACTCCCGGAGACCGCCGCTACAGGTATCCGTTCATAAACTGCACCAACTGCGGCCCGCGCTTTACGATCATCAGGGACGTTCCGTACGACAGGGCCAAGACCTCTATGAGCGCGTTTCCGATGTGCCCGGACTGTGACCGGGAATACCATGACATAGAGGACCGGCGCTACCATGCGCAGCCGGACTGCTGTCCGGATTGCGGCCCGCGTGTGTTCTTCCTTGATGCCGGCGGCAATGAAATGCCCGGCGACGCGACAGAGCTTGCCCGGCAGTATATAAAAGCCGGTAAGATAGTCGCCGTCAAGGGTCTCGGCGGCATACATCTTGCCTGCCGCTGCGACAGGGAGGATATCGTAAATGAGCTGCGCCGCCGCAAGCAGCGCGACGAAAAGCCCTTTGCGCTTATGTGCCGGGATGTTGACTGCGTAAGGAAAATATGCTCCGTTTCCGCGGAAGAGGAAAAGATCCTGAACGGCTTCCGCCGCCCTATAGTACTGCTGAAAAAGAAGCAGCCGGGACTCCGGCATATAAGTGAGAACGGCCGTGTCGGCGTGATGCTTCCGTATACCCCGCTGCATTATCTGATCTTCGGGGACGATATTGATATGCTTGTCATGACGAGCGCCAACCTCTCGGATACGCCCATGATGTACCGCAACGACGAGGCGGTGGAGAAGCTGCGCGGGATTGCCGACGGTTTCCTGCTGCACGATCGGGACATCCAGACCCGCTGCGACGATTCGCTGTGCTGGGTGCTCGGCGGCGCGGAGTACTTCGCGCGGCGTTCAAGGGGCTATGTGCCCTTCCCGATAACGGCCGGACGTGAACTGCCGCCGATACTGGCCTGCGGGGCTGAGCAGAAGGCGAGCTTCTGCCTGTCAAAAAACGCCTATGTTTTCCCGAGCCAGCATATCGGGGATCTGAAGAATTATGAAACGCTGGAGAACTATGCCGGACAGATAGAGCACTTCCGGCGGCTGTTTGATATAGCGCCGCAGGCGTTGGCCTGCGACCTGCACCCGGACTATATGTCCACTGAATATGCGCAGGAGACGGCGGAGACGGGTGGGCTTCCGCTTATAAGGGTGCAGCACCACCACGCGCATATGGCCGCCTGCATGGCGGATAACGGCTTTGACGGCCCGGTCATCGGCCTTGTCTGGGACGGTACGGGCCTCGGTACTGACGGCACGTCATGGGGCGCCGAGTGCCTCGTCGGAGATTATTCGGACTTTTACCGTTTCGGCAGCATCAGACCCATACCGCTTATCGGCGGAGACCGGGCGGCAAAGGAGACCTGCCGCGTCGCTTTCGCGCTGCTGCACGGGTCCGGACTGGATACGTCGGGTATCCCAAATGCTCAGACCTGTGAGGCCGTGCTGAAAGCCGGTATCAACTGTCCGCTGTCGTCGGGTATGGGCCGCCTGTTTGACGGAGTTGCCGCCATACTCGGCATAAAGACCCTCTGCAGCTACGAGGGACAGGGGGCTGTGCTGCTTGAGGCCGCGGCGGCGGAGGACGGAGGGCTATACCCGGCGGTCCTTGACGGTGAGCCGCTGCGCTTCGACTGGCGCGGTATGATCCGTGCGATAGTTGAGGACATGGAAAAGAAAACGGATACCGGACTCATCGCGGCCCGGTTCATGAATACACTTATAGAGACGGCGGTGCGGCAGTGTACGGCTGCGCGCGAGGCGAGCGGGATAAACACCGTCGCGCTCTCCGGCGGCAGCTTTCAGAACATGTATATCATGTCGCGCCTGCCGGGAAAACTTGAAAAAGAAGGCTTTCATGTTCTGCGGCACAGACGGGTGTCGCCGAACGACGAGGGCCTGTCGCTCGGTCAGCTGATGATCGCCGCCGCAAAACTCGGGCGCGGCTGACGGGAAAGACCTGTGCGCCGCCCTGTGCGGCAGATTGGAGAATACAGTGTGCCTTGCAGTACCGCTGAAGCTTATTGAGATACACGGTAATACCGCCGTCGGTGAGGCGATGGGTATGAAGCGCGAGATAAGGGTAGACTTCATACCGGAACCCAGGACGGGCGAATATGTTATAGTCCACGCCGGCTTTGCCATTGAGCGTCTCGGTGAGCAGCAGGCTAAGGAGGACCTTGAAACCTGGGAGGAGATACGCGATGCCCTCAAATGACATGCGGACGGGCAGGCTCCTCGCAGCACTGGAGAAGCTGGACACCGGTGAGATACGTCTCATGGAGGTCTGCGGGACCCATACGATGTCGATTGCGAGGTCCGGGCTCAAGTCCATGCTCCCCGAAAAGATAAAGCTTCTTTCCGGTCCGGGCTGTCCGGTCTGCGTCACTCCGCCGGAGGTCATTGACGCGGTGCTGGAGCTCGCGATGGAAAAGGACGTCATCATCAGCACCTACGGCGACATGCTGCGCGTTCCGGGCAGTACCCCGGGTGACAGCCTGCAGCGCCGCCGCGCCATGGGCGCGAAGGTGCAGATGGTGTACTCTCCGGTCGACGCGGTGGAGCTGGCAAGGGAGAATCCCGATAAGCAGGTGGTTTTCCTTGGCGTCGGCTTTGAGACGACCGCACCCGGCACTGCCGCCGCGGCGCTCACCGCCATGGAGCAGAGGGTGGAGAACTTTTCTCTCTGGTCGATGCTCAAAACCGTCGAGCCCGCGCTCAGGGCGCTTATGGCCATGCCCGGCTTTAATGTGGACGGATTCATCTGCCCGGGTCATGTGGCTACGATAATAGGGGAGAGGGGCTTTCGCTTCCTTGCGGAGGAGTACTCGATGCCGGCAGTCATCGCGGGCTTCGAGCCGGAGGATATTCTTCTGGCCGTATACAGGCTCGCACGGCAGATTGCGGACAGAAGCCCGAAGCTTGAAAACGAATACCGGCGCGCCGTCGCGGAGAACGGGAATCCGCTCGCGCAGAATATGCTGCGCAGCTGCCTTGAACCGCGGAGCGACAGATGGCGCGGCCTCGGCCTCATACCGGACAGCGGGCTCGGGCTTGCCCCGGCGCTGGCCGGACTCGACGCCGAAAAGCGCTTCGGCATAAAGTATGAGGAAAAACCGAAGCCCACGGCCTGCCGCTGTGGGGACGTGATAACCGGCCGGATCTGCCCGGAGGAATGTCCGATGTTCGGCAGACGCTGTACGCCGGAGGAACCTGTGGGGCCGTGCATGGTCTCCTCGGAGGGGGCCTGCGCCGCGGCATATAAATATGCGGTGATAAGAGACTGAGAGCCATGGATGAAATAATTACTCTTGATTACGGCAGCGGCGGCAAAAAGACCTCGCGCCTTATAGAAAAGCTGATAGTCCCGGCGCTGTCGAACCCGGCGCTGGACGCTCTTGGCGACGGGGCGATAATACCCGGCGCGGATACGCTGGCCTTTTCGACCGACAGCTTTGTGGTCGATCCGATCTTCTTTCCGGGCGGCGATATAGGCAAGCTCTCCGTCTGCGGCACGGTCAACGACCTGTCGATGTGCGGCGCGGTGCCTGAATATCTGAGCTGCTCCTTCATTATCGAGGAGGGACTGGCCCTTGAGGAGCTTGAAAGGGTAGTTGATTCCATCCGCCGCGCGGCGGAAAAGGCCGGCGTACAGGTCGTGACCGGCGATACCAAGGTCGTCGAACGCGGCCGCGGTGACAGGATATATATAAACACCGCCGGAATAGGCTTTGTCAGATACCCGGGCCTGAGCCCGAAAAATATAAAAGACGGTGACTCCGTCATCGTCTCCGGCACGGTCGGCGACCACGGCACCGCCGTGATGCTCGCGCGCAACGGCATGATGCAGGGCGATATACGTTCCGACTGTGCCGCCCTGAACGGACTGTGCGAAAGGATTTTGAGCCTCGGCGCCGGAGTGCGCGTCCTTCGCGACCCGACACGCGGCGGCGTGGCCACCACGCTCAACGAGTTTGTCGAGGGCACGGCTCTCGGCATCGAGCTCGACGAGGACAGGATACCGGTCCGTCCGCAGGTTCGTTCCGCCTGTGATATGCTTGGCCTTGACCCGATGTACATCGCCAACGAGGGAAAGCTGCTGGCGGTTGTTCCGGCTGAAAACGCTGAGGCTGTGCTTGCCGCCATGCGCGGCTGCGTGGAAGGCCGCGACGCGGCCGTGATCGGCCGTGTGAGCGCCGCATACCCGGGAAAGCTCGTCATGCAGACGGCTTTCGGCGGAAAGCGCATACTTCAGAAGCTGACGGGGGCGCAGCTGCCGCGGATATGCTGACGGCGTCAGAAGAAGCTCGCGCCGCTCCGTTTCCTGCATAAGCAGAAAACTGCGCTATGCTCCCTCCTTCTTCCTTTTCAAATCGAAGCCGCTTCGCTGAGCTCCGATTTGAGGGGCGCATACAGGAAGCCCGCGCCGCTCCGTTTCCTGCTTCCTTTTCCGTCCGGTCCGTATGCGGGTTGAGAAGCGGAAGAAACGCCGCGGGGCTTTGACAGAATAGTAAAAAATAAAAACTGCAAATAACAGAGAGGTGAAACGAATGCAGGAGTACAAAAAGACCGTGATTACCAAAGATCAGGTCGTACCCATCGCAGAAAGGATGCGCAAAGAGGGCAGAGCCCTTGTGATGATCCACGCCTTTATAAACAATGAAGGCCAGATGGACGTCTCATGGGACTATGCGGTTGACCCTGCGGTAGAATCCTACCATGTCATAGGCGAGACCGTGCTTCCTTCGATCAGCGGCATCTACGATACTGCGGCGGAATGGCCGGAGCGGGAACTCAATGAGCTCTTCGCGATCGAGTTTGAGGGCTTGGACGTATCCAGGAGACTTTTCCTGCCCGAGGACATGCTTGAAACTCAGGGCAAGGGCCAGATCATGGTCATGCCGCTGTCTGAGCTCAGACAGAAAAACATTGAGGAGGGAACCAAATGAGCTACATTGTCCCCATCGGCCCGTACCATCCCGCGCTTGAAGAGCCGGTACATGCAAAACTCTACACCGAGGGCGAGGTCATCAAGGACGCGGAGGTCTTTGTCGGCTATAACCACCGAGGCATAGAGAAACTGGCTACCGAGCGCAACGCCATCCAGACTCTGGTGTTGGTCGAGCGCGTCTGCGGTATCTGCTCTCACTCTCACGCGATGACCTATGCCATGTGCGTTGAGACCATCAACGGCATTGATGTGCCGAAGCGCGGCCAGTATATCCGCGTCATCACGGCCGAGCTCGAGAGGCTCCACTCTCACTTCCTCTGGCTCGGTATCGCCTGCCATATCATCGGCCATGACAGCATGTTCATGCACATCTGGGACGAGCGTGAGCTCGTTATGGATCTGCTCGAGAAGATGACCGGCAACCGCGTCAACTACGCCATGGTCACCATCGGCGGCGCCAGACGCGACATCAGCGACGATCTGCGCCGCGAGCTGCTCGCGGCCTGCGACAAGCTCAAGGCCCCCCTCGACCGTATAGTCGAGATCGCCCTGAACGACAAGACCATCGCCATGCGCACCAAGGGCGTCGGCCTCCTGCCCAGGGAGGACGCTATCCGCATGGGCGCCGTCGGCCCGCATGCAAGGGCCTCGGGCGTGAGGATAGACGTTCGTAAGGACGCTCCCTACTCCTCCTATGAGGACTTTGATTTCGACGTACCCGTTGTCGACAGCGGCGACGTGTTCGCCCGCGTGGTCGTCCGTGCGCTCGAATGCTACGAGAGTATCAAGATCATCCGTCAGGCGCTCGAAAATCTGCCTGACACCCCGATAAATCTCGGCAACAAGCTCATCAAGATCCAGCCGGGTCAGGCCGTCTGCCGCCACGAGGCGCCCAGAGGCCAGCTCAGCCATATGGTCGTGGGCGACGGCTCGTTCAATAACCACCGCGTCAGCATCCACGTTCCGAGCTATAAAAACACCCCGACAGTCCCCTTCATGCTCAGAAACAATACCGTTGCCGATGCTGGGCTCATCATCGCGAGCATCGACCCGTGCTTCAGCTGCCTTGACAGATAAGAATGCACGAGCTTGCCATCACGAAAAGCATGATCGACCTGATCGACGCCGAGGCGGAGAAAAAATGCTTTGACAAGGTCCTCGGTATAAAGCTCAGAATAGGCGAGTATTCGGGCCTGGTCCCGGAATGTATACGGGAGTTCTTCACGATTGCCGCCACCGGAACGATTTCCGAGGGAGCCGAGCTGGAGATTGAGAGCATACCCGCCGTTTTCCGCTGCCTTGACTGCGGCTATGAAGGGCCGGTGGACAGAAGGTCCGCCTGCTGCCCGGACTGCCGGAGCACCGCCATAAGGATGACGGCCGGACGCGAATTCTTCGTCGAAAGCCTGAAGGTCGAATAAAAACCGATATTATCCGGGCGTGACGCTGCCCAAAGAAAACAGGTGCTCCGGCATATGCCGTGTGCACCGGAAAGAAAGGAGAGGTTTCCTCTTGCGAAAAACGACTTTCCCCGCTGTATTATCCACATTTTTCGTGAGCTATTGCTTCTGGATCCTGCTGACGTGGAGTTGGGCGACCGAGGAGCTGATAGCCGGCGCGGTGGTGAGCCTTGCGGTGGCTCTGTTCTCTGCCAGATTCTTTATCCATAATAAGGCTTTCTGGTTCTTCAATCCCGCCAAGTTCTTTATCTTCCTGCTTTACTGGGTGATAATTTTCCCGGTTGAGCTTATCAAAGCAAACTGGGATATGGCAAAGCGCTGCTACGGCGGCTGCAGGAAGGTCAATCCCGGCATAGTCAGGGTTCCGGTAGAAATCAAGGGCGACTACGGTCAGGCCCAGCTTGCAAACTCTATCACTCTGACCCCGGGCACCATGACTCTTGATATCTGTGAGGATCAGGGCCGTGATTACTATTATGTCCACTGGATCGACGTCGCCGAGACCGACAGAGACAAGGCCGGCGATATCATCAAGGGCACAATGGAGAAATGGCTGAGGAGGATATGGGAATGACAGAACTGCTTATTTTTTCCGTGCTCTTCGGCGCCTTTGCGCTGCTGAACGTGATCCGTCTCATAAAGGGACCCCACGCCGCGGACAGGATAATCGCGGCGGATAACTCTGATCTGCTCATTGCCTGCGCCATGATACTTTTCTCGCTCTACAGCGGCAGGGGCATATACCTTGACATTTCGATAATCTGTGCGCTGCTCGGCATAATCAACACCATGCTGGTCGGCCGCTATCTTGACAGAGGGAGGTGGAAGTATGAGTCTGACTCTGAGGATAATAATTGATGTGTTTCTGGCTGTCGGCGCATTCTTCGCCCTTGCCGGTACGATCGGCAACCTGAGGATGCCGGACACCTTCTGCCGTATGCAGGCCAGTACCTGCATCGCCACTATGGGCCTGCTGGGCGTCGTTATCGGCGGCCTGCTCTATTCGATCTTTATCATGCATTCGCCTTCCACCACGGTCAAGATCATAGTTATCGGCCTGCTGGTCTTTACGACCAACCCGGTCGGCGCCCACGCTATCGCAAAGGGCGCCTACAGACACGGCATACGTCCCGATAAGGAAATGGAAATTGACGATTTCAGGAGGGACTTCGATGAGTAATCTGATTGTTGTTCTTAATGTCCTGGTTATCCTGGGCATGGTGGTCTCGGCCATTCTGGCCTGCCATTTTGAAAAGCTGCTGTCCTCGGTCATCGCCCTGGGTGCGACCGGCATCTTTGCCGCCGCGGCCTTCCTTATCATGAACGCTCCCGACGTGGCCATTTCCGAAGCCGCCGTCGGCGCCGCCCTGAGCCCGCTGATCTTCATCGTTGCGCTCAAGAAGGTACGAGGGAGGGACGATAAATGAAGAAATTCCTTACCTGGGTCTGCCTCGGCGTTATACTCTTCGCCGGTGTTTTTGCCGCCGTGAATATGGCGGATATGCCGCGCACGTATTCCGGCGAGAACGCGACCGTGTCAGTCTACGATCTGCAGCAGGACCCCTCGTCCTATGACGACAGTACCGCCGACGGCGCCGCTGCCGCAATTGTCCAGCAGAACCTGGATAAGACCCACGCCGTCAACGACGTCACCTCCATAGTCTTTGACTTCCGAGGCTACGATACCATGGGCGAGGCCTTCATCCTCATAACCGCTGTTGCGGGTACCACCGTCATCCTCTACAGCGGTGCGAAGAAAAAAGAGAAGGAGGATGCAAGCAATGGAAAATAAGCAGAAGCCTGTTATAAAGAGAGTTATACAGAGATGCGGCTGTGACTTCATCCTTCCGCTGACCCTCGTGTACATGTTCTATATCATCCTCCACGGCCACCTCTCCCCGGGCGGCGGCTTCCAGGGGGGCGTGCTGATGACCGCAATCGTTATTCTCATTTACCTCGGTCATGGCTACGAGAACACCGTCAAGGCACTCAGCCTTGAGTTTATGCGCCGCGCCGAGGGCGTCGCAGTCATCATCTATATAACGCTTGCCATGCTCGGCGTGTTTGCCGGCGTGCAGTTCTGCGAAAACATCGCCTACATGAACGGCAATATCGGCGATCTTATAAGCTCCGGCACTATCGCCTGGATGGACGAGGCCGTCGGTCTCAATGTTCTCACCGGCGTCACCGTGCTGTCGCTGTCCATGCTTGGCATGCTCATGGCCAAAGACGTGGACTACAAGGATTGAGGTGAACCATATGATACTGTTTAATTACATAGCGTCCTTCTTCCTTATCGTCCTGGGCTTCTATACGATAGTCACGAAATACAATCTTATCAAAACGGTCATCGGCCTGTCCATTGCGGACTACGGCGTGAACCTGCTGATAATCACGATCGGCTACAACCCCGGCGGCACCGCCCCTATCTTTACTATGGGCGAGCTCACCCAGGCGAGCTACTTTGTGGATCCCATCCCCCAGGCCCTTACTCTGACCAGCATAGTCATCGGCGCCTGCGTCACTGCGATGAGCCTTGCTCTCGTAATAAAGCTCGAGGAGCAGTACGGCACGCTTGACACCAGAGAGATAAGGAGGCTGAGAGGATGAGCATTCTTAACTACCATCACTTCCCGATCTACTCCATAATGATCCTGTTCCTCGGCGCCTTCCTTACCGTCGTTTTCGGCCATAAGAAGGCCCTGCGCAATATATTCGCGCTGCTGGCCGTGTCCGTGTCTCTGGCCTGCATGATAGCTCTTGTAAAGCCTGTCATGCTCGACGGTGAGATAATCTCCTACTGGATGGGCGGCCGGGGCATAGCCGGCGGCTATGCCATCGGCATCTCCCTGGAGGTCGACGCGCTGAGCCTGTTCTTCGGCCTGCTGATTTCCACGGCCGTGTTCGTCTCCTGCGTCTATTCCATCCAGTACATGAGCCATGACGACAATCCGGGCCAGTACTACACGCTGTTCCTGATGCTCTCCGGCGGCGTTATGGGCCTCGTGCTCACCGGCGATATCTTCAACATGTTCATCATGGTCGAGATACTCACCTTTGCCGCCGTTGCCCTTACCGCTTTCCGCAACAAGGCCTTCGGCGCGCTTGAGGCTGCGTTCAAGTATCTGGTCGTCGGCTGCATCGGCTCCACCTGCATTCTGACCGGCGTCATAATGCTCTATGCTCAGGTGCACACTCTGAACTTCGCCCAGCTGTCCGCGCTCATCCCCGGCAATCTGACCCCTGCCACCAAGGTTGCCTTCGCGCTGCTCTTTGTCGGCTTCTCGACCAAGGCCTTCATCGTGCCCTTCCACCCGCTCGCCGCGGACGCCCACGGTGCGGCTCCGGCCTCCATCTCGGTGCTCATCTCCGGCGTGCTGACGAAGTCCGGTATCTACGGTATCATCCGTCTGTGCTACTTCCTGTTCCAGAGCATGCAGCTCGGCGCCATCCAGTTCATGCTGGTGTTCATTGGCAGCGTGAGCATGTTTGTCTGCGTTACCATGGCCCTGGCACAGCATGACTTCAAGCGCCTGCTCGCTTTCCACAGCATTTCCCAGATCGGCTACGTCCTTACGGCTGTCGGCCTGTGCACGGCCTTTGGCATCTCCGCCGGCCTCTATCACGCGATGAACCACACGCTCTTCAAGGGCCTGCTGTTCCTTGCCGCGGGCGCTGTCCTGCACCAGACCGGCACTACAGACCTCGGCAAGCTCGGAGGTCTGTCCAGAAGAATGCCGCATACCACTGTGCTGTTTCTGATCGGCGCCTTCTCCATCAGCGGCCTGCCTCCCTTCAACGGCTTCGCCTCGAAGTGGATGGTATATCAGGCTGTTTATCAGAAGGCGGTTGAGAGCGGCAACATCGGCTTCCTGCTTGTCCTGATTATCGCCCTCGTCACCTCCGTGCTCACTCTTGCCTCCTTTGTCAAGGTCAGCCAGTCCGTGTTCTTCGGCCAGCTGCCCGAGGAGTACAGCGATGTCAAAGAGGTCGGCTTCGGCATGCGCTTCGCCATGGGCATCTTCGCGGTGCTCTGCGTCATCACCGGTCTGTTCCCGAACCTCGTCACCACTTATCTCACTGAGCCCGCCGCAAGGGCCGTGTTCAGTGTCGGCAAGTACATAAGCGCCATGGGCTTTGACAGCACCGTCGCGGATCAGGCGGTGAGCTTTGCGCATGCAGGCGTATGGGCGCCGGTAAACTGGCTGCTCCTGCTAGCCGTTATGCTGCTCGCCGTTACAATCGTTGCCGTCGCGTCCAGGTACGATAAAGTCAGCCGGAGGACCTCTGAGACTGTGGATACCAAGTATCAGCTCTTCTACGGCGGCGAAAAAAATGTCTATTCCCAGGTCGGCGGCGGAGACCTTTTCTGGGGCTTCAAGCACAACTGGAGACATTACTTCAGCTTTATGCATGATCTGCACAGCGGCGTCGTGAACGACTACGCCCTCTGGGCTGTTGTGGCGCTCGCGCTTGCGATCGTGTTCCTGCAGATAGTTCTTTAAGGAGGTGGGAAACATGACAATATTGATGACAGCTCTGTATGACCTCGGTTATATACTCATCTTCCCCGGTTTCCTGTTCTGCTTCCTTGTCGGCATGCTTCTGTGCGGCATTGACCGCAAGCTCGTCGCCAGAATGCAGAAGAGAGTCGGTCCGCCCATCCTCCAGCCAATGTACGATTTCTTCAAGCTCTGCGGTAAAGAGACCATCGTACCCGCCGCGGCGTCAAAGACCACCTTTATGGCCGCGCCGCTGATCGGCCTTGCGGCGCTCGTGGTGATCCAGCTGTTCATTCCCGTGTTCGGCTTTACGGCTTTCTCGGGCGTGGCTGATATCATCGTCATCCTTTACCTGCTCCTGATCCCGGCCATGTCGTCCATGCTCGGCGGCGCGGCCTCCGGTTCGCCCTATGCCGGCGTCGGCCTGAGCCGTGAGATGGTCACGGTTATCTCCTGCGAGCTCCCGCTGGTTCTGGTGCTGCTGGCTGTTGCCAGGACCGTCGGCAACGCCATGGGTACCGGCCTGTGCTTCTCTCTGAGCACGATTGCGGACTTTCAGGCCGCAAACGGCAGTCTCATCCTGAAGGGCAGCATGATCCCCGCGGCGATCGCCATGCTCATGGTCATCCCCGGCGAGACCGGCAACCACCCGTTCGATGCCGCCGAGGCGGAGACCGAAATATGCGAAGGTATGCTTGCTGAATACAGCGGCGCCCCGCTCGGCGTCTATAAGCTCAACCACGCCGTTAAGATGCTCACCCTTACGAGTCTGTTCGTGGCGCTTTTCCTCGGCGGACTGGGCACCGGCATACTTCCTCTTGATATCATCATCATGTTCCTGCTCTGCGTGGCGCTGACTGCTGTCAGCATCTCCTTCGTCCATGCCGTTACCGCCAGACTGAAGATAGAGCAGATATTCAAGTATTACTGGACCGTGGTCTCGGGCCTTGCGCTCATTAGCCTTGTGCTCGCCTGGTACGGTATGTAAGGAGGGACGGGAATGTTTAAGAAACTTATCGAAGAAAGCACCGGCAGATCCCCGTGGCTGTTCCATATCAACGCCGGGTCCTGCAACGGCTGCGATATAGAGCTCGTTTCCGTACTCACGCCGCGCTACGACGCCGAGCGTCTCGGATTCAAGCTGACAGGTACGCCGCGTCACGCCGATATCGTCGTAGTCACCGGCCCTGTCACGAAGCAGTCTCTGCCGCGTGTGCTCAGCGCGATCTCTCAGGTACCCGAACCCAGATGCATTGTCACCATGGGTTCCTGCCCCCAGTCCGGAAACGTGTTCAAGGGCAGCTACTCTGTTGCGGGTCCGCTCAGCAAATACGTCCATGTCGATGTTGACGTGGCCGGCTGCGCACCCAAGCCCGAGGCCGTTATCGACGGTCTGGCGCTTGCGGCGAAAATACTCAAAGAGAAGAGGGGGCAGATGTAATGGATTTCCCGTTTGCGAGAGAAGCCATATCCAAGCTGTTCAGCAAGCCAAGCTGCAACATGTACCCCGCCGTGCCGAGCGAAGCCGCGCCAAATTACCGCGGACGCATAGTATACCATCCGGACAAATGCATCAACTGCGGTATGTGTGAGCGCGTGTGCGCGGGCGGTGCGATCAGCCGCACCATTGAAAAGCTTGATGAGGGTGACAGGATTACAATGACCTTCAACCTCGGCTCCTGCACCTTCTGCGGGCATTGCGCGGGCTTCTGTTCACGCAGCGCCATCGAGCTTACGCAGGATTATCATATGATAGCCACCAGGGAAGAGGACCTGCTTGTCAGCGGCAGCTTCATCAAGGCCGCGCCCAAAAAGCCTGCGCCGAAGCCGGGAGCCCCGGCTGCGGCTCCTGCGGCCGAGGCTCCTGCCTGCGGCGCTGAGGCGCCTGCCGCTGAGATCAGTCCCCGTGACGACGGCAAGCCCGTCAACGATCCGTCCAAGTGCGTGTACTGCACGCTCTGCGCCAAAAAGTGCCCGGCCGGGGCGCTGACCGTGGACAGGGCCGCCAAGACCTGGACGCTTGACGAGGATAAGTGCGTCGGCTGCGGTACCTGTGCCGAATCCTGCCCGAAAAACGCAATAATCATATAAGCTCACAGGCTGAAGCGGAAAAAGAGAGGCCGCCGGTTCTTGCCGGCGGCCTCTTTGTGCATATTGGAGCATGGAAAACGGCTTTGTCCCGTGAATGAGCGGATGATTTGTGCAGATGATAAGGAATACTGAGCCGGATTCAAAAAGAGATTGCGAAGGCGGGGATTAAACTGTATAATAACAGTCGGGTGCGGCTGCTGCGGGCCGCATGTTGACCGTATCATAATTAAGGAGTTTGTTGAAATGGACAAGGCCAAAGAAAAACAGCTTATGCTGACGGCAGCCAAAGCGCGCGTACTCATCCTTGACGCTGTATACGCTGCGGCGTCCGGGCATCCTGGCGGCTCAATGTCATGCGTAGACGCATTGACGGAGCTGTATTTTGACGAGATGAATGTAAACCCGGCAGATCCCCGCTGGGAGGACAGGGACAGGTTTGTCCTCTCCAAGGGACACTGCACCCCGGCGCTGTACTCAGTGCTTGCGCTGAAGGGCTATTTCCCGGTCGAGGATATTAAGCTTTTCCGCTCGATAAAATCCCACTATTCCGGACACCCCGATATGAACCACGTCCCCGGCGTCGATATGTCAACAGGCTCGCTCGGTCAGGGACTCAGCGCGGCGGTCGGTATGGCGATCGCGGCCAGACTCTCCGGCAAGAGCTACCGCACATATGCCATCTGCGGCGACGGTGAGGTAGAGGAGGGCCAGATCTGGGAGGCCGCTATGGCCGCTGCAAAGTGGAAGCTCGATAATCTATGCGCCTTTGTGGATATCAACGGCCTGCAGATAGACGGCAGTACCGCCGATGTCATGCCCTCCGAGCCGCTGGACAAGAAGTTCGAAGCCTTCAATTGGCACGTCATCTCTGTTGACGGGCATGACTTCCGGCAGCTCGCCGCTGCGCTGGAGGAGGCCAGGGCGACCGCGGGCAGGCCCACTATGATCCTTATGCATACCGTCAAGGGCAAGGGCGTGTCTTTCATGGAAAATCAGGCCGGATGGCACGGCAAGGCTCCGGATGCCGGGCAATATGCTCAGGCAAAAGAAGAGATCCTGGCCAAGATTAAAGAACTGGAGGCGCTTTGATATGTCGGAGAAGATAGCAACACGCAACGCCTACGGCGAGGCTCTCGCTGAGCTCGCCGAAAAATATCCAAAGCTTGTCGTTCTCGACGCCGATCTTTCCGGCTCGACCATGACCAAATTCTTTGCTAAGGCCTATCCGGAGAGATTTTTTGACTGCGGCATTGCCGAGGCCAACATGACCGGTATCGCGGCGGGCCTTGCCGCCAGCGGATATAAACCCTTCATCAACTCTTTCGCCATGTTCTCTGCCGGCAGGCCCTATGAGCAGGTCAGAAACTCCATCGCCTATCCGCATCTCAACTGCACCGTGGTCGGCTCGCACGGCGGCGTATCCGTCGGTGAGGACGGCGCGACGCATCAGTGCATCGAGGATCTGGCCCTTATGAGAGAGCTGCCCGGTATGCTGGTCTGCTGCCCCTGCGACGGGTATGAGATGAAGCTTGCCGTTGCGGCGCTCATGGAGTACGACGGTCCGGCCTACCTTCGCCTCGCCAGATCCGCCACCGAGGTCATAACCGATCGGGTCCCCGGCTATAAGTTTGAGCTCGGCAAGGGTGCGACCCTGCGCGAGGGCTGCGACGTCACCGTCATTGCCACCGGGATCATGGTGCCCATGGCGCTGGAAGCGGCAGAAGCGCTCAAGGAGGAGGGCCTCTCCGTCAGAGTCATCGACATGCATACGATCAAACCACTTGACGCGGACCTTGTCATAAAGGCGGCGAAGGAGACCGGCTGTATCGTCACGGCTGAGGAGCATTCCGTCGTCGGCGGCCTGGGCGGCGCCGTGTGCGAGCTGCTCAGCGGCATCTGCCCCGTGCCTGTAATCCGTGTCGGCGTAGACGATCAGTTCGGCCGCAGCGGCAAGGCTTCCGAGGTGCTCGAATATTTCGGCCTGACCCCCGTGGGCATAGCCGGGAAGGTCCGCGAAGCCGTAAAAATGAAGTAAATAAAATCAGGCAGTCCATCCGTCACAGGATGGGCTGCCTTTTCCGTTTTGTAAAAGCGGTTGACCTGAGCAGAACATAAGCGTATAATGCAAGATAGTTAAAAAAATTTAAGTATGCTGCATATGCGGCCTGTTCGGGGAGAGATGCACCGTGGAAGAATTAAAAAGCAGGACCGGCGTGTCCGGGGGCAAAAAAGAGCTCGTGCGCGCGGTCAAGTTTACGCTGTTTTCGATCAGCGCCGGACTTATAGAGCTGCTGTCGTTCACGCTGATGAATGAGCTGTTCCAATGGAACTACCGGGTCTGCTACCTGACGGCGCTTATCTTGTCCGTGCTCTGGAACTTCACGCTCAACCGCAAGGTGACTTTCCGCTCGGCAAACAATATTCCGGTTGCCATGCTCAAGGTCGCGGCCTACTATCTCGTGTTCACGCCGCTGTCCGCCTGGGGCGGCGACTGGCTTGCCGATGCCGGATGGAACGAGTATGTGGTGCTGACGGTCTCGATGCTGCTGAATTTCGTGACGGAGTTTCTTTACGACCGCTTTGTGGTTTTCGGCAGAAGCATAGATACCGCGCCGGTTAAAAAGCGGGCGGCATAACATCCCGGACATTCAGGCGTCCGGGCTGTCTGCATCGCAGAGCGCACATACAGGCTTGACTCTGTATGTGCGCCCTTTCATTCTGAATGGCTTTGAAGCGGCGGGCAAACTGGAAGTTAAAGGAAAAATTTTTTCGAAGAAGAACCTTGACTTTTGATAATTATTGATATATTATATCAATAAGAAATTTATATAAATAAGGCGAAGACCATGGCAAGACGTAATACGATCCAACGCTCCTTAGTCCTGGAGGCAGTGAATACATTGCATTGTCACGCTACAGCAGACGAGGTCTATGAAGAAATCATCAAGGAGCATCCGACGATCAGCAAAGCAACCGTATATCGAAATCTGAATCTGTTATCTGAAATTGGCGAAATCCGCCGGCTTGAAATTCCAGGGAGTGCTGACCGTTTCGACCATATCAGCCGCAAGCACTGCCATGTGAAATGTGAAATTTGCAGGCGCGTCTTTGATGTGGACATGGATTTTATCACCGGCCTTGAGAATGGGATCAGGGATACCCATGGATTTGACTTCAACGGTTATGACATCATCTTTCATGGTGTCTGTCCGGAATGCAAGAAACAGCGGAATTCCGTTCAGGAATAAATTCACTTCGTAAAAGCGCGGAAACAAGCACTTTAATAAATCAAATTTTTAGGAGGATTATTATGCGAAGCATTACTAAGTTGGACCTGCAGTACGCACACCGTTTTTATGGATTCAAAGGAGAGGCCCAGTATCTGCATGGACATACCGGCGTTCTGACCATCGAAGTTGAGGACACTGTTGAACCGGGCGTGAATATGGTCTTCCCCTGCAACGAAATCCAGAAGACGGAATGGGAAGTGCTGAAGAATTTTGACCATGCCCTGGTCCTGCGGGAAGACGACCCGCTCCTGCCTGCCATTCTGAAGGTCTATGAAGAGCAGGGCATCAAGGACGGCGCTCCGACCAACAAGATGAAGGGCCCCGCATTCAAGACCGAACTTGCAACGGCTTATCCCGATTGCCGTCTCGTCGTAACGAAAGAGACCATGACTGTCGAAGGCATGATCAAGATCGTCTATGAGCTTTTGAAGGACAAACTG
>JAQXKZ010000017.1 GCA_029010715.1 Clostridiales bacterium
TGGATCATTGGAATTGTAGCTTTCCTTGCCCTCGGGATCGTCGTTCTTGCCATGCAAAACGGTATGAACGACATTGCAGGCAACCACAGCATTCCCGTTGTTCTCCGGGTGCTGGTGATTGGACTGTGCGGCCAGTTTGCGGTAGCCGGGCTGGGGATCTCCATTGTGTGCCTGATTCGAAAACAGCGTTTCCGGGAATTTGGCCTGAATACCAAAAATCTGCTCCCCGCCCTGCTGCTGAGCCTTTTGTGCTGTGTGCCGGAACTGACTTATTACGTCGCGCGGGGGTATGTTTCCGGCCGGTGCCCGTTTCAGGAGGTAAGCACCACAGCGGAAGTCCTTGCAAGTACATTTCCCTCCAATATCCTCGGGTTTCTGATATGGGTATAAAAACCACCTATTATACATTCGGAATACTTTAGTAAAATATAGGGTGCAAACGCTTGCAAATCAGCAGGAAATACAAAAATGATACACTGGATTTCCGTTTGAAAGAGAATAACGGCATATAAAATACAACGGCATTATGCGGTTTTCAGAAGGAGCTATGGGACATGATGGAAAAAAGCTTAAGAACGCTTGGAATATTGGGAATCATCAGCCTGCTGTCTTATACGGCAATGGTGGTGTTTTCTCCGCTCGCGTATCCGGGCTATGATTGGCTGAGCATGGCCGTCAGTGATTTGACCGCAGAGGGAGCGCCCTCCGCAGCGCTTGCAAATCGGCTCAATGCATTATTCGGACCGTGCGGATTGGTTTCCATTATGGCAGTTTGTGTAGGCGTAGCCGGCTGTAAATCGAAATTGATGAAGTTGGGGATTTATTGTTTTGCTGCCATGGAATGGATATGCAATGTGGGATATCAACTTTTTCCATGGGTCAGTGGTGCACCGGCATCCAATCCGCAAAATATCATGCATCTTGCCGTCACCCTGTTGGTGGTGGTGTTTTCATTGGCGTCCTTGGTGCTGATCGCATTCGGAGCGAAAAAGGAGCAGATTAAATCGCTGCGTGTATGGGCAGTTGTCTGCCTTGCGGCGATGATAATAGGTCCTATCGGTACATCTTTGTTCCCGAAAACGGTATTCGGTCTGTTTGAAAG
Organism: Clostridiales bacterium; assembly: GCA_029010715.1. GTDB lineage: Bacteria > Bacillota > Clostridia > Oscillospirales > Oscillospiraceae > Limivicinus. Next base: position 1,103 of record JAQXKZ010000017.1, read on the forward strand.
ATTTAGTACATTTTCGGCGGTCGTATTCAACGCAGTCCTGGGAATTTATCTCATGAAGGGACGGTTTACCGATGAGAGAATGGACTGAAACGATCAGACGGAGGATCGCCGTTTTGGAGGAAAGATGAGGTAAGAATATGGCAGGGAAGCAAGCTGCACCGAGAGTCATTTTAATCGTCGGTGCAAATCGCGGAATCGGTTACTATATGGTGAAACGTCTGCTCGAGCTTGGCGATTTCATTTCGGTGTTGGATATTGAAACGGATAATCTGGAGAAATTGAAAGAGAATTATCCCAATCAATTAATTTCGATTACAGCAGACGCGGCGAAAGACGAAGATATCGCCCGGACAGTTGGAAGGCTCGGACAAGTCAAATTGAGCGATTTATCCTCTGTGAGAACAATACCTCTCTGTGAGAACGATTTGTCCGGCAGGGGTGGGACAAGAAGTTTACATAACAATAAACAGCCGCTGCGGAAAATGCTCCGTGGTGGCTGTTCTCGTAGTGGCTTATGGCCGGAAGTACCTGAAATCATGGGTTTTCAGGCAAAAAGAGAAGAACGGCAATTCTATCAAAATTACCGTTCTTTTGTGTAACATCGCAACACTATAGGTGACGTCTATTTCAGGTCTGCACCAAAAAACCAAATCACAACCCAGCGCAGCGGTTGTGATTTGGAAGGAGGAGCAGCGGCATGAGCGCGCTCTGAGTTTTGTATAAAAAGTCGGAGCAAGCGATATAGAGCCTGCTCCGACGTGGTGGACTTGAAGGGGATCGAACCCTCGAACCTCACGGATGCGAACCGTGCGCTCTCCCAGCTGAGCTACAAGCCCGTATGCAGTTTAAAAATACCCTGTTTCTGAGGGATTGTCAAGAAAGGGATGGAACAGGACGGCAAACGCTAAAGGAAAACCGGCTGGCACAAATGCAGCTGCGCGTCGGCGTAAAGCAGATACCGCCTGACAGCTTAGATATTATATCACATATTTTGCGTTTGTAAAGAAAAAATTTTGATTGATTAAATTGCGGACTTGTAGTATTATATATTGCGTGGCTTTTGACAAGGCTGCACTAGTTGGGGAGCCAGCGGTGCCCTGTAACCTGCAATCCGCTACAGCAGGGACGAATTCCCAACCGAGGATGTGTTCTGTGTCGTCTGACCCCGGTAAGCAGCGTAGACGATCCGGTCTCGCGCAACGGAAACCCGTGAACCATGTCAGGCGGGGAACCGAGCAGCATTAAGCGGTGCTTTTCGTGTGCCGCGAGGGAGCCGGATCCGAGCCGGCTGCCGGCGTAACGGGCATATCGCATCATTCGAAGTTGGGTGTGCAGTCTTGTCAAGAGTCACTTATTTTATATTCTGAGGCAGGTGGGAAAGATATGTATCAGGCTCTGTACCGCAAGTGGAGACCGCAGACCTTCGACGAGGTCGTGGGACAGCGCCACATAACCGAGACGCTGAAGAACCAGGTCAGGACCGGGCGGCTTTCCCATGCCTATCTTTTTATCGGCACCCGCGGCACTGGCAAGACCACCTGCGCGCGTATACTTGCCAAAGCGGTCAACTGTGAGCATCCGGTGGACGGTAACCCGTGCGGAGTGTGCCCGGCCTGCCGCGGCATAAGCGAGGGCTCCGTGCTGGACGTCGTTGAGCTTGACGCAGCTTCCAACAACGGCGTCGACAACGTGCGCGCGCTGCGCGAGGAGGCCGTATTTACTCCGGCTTCGGTGCGCAAGAGGGTGTATATCATTGACGAGGTACACATGCTGTCGACATCGGCCTTCAACGCCCTGCTGAAGATACTTGAAGAACCGCCGGAGCACCTGATGTTCATACTCGCGACGACAGAGCTGCAGAAGGTCCCGGCGACGATCCTGTCGCGCTGCCAGCGGCACAGTTTCAGGCGCATAGATACGCCGGAGCTTGCGGATTACCTCGAATACATCGCGTCTCAGGAGCGCTTCTCACTCAGCGCCGAAGCGGCGGAACTGATAGCGAGGCTTGCAGACGGCGGTGTGCGCGATGCCCTGAGTCTGCTCGACCAGTGCTCGGCCAGCGAGAAAATAGACCTGGACGCGGTATACAGCGCCATGGGCCTTGCCGGAAACAGGCGTACAGCCGCTCTGATGGGGCATGTTCTTGATAAAGATGCCGCGAAGGCGCTCGGTGAATTCAATGCCATGTGGATGGAAGGAAAGGACCCGAGCACGTTTCTGACAGAGCTGTCCGGGCTTCTGCGCGACACGCTGATGATACATGTCGCGCCGAAGGGTGCGATGAATCTTATTTCGGGTGGCTACGACAGAGACACTCTCTCGGCCCTATCCGAACGGATGCGTACCGAGGAGATCATATGCGCGATGGAGACGCTGCAGAGGTATATCGCCGCCATGCGCGACAGCTCCAATCCAAAAACCACGGCGGAGCTGTGCCTTGTCTCCCTGTGTGACAATACGCTGGGAGAGAGCGTGTCTGAGCTCCGGGCCAGAATATCCAGGCTCGAGGATCGGCTGGACAGCGGCCTGTTTACCGCGGCGCCGGCGCAGCCGGACGAGGCTATGAATAAGGATGCAGAAAGAAATGAAGCATTGGAGACGGAGGTTGAACCTTTAATCTCAGAACCTTATACCGCGGATGACGCGGACGAGCTTGACCCGGAGATGTTTGCCGAGGAGCAGCCGGAGGACAGCTTTATGCAGCGCAGCGATAAGGCGTCCAAAGTGACCGGGGCACCGGATGCGCCGCAGGCTGTACCGGAGACCGGCGGGGATCCGTCATGGATGGATATATGTTCAAAAGCCGCGCCGTCGCTGCCGATGGATATCAAACTCAGACTGGAGGATACAGGCTCTGTGAGGGGCAGGATAGACAACGGCGCGCTGCATATTGAGGTCAGCCCCGGCTTCTTGTACGGACGATTCAACAGGCAGGACGTGCTGTCAAAATTCTCGGCCGCCGCGTCGGAGCTTGCCGGAAGAGAGCTTCATGCACTGCTTTCGGAGCTGCATGACGAACCGCGGCAGCAGCGCAGTCTTGACGAGCTTAAGAAATTTAAAGAAGTCAAGTTCGTATAATTGTAATATCTTACAATGTTGCTATTATAATTTTATACACAGCAAATTATAAATACCTGTAACGCTGATAAACAAAAAATGGAGGATACAGCAATGGCAAAAGGCGGATTCCGCGGCGGCTACCCCGGTGGCGGCAGCCAGATGAACATGATGAAGCAGGCTCAGAAGATGCAACAGGATTTTCTGAAGATGCAGCAGGAGCTTGAAACGAAGCAGTTTGAATTCAGCGCCGGAGGCGGTGCGGTAAAGGCGACCATGATTGGCACCAGGCAGCTGCACAGCATAGAGATAGACCCGGAAGTCGTTGACAAAGACGACGTAGAGATGCTTCAGGACCTTGTGCTTGCGGCGGTAAACGGCGCTATAAAGCTCGCCGATGACGAGACCAACAGGGCCATGAGCAAGCTGCAGGGCGGCATGGGCGGATTCCCCGGCCTGTTCTGATTAAACAATAAACGGAGGCACACATGAATACCCCTTGGACAGATAAAGTTGATCTTGATTCACCTCTGCCCGAATACCCCAGACCGCAAATGGCTCGCCGTGACTGGATGAGCCTCAACGGCCGCTGGGACTATGCCATTACCGACAGCAGCCGCCGCCCGAAAGAGTTTGACGGCGAAATAATAGTCCCGTTTTCACCGGAGACTGAGCTGTCAGGGGTCGGCAGGACCCTTAAAAGCGGGGAGTATCTCTGGTATTGCCGGGAGGTCGCGATTCCTGCGGAGTTTTCCGGGAAGCATGTGCTGCTCCATTTCGGTGCGGTGGACCAAAGCGCCGTCGTCTGGGTCAACTCTATGCAGGTAGCCCGGCACAGCGGCGGGTATCTGCCTTTTGAAGCGGACATTACGGATGCTATTGAGGACGGCATCGCTGTTATTACGGTCCGGGTGACCGATGATACCGACCGCAGCTTCCAGTCCCGCGGCAAGCAGAAAACCAAACGCGGCGGTATATGGTACACGCCGCAGAGCGGGATATGGCAGAGCGTGTGGATCGAGGCGGTACCGGAGGCATACGTCAGATTTCTGCGTATTACGCCCGATTTTGACAACGCCAGTGTGGAAATCTATGCGGACACTGTGGGAAACGAAGCCGCTTATGCGCATTTCGCGGGGTGTGACTATCTGCTTCCGGCGACTGTACCGGTGCCGGATTTTGAGCCGTGGTGCCCGGAAAATCCGAAGCTTTACGGCTTTACCGTTACCTGCGGCGAGGACGAAGTGCACAGCTACTTTGCAATGCGCAAATTCTCGGTAGAGAAGGATGACGACGGTACGCCGCGTCTGTTCCTCAATAATGAGCCGTATTTTCAAAACGGCCTGCTTGATCAGGGCTATTGGCCGGACGGCCTTTACACAGCTCCGACGGACGAGGCCATGATATTTGATATCAGCACGGCAAAGGCCATGGGCTTCAATATGCTCCGCAAGCATATCAAGGTCGAGCCGCTGAGGTGGTACTACCACTGCGACCGCTACGGTATGCTCGTATGGCAGGATATGCCGAACGGCGGCGGCAGCTACAGCCCGCTGATCGTTTCAGCTCCGCTGATAACAGGCATAAATCTGAGCGATAAACTTTATTCACTCTTTGCCCGCTCCAAATCAGAAGGCCGCGCCCAGTATAAAAATGAGCTGGGCGGGCTGGTGAACCACCTGTATAACTGCCCGTGTATATGCATGTGGGTCCTGTTCAACGAGGGGTGGGGTCAGTTCGATTCTGCGAAAATGTACGATTTTGTCCGTTCGATTGACAGGACGCGCATTATTGACCATGCCTCCGGATGGCACGATCAGGGAATAGGCAAGGTACGCAGCCTGCATGTTTACTTCAGAAAGTACAAGTTCCGCCCGGACAGAAAGGGGCGTGCTGTGCTGCTCAGTGAGTTCGGCGGATACAGCCACCAGGTACCGGGACACTGTTATAACAACAAGTACTTCGGCTATAAGAAGTTTGAGATGCCGTATCAGCTGCAGGCGGCTCTGGAGGAGCTGTTCCAGCAGGAGATAGGACCGGCAAAGATGCATGGACTTTCGGCGGCCGTATACACGCAGCTAAGTGACGTGGAGGATGAGCTCAACGGATTGCTGACATACGACCGCAAAGTGGTTAAAATTGCACCTGAACCCATGCGGGAAATTGTTAATGTGGGGAAATAAAAGAAAAAGCAAGGCGCGTGCGGAAAACTGCGTCTTGCTTTTCGGTTAGCTTCAACTATTGACAGAGTACATAACAATTTGTTATTGTGGGGCTGGATTCTTTAAGAATTATATGATACAATAAAAAGTGCATATATACTCTAAAGAGTTTGCCGGCGTCAACCGCGGGTGTTCATATTACAGCTATGGAGGACAAAATGGCACCAGCTAAAAGTGAAGTAAAGGTAAAGAGTCTTCAGAAAGCACTCACTATACTGGATTGTTTTACAGACAAGCAGCCGCTGAGCATTACGGAAATAAGCGAGCGTCTGGGCTTATACAAGAGCAACGTCTATGATATCCTGAGTACGTTTACCGCGATGGGGTATCTGTCAAAAAGCGAAGAAAGCGGGAAATACTATCTGGGAATGAACGCGGTGCGTCTGGGCAGAGCTGCCGGAGAGCGCTACAGTTTCCAGAATATCGCCGCTGCACGTTTGGAGCAGCTGGCTGAGTCAACGGGGGAGATCGCATATCTTACTGTTCCTCTGGGATATCAGGTGTATTATCTGAACACCGCGTTCCCGAAAAACAATATCAGTGCGCACACGGTGGCTATGCTCTACAACAGCTCGGAACCCATGCATCTGACCAGCAGCGGCAAAGCGATGCTTTCGCGGATGTCACAGAGCTTTGTCGATGAATATCTGAGCATGCCGCTGGCAAGGGCCACGGAGTATTCAATAACGGACCCCGGGCTAATTCGGGAGGAGCTTGCACGCATACGTATGCGCGGCTATGCAATTGATGACCAGGAAAACGCTATCGGGCTGCGCTGTGTCGGCGTTCCTATAGTGGACAAGAGCGGGGATGTTCTCGGCGCAATCAGCGTCAGCGGCCCGATTATGCATTTTACAAAGGATAAAATAGAATCATTTGCTAAATTATTGCTGGAACAAGCTTGTGAAATCACAAACAATTTGTGAATTGGAAACAAACATTGTTAAATTTTTTTGTCGTAACTGTGAATTGATATTCTCTGTCTGCTATGCTAAATTATATGCAGGAACAAGGTTCTTATTTATTTTTCTTTATTATTCAGAACGCAGTTATGAAATACAGAATATAAACGGGCTGAGCATCTGATTTGAATATCTGTCTGCATACTTACATCAACGGACGAGTACGCGGGATTTCCCGCGTACCTTTTTCAAAAACACTTTTACAGAACGAGGTTCTGAAATAAAGAACAGACTGCCTTTTGCTCCCGAGTGAAACAAAGCAAAGGTTTGGGAGTGAAAATAAAAGAAATGCGGATCAAACTTTTAGGAGGAATGAAAAAGCTATGGCTAAGATCAAGCTAAGCACCGAGCGATGCAAAGGATGCTTCCTTTGCATGAGCGTCTGCCCTAAGGGGGCCATATCTCCTGCCGGAGTACTCGGCGAAAAGGGATATGAGATCATTAAGGTCGATGAAGAAAAGTGCATCCAGTGTGGCTCCTGCTTCAGGATGTGCCCCGACTATGTTTTTGAGATCGAGTGAGGAGGGAGAAAAGCATATGGCAAAAGTATTGATGAAGGGCAATGAGGCCTTTGCAGAAGCCTGCCTTCGTGCCGGCTGCCGTTTCTTCAGCGGCTATCCTATAACCCCGCAGACCGAGATCCTTGAGTATATGTCGTGGCGTATGGCCGAGGTAGGCGGACAGTTTATCCAGACAGAGTCTGAGGTTGCGGGTATCAATATGCTTTTCGGAGCTGCCTGCTGCGGCGCGAGAGCTCTGACCACATCTTCCGGCCCGGGCTTCTCCCTGAAGCAGGAGGGCATATCCTACCTCTGCGGCAACGACATCCCCGCCGTTATCGCGGACGTTATGCGTATCGGTTCCGGCCTCGGCGATATATTCCAGGGGCAGGGCGATTACTGGCAGCTGACCCGCGGCGGCGGACATGGCGACTACCGTACGATAGTCCTTGCACCGGCCTCCGTTCAGGAGAATGCCGATCTGGCATACCAGGCTTTCGACCTCGCGGAAAAATACCGCCACCCCGTCCTCGTAGGCTCAGACGCCGCTATCGGCCAGATGGTCGAGCCTGTTGAGCTGCCCGAGATGAAGGAGCATGACATAAACACATATGACTGGGCGATCGCCCCTCGCAAGGAAGGCGAAGAACAGAAGGTCATCTGGAACACGTATTACACCATAGGCGCCGACGCCTATATGGAGTACCTGAAGGACAAGTATGCGCGTATGGAAGCGGAGGAGCAGCGCTGGGAAAGCGTTCAGACCGAGGACGCGGAAGTCGTTCTCGTTGCCTACGGCATCAGTTCCCGTATTTCCAAGGCCGCGGTCAAAAAGGCGAGAGCTCAGGGCATAAAGCTCGGCCTCATCCGTCCGATCACTCTCTGGCCGTTCCCGAGAAAGGCTTTTGACGCGCTCGGCGATCAGGTTAAGGGTTTCCTCTCCGTTGAGATGAGCATTCTCGGCCAGATGGCCGACGATGTGAAACTCGCTATAGACAACAGGCGGCCTGTCGAGGTCTACGGCGAGTTCGCTAATGTACCCTCCGAGGATGTTATCCTGGAGCGTGTGCAGGGAATACTTAAAAAGTACTGAGGAGGGACATAAGGATGAAATGCATCGTACCTAATGGCGTAAACACCGAAGCTCACATCGGCTGGTGTCCCGGCTGCGGCCACGGCATAGTTTGCAGACTTGTCGCAGAAGCAGCCCAGGAGCTCGGGATTGAAGAAAAAATCATAATGGTTGAGGACGTGGCATGCGGTGAATTCGCACAGAATGTCCTCAAATACAACAGTGTCGGCGCCGCCCACGGCCGTCCGATAATCACTGCCGCCGGCGTCAAGCGCGTCCGCCCGGACGCAGTCGTTATTGCCCATCCCGGCGACGGCTCCGCATACTCCATCGGCATGGAGAGCACCATCCACTGCGCGCTCAGAAACGAGAACATTCTCGCCCTTGTTGTTAATAACAGCGTTTTCGGCATGACCGGCGGTCAGATGTCACCGGAAACCCTGCCGGGCATGAAAACCACTTCTTCCCCTGCTGGCAGAGACCCGGAGAAAAACGGCAATCCCTTTGACGTCACCAAGACACTCGCCCAGTTCGATATCGCCTATCTCGCCAGAGGCGCGGTTGACAGCCCCGCGAATGTCATAAAGACCGGCAAAATGATTAAAAAGGCCCTGCAGAAGCAGCTCAACGGTGAGGGTTTTTGCCTTGTTGAGGTGCTCAGTCCCTGCCCGACCAACTGGAACAAGACCCCGGTAGACGCGCTCAAGTTCATGAAGGAGCAGCAGGAGAAGTACTTCGAGCTCGGCGAGTTTGTTGACAAGGGAGGAAAATAAAATGACAGAGATTATTTGCTCCGGCTTCGGCGGACAGGGTGTCCTTGTTGCCGGTATGATACTGGCGGACGCCGGTATGGAGGACGGAAAGAACGTAACCTGGTATCCTTCCTACGGCTCCGAAATGCGCGGCGGTACTGCGAACTGCAACATCAAGATCAGCGACGAAGAGATTCCCAGCCCGTACTGCCATGAGCTTGACATACTCTATACCCTAAACGACGCGGCTATTGAGAAGTTTGAAAGTCAGATCCGCAAGGGCGGCATCCTTCTGGTCAACAGCAGCCTGGCACGCCAGGACAGAAGCTACCGCGACGATATAGTCGTCATCAAAGTTCCCGCTACCGATATTGCAAACGAGCTCGGCAACCCCAAGGGCACCAACATCGTCATGCTCGGCGCGCTGGCCTGCGCGTCTCCTGATTTCGATGAGACCTATATGCGCGGCGCAATCGACTATTTCTTCGCAAAGAAGGGCAAGGTGAATCCCAAGAACGCGCTCTGCTTTGACCGCGGAGCAGAAGCAGCAAAGTCCCAGATGTAATTGTTAACAGTCCGTCGGGGAGCCTGTCTCCCTGACGGGCAGCGCGAAGGCTCGAAAAAAACTGAATATTTGGAGAGAGACGAATGGGAAATTTAAGATTAACAGACGGGATAATCATTATTGCGTACTTTGCCGTCATGGCCGCGCTCGGCGTGGTTGGATATAAAAGAAACAAGACGAGTGATGACTTCTTCGTCGCAGGCAAAAAGCTTGGCACCTTTTCTTTGGCAGCAATGTGGATGTCGTCGTGGATAGGCGGCGCTTCGATAGTGGGCACCTCCACGGATGCGTATAACCTTGGCATCTGTGGCGGATGGTATGTTGTGATACTCTCGGCCGGCTGCGCAATCTTTGGCCTTACTTTTTCAAAAAAAGTTACCCAGATAGGCCATAAGCTCCAGAATGTTACTTACTCAGCCTTCCTTTCAAGCAGATATGACTCCCGCTCCGGTATGGTGGTCGTTATATGCTGCTTCCTCGCAAATCTCGCTTTTCTCGCCAGCCAGCTCGTCGCGATGGGCAGTATGCTCACAACCATCACAGGCTGGGAGGTTTCCACATGCTTCATAGTCAGCACTGTTGTCACCGTCGTATACTCGGCGATAGGCGGCCTGCTTGCGATAACCTATACGACCTGGATACAGTTTATCCTTATTCTGCTTGGCACGGTTGTAGTCGGCATCCCTCTTTCGGGACACATAATGGGCGGATTTGATCAGCTCAAAACCCTGCCCCCCGAGTGGTTTGATCTTGGCCGTGCCGGCTGGGGAACTACGCTGGCTCTGGCGGTCAGCTCCATCTTCTCCTTCTTCACCAGTATGGACAGCTATACCCGCTGCTTTGCCGCTAAAAACGCCAGAGTTTCCAGGCACGGCTCTCTTTGGGCGGCTCTGTCGATACTGCTCATAGCTCTCGGCGCGACCGTCATGGGCATGACCGCAAAGGTGCTCATACCCAGCATTCCCGAAGGCAGCAGCGCATATGCGGCGCTTGTTGCGTCATATTTCCCGGTAGGAATCTCCGGATTAGTTCTGGTCGGCATCTTTGCTGCCATAATGTCCACCGGCGTCGTCTGCATCAACTGCTGTTCTGCGAATCTTACAATGGATATCTACAGAGACCACGTTAATAAGAATGCACCGGACAAAACCCTGAAGATACTCGGCATGATAACATCCCTGGCTGTGGGTATCATTGGCGCGCTGCTTGCGTGGTGGAAATACAACGTTATTTCCCTGCTGCTGCTTGCCTTTACCTTCCAGGCGTCCTCGCTTTTCTTCCCGACTGTTCTCGGTATGTTCTGGAGAAAGCCGACCGGCAATGCCTCCTTCTACAGTATGGTGGTATCTCTTGCCTGCGTATTTCTATGGCTTATCGGAAACAACCTCGGATGGGGCGGTGTGTTCAAACTTGATGCAGTCTGGCCCGGCCTGATTTCCTCTCTGCTCGTCTATGTGATTATGGGAATGATGGCAAAGCCTACGGCCGAGGATTATGCGAAAGCGGATCAGTTCTGCGCAGCCCAATCTGCCGCAGATACGTAAATACACACTTAATGAAAGGAAACAGAAAAAATGAAAGTCGTATTCGTGGAAACCCCCGCAACAGTCAGTCAGAGTCATGAGGTGGACTACACATTCCTGCCAGCTGAAGCTTCCTACTCTGTCGCGGCAATGGACCCCAACCAGCCATTGAGCGCCGAAATCAACCAGAAGTTCATCGCGGAGATAAAGGATGCCGACATCATCATCAACTCCTATGTTGACTTCCAGAAAGATCTGATCGACGCAATGGATCACTGCAAGTGCATCTCTTTCCAGTCCACCGGCTACAACGCTGCCGACCTGGAGTATGCCGCCTCCAAGGGTATCGCGGTCATCTCCATTCTGGATTACTGCACTCAGGAGACCGCCGAGAACGCAATCGCCACCATGATGTGCCTGCAGCGCAACACCATCAACTACAACCGCGACATCCAGGAGAAGCGTATATGGGATTATTCCCGCCATCCCGGCATGAAGCGCGTTGAGGGCCAGACCATGGCCATTATCGGCTTTGGACGTATCGGCCAGCACGTCGGCCGTATCGCCGGCAAGGGCCTCGGCATGAAGGTCATCGCGTACGATCCCTTCCTCCCGCCCGAGATTGCAAAGGCTCAGGGTGTAGAGCTGGTCGATCTGGACACCGCGCTTGCTGAAGGCGACGTCATCTCCGTACATATGAACCTGACCAAGGACAACGTCCATATGTTCAATAAGGAGACCTTTGCCAAGATGAAGAAGCACCCCATCTTCATCAACGAAGGCCGCGGCGAGATGGTTGAGGAGGCCGCGCTGAAATGGGCTCTCGACGAGGGGATACTCAGAGGTGCAGGCATTGACATGCTGGAGAGCGAGGACCCCGACCTCAACAAATGCGTCCTGATAGAAACTCCTCCCCGCGAGAATCTTATAATCAACCCGCACAGCGGCTATTGGTCCGATACATCCGATTACCTTGTCCGCAAGTATTCCATGGAGAATGCGCTCAATTACTACTACGGCAGGTATGACGAGGTCAAGGTAATCCGCAACGGCGTAAAGGCCTGAACAATGTCAAGTATTCTGCCGGTGGCGTACCGGCGGTGTGCAAAAAATAAAATATAAAAAGAGAGGTTTACTACACATGAAGAATACGCGTAAAATAGTAGGCGTTCTTGCATGCGCATTCCTGTACTCTTCCATGTATCTGCTGCCGTACATTAAGTACATATTCTATGATGCAGTGGTTGAGGCAACTGGCTTTACCAATACCCAGATCGGTTTCACTCTCACGGTTTACATTGCGGCTTCCATTATCAGCACACTGCCCAGCGGCTGGCTTGCCGATAAGTTCGACCCGAAAAAGCTGCTTGTGTATTCCGGATTGGCGCACTTCGTGCTCAGCATTCTGGCTCTGCTCTTTATCCGCAGCTATGTCATGACCCTCGTCTGCTTCTTCGGTATGGGCGTCTCCAGTGTTCTGGCTTTCTGGTCTCCCGTTTTCAAGGCGGTCAGCATGGTTGGCACTCAGGAGGAACAGGGTAAGTATTACGGACTGTTCGAGGGATGCAACGGTATCGGCTCAATGCTGTTCAACTTCCTGGCCCTGTGGGTCTACGGAAGGATCACCGGCGGCTCTGTAGCCGCCCTCAAGGGCGTGTATATTCTCTACGCATGCTCTTCGCTGGTTTCCACCCTTCTGGTCGCCTTCCTTTACAAGGCTGATGAACATGCGCTTGCGGCGCAGGAAGGAAAGTCTGCCCAGCCCAAAAAGAAGGCTACTACGAAGGAAATCTTTGCAGTGCTCAAGATGCCGAAGGTCTGGCTGTTTAGCTTCATTGTTTTCGGTGTTTACGGCTTCTACTGCGGCAGCAGCTACCTGACCCCGTACTTCTCCACGGTCCTCGGCGTCAGCGTCGTTTTCTCCGGCTCTCTTGCGACGCTCAAGAACTACGGCACCCGTCTTATCGGCGCGCCCATTGCCGGTGCTATCTGCGATAAGATCGGCCGTGTGAAGTTCATGCTCATCGGCTTCATACTCGCGATCGTCTTTATGATCGGCTTCATAATGATGCCCGCCAGCGGCAGCGCGCTCATACCCATCATGATCCTCATGTTTGCTGTCGCCCTCGTTGACGTATCCATGAAGGGTGTGCAGTTCTCCGTCATCGACGAGATCGGGGTCGACCCCTCTGTCAGCGGCATGGCTATTGCGCTCGCATCTCTCATCGGCTTTAATATCCCCGACCTTGTGCTCCACCCGATCTTCGGCTCTATTCTTGACGCGAACGAGCCTGTGGCGGCATACAAGATAATCTTCGCCTGCCTGCTCGGTATGCTGATCCTCGGCTTCGTCTGCTGCGTGATTATGTATGTAATTATGAAGAAGAGCAAAAGTCCGGCGGCTGAAGGCAAAACAGTATAACTGACAGTTCCTGTCTTTCATCTCCATCTGAAAAGCTTATTGCTGCGGAGTTTGTGCTCCGCAGCAATAAGTGAATTATTATTTTAAGAAAGGCGTATGGTTCCCCCGGGATCATACAGAAATGCTATGAACAAAGTCACCGATATTAAGACCGCAATTGACCATGTCAGGAAGAACGACACGGTTCTTCTCGGAGGTTTCGGAAATGTAGGCGCACCGATGCACCTTCTGTATGAGCTGGCAACAAGGCCCGACACTGATGGGCTGACACTGGTCAGCGAGGATATGCACTACGGCAATCTTCCCTTTGTCCAGGGGCCGGAGGTATTGCTCAGATCCGGGCAATTGAAAAAGATAGTCGTGAGCTTTATCGGCAGCCATAAGCCTGTTGAAACGGCCATAAACGATGGCAGTCTTGAGCTGGAGTTTGTTCCGCAGGGAACGCTGGCAGAGCGGCTTCGCGCTGCGGGCGTGGGTCTCGGCGGTTTTTATACTCCTACCGGCGTCGGCACGGAAGTGGAGGAAGGTAAGGAGACAAGGATTATCGACGGCAAAAAGTACATCCTTGAAAAGCCCCTGCGCGGCAACGTGGCGCTGGTAAAGGCATATATGGCCGACAGAATGGGAAACGCCGTGTTCAAGCTTACTGCCAACAATTTCAACACCGTTATGGCCATGGCCGCCGACACTGTTATCCTTGAGGTTGAAAAACTCGTGGAGGTCGGCGATATAGAGCCCGACAGAGTGGATCTGCCAGGCATATTCGTGGACTACGTCGTTGTTGAGGAAGGGGCGATGATCTGATGGACAAAAGAAGTTTTATAGCCATGAACGTCGCGCAGATGTTTTCCGATGGCGACGTTGTGAATCTGGGCGTCGGTATTCCTACCCTTGCCAGCAGCTATGTCCCCGAGAACGTTGAAGTTCTTTTCCACGCTGAAAACGGCTGCGTCGGCGCAGGTGAAGCCGGCGGTTTCCCCTGGGATGACAGCTCGAGGGAGAGCTTTATCGCCTGGCTTGAAAGCTGCGGCGGCGAAAAGGGCAGCTGGAGGACCGTACACCGCGACCTCTGCAACGCCAGCGGCGAGGTGATAAAGCTTATACCGGGCGCGGCCTGTTTCGATAGCTGTATGGCTTTCGGTATAGCCCGCGGCGGTCATCTGGACGCAACAGTTCTCGGTGCGCTTCAGGTCGATCAGTACTGCAACCTTGCAAACTGGAAGATCCCCGGTAAAAAGCTCAACGGCATGGGAGGCGCCATGGACATCGTCACCGGCGCAAAGCGCGTAATAATTGCCATGGAACACTGTTCCCGCGACGGGGAACCAAAGATTGTAAAGCACTGCACTCTGCCGCTGACGGCGGTGGGTCGCGTAAACACGATCGTTACCGACAAATGCATTATTGAATGCGTTCCCGGTACTCTCACGGTCACTGCAACAGCCCCCGGTGTAAGCCGTGAGGATATTATCGCATCAACCGGAGCGGAGCTCGTATTTGCCGAAAATATTGCTGAAATGATTACGGAGTGAAGCTGATATGGAAAAAAGATTTGAATCCAGGGTGGCGATAGTCACCGGCGGCGGCAGCGGTATAGGTGCCGCTGTTGCAAAGCGCCTTGCCGCAGACGGAGCGCAGGCGGTCGTAATATTCGGCAGGAGGATTTCTGCCCTGCAGAAAACGGTGGACGCCATTGGCGCTGATCGCTGTTTTCCCATGAGTGTGGACGTAAGCGACGAGCAGCAGGTCAGGGAAGCGATAGCGGCTGTTGAGGCGCGCTTTGGTCATATAGACCTGCTCGCGAACATGGCCGGAATCCCCGGACCGAGTGAACGCGTCGAGGATTACAGCTTTGAGGACTTCAAAAAGGTCTACTCTGTCAATGTTTTCGGGACTTTCCTGACGATGAAGTACTGCCTGCCTGTGATGCAGAAAAATCATTATGGCTCCATCGTAAACACATGCTCCTGTTCAGGTATGCGCGGCTATCAGCTTGAAATAGGTTACGGCTCAAGCAAATTCGCCGTCATGGGCATGACCATGAACGCGGCCGGGGAAAACGGACGCAACGGAGTCCGTGTCAACTGCTATTCACCAGGATGGGTGGATACGGATATGCTCGATAACATTCTGGCGCAGTACGCTGTCACAAAGGGCGAGACGCTTCAAAAAAATGAGCTGCGCAACGGGACGATGGACCGCCCGAGCACTGCCGAGGAGATGGCGAACGTCGTCTGCTTCCTGCTTTCGGACGAGGCAAGCTATGTCAACGGAGCAAACTTTGTCTGCGATGGCGGAAAAACAATTGGCTGAATGTGTTCCGGTAGGCCCGGGTAATGGGGATCCGGGCTTTGCGCGGCGGCTTCCGTGCCGCTGTGCAGGCGTCGCCGCGATATAATTTTGTTTACATAATAATAGTGCGATGAACAAATAACTGCTCTGGCTGTACAGCCAGAGCAGTTAACATAATATAAGAAACTTAGGCCGTATAGCCGATAATGTCGGCCAGCTCCCGGGTGAGGATCACAGTAGCGTCCCGGTGCAGCTTCATAAGCGTTGCGGGACAGCTGCATGTGATAGCGTCGCTCATGAGCAGCTGACGCGCGGCGTCGGCCTTGTTTGCGCCGCTGAGTATCATGAGCAGACGTTTGGCCATCATGATTTCGCCCATACCCATAGTGACGGCGTAGCGGGGGACCTCATCGCGGGAGGCAAAGAAGCGGGCGTTGGCGTCAATGGTGCTCTCGTCGAGGGTCTCTTTGTGGGCGTGCCAGTAGAGCTCTTTGCCTGGCTCATTGAAGGCGAGATGACCGTCGGGACCGACGCCGAGGACCTGAAGCTCAACGGTGCTTCCGGCGATAACTGCGCGGAACTCCTCTATGTTTGCCTCTATGTCTCCGGTGCCTTTGGCGACATAGGTGTTGTTCCTGTCAATATTAATATGATTGAAAAGATTGGTATCCATGAAGTATCTGTAGCTCTGGTTATGCGTGGGTTCAAGGCCTATGTACTCGTCGAGGTTAACGGTGCTGACTTTCGAAAAGTCAAGTCCCTCCTCGCGGCAGCGGCGTGCGAGCTCCTGATACATGCCGACTGGGCTGGAGCCCGTGGCGAGGCCAAGGCAGCAGTCGGGCTTCTCACGGACGATTTTCTCAATTATATCCGCACCGGCGGAGCACTGGCTGGCATAATCCTCGCATATAATTACTTTCAAGGTACTACCTCCTGTGATGTTGGTTGAACCACCGAGAGACAAGTGCATATACACGGCCGGGGCCAGTATGCATTTGTCTTTCGGCGGCAGTGTGTTTAGTATATTATCTGCATGTGCTTTCGTCAAGCACTAAATTCTGTGATTAATTGACTGCAGACGGCTGTGATATAGCTGTTTATACAGGGCCGGGATCACCACTCTCCGACGTATACAGGATAGCTGCGGAAGGCTGCGAGTTGGTTTACATAATTTTTTCGACCCGGCACATACCGTCCCGCCGCACGGGAGCGTAAAACTGCGGATACAGGCGGCCGGCGCGGCAGAGGGAAACGGAAAAATGCATAATATTTTTTAAGATTCACAAAAAAGGCTTTATTTGGAACCGCATCTGTGGTAATTTATGCCCGGACCGGTGTGTGTGGAACAAAATTGAGGACAGCCCGTCTGATATACTGCCGGACGTAAGAGCTGTGGCCGCTCCGGAGACCGGCGGATGTACTCTGAAAGGAGAGACAGAAATGAAAAAAACAGTAACAGTTGTGCTGATACTGGTCATGGCCCTTGGCATGGCAGTACCGGCCTATGCGGAAAATATACAGAGCCGGGCAGTTATAGGCGCCGATCTGAACGATGAACAGGTGGCCTCCGTGTACAACATGTTCGGCATAAATCGCGGGGACGCCATTGAGCTGCGGGTTACAAATGACGAGGAACGCCAGTGGCTGCAGGGCTATGTCGACGAGAGCTTAATAGGCACACGCTCGATATCCTGCGTCTATGTGGAGCTTCTGCCCTCCGGCAGCGGAATGGATGTCACCACAAGCAATATAAGCTGGTGCACCGGTGAAATGTATATAAGCGCACTTGCGACCGCGGGAATCACCGATGCACGCATAGTGGTCGCTGCGCCCTTTGAGGTCAGCGGCACCGCTGCGCTGACCGGCGTGTACAAGGCCTATGAGGATATGACCGGAAAGAAGCTGGATGACATAGCAAAGCTCGTAAGTACGCAGGAGCTGACCATTATCGGCGAGCTTGCCGGTGAGATAGGCAGTATGGATTCCACCTCCATAGTAAACGACCTCAAGCTCATGCTCGACGAAACCAGGAAGATGAGCGACGACGAGATCCGCGCCGAGATCGTGGAGATAGCCGGACGCTACAACGTCTCGCTCACCGACACGCAGATCCGTCAGCTTATCAGTCTCTGCCGCTCGCTCGAGGGTCTGGATGCAGATTCACTGAAGGCGAGGGTTGAGGAGGTCCAGGGGACTCTTAAGAAAGTCTCCGACGCGAAGACCAAGGTCGTCGGTTTTGCCGAGTCCGTGAAGAAAGTCGTCACCTCCGTGGCGAGCTTCTTTGACAGGATAAAGGATATTATTGCAAAATTCTGAAAAAGACCTGCCGCCTGCAAAAAGCAGGGGCAGGCCTTTTATATCAAAAGCCGGAATTAAAAGCCGAAAATGCCGGCGTTATTCGACAAAATTCCAATTGATTCCTGAAAACGCGGTAAGGGCCGGCAAGGAGTCTGCTGTTTTACCTCAGGTTCTTCCGCTGATTGGCCGGTTATGCGGTATGCTGCGTGCCGTTCAGCCGGATAGCCCTCGCGTTTCTGATGAGGTAGAGCAAGAATGACAGAAGCATTACGGCTGTGCATATGCCTATCATGACATTGGATACCGGGGCCGGGATGTCAAACCAGATGATATGCGTAAGCATCATGGCATACAGCAGGCCGGTCGTGAGCTTTCCGTGCCAGTCGGCACTCATGACGAGGCCGGTTTTCTTTATCACGATTATGCTGGTTATGCCTGTGCTCACTTCTTTTATGGCCAGCAGCAGCAGCGGGAGAAGCATGAGCGGGAAGCGTGTCAGCAGACAGAGAAGCATGGCCGCCTGCGTCATCTTGTCGGCGACGGGGTCGATGATCTTCCCAAAGTCGCTGACCATGTTGAAGCGTCGGGCAATGTAACCGTCGACGATGTCGGATATGCCGGATATGGCGAGAATTACAGCGGTTTTCCAGTAGTTATGCTCCGAGCAGTAGGCGGTGACGAAAAAGGGAATGAGTATCAGTCTGAAGATGGAAAGCAGATTTGGGATAGTGAAGTAGCGCTGCCGGATACTTTTGTTGTCTTTTTTTGCGTTCATATCTGTATCCTCCCTTTTTCTGCTATTTAACAGAAATATTGACAACTGAATATCAAATCAATCTCAAGTTTTGTTGAATTAATGATATGGCCTGGGAACAGGCTTTGCGGCGCAGCGTTTATGCTTGCCCTTCTGTCATCGGGAGAGTGACGGTGAACTCGGTGCCCTCGTCTGCCTCGCTTGTGACGGATATCGTACCGCGGCTTGCCGTGACGATCTTCCTGACGAGAGCGAGGCCGAGTCCGTTGCCCTCGGACATGTGTGAGCTGTCGACCTGATAGAACTTGGTGAAGATACGCTGCATGTCATCCGGCGGGATGGCCGGACCGTTGTTCCAGATGGAGAAAACGGCGTTGCCGTCCTGTTCCTTCAGGCCTATCCTGATCTGCCCGCCCTGCGGGTCAAACTTGATGGCGTTGTCGATAAGGTTTATCCAGACGTGGCTCATCAGATTCTCATAGCCGGAATAATTCAGCTCCTCGAGGTCGATGTCAAACTCGATCTCCTTCTGCTCCCACTTGCTCTCCAGGGCCAGGATCGACTGGCGTACCTGTTCGTCAAGCCGGTAGACGGTTGCTTTTGGCTTTATTGTCTGGTTGTTTAGCTTTGAAAGCAGCAGAATGTTGCCGACAAGGTCCGACAGACGCCGGGTGTTATATATGATCTTGTCCACGTACGCGTTTTTCTGCGATTCGGACAGCTGACTGTCCTGAAGCAGCGAGGCATAGCCCTCGATAGCGTTTATCGGAGTCTTGAATTCGTGGGAGACATTGCTGACGAAATCAGTCTGCAGAGTCTCGGTGTTTCCGAGTTCAGCGACCATGGTGTTGAAACTGTTATATACCTCGTGTATGTCCCGGAACCTGCTCGGACAGCTGAGCCTGACGGAAAAGTCGCCGCCGGCGACCTTCTTCATCGCGTCGCCGAGCGCTATTATCGGGTCTAGGAATATCTTGCTCAGACATATCGCAATCACCGCCCCGATAATTATGCTGAACAGCAGGACCCTTATCGCATAGGGCAGACCGAGGTAGACTCCGAACTCGTGGCCGAGCAGCCACACAAGGGCCATGGCAAGCATCGTTGTGATAAGCGAACCGACAAGTGCTGCAGACGAGAAGAGCAGCTTATAGTTGAGTTTGGGTCTGTGCAGTGCAGCTGTTTTTTTCTCTTCCTCCCGGACTTTCTTTACGTTCATGTTTTTACCACCTTATAGCCGACGCCGCGCATGGTTACGATCCTGAAGTCCTTGCTGTCGCGGAAGCGTTCGCGGAGCCTGCCGATATGCACGTCGACAGTGTGCGTGTCGGTCTCGGAATCATAGCCCCAGATGTCGTCCATGAGCTGCTGGCGGGTGAATATGCGTCCGGGAAAGGACGCCATTTTGTACAGCAGCATGAATTCCTTCTGAGGCAGGACGGTGCTGTGTCCGTCCCAGCTCACAGTCAGAGAGTCGCATTCCATGACGGTGCCGCCGATGACGAGGCGCCTGTCGTTTATCATCTGTGCGCGGCGCAGCAGCGCTCCGACACGCAGAACCATCTCATTGACGTTCACGGGCTTGACCATGTAGTCGTCCGTGCCGGAGACAAAGCCCATGCGCATATCGTCGAAGGCTTCCTTGGCAGTTATCATCATCACCGGAATATTGAGCCCGGCGTCACGAAGCGAGCTGACCAGCTCGTAGCCGTCCATCCCGGGCATCATTATGTCCGAAATTATCAGGTCGTAGTATCCGGAATCCAGAGCGGCGAGCGCCTCGAGCCCGTTTGACACACCGGTGACGCTGTAGCCGTTACGGATAAGAACATGTGAAAAAAGCTGACGCAGTTCGCCGTCATCCTCGGCAATCAGTATTTTGAACATTCGTTAACCAGCTCCCAGAAAGGTGATAATAAATAGATTCTAATTCATTCTACAGGTATTATCAAGAATGATATTAAACTGTTGCTCAAATAAACATCAACAATTATTGAGACATACGCCGCGGCTTGCACAAATGCGCCGGCAATCCGGCGCATTAATGCAAGCCCAACGGATAATACGGCTCAGTGCGGCAAATTCCGGCTCAGTGCGGCAAATTCCGGCGACGATTGACAGCGGTCAGCCAGTGGTGGTAAAATACAAAAAGACAACAAAAACATTTGAAAGGCAGAACAATATGAAAGGAATAATTCTGGCCGGCGGCAGAGGGACACGGCTTTATCCAATGACCCGCGCGGTGTCGAAGCAGCTCCTTCCTATATACGATAAGCCTATGATTTACTACCCTCTGTCGGTACTGATGCTGGCCGGCATAAGGGAGGTGCTTATAATCTCCACACCCGAGGACACGCCTGTGTACCGTGAGCTGCTGGGCGACGGACGCCGTCTCGGTATGAGTCTCAAGTACAGGGTGCAGCAGGAGCCGAAGGGTCTGGCGGAGGCATTTATACTCGGCGAGGAGTTCATCGGCGGGGATCCCGTGTGCCTGATCCTGGGCGACAATATCTTTTACGGACAGGCCCTTTCTGACTATCTGCGCGACGGCGCGAAGGTCACGGAGGGCGGCATGATATTCGGCATACAGGTCAAAAATCCGCGCGCTTTCGGCGTGGTCGAGTTTGACGCGAATATGCGTGCCGTATCCATTGAGGAAAAACCAGAGAACCCAAAGAGCAATTATGCTGTTCCCGGACTGTACTTTTACGGAAACAGCGTAGTGGAGATCGCTAAGAGCATAAAGCCCTCGCCGCGCGGTGAGCTGGAGATCACGGCCGTGAACAACGAGTACCTCAGGCGCGGCGAGCTTTTGGTAAACCCCATGGGCCGCGGCATGGCATGGCTCGATACCGGTACGCCGGAGGGCATGCTTCAGGCGTCACAGTTTGTCGCAACGGTACAGAGCCGGCAGGGCTTCTACATATCCTGCATAGAGGAAATAGCCTGGCGTAAGGGCTGGATAAGCGACGGGCAGCTGCGGGAGATAGGCTCCGAACTCAAAATGACCGAATACGGACAGTACCTGCTGTCGCTGCCGGAATAAACCGCTGTGACCAGCGCTCGCCGCGAATGCGGCAGAATGGAGAAATAATGAAAAACATACTCGTTACCGGCGGGGCCGGCTTTATCGGTTCAAACTTTGTCCGCTACCTGCTTAAAAACTATGAGGATATAAGGATAGTCAACCTCGACCTGCTGACCTATGCGGGCAACCTCGATAACCTGTCCGACGTCAGCAATGACAGCCGCTACAGCTTCTGCCGCGGCGATATACATGACCGCGCCCTTGTCGAACAGCTGTTTGACAGGTACGGCTTTGATACGGTTGTAAACTTTGCAGCCGAGAGCCATGTGGACCGCAGCATCGCAAACCCGGATATTTTCCTGACCACGAACGTCATGGGTACTCTGACTCTGCTGGACGTTGCAAAGAGGCACTGGAAGCTGGATCCCGACGACAAGTACTCCAGAGAGTTTAAGGAAGGCGTGAAGTATCTTCAGGTCTCGACTGACGAGGTGTACGGAGCGCTCGGCGAAACCGGCATGTTTACCGAGACGACGCCTCTTGCGCCCAACAGCCCGTATTCGGCCTCCAAGGCTTCGGCGGACCTTGTTGTCAGATCCTACGACAAGACCTACGGTATGCCTGTCAACATCACCCGCTGTTCGAATAACTACGGCCCGTATCAGTTCCCGGAAAAGCTGATCCCGCTGATGATAAACAACTGCCTGAACGGCAAGCCGCTGCCTGTGTACGGCGACGGTATGCAGATTAGGGACTGGCTCTATGTGGAGGACCACTGCGCGGCCATCGCAGCCGTGCTGGAGAAGGGCCGCCTGGGCGAGGTCTACAATATCGGCGGCAACAATGAGCGCGCAAATATCGAGATCGTCAAGCTCATTATCCATGACACTGGCAGAAGCGAGGAGCTTATCGAGCATGTCAGGGACCGCCCGGGCCATGACCGCCGCTATGCGATCGACAACACTAAAATCACTTCCGAGCTGGGCTGGAGCCCGAAGTATACGTTTCAGACCGGCATGGCCAGCACCGTTGAATGGTATCTGCATCATAGGGACTGGATGGACAAGATCGTCTCCGGCGAGTATATGAAGTACTACGAGAAGATGTACGCGAACAATGCGCTGAGCTGAGCTTACAGCTGCATATATTGATAAGTCCGATGAATAATCCGGCAGGACACGGAAAGCTTCCGTATCCTGCCGGATTATTCTGCCGCTTATTTTGCCGGTGCGGTCTCAGACGGCGCGGCCCGCCTGATGCGTTCATGTCCGACAGAGCCGCCCGGAATCAGCGGTACGTTTTCCATGATTACCGAAGAAGTGTCCAGACCGTACCAGTTGATTTTCGATCCGGCGATATGCCTGATCGCGTATTTCGCGTTGAGTATGAACTCGTCAAGCTCCGACAGCTCTGTCTTTGCGGAAACTGATTTGCATATCATGCAGAACTTGAAGGTACCAACGGTCGATTTGCCGTAGATGGAGTATTTTTTCTCCTGATCCGGCAGCTCGCCGGAGGCCTGAAGGTCCTGCACGATCTGCCTGATGTACACGTTTATGCGCTGGCTGCACTTGAAGCCGAGATTGAGCCTGATGCGGAAAATAAAATCTGTCCCATAGGTCTCCACCTCGTAGGTACAGGTATTCGGCTCGTCAAGCACATTCACGCATATGAACCAGTAAGCCTGCGCCCGCTTGGCGTCCTTGTCCATGATCGAGTAGAGTATGTCGCGGTCTATCCTGGAAAAATCCGAGCACTTGTCGAGGTATACCAGATTGTTTGCAAGCAGCGGGAGAGAGGCGTCGAGATGGAGGTCTTCCAGGTTTTCCTTGTAATCGGCGAGCTTCAGGTCGGTGCTGTACTTTTTCTCAAGCTGGGTCCCCCTGTACCAGATTATCATAACGGCGAGCAGCACAAGCGTAATAAGGACCGTGACATAACCGCCGTGTGAGAACTTGGCTAGGCTGGAAACAAAAAACACGGATTCTATCGCGCCGAATACCGCCAGTATGGCCCAGGACAAAAGCCGTCGCGAACACAGCCTGTTGAGGTATACGGACAGGAGCAGCGTCGTCATGAGCATGGTAACCGTGATCGCCAGACCGTAGGCGGCCTCCATGCGCGTGCCGGAACGGAAACCGATGACGACAAGACTGCATCCGAGCCACAGAATACCGTTGACGGCGCTTATGTACAGCTGGCCCTTCGTGTCCGAAGGATAGCGAATCTCAAGGTGCGGCAGAAGGTCAAGCAATATGGCCTCGGATACGAGAGTGTATGAGCCGGTGATAAGGGCCTGGGAGGCGATCACGGCGGCCGCGGCGCTCAGGACGATGCCGAACGGACGCAGAATTTCCGGCAGCATCATGAAAAACGGATTGAGATCCGCCACCTGGAGCATAGCGGGGTCCGTACCGGCGCGGAGTATCCATGCGCCCTGACCGAGGTAATTCAGTATAAGACAGATCTTTACCAGCGGCCAGCTTAAGTATATGTTTTCCCGGCCGACATGCCCCATGTCCGAATACAGGGCCTCGGCGCCGGTCGTAGCCAGAAAGACGCTGCCTAGTATCATGAAGCCGGCCTTGTTGGACGGACTCACAAGCAGTTTGACGGCGTAAACCGGGTTGAAGGCTTTAAGAACGCCGGGCATATCGAGCATGCGTATAAGACCTGCCGTGCCGAGGAACAGGAACCATATAAGCATGATCGGTCCGAAGGCTTTTCCGATGCGGCTTGTCCCTGCGTGCTGCACAGAGAAAAGAACGGCAATTATGATAAGTGTGATGAATAGCACCTTGGTTTGCCCCGCGCCGAGAAAACGGTTCATGCTCTCGATGCTGCGCAGTCCCTCCACCGCGTTTGTAACAGTGACCGCGGGAGTCAGAACGCCGTCGGCCAGCAGGGCCGCCCCGCCCAGCATCGCCGGGATTATAAGCCATTTTCCATAGCTTCTGACAAGAGAGTACAGCGAAAATATGCCGCCCTCGCCGTGGTTGGCGGCTCTCATGGCAATGAGCACATACTTGACGGTCGTGAGCAACGTGACAGTCCAGATTATCAGCGACAGCGTGCCGATAATGAAGTCCTCTGTCACTCCGCCTATACCTCCGTTGCCCTGAAGCACCGCCTTCATTACGTAAAGAGGCGAAGTACCGATATCGCCGTAAACAATGCCGAAGGTTACGAGAAACATCGCGAAATTTACGCGGTTCTTTTTCACTTTATATTCCACCCTATAACTGCATTTTGTGAATAATGCCAAGCGAAAGAAAAGCTGCTTTTCCGCATTGCCGGCTGATGCAGGCAATGCGGTATGATCCGGATGCTTTGTACTATTTCGCAGATGCTTTGAAACTGTCCTTCAGCGCGACGGATCGGTTAAAGACGAGGCTGCCGGGGGCGCTGTCGCGGTTGTCCAGGCAGAAGTAGCCCTGACGCATGAACTGCACACCGGTGGAATCTCTGCCCTTCTCGGGCATGGGCATCTCGGCGAGGCATTTCTCGACCTTGCAGCCGCGCAGCACCTCAAGGCTGTCGGGATTGATGAAATCGAGGAAGTTCTTGTCGGGACCGTCGGGGTCGGGGTCTGTAAAGAGATTGCCGTATATTCTTACCTCGGCGTCGGCCGCGGTCGCGGCGTCGACCCAATGGAGCGTCGCGCCCTTGACCTTGCGTCCGTCGGCGGGATCGCCGCCGCGGCTTTCGGGGTCGTACTCGCATAGTATCTCCGTCACATTGCCGTCGCCGTCCTTTACGCAGCCGGTGCACTTGACGAGGTATGCGCCCTTGAGACGTACCTCATTGCCGGGATACATGCGCTTATACTTGGGCGCAGGTATCTCCATGAAGTCGTCGGCCTCGATCCAGAGGTTTCTGGAGAAGCTGAGCTCTCTGGTACCGTCCTCGGGCCTGAGAGGATTGTTCTCGACGGTAAGAGTCTCAGTCTTGCCCTCGGGGTAGTTTGTGACGGTGAGCTTTATGGGATGGAGAACGGCCATCACGCGGCGGGCGTTGGCGTTCAGATCGTCGCGCAGGCAGCTTTCGAGCAGGGCAAGGTCGACGGTGGAGGTGACCTTTGACACGCCGATGCGCTCACAGAAGTCGCGTATAGAGGCGGAAGTGTAGCCGCGGCGGCGCAGACCGCAGAGGGTCGGCATACGCGGGTCGTCCCATCCGGAGACACGGCCCTCCTGCACGAGCTGTCTGAGCTTGCGCTTGGACATGACGGTGTAGTTGATGCCAAGTCTTGCGAACTCTATCTGGCGGGGCTTGATACCCGGTGTGGACACATTGGACACGACCCAGTCATACAGCGGGCGGTGGTCCTCATATTCGAGCGAACAGAGAGAATGGGTAATACCCTCAATGGCGTCCTGTATCGGGTGGGCGAAATCATACATCGGGAAAATGCACCATTTGGTGCCCTGACGGTGATGCTCAATGTAGCGGATGCGGTAGAGCACGGGGTCACGCATGTTGAAGTTGCCGCTGGCGAGGTCGATCTTCGCGCGCAGAGTGTAGCGGCCCTCTTCAAACTCACCGTTCCTCATGCGCCGGAACAGATCGAGACTCTCCTCGACGGGCCTTTCACGCCAGGGGCTCACGGCGGGACGTGTGGTGTCGCCGCGGTATTCCCTGAATTGTTCGGGGCTGAGCTCACAGACGTAGGCGAGTCCTTTTTTTATCAGCTCGACGGCGTATTCGTAGGTCTGCTCAAAATAGTCGGAGCCATAGAAGAAGCGGTCCTCCCAGTCGAAACCGAGCCAGTGGATATCCTCCTTTATTGCGTCGACAAATTCGGTGTCCTCCTTGGCGGGGTTGGTGTCGTCCATACGAAGGTTGCAGATGCCGCCGAAGCGCTCGGCAGTGCCGAAGTCTATGGTCAGCGCCTTGCAGTGGCCGATGTGCAGATATCCGTTGGGCTCGGGCGGGAAACGCGTGTGTACCTGCATACCGTAGCAGCGGTGGCCCTCAGACAGATCTTCCTGTACAAAGGCGTCAATAAAATTTCTGGGAGCATCTTCCATATTCTTTCTCTCCTGTCCTCTTGTAAATTATCGCTAAATATTATAAACGATTGCTCTGGTAATTACAACAAAAATGTGGTAGAATATATGTGAAAATCAACGGAAGAAGGTGACGGCATATGAGCGACAGTAAAGGCGTTGTGATTATCGGCGGAGGGATTGCCGGTACGTCCGCAGCGCTGACATGTGTAAACCGCGGCGAAAAAGTCACGGTTATCGCGAATCCGATAGAATCGTCGAGCCTTTATAAGGCTGAAAAGTTGACAAATTACCCGGGACTTGCGGGCCTGAGCGGGCGCGAGCTGGGAGAGATACTGCGCCGGCAGCTGGAGAACAGCGGCGCGAAGCTCGTGCACGGCCGCGCGCTGAATGTGATGGACCTCGGAGGCAGCTTCGGCGTCGCGGTCGGGAACGATTTTCTTGAGGCCTCGGCTGTGATCCTCGCCCTTGGAATAACCCGGGAGAGGCTGTATCCCGGCGAGGCGGAGTTCCTGGGCCGGGGCGTGAGCTACTGCGCGACCTGCGACGGGATGCTCTACAAGG
This sequence comes from Clostridiales bacterium, assembly GCA_029010715.1. GTDB lineage: Bacteria > Bacillota > Clostridia > Oscillospirales > Oscillospiraceae > Limivicinus. The sequence goes on from JAQXKZ010000017.1 coordinate 28,123, forward strand.
GCAAGACCGTCGCGCTTATCGGCAATAACCGCGAGGCCTTTGACGATGCGGAATTTCTGGAGAAGATCGGCTGCAGGGTGCTGCATTTCAGGGAAAACCTGCGATACGAGATACGCGGCGGGGCGAAGGCGGACATGCTCGTCGCCGGAGACGGGGAATACCCGGTTGACGGCGTGTTTATAATAAAAGACAGCATATCGGTCTCGCGTCTTCTGGACGGGCTGAAGTACGAAAACGGCGCTATCGTCACGGAGCGGGACATGAGCACCTCGGTACGGGGCGTCTTTGCCTGCGGGGACTGTGCAGGTAAGCCGTATCAGCTTGCAAAGGCTGCGGGGGAGGGCAATATCGCCGCGCTCTCGGCCTGCGAGTATATAAAGAAAAATCTGTTAAAATAAAGCCACAGAAAAGGAGAATCATTATGGCTATTGCACATCTGAATGAGAGTAATTTTGACACCGTGACCGGAGAGGGCCTCTGCCTGATCGACTTCTGGGCTACATGGTGCGGCCCCTGCCGTATGCAGGCTCCCGTGCTGGAGCGTCTGGACGGGGAAATGGGCGGCAGCGTAAAGATCTGCAAGGTCGATGTGGATGAAAGCCCCGTGCTTGCCCGCCGCTTCGGCGTCAGCAGCATCCCGACGCTAGTTGTCATGCGTGACGGCGAGGTCGGCGGGATACGTGTGGGGCTGCAGAATCTGGAGCAGCTTAAATCCATGCTCAAATGACAAGTCAAATAAGCCCGGCGGCTTTCCAGAAGGGAAGGCCGCCGCTTCGTGTACGCCGTCAGCGGTCATTGGACAGCAGCCGCGCCGGGAGTTTTTACCGGCGTTCATCACTCAGTTTTTACCGACGTTCATCACTCAGGTGTTGACAAAAGCCGTTGCCTGCGTTAGAATCAGTTCATTGCTGTGACAGGCAGGAGTACGCGGTTTGCGGATTTCAGAGAGGGAGCGGATGATGCGAGCTCCTATGAAGCGCCGCGGAAGGTCGGCCTTGAGCGTCCCGGGTGAAGGGCAGCTGTGTAGTCCGGGCGTATCTCCCGCGTTAAGGGAGGCATGAGTGCCGTTTCATACGGAATTCAGGTGGTACCGCGGTATTTTATCGCCCTGAAGCTATGTGCTTCAGGGCGTTTTTCTATGTGAGAGGAGATCAGACAAATGAAAGAACTGCCGAAGGTGTATGATCCGAAATCGGTTGAAAAGAAGATCTATCAGATGTGGGTGGACGGGCGCTATTTCGAGGGCAGGATAGACCCCGATAAAAAGCCTTTCTCCATCGTCATGCCGCCTCCCAATGTTACCGGCCAGCTCCATATGGGCCACGCTCTTGACGCAACTCTTCAGGATATTCTGACCCGTTACAAGAGGATGCAGGGCTATGCCGCGCTGTGGCTGCCCGGCGTCGACCATGCCGGTATCGCGACCCAGATCAAGGTCGAAGAGGTGCTGCGTAAGGAAGAGGGAAAGACCCGCTACGACCTTGGCCGAGACAAGTTCCTTGAACGCGTCTGGGCGTGGAAGCAGCAGTACGGCGACCGTATAGTCGAGCAGCAGAAGAGCATGGGCGTTTCCTGCGACTGGAGCCGCAGCCGCTTTACCATGGACGAGACCTGTGCCAAGGCCGTGCGTGAGACCTTCTGCGACCTCTATGAGAAGGGGCTTATCTACAAGGGCAGCCGCATCATAAACTGGTGCCCGCACTGCCGCACGGCTCTTTCGGACGCGGAGGTCGAGTACAGGGATATCCCCGGTTCATTCTGGTACATCCGCTATCCCATCGAGAATTCCGACGAGGAGTTCATAATAGCGACCACCCGTCCCGAGACGATGCTCGGTGATACCGGCGTTGCTGTCAACCCCGGGGATGAGCGCTATAAGCACCTGGTCGGGAAGAACGCCGTTCTGCCGCTCGTCGGACGCAAACTGCCTATCGTCGCCGACGACTATGTCGAGCTCGGCTTCGGCACCGGCGCGGTCAAGATGACCCCGTGTCATGACCCCAACGACTATGAGGTAGGCCTGCGCCACAACCTTGAACAGATACAGTGCATCGACGGGGACGCCAGGATCATCAACGGCGGCAAGTACAACGGCATGGACCGCTACGAAGCCCGGAAGGCCATCGTTGCCGATCTCGAGGAGCAGGGTTACCTTGTGAAGGTCGAACCCTACAGCCACAATGTCGGCTGCTGCTACCGTTGCGGCACCGTTGTCGAGCCGCTCACCAGCCCGCAGTGGTTTGTGAAGATGGCTCCGCTGGCCAGGGAAGCGATAAACGTCGTCAAGGACGGGCGCATCAAGTTCGTGCCCGAGCGCTTCACGAAGACCTATCTCAACTGGATGGAGAACGTCCA
>JAQXKZ010000018.1 GCA_029010715.1 Clostridiales bacterium
GAGCATTTTTGCCACAATTTTGACCTTGGATTTGGGCACAACGGAGAAAACGTTGCGGTAGAAATGCACCGTGCAGCGCTGGTATTTGGCGTCCGGGAACACCTCGCCCACGGCCTCCAGCATCCCCATGCACTTGTCGCCGACGATGAGCTTCACGCCGTCCAGTCCGCGTCCGCGGAGCCACTGGAAGAAGCTGACCCAGCTGGCCTTGTCCTCCTTCATGCCCTCTGCGGCGCCTAAAACCTCACGAAAACCGTCCTCATTCACGGCGATCGCCACCAAAACAGCTATATTTTCGTACTCTCCGCCCCAGTTGCGGCGCAGGTAGATGCCGTCCACGTTGACGTATGGATAGCGCCCGCCCTGCAAGGGGCGGTTGCGCCAATCCTCAATGTGGACGTAGGCTTTCTTGTTCAGCTCGCTGATGGTGGCAGGAGAAACCTTGCTGCCCCACAGCGCTTCGGTGATGTCCTCCACACGGCGCACGGAGACGCCTGCCAGATACATCTCAATGAGCGCCTCCTCCACGCTGCTCTCCCGGCGGCGATACCGCTCGATGATGGCCGTCTCGAAGGACACGCCCTTGAGTCGGGGCATGTGGAGCGTAACGTCACCGGAGGTTGTGGTAAGGTTCCTGTCGTAGTGACCGCTGCGGTAGCCCTGACGGGCCTCGTTGCGCTCATAGCGGGCGGCCTGCGTCAGCGACTCCGCCTCCTTCTCCAGCAGCTCGTTCAGGGTTTCCTCCACACTGCCGCGAACCAATTCCTTGATTTGGCCCTTGATAACTTCCTCGTTTAGCTGTACAATTTTCTCGGACATAGTTTGCTGTCTCCTTTCAGAATGGTGTGTGGTAACTTCATTCCGGACGCAACCACAACAGAGGTTTTGGAAGAAGTATAGCATTTCAACCAGAACCGCGAGGCCCTGAATAATCAGTATTCAGATACTCAGCGAAAGGTCATGAACGAAATAGCTGCGCAAGAGTATTTAATAAGTGTTGCTGATAAATACAAGATTCCGCAGGATGAAAGAGAAGAAACAAAAGCGATTCTTGAGTCGTATAAGAAACAGATGGAAGAACTTAAAAAGGCGGGTGACTGGGATGGTTAAAGTAGAAAAGCAACTGAAAGCCGGAGATTATATTGTCCTCCTGTTTGATTCACCAATACCTCACAAGAAATTCTCAAAGCTGCGCATTGACGGCGAGGAATACAAACATGATATCGTATATGACATGCGAGACGCGCTCGGCATTAGAGCAACCGGCAATTTTGAGGGTAAAGAGGTAGAATTTATAACGTAATTAAGCATCGTGTAATTTGCACGCTGCTTATTCTATGAGCATTTTCGTGACCTCACGAAAATGATAAAAGCAACTTGTAAGAAAATTTACAGGTTGCTTTTTTCATGCGCATTTTTAGAAAGGTGGTGAATCGTGAAAGAGATAAAGATTGACCTTATCAAACTGCAAAAGGCGCGAGGTAAGCCGGGGCTGTTTACAAGGTCATTCTTTCGGGTTTTATGAGGAATGGAGTCGGGTGCGTCGGCTTGGGAAGAAGATCGGTGAAAATAAAATGCCCCCGGGGATCCCGAGGGCAAAACATGAACACGGCGGCTGCTTGGTATGTTTTCTCAAATGCCGCATTGTATTTATTTTCTTGTATTAACGCGCAGCAGATATATAGTCTTTTGCACCTTCTATAGGTTCTCTGTCAGATAAGAAAATGACGGCATTGGGAAAACGTGCTCTTAATGCAGATATATAGTGGCAGCGAATTTTCGTGTTATTTGTAACAACACCACCGGTGAGAGCCAGTTTAAAGGGTGACTCTGCATAAAAAGCCAGTCTTGCGGCGCAGATATAAGCCTGTTCTGCCAAGGTCTTTGCCTGGCCGGAAATAATTTCAACAGCAGAATTGCAGCTATTTTCGGCGGCTTGCTCCAGCAAGGGACAAAGTGCCGCAACATTCCCGGCTTTCAGCATATCCGGTTCTCTCTGCAAGGCCTTCAGCTCCTCAAGGGACTGTATCTTGTAGAAATCTTTTATCATGTTTGCAAGCTCATCCTCGTGACTTCCCGTATCATAGCAATATGCAGCGTGTCTTAAGGCAGCGATGCCAAGGGCATAACCGCTGCCTTCATCGCCGAAAGCGGACCCCCATCCCCCTACGAGAAGTTCCGTCCCATTGTTTCTGCCTTTCACGAAAGAACCTGTTCCGCTTAGCACAACAAGCCCATCATCCTTGCCCAGAGCTGCCCACACTGCAGCCTCCGTGTCACTGCGTATTGAGCAGGGGAAGGAAAAATGATTATTCAGCTCTGTGAACCTCCTCCACAGCACCGGAACAAAAAGAGCGGCGGCAGCAATGTCTTTTTCTTCTGTGCGGCTTTGGATGATAAGTTTTTCGATATTCTCTGTCAGGCTTCTTACAGCCTCTTTCTCTCCGATGTGTACGGGATTGGTACCCGGCCCGACGAGAGAGAACAGCTCGTTCTTATTCCCGTCAATGAGGGCGTATTTGGTTTTTGTACCTCCGCCATCGGCAACGATATATTTTTTCATATTATGATAATATTCTTCGCAGAGCACTCATTTCTTCGTCTACCCGGGCTTTGAAGGCTGCCTGCGGCAAAAATGCGGTCTGGAAATTATAGAGGCTGAAGCCGCCATAGCTTTTGCAGCCTCTGGAGACGGTTACCATATCGGCAAGAAGCCTCACGCCTTCGAGCCATTCGCGCCTGCCGGCTTCTCCTGCCCATCTGTCGTCAAAGCCGAGCTTGTAGACGGCAAGACCCGCAAGCAGCTGAATATCGGCAGCTATCAGGGTGTCATATTGTTCCATTACAGATGAGAAAGGACAAATCTCGTCATTGAGGGCAAAGTACGCCTGAGGACAGACGTAGTCCACATAGCCCGGCTCGGAGAGTATCCGGGGCACATCAAGAAACTCCTCGTCTGTGTTGCATGGCATGTAACCCTTCGGGCTTATTCCGAAGCGCCCGCAGCCGCTGCCATGTATGGTTTCATGGCATTCCCTTAAAAAGAGGGATACATTTTGCTTTCTCCATGCAGCCTGCGACAAACCGCCGCCGGGCAGCTTATACGCGCAGTAGCTGTCCATATCAAAAAATGGATCTGAGAAAGGATAAAAGTAGTCATCAAAATGTATTCCGTCAACAGGATAAGCACCGACGAGCTCCCTAAGCCCCGAAAGAATGAGCGAACAGGCTTCCTCGGATGCGGGGTTATAGGTGATGGAATTTTTGTATTCAATTATACCCAGAGGGTCGCGCATCCTTAAGGCCGGATTATCCGGGCATAGACCGGCGCCGGCTTTTGCCACTCCCGGAGCTCTGACCCGAAACGGGTTTATCCATGCGTCAAACTCCATTCCGCGTTCATGAACGGCCCTGAGCATTACATCCAACGGGTCAAAGGCCGGTTTGACTCCCTCCTCACCGCTTATAAGGTGTGAAGCGGGGAAGACAGCAGATGGATACAGTGCGTCGCCAAAGGGACGCAGGTGAACAAAAACCCGGTTTATTCCCCACTCCGCTGCGGTATCCATTCTCCCGCAAAATGCTTTTTCAAATTCTGATTTGCTTTTGCCGGTTAATATTTCTCTGAAATCCATAAAGGGGATCCAGACGGCTCTTACTTCAGTTTTCAAAGCGTCATACCTCCATGCCGGATATTGCCTTTCTGACATGTCCCATATTTTCCCTGAGAAGCTCATCCGCTTTTTCCGGGGAGACGTTTGCCAGTATCATGGTCACAGCGGTCTTTGTTTTCCCGCCGGTAAGCTGCAGGGCCTTTTCGGCAGATTCCTCTGACACGCCGGTTGCCTGCATGACAATGTTTCTGGCTCTTATCTGGAGCTTTTCGTTTGTCTGGACAACATCGACCATGTAATTCTTGTATACCTTGCCGCAGAGAACCATGGCCGTTGTGGAGATCATGTTCAGGATCATTTTCTGTGCCGTGCCTGCTTTCAGTCTTGTGGAGCCGGTGAGAATTTCAGGGCCGACGACAGCCTCAATGGAAATCTCCGCAAGCCTGCCCATCTCCGAACCGGAATTGCAGATGACCGCTGCCGTATGGCAGCCTATGCTTCCGGCGTATTTCAACGCGGCGCAAACATAGGGCGTTCTGCCGCTTGCAGCGATACCGACAACGAAGTCCTTTTCCTGCAGCGGGATATTCTTCATATCCTGCACACCGCTGGCTTCGTCGTCCTCGGCGCCCTCCACTGCATGAGTAAAAGCATTGCTCCCGCCTGCAATTATGGCAATGACCTGATCTTCTCTTGTGCCAAAGGTGGGAACACATTCAACAGCATCCAGTGTACCAAGCCTGCCGCTGGTTCCGGCCCCGACATATATGAGCCGTCCTCCATTCATCACCGCCTGCGCTGCCAGTTCAGCCGCTCTGGCAATTTGAGGCAGAACTTTTCCTATTGCCTCAGGTACGTTCCTGTCCTCCCGATTCATTATACTAACGATCTCAAAAGCGCTCATGCTGTCAAGCTCATTCGTACTTGTATTTCGGGATTCTGTTGTAAGGGCTGATAAATTAAGCATAACAGTTATCCTTTATAACTATTCTTTTTGAATATATGTTTCTGCGAGTCTTTGCTTCAAGCCGTCAAACTTTCTGAAGGCATAGGCGGTATAAAGCACATCTATTACATTCATCTGAGCCATGCGGGAAGACATGGCTCCGCTGCGCAGCACCTGCTCGGTGGAAGGGATATAGATGTTGTAGGAGCTTAGCTGAGCCACCGGTGATGCGTCATTTTGAGTTATGGCAATTATGGGACAGTTATTTTTTGCGAGTATCCTTGTACAGTCAACTACCTCTCTGGTCCTACCGGAATAGGAAATGACTATCGCCAGATCTTCTTTCCCCAGATTTTGCGCCTGAAGCCGCTGATTATGCCAGTCGTCATTAAAAACACAGGGCTTGTTTATCCGCAGCATTTTCATATATGCATCTCTGGCTACCACCAATCCTGCGCCGACTCCGAACAGCCCCAGAGTACGGCAGCCGTCGATAAGCGAGACACATTTGTCTATGGTTTCAACATCGAACAGATGCAGGGTTTCCTCCAGAGATTTTATATTTGCCATCGTAACTTTTGAGGCAATGTCCCCTATGCTGTCAGAAACGGAGATCTCAGGATCATCGTCGCGTATGATGCGCTTCAGCGCTTCCAGCTCACCGTAGAGTACATTGCGAAACTCCCGGTATCCCGAAAAGCCGATCTTCGTGCAAAGTCGGACTATGGTGGACTGTGAAGTGTAGGAGAGACTGCTGAGCTGTTTTATATTGGAATTGGCCGCGGTTTCCGGCGCGTTGAGGATAAAGCGGATGAGGCCCTGTTCTGCAGGACTTGCACTTGCGGAATACTCCTGCAAAAGAATCAATGCATTTTTCATATGGTAATACCCCGAAATAAGAAATGGTATGGTTGCGTGAGCGTATACTTATCGGTACCATTCTAACACAGGGGAACAGGTTTTTCCACCGTTGCTCAGTAGACCAGCTCCGGTATCATGCTCAGTAGACCAGCTCCGGTATCAGCAGAGACAACTGAGGTATGAAGGTTACAAGCAGAAGAACTATGACGGAGCATATAATGAAAGGGATGAGATTAACTATTATTTTTTCCGTCTTCATTCTGAGTGTCGACGAAACTATATAGATATACAGGCCGAATGGAGGCGTAACCGCGCCGATTGCAACATTCAGCGCCAGAATTATGCCAAACTGTATAGGGCTGATACCGAGGCTGACGGCGATAGGCGTGAACAGTGGGGCAAGGATTATCATTGATGCTGTGCCGTCAAGGAACATACCAAGTATCAGGAAGAGCAGGTTGACCATAAGCAGGAATACATACTTGTTGCCTGCAACGCTGATAATGACGTCACTGAGCAAAACGGGGATACGCTCCCAGCTCAGATAATAGCTGAATACATTCGCAGCGCAGAGTATTATCATTACGGAAGCCGTGGATACCACCGCATCACGGATGATTATGGGGATGTGCTCAAGTTTAAGCTCCTTATACACGAACATGCCGATTATCAAAGAATACACACACATCAGCGCGCCGCCCTCAGTGGCGGAGAAAATTCCGACTCGCAGGCCCATAATAAGGCCAAAGGGCAGGAAAAGAGCCCAGAAGCCCTCCCTGGCCAGCTTCCACAATTCTGCGGGTGAGGCCACTTTCTCTCTTGAGGGGAGATAGCCTCTCTTCTTTGACAGTATATGCACCACCGTCATCATGCAAATGCAGAGCAGCAGGCCGGGTATGTATCCGGCGCAAAGCATTTTGCCGGTACTCTGGCCGCATATGAAAGCATAGACCACAAGCGCCACAGATGGCGGGATAATGGGCGTTATGCAGGCGGACGCCGCAGTGACGGCCGCGCTGAAGCCCAGGTCATAGCCTCTTTTCTCCATTTCGGGGACCAGCAGCTTGCACTCCATCGCCGCGTCCGCAGCCCCGGAGCCGGAAACGCCGCCCATCAGGGTGCTCAGGACCACATTCACCTGTCCCAAACCGCCGGTCATGTGACCGACCAGCGCGTCGGCAAGGGCCATCAGGCGTGAGGATATGCCGGAGTAATTCATGATTGCGCCGGCTGTAACGAAAAAGGGGATAGCCATGAGGGATACGCTTTCAGTGCTTGCCACCATTCTTTGCACAAGGATGTTAAGGGACATGTACGGATCAAGGGCGAAGTAACAGATTACCGAGGCAAGAAGAGAAAAGGCAATGGGAAAGCCCATGAGAAAGCATACAAGCAGGATTAGCAAGGGTGTAAGATTCATAAGCCTATTCTCCTTCCTCCGCCCGCTCTGCAAACATGCGGTCGAATTCCTTCGGTGACTTAATGGATTTGATAAAGAAAATCAGAGAATATACAGCCATGCTGAAAAAGCCCAAAGCCACAGAAATGTATACATACCCGTAGTTCAGCTTGAAATACGGAGTTGTTTTCTGCGCGCTCAGAGCTGAGTCTGTCGCCAGATAAGTAATAAAAATGAAGAAGCAGAGAAGGAGCAGCGTGATGAGCTGCTGCATTAATCTTCTGCCTTTGTACGGCAGATGTGATACTATAAAATCCATACCCAAATGGGCCTGCCGTTTATAGCATACGGCAGAACCGATAAATGTTGCCCAGGCAAGAGATATGACTGCCAGTTCCTCCGCCCAGTGAATGGGGCTGTTGAATATATAGCGGCAAAGGACATTTACGGAAATTATGCCAATCATAACAATCAAAGCTATGGAGGAGACCAGTTCTTCAATATTCCGGATAAACCACAGCAAATATTTTTTTACGGAATCCATCTTTTCTTCTCCGATGAAAAAAACTGAAATTTTTACAACTGGTTCGGGTATAAAAACCCGAACCAGTTAAAGTTTCATATTATAAAGCTTATACTGTTACTTGCCGATGGAAGCCATGATCTGCTCGTAGATATCAGCATCCATTGCGGGATACGCCGCATAGACTTCCTTTGCGGCTGCAACCATCTTTTCGATGTCGGCATCGGTCCATTCGATGAAGGTAACGCCATTGGCTTCCATGGTGGCACGGTAGTCAGCGGTGGTGTCTGCGCAAATCTGAGTGTAGAGATCGCCGGCATACTTGGAGCCTTCTACGAGAGCGTTCTGCTGCTTCTCGCTGAGAGAATTAAAAATGTCGGTGTTCATGCAGAGAAGAGCCGGAGCCAGGCAGTGATTCGAGATAGAGACATACTTTGCGACCTCGAACAGATTGTATGCGCACAGCGTGCCGAGGGGTGCTTCAACGGCCTCTACAAGGCCGGTTTCAAGACCGGTGTACACATCTGCAAACGGCATGGTCACAGGGGATGCGCCTGCAGCGGAGAAGAAGGTTGCGTAAGTGGAAGCGGGAACGCGTACGAGCACATCGGCCAGGTCTTCGTAGCATTCGAGGGGCTTGACAGACATGATCTGGCGGGGAGTGGTGACCCAGTTCATACTGAGAACGGTAACGCCGTTGGCTGCCACATTAGCGCACATTTCCTTGAAGAGATCAGTCTCGTTGAATTTGTTTACCTCGTCGGCGCTCTGGAAGGTATAGAAAATACCGACTGCAGTGAAGTTGGGGTCGCCATAGTCGCCAAGACCGTCACCCGCGTTGGAGAGGATGATGTTTGCGCCCTGGGTAATGGATTCGCAGACATCTGCATTTGCGCCAAGTTCATTGCCCGGGTAGAGTTCGATGGTAATGGAGCCTTCAGAGTTTTCTTCGACATAGTCTTTGAAAGCAACCATTGCATCATACTTGGGGTCACCCTGAGTCTCGGCGAAAGATACCTTGAGAGTAATCGGGGTATCGGCAGGTTCCGCAACCTCTGTGGGTTCTGCAGCTGCGGCAGGCTCAGTCTTCTGAGTGCCGCAGGCGGCAAGGCTCAGCATCATGAGCATTGCGAGAATAAGTGCAATAATTTTTTTCATGTTTGCCTCCTGATTTATTTTTGTATTTTTAACAGCAGATTGCTGTTAGCCGGCCCTTGTTTCGGTGCTTTGATTATATATGTTAAACAAAGCTTTGCCAACCGAAAATGGCAAGAAAGAAAATTAGTTTCTTTTTTTGGTATTGGGACGATGATCGCACTTCGCGCAAAACAGTTACGCTCCTCAGCCCTCCCCTGATGACCTGAGCTGGTATTTAATAACAGCAATTTGCGCGTGGCGGTAATTGTTGATACACGACAGATGTTCGGCAGGCGGAGAATATACACTGGTGAGGCATATATAACAGCAGGGAGCGTAGCAGCTGTACTTCGCAAAGCTAAGGCGCTCCAAAGTCAGAAGCGAAACGGGCTGCAGTATCTTTGGTATTATTGCCGGGGAAAGACGCCTGTTTCATGTAAGACAAAATAAGCCTGGCATGGTATCAAGCATAAAATCTGCGTCAACCGCGCAAATGAGATCGTCACATTCAAGCTCGGCCATGGTTTTGCAGAGACTATCCGGTACATCCGGCGTGGCTGGGATAAGAGTCTGGCAGGCCGCTTCAAAGCCGCGCGTGTACCATGGGTCGGCCACGGCTTCGCCGGGCCTGCCCGCCTGGCCGGGCGGCATGTGCAGCTCCCCGGCAGGATCTCCCCCGAAGCGGCAGGATATAACAAGCTGCACAAATTGAAAATGGGTTAAAAAGAGACACGGTCTGCAGAACTCCGGCAGGATGAAGTCACGACACACCATCCTGAAAGGCGTCTGTAAACCGTGTCTGAGAAAATTGTATGACTGAACCGGGAAGCGATCAGGGTCCGGCTCATATAATTGGTCTGCGGCAGCGTCGAAGAAACGCTGAGCTGCTGTGATTTTCCTGTGAGCGCCGCCCACGGCTGCTTTTCGGTGTATCCCGGTATCAACTCTCCGGCCCGAAAGTGATGCTCAGCTGTTTATCCGGGTACAGGTTCAAAAACTCCTCGAAGCACAGCCCGTTTTCCATGATATACTCCGCGGCCTCCCTGCCGACATAGCGGAAATGCCCGGGGTAGCAGGCCTTTTCATAGTACTCCTCCCTGCCCTCCGGATAGCGCACTATGAAGCCGTACTCGGCGCAGTGCTCGGCCATCCACTTATAGACCTCGGTATCCGCGATCGTCTCGTCATGCATGTCGAAGTAGTTCGCCGCGAGAGACGGCTCGTCAGTAATATCTATGGCAAGGCCGGTGGAATGTTCGCTAGTCCCGGCGGGGAATACATAATCGGCCTGTGCGGCTTCGTAGGCGCCGCCGTATTCCCGCATTGCCTTCTCATAGTAAAAGCTGGTGTACTCGAAGTTGCGGTAGCCTACACAAATCCACACCTTGTATCCCTGCTCTCTGGCCGCGTTGAGGAAGTCGCTCGTGTCCTGCGCGATACGCGCGTCAAGCAGCTGCCCCTCAATGTTCCTGACCTCCGGGTGGTAGCGGCTGACGCCGCAGGCTACCCCGGCGTACAGGTACTCCCAGCTGTTTATGTCAATGTCCGGCGGAGGCGGCAGCTGCTTTTCGCTTTTCTGCGCTTCCGGCTCCGCGACCGTCCCTGTCTCTTCCGTCCCGGCGGTCACCTGCGGCTCCACTGCCGCCTCCTGTACGCAGCCGCTCATAGCCGCCGCCAGGAGCAGCAGCGCGGCAAGCGTCAGGCAGATTCCCTTCCGCTTCATTTTCACCTCCGGCCGTCTCACAGGTACAGCGCGACGAACTCTTCAAAGCAGAGGCCGTTTTCCTCAATATACCTTGCCGCGTCCACGCCGACATAGCGGAAGTGGAAAGGCTCGAACATAACGCCGGTCACGTCCTCTTTTCCGCTGGGGAAGCGGTGTATGAAGCCGTATTCCGCGCAATGCTCCAGCAGCCATTTGTAGGTGTCGGTATTCTCTATCTCCGAGTTCTTTATCGCGCGGTAAACATCTGTGATATCGCAGCAAAGGCCGGTCTGATGCTCGCTGCAGCCGGCGGGCATGGTGATATAGTGGCCGTTTGCATCCTTGCCGTCAGACACGCCGTTGTTGTTGCACACACGCGTGAAATTGGCCGCCTGATCCGAATAACTGCGGTAGCCGGAAGAAAGGAACACGGGCAGGCCCGCCTCCTTGCAGCCCAGCGCCATGTCGAGCAGCGGCTGCGCGATTCGCTCGTCAACGGGACAGCGGTTGGCGTTATAGGCCGTCTGGATATCGGTCTCGTCGGCAGTCTGGTTAAGGTACGCCAGCTGCTCCGGCTCATACTGGTCTATCGAGTGGTCGCCGTTGACAAGCATGAATTCCCAGCTGTCGATATCTATGTCCGGCGGGGCAGGCAGGCCCAGCGCGGCGGCCCTGCCTGCTGGCGAATCGGGATCGACGGTCGGCTCCGGCGTGGCCGTGGGCGCAGGCTCCGCGGAATCCTGAGACTCATCGACGTTTATCACATCGTCGGCATGATAGCCCTCCGGCTTAAGACCTCCGGCAGGTCCCCAGGACTCCACGTCAACACTGTGGGAATGTATGCCTTCCTGCCTGTATGTGTAAAAAATAAAGCCTGCGAGGAAGATCAGCGCGAATATTATTCTGGCAACACGATTCTTCATGGGTATCCTCCAAATGATGCGCATATGCCGATATTGCCCGGCGCCGGCAGCGCAGGCGCATATGGCAGCGGTACAGCGCGTCAGCAGCCTGTACCAAATCGACGTACATAATTTATAATACCATTTTGCCCTCTGCCGGTCAACATAATTTTGCACAAAGCCGGGAGCGCAGCTTGAACACATAAAGAGAATACGTTATAATCAATGACGAATCCACACAAATCAGGGAGGGAACAGGATGATCGAACCGAGACCGTTAAAATCCGGTGACAGAGTCGCTATAGTCAGCCTGTCCGGCGGGACGCTGGGCGAGAGCTTCTGCAGTCACAGCCTTGAAATAGGCGTAAGGCGCATCAGGGAGTTTGGCCTTGAGCCCGTGTTCATGCCGAACGCGCTGAAGGGCGTCGGGTGGGTCAAGGCGCATCCGGAGGCCCGCGCCGCCGACCTGAAGGCCGCGTTTTCAGATGACTCGATAGCCGCCGTGCTCTGCGCCATAGGCGGGGACGACACCTACAGGACCCTGCCGTACCTGATGGACGACGCGGAATTCACCGCGGCGGTGCGTGAGCATCCCAAGCTCTTCACCGGGTTTTCGGACACCACGATAAATCACCTGATGTTCCACCGTCTGGGAATGCAGAGCTTCTACGGTCCCTGCTTTCTCTGCGACTTTGCGGAGCTCGCGGACGACATGCTGCCCTATACCCGCAAAACGATCGGGAACTATTTCCGCGGCTACAGGGAGTGGAAAATCACGCCGGGCGACACCTGGTACGAAGAGCGCACCGACTTCTCCGCCGCTGCTGTCGGCACAGACAGAACGGCTCACCGCGAGGAGCGCGGCTACGAACTTCTGCAGGGCGCTCCTGTGTTCTGCGGCGAGCTGCTCGGCGGCTGCCTTGAGAGCATATACGATATTCTTGTCTCGGACCGCTACGCCGACGAGGGGAAAATCTGCGCGAGGTACGGGCTTTTCCCCGAAAAGGACGAGTGGCGCGGCAAGCTTCTTTTCATAGAAACCTGTGAAGAACAGCCCTCGCCGGAGCTTTTCCGGAAAGAGCTCGGTGCATTGAAGTCCCGCGGCGTGTTTGAAGCAGTCAGCGGCATCCTCGTCGGCAAACCGCAGAACGAGCGCTATTACGACGAGTATAAAAGAATCCTGCCCGAGGCAGTCGGGAACCCTGACGTGCCGATACTGTATAATCTTAACTTCGGCCACGCCTATCCGCGCACGGCTCTGCCCTACGGGGCGAAAGCCAGAGTGGACGCGGTCAGACAGGTCATTGATTTCGAATAAGCACGCCTGCCGGTACAGCCTGCGCTGAGACACGCCATTCCGGGTATTTACTCCGTCCGCACCGCCGCACCCGCGCTCTTCCCGCAGCGGCTTAATGCTGCGCCCGTATTGGTGACGGGTGAAAACAAATACGCGGACTGCCGGGGCCGAACGTATGCTGAGGCTTTTCCCCGTGCCGGCAGAAATATATACATACGACCGACAATGTACAGACGCGCGGCGGAACAAGTCCTTGACATAAACCTACCGTTTGGGTAGAATACTCAAAGCAGCATAAAAAGGAGAGTGGCGATTATGCATGATCCGGACGGAATATACTACCATGACCACGGCGACGGGGTCATCCACGCCCACAGTCACGCCGACGGCCACGGCCACACGCACAGCCATACGCAGACAAAGGCCGTCGTAAACCGGCTGGCAAGAGCGATAGGCCACCTTGAGTCGGTCAAGCGGATGGTGGAGGACGGACGTGACTGCACTGATGTGCTGATCCAGCTTGCGGCCGTGCGCTCGGCGCTGAACAATACCGCGAAGATCATACTCAAGGATCATATAGAGCATTGTATCTCCGGTGCCGACAGCGGTGATGCCGATACCCTGCAGCAGCTCAACGACGCGATAGACAAATTTATATGACATGATACGTCCGGTGCAAATTGAGCTTTCAATTTGCACCGGACTATTGTATAATCAGAAGCAGAAAAAATCGGTCCGGGAGGATACGCTATGACAGACAGATATGGCCGCAGCATCACATACATGCGCATGTCCGTAACGGAGCTGTGCAATCTCCGCTGCCGGTACTGTATGCCGGAGGACGGCATATCCAAGAAATGCCATGAGGATATGCTGACCGAGGATGAAATGATTATGGCGGTCAGGGCTGCGGCGCAGCTCGGCGTGACAAAGCTTCGCATAACCGGCGGCGAACCTCTTGTCAAGAAAAATATACTGAACATCTGCGGCAGGGCTGCGGCGGTGGACGGAATAAGTGAAGTGTGCATCACCACCAACGGCACGCTGCTTCCGGAGCTTGCAGTGCCGCTGAAAGAGGCCGGCGTCAGCCGTGTGAATATCAGTCTCGACACGCTCAGCGCGGACAAATACCGCTATATAAGCCGGCGCGGCGAGCTGGAAGACGCGATAAACGGCATCAGGGCCGCGCTCGGCGCGGGCTTTGAGAAGGTCAAGATAAATACCGTGCTCATCGGCGGCTTCAACGACGACGAGATACGCCCGCTCGCGGAGCTTACCCTGCGTTATCCGGTCGATCTGCGCTTCATCGAGCTTATGCCGATGTATGACAGCGGCGATTTCGGCAAAGAGGCCTTCATCCCCTATACCGTGGTGCTGGACAAGCTGCCTGAACTCGTGCCCGACGCTCCTGACGGCGGCGTCGCCAAGCTCTACAGGCTCCCCGGGGCGCTGGGCGATATCGGGCTCATCAGCCCGGTCAGCGCGCATTTCTGCGCCGAATGCAACCGCATCCGCCTCACCGCCGACGGCAAGCTCAAGCCCTGCCTGCACTCGGGAGACGAGTATTCTATCAAGGGCCTCGATTACGATGGCATGGTAAAAGAGATGGAGACAGCGATATACAGCAAGCCCTCATGGCACGGTGAGCTTGATGCGGTCAACCGCAGCCGCGCCGGACGCAACATGAATCAGATCGGAGGCTGAACATGCCGGATTTCACTCATTTCAACGATCAGGGCCGGGCAAAGATGGTAGACGTCGGGGAAAAGCCCGTCACCGTCCGTACTGCCGTTGCCGCCGGCCGGGTACTCGTTAACCGCGAAACCTTTGAGCTTATAAAGACCGGCGGCATGAAAAAGGGTGACGTTCTCACCGTCGCGCAGGTTGCGGGCGTCATGGGCGCCAAGCACACGCCGGACCTCATCCCGATGTGCCACCCGGTGCTGACCGACGGGATAAATCTGGAGCTGCATCTCGACGAGGAGCGCTGCTCGGTCGAGATACAGGCGGAGGTTCGCTGCGGCGGACGCACCGGCGTCGAAATGGAGGCGCTGACGGCGGTCAGCACCGCGGCGCTCACGGTGTACGATATGTGCAAAGCTGTCCAGAAGGACATGGTAATAAGCGATATCCGCCTGCTGAAAAAGACGGGCGGCGTTCACGGTGATTATGAAAGGACGGAAAGAATATGAGCTATACTGCGGCAGTTATAACCATCAGCGACAAGGGCTATGCGGGCGAGCGCGAGGATACCAGCGGCCCGGCGGTCTGCAAAATAGCCGGGGACTACGGCTTTGAGGTCAAATACAAAAGCATAGTTCCCGACGAGGCTGAAATGATAAAGGCCGAATTGATAAAGTGCGCCGACGAGCTTGGCATAACGCTCGTGCTGACTACCGGCGGCACCGGTTTTGCACAGCGCGATGTGACTCCCGAGGCTACCCTCGCCGTTATTGAGCGCGAAACGCGCGGCATACCCGAGGCCATGCGCGCGGCGAGCATGCGGATAACACAGCGCGCCTGTCTTTCGAGAAGCGCCGCCGGCATACGCGGCAAGACGCTGATCGTGAACCTCCCCGGCAGTAAAAAGGCCGCGACGGAGAACATTATGGCCGTGATAGAGGCGCTGCAGCACGGGGCGGAGATGCTCAATTCACAGGGCTCTGCCAACTGCGGCGAGCTGGCCAGATAAGGAGACCGGCATGAGCAGAAAAGAAATGCCCTCTCTCGATGAGTGGATGAGGGAAGCAAAAGCCGACCCCGCGGCCGCCGACTGCGGCATGTTTCTGTTCCACAACGGCACCGTACGCCGTACCGCGAAGGCCCGCGTGCGCATGAACGATGAAAGCAGCCTGCCCGTCACGGGTATGGAATTCAGCTACGACCCGGCCGGGGTAAACTCTGCCATAGAGGCGGCGTATAAGCTGCCGGGCGTATACTACATCCGGGTATGGCTCAACGAAGGCGAGCTAACGGTCGGCGACGACATCATGCTTGTGCTCGTCGGCGGGGATATCCGCCCCCATGTCATCGACGCGCTGCAGCAGCTGGTCGGCGAGATCAAGAACAACTGCGTCGTCGAAAAGGAAAAATACTGAGCCGCTGCCCTGCGCCGTAAGAAACCACACGGAAAGACAGAGGCAGGAAGGCAAAGGCTCCGATAGAGATATACATGTATAAGTTTTCACGACCGCAGCCGGAAAAACTTGTTATGAAATCGGGGCTGCGGGCCTAAACCCCTTGACATTTCAGCAAAAACAGTTATAATTATATGGCCTGTCCGGAGAGATGGGCATCCTTGCTCCCGCTCAAACGGGGGCCAACAGACCAAAAGGAGGTGCAACCATGGCAAAAGCAAGCGAGAAGTACGAAGTAATGTACATCATCAACCCCAACTTCAGCGAGGAAGAGACCGCCGCTGTCGTTGAGAAGTTCAAGGCACTTGTGGAAGCAAATGGTACTCTTGACGAGATGGAGGAGATTGGTAAGCGCAAGCTGGCTTACGAAATCAACTACATTTCAGAGGGTTACTATGTGCTCATGAAGTTCACGAGCGGCCCCGAACTCCCCGCCGAGCTGGACCGTATTCTCGGTATCACCGACGGTATCCTGCGTCGCCTGATTACCCTGCGTGCAGAGTAAGGAGCGACAATCATGCTTAACCACATCACTATTATGGGACGCCTGACCCGGGACCCCGAGCTCAGATATACCCAGTCCCAGACGCCTGTGGCATCCTTCACCGTGGCTGTCGACCGTGATTTCGGCGGACGTGACGGCGGAGAGAAGCAGACCGATTTTATCGACTGCGTCGCATGGCGTCAGACCGCCGAATTTGTCAGCAAGTATTTCACGAAGGGCAGCATGGCCGTCGTTTCCGGCAGGCTGCAGATCCGTGACTGGACCGATCGTGAGGGCGGCAAGCGCCGCAGCGCGGAGGTCGTAGTTGACAACATGTACTTCGGTGAGAGCCGTCGCCGCGACGGCGATAGCAGCGATAACCGCAGCAGTTCATACAGCAGCAGCTACAGCAGCGCCGGCAGCGCCGGCAGGAGCAGCGCACCCGCTGCCTCCGCTTTCTCTGAGCTGGATGACGGCGACGGCGAGCTGCCGTTCTAAAATTTTTTTGATAGGAGGATACCGCTTTGGCTTTCGATAAGAACAATCCCAAGAACCGCAAGCGCAGAAAAGTATGCCAGTTCTGTGTTGATAAGGCTACCTTTATCGATTACAAGGACACTGCAAAGCTCCGCCGCTTCATGTCCGAGCGCAGCAAGATCCTGCCTCGCCGCACTACCGGCGTTTGCGCCATGCATCAGCGTGAGCTCACCGAGGCTATCAAGAGAGCCCGTCAGATCGCTCTCCTGCCCTACGTGACCGACTGATAATCAATACCGCCAGATAAAAATCAGGAAGCAAAAGCTTCCTGATTTTTTTACGCCTGCATCCCGCCTCTCCGGCCCCGCGCGCACCGGCGTCTGACGCGGAAAATTTCCGGCAAGGATGTTTCCTTCGGAGGGAGGCTTTGGATATCTTCGCCCGCCAAACACGGGGCACGGCTGGGGAAGCATTTCGGTAGGCAGACTCGTCTCAGCGCCGGCGCATTTCCGACGCGTTACGTCCGCATATCGGAAATCCGCTTTTACGGAGTCTTGCGGTGATCGCGCCAATTTGTTATAGTTAAACCGTAAGCGGAAGAAACTTATGCGCGGACCCCGGCGACGCTGACTGTCAATGTCCCGGGCCTTGCTTCAGGAAGAATGCGGGGTATGCATCATGCCTTTTGAGATCATAAGAAACGACATTGCAAATATGCGGGTGGACGCCATCGTGAACACCACCGGCGCCGAGCCCTGGATAGGCTCCGGTGTGGACGCCGGGGTGCATCAGAAGGCTGGGCCGAAGCTGTTGGAGGCCCGGCAGGCGATCGGCAGTATTCCGGTGGGCGGCGCGGCCGTCACGCCGGGCTTTGAGCTGCCGGCAAAGTATGTTATCCACACGGTCGCCCCGCTGTGGGAGGGCGGCGGCCGCGGCGAGGAGCTGCTGCTGCGCGGCTGCTACCGGGAGTGTCTGGCGCTGGCAAAGGAGTTGGGCTGCCGCTCCCTTGCGTTCCCGCTGCTGTCGGCGGGCAATCTGGGCTTTCCCCGGGATTTGGCGCTGCAGGTCGCTCTGGGCGCCATCAGCGAGTTTTTGATGGCCAACGAGCTGCAGGTGTATCTTGTCGTCTTTAACCGGGAGGCTTTTCTGCTATCGGAAAAGCTGTTCCGGGGCGTATCCAGCTTCATTGACGAAAACTACATACAGGCAGCAGAAGCGAAGCAGCGCCGTATGGAAGACAGTGGCAGACCCGATCTCTTCCGGAGAGGAAACCTGTTCCGGCGCGGTCGCCGCCCAAAGGAGGAAGGAATTCCGCCCACGGAGGACCGGTGCCTTATACCGCCCCCCTGCGCTTCCGCAGAGCCGCTTTCCCGCCCCGCCCCGGTAAGCTACGGCCTTAAGGAGCTGCTGGATAATACGGACAGCGGCTTTTCCGAGACGCTCCTGCGGCTCATTGACGAGAGGGGCATGAAGGACTCGGAGATCTACAACCGGGCCAATATCTCCCGTCAGCATTTCTCCAAAATCCGCAACAACCCGGCGTATAAGCCCAGCAAGGCCACCGCCGTCGCCTTTGCCATCGCGCTGGAGCTGGATCTGGAGCAGACCCGTGATCTGATCGGCCGCGCGGGCTATGCGCTGACCAACAGCAGCAAGTTCGACGTTATCATCATGTATTTCATCCGCGAGCGGAATTACAATATGTTCGACATCAACGCCGCGCTCTTTGAATTTGACCAGAGTCTGCTCGGAGCTTCCTCATGACCCGCATACCAATGACGAAAAAGGCTTCGAAGCCGTGCTTTCCCGCCCGCGGGGATCAGCTGGATAACCCGGCTCTGAGCGGAGCGAAAAACTACCGGGCGGCAATGGCGCTCCCGGGGACGGGCTGAGTCTGTATGCGTGTCTCCTGCGCGTTTCCGCAGGCCCTCTGCGATCCACCCGCAGGTCCGGAGCGTAAATGTCGCCTGTCAGGTGACCAAACATAAGCCAAAACCTTCTATGATATGGACGTAAACAAAAAATCCACGTCACAGGAGGTAAAAACAATGAAGAAGAATCTGACGGAACTGGTATTCATTCTGGACCGCAGCGGCTCCATGTCTGGGCTGGAGGCAGACACCATCGGCGGCTTTAACGCCATGATCGCAAAGCAGAGGCAGGAGGCCGGGGAAGCGCTGGTATCAACCCTGCTGTTTGACAACGAGTGCCAGGTCATCCACGACCGGGTACCTCTGGAAAAGGTACCGCCGCTGACTGAGCGCGAATACTCCGTCCGGGGCTGCACGGCCCTGCTGGACGCGGTGGGAGGCGCCATACATCACATCGGCAACGTCCATAAGTACGCCCGTCCTGAGGACCGGCCGGAAAAGACCCTGTTCGTCATCACCACCGACGGCATGGAGAACGCCAGCAGCCGCTACACCTATGACCGGGTCAAGGCCATGATTCAGCGCCAGAGGGCGCGCCATGGCTGGGAGTTTCTGTTTCTGGGTGCCAACATCGACGCGGCCCGGGAGGCTGCCCGCTTCGGCATCGCCCCGGAACGCTCAGCCAACTACCATGCCGACCATCAGGGCACCGGCGTGATCTATGAGGCTGTCAGCGAGGCGGTGAGCCAGGTGCGCTGCTGCGCCGCTCCGCTGTCGGATGACTGGAGGAGCAGGGTCGACAAAGACTACAGAAGCAGAAAGAAGTAAGTCCCTCTCCCCCGCCCGGGCCGGGACTTGTTTATCGGCGCTTGTCCGAAACGCGCCCCGGCGTGAGAGGCGTTTCGGATTAAGCGCATCCAAAGAACAGGGAGAAACTCATGAAAGTGATCTGCTACGGCGATTCCAACACCTACGGCTATGATCCCCGCTCCTATATCGGCGGGCGCTACCCTGCCGGCGCGCGGTGGGTGGACCTGCTGGCTGAAAAGACCGGCTGGGAAGTCGTGAACCATGGGATGAACGGCCGGGAGATTCCGGAGCAAAGCATTTCCGTTCCCGATGACACCGGGCTGCTTATTGTCATGCTCGGCACGAACGACCTGCTGCAGGGGGCCGGTGCAGCCGAAGTCGCGGAGCGCATGGAGCGGTTTATGCGCGGCCTTTTGCAGGACAGGGAAAAAATCCTGCTCATCGCTCCCCCGCCCCTGCAGCCGGGCGAGTGGGTCGCCGGTCAGGAGCTGATCGGCCAGTCCGTCCGTCTGGCGGAAGCCTACCGCGCCCTGGCCCTGCGGCTGGGGATCGGCTTCGCCGACGCGGGCAAATGGAGGATATCCCTGTGCTTTGACGGCGTACACTTCACCGAAGATGGCCACCGGGCCTTTGCCGGGAGGCTGGTTAAAACATTGCAAACAGGTAATTAAATGCGCCTGCTCCACGTACAGAGCAGGCGCATTTTAAACCAAATACCGTCTCAAAGATTTGCAATGAGCTTGGTTTTTCCCGGCAAACTCCGTTTAAGAGACTATCCCCAAATCCAGTAACTCCCCGGCTTAACAGTGAATCACTTATCAACTGTCAGCTGACGGTATCCGGGGTGCATACGGACAAATCCCGTCTGATTTCTAACAGGAAGTCAGACGGGATTTTCGCTTTATATTACGAATTATGGAGGACATACCATGAAAACCTTACTATCTTGTGCCTACAATATGGATAATTGCTGTGTGGAACTGAATACAAACCGCTTGATGGTTAACCAGCACTTTGCCCGTGGGAGAAATTCTGCGGGCAAGCTTTTTGTATCTTTTCTGTGAACTCTATTGATTTCGACTGTCTAATGTGGTAGACTGCACGTGAAGTCTACTAGTGTAGACAAGGAGGGCGCGAATATGGATTTTCCGAAGATTCACGAAAGTGAATATCGTTTTTGTTTGATTATGTGGGAGCATGAACCGGTTACTGCTGTCGAGCTTGTAAAGCTCTGTCAGGAGCAGCTTGGTTGGAAGCGAACCACAACCTATACCGTCATCAAACGCCTTGGGGAGCGTGGTGTACTGACGAACGACAACGGCACCGTCACTTCTCTTGTTTCTAAGGACGAAGCACAGGCGTGTGAGATCGACGAACTGGTTGAGAAGAAGTTTGAGGGTTCTCTGCCTGCCTTTATCGCTGCGTTTACGAAGCATCAGGATATGTCCGAAGATGAGCTTGATGAGGTACAGCGTATGATAGACCGCATCAGGAAAGGCGGTTCGCAATGAACGAACTTTTTTTGAAAATCATTAACATGAGCATATCGGCAAGCTGGCTTATCCTGGCTGTGCTGATTCTCAGATTCGTTCTGAAGAAAGCTCCCAAATGGATCAATGTTCTGCTTTGGGGTATCGTGGCTGTCAGATTGATTTGCCCATTCTCTTTTGAGAGCGCATTGAGCCTTATTCCAAGTTCAGAAACAATTCCGCTGAATATTGAAATGGCGGCCAAACCCACAATAGACAGCGGCGTTCCGATTATCAATAATGTGGTCAACCCTGTTCTATCCTCGTTTGCGCCACCGCAAAATATTTTGACGAGTGCAAACCCGCTTCAGATTTGGATTCCGATATTTAGCATTATCTGGTTGATTGGTGTCGCATCCCTTCTCCTGTATATCGCAATCAGCTATTGGCGTCTGCGCCGCAAAGTTGATACTGCCGTTCGCTGCAAGGACAACATTTTCCAGAGCGAGAATGTAAGCTCTCCGTTTGTGCTTGGCATCATCAAGCCGAGAATCTATCTCCCGTTCAGCATGAACGGTCAGGATATGGAACACGTTGTTGCCCACGAACAGGCGCACATTCGCCGCAAAGACCATTGGTGGAAGCCTCTTGGTTTTCTCCTGCTGACGATCCATTGGTTCAATCCTTTGATGTGGCTGGCTTATGCGCTTCTTTGCCGTGACATTGAGCTTGCCTGTGACGAAAAGGTCATCAGGGAACTTGGCAACGAGCAGAGAGCCGATTATACCCAGGCACTTGTTGCCTGCAGCGTAAACCGCCGCACGATTGCGGCCTGCCCTCTGGCCTTTGGCGAGGTCGGTGTAAAAGATCGTGTGAAGTCAGTGATGAATTACAAGAAGCCTGCGTTCTGGATCATCGTTCTGGCAGTCATCTCCTGTGTGATCGTTGCGGTATGCTTTTTGACCAACCCGATGGGATTCCAATTCGATGAAGCGACACACACCATCGTTTCCGCAAATCATTTTGATATGCGAAATGCGGATGACGCGGTGGCTATTGAAATGAATCCCGCACAGATTAGTGAGTTGAGTTCTCGGCTGGCCAGGGTCAAGAACACGAAGAAGAGCGATGAATATGGTGGGTTCACACCGATATATCAAATCAGCGCACTCCTAGAAGATGGCACATATATCAGAATAAACGGTTATTCTCTCTCCGACAATGATATGGTAGATATCGAGTGGAACGAAGAACGATATGTGGTATCCGATGAGGAATTCCAAGATTATTTAAGTAGAATCTGTGCAGGAGGAGATGTTTCTTCTGCTGATAATGCGGTTGCAGGAAAAACCTATCTCTACGAAGGCGAAGGATTCATGGGCAACTTTAC
>JAQXKZ010000019.1 GCA_029010715.1 Clostridiales bacterium
AAGGAGAAACATATTGGAAACAATAAGCCAGATACTCGCCCGCGAGCTCAACCGCGAGCAGGCACATATCGACAACGTCATAAAACTTCTCGACGAGGGCAACACCATACCCTTCATCGCCCGCTACCGCAAGGAGCTGCACGGCGCGATGGACGACACGGCGCTGCGCACTCTCTCCGAGCGCCTTGAATACCTGCGCAACCTGCAGGAGCGCCGGGACACAGTCAAAAAGTCCGTTGAAGAGCAGGGGAAGCTCACCGAGGAGCTCTCCAACGCCATAGACGAGGCCGCGACGCTTGCCGCGCTCGAGGATCTCTACCGTCCGTACAAGCCCAAGCGCCGCACCCGCGCGACCGTCGCCAAGGAGAAGGGGCTTGAGCCGCTTGCCGAGGCCCTCTTTACCCAGAGCCTTGATCTCCCGGAGCCCGAAGAACTCGCAAAGGACTATATTGACCCGGAAAAGGGCGTCGGGACCGTTGAGGACGCGCTTGCCGGCGCCTCCGATATCATCGCCGAGACCATATCCGACGACGCGGATATCCGCAGCATGCTCCGCGCGCTCATCGCCGCCAGGGCCACGCTGAACTCCCGGGCCGCGACCGGGGAGGACAGCGTCTACCGTCTCTATTACGACTTCAGCCAGAGCATAGGCAAGCTTCAGGGCCACCAGATCCTCGCTGTCAACCGCGGCGAGAAGGAAGAAAAGCTCAAAGTCAGCGTCGTGCTTGACCGCGAGACTGCTCTTCAGCGCGTGCGCCGTGCCGTTGTAAAACCGGGGAGCCGCGCCATGGCCTTCGTCCGCTCGGCGGCCGATGACGCGTACGACCGGCTGATCTGGCCCTCGATGGAGCGCGAGACCAGAAACAGCCTGACCGACGCCGCCTGCGAGGGAGCGATAAAAATGTTCGCGCTGAACCTCCGCCCGCTGCTGATGCAGCCGCCCGTCAAGGGCAAGGTCACAATGGGACTGGACCCCGGCTACCGCAACGGCTGCAAGGTCGCCGTTGTGGACGGGACCGGCAAGGTGCTCGACACCGCCGTCGTCTACCCGACCTTCTCCGCCGGTAAAAAGGCGGAGGCCATACGCATACTCTCCGGCCTCGTCAGAAAGCACGGGGTCGGGCATATTGCCATCGGCAACGGCACCGCCTCGCGCGAGACTGAGCAGATGGCGGTCGAGATGATCGCCCAGCTCGGCTGCGGGCTCAGCTATGCCATCGTCAACGAGGCCGGGGCCTCCGTATATTCCGCCTCGAAGCTCGCTGCGGAGGAGTTTCCCGACTACGACGTCAACCTGCGCTCGGCGGTCTCCATCGCGCGCCGCCTGCAGGACCCGCTCGCGGAGCTTGTTAAGATCGACCCCATGGCCATTGGCGTTGGACAGTATCAGCACGACATGCCGCAGGCACGCCTTGAGGAGGCGCTGACCGGCGTCGTCGAGGACTGCGTCAACGCCGTCGGCGTGGATATAAACACGGCCTCGCCCTCGCTGCTTCAGCGTGTCTCGGGCCTGACCAAAACCACCGCGAAGAATATTGTCGCCTACCGTGAGGAAAACGGCATTTTCACCAGCCGCAAGGATATCACAAAGGTGCCGAAGCTCGGTCCCAAGGCGTTCCAGCAGTGCGCCGGCTTCCTGCGCGTGCCGGAGAGCGCCCGGGTGCTCGACAACACCGCCGTCCACCCCGAGAGCTATGACGCGGCCTCAAAGCTGCTCGCGCTCTGCGCATACACCATGGACGATGTCAGAGCCGGAAAGCTTGCCGGGCTCACAGAGAGACTCGAGGCCTACGGCGTCGCGAAGGCCGCCGGAGAGTGCGGCGTCGGCGAGCCTACCCTGCGCGATATTGCCGCCGAACTTATGAAGCCGGGGCGCGACCCGCGCGACGAGCTCCCGCCGGTCCTGCTGCGCAGGGACGTGCTCGAGATAAAGGATCTGAAGCCCGGGATGGAGCTGACCGGAACCGTCAGAAACGTGATTGACTTCGGCGCGTTCGTCGATATCGGCGTGCATCAGGATGGCCTCGTACATATCTCCCAGATCAGCGACAGGTTTATCCGCCACCCGAGCGAGGCCGTCGCCGTAGGCGATATCGTCAAGGTCGTCGTGCTCGAAGTGGATGAGAAAAAACACCGCATATCCCTTTCCATGAAACAGGCCAAATGATTTCCAACCGCCCGTTAGGGGCACAAAAAGGAGTAAGGCCAATGACCCTGAAGAAAAAATGGAATAACAGCGCCGCTCTTCGCCTGCTCGGCTCCGCGCTGCTCAATGCGCTCGTGCTTGCGTGCATGCTGCTTATTGTCGCCCCCGGCTTTGAGAGCAACGACGACCAGACGCTCGCCGCCTTTGTCGACGGTCAGATGGCCGTTAAGGACGCGCACATACCCTATATGAATTATGTGCTGACAAATCTCCTGAAGGCGATATATACCGCCGGCGGGGACAGTCTGCCATGGTTCACCCTGCTGCAGTATGCGCTGCTCTTCGTGGGCTTCACGGCGCTCGGCTGGATATTCTTCGAGCGCCTGCGCGCATGGCAGGGGGCGCTCGTCAGTATAGCCGTGCTTG
Source organism: Clostridiales bacterium (assembly GCA_029010715.1). Classification (GTDB taxonomy): domain Bacteria; phylum Bacillota; class Clostridia; order Oscillospirales; family Oscillospiraceae; genus Limivicinus. The sequence goes on from JAQXKZ010000019.1 coordinate 2,573, forward strand.
TGCTCATCGGCGTCGACAGCTATACGATCATCAGCTATACAAAGACCGCCGCTGTCTGCACGGTCTGCGGCCTCGCGCTGATGCTCCATGCCATGGAATTTATGCCGCGGGGCAGACGCGCCCTGCCGCTTACAGCCGGCGCGGTACTGACGCTGTTCGGAGCCATGCTGCGCTTCATGGAATTTCTGCCCTGTGCCGCGCTGATGTCCGTGCTCGGTCTAAGGTATATATGGGGCGTTCTCGCCGGTAAAGAGCGCGCGAAAAAAGCCGGGGAGATCGTGCGCTATATCCTGCCCTTTGCCGCGGTACTTTTGCTTGCTGCGGGACTGTACGCCTTTGACGGCGCGGTCTGGAGCCGCGGCGACTGGGGCGTGTACCGTTCCTTTGACGGCTCGCGTATAGCCCTGACCGACTACGGCGTGCCGGATTACGGGGACATGCCGGAAGTATATGACGGCCTCGGTCTGACCGAAAATGCCGCGGAGCTTCTCGGCGGCGGCAACTATTACGACCCGGACGTTTTCACAAAGGAGACCATGGACGCGCTCTGCGAGGCGCGCGATGAGCTGCGGCCGGCCCCCGGTCTCGGGGAATGTCTTGGCAGGCTGCTCGACACCTGCGCACTCAGATTCTTTGAGCATCCGCCGGTTTACCTGCTGCTGCTCGTGTTCATGCTGTGGCTTGCCTGCGGTGAGCATGACCTGCGCGGCTGGTTCACCTTTGCCGCCGGGCTGGGTCTGTTCTGCCTGTTTTATATCTATCTTATCCGCCGCGGACGCTATCTCATAGACCGCGTTGATATGGGCCTGTTCATGGCGGTAATAACCGTCATGCTGTGGACGCTTGATAAAAAGCGCTTTGACAATGAGCGCGTGCTGGGCGCCGCGGTGCTTGCCGGGGCGCTGTTCCTCAGCTTCTGGTACAGCCGCAGCGGCTACCGCTTCGGCAAATACAGCGTGCTGGAGGATAAGAGCCCGTATAAGCAGGCGGTCGATACGCTGCTGGCCGACGGGGAACATCTGTACCTGTGCAAGGTCGACCCGCTGGATAAGGCGATATACTCCGCCTTTGAAACCGCGCCGGACGGCTACTGGGACAGGATAATACTTATGGGCGGCTGGCTCACGCAGCATCCGCATGTTGCCGCCACGCTCTCGGATTACGGAGTTGTCAACCCGTACCGGGACGCGGTGGATAATGAGCGCGTATATATCATCGACGACGATATCGCGCTGACTGTGAGATATATCAACGAATATTACGACCCGGACGCCTCGGCGGAGCTGGTTGAGCCCCTGAGCGAAGAGACCGGGCTCGATATCTACCGGATCGTGAAATGAAGGAGGCGCGGACATGACTCTCAAAGAGACCTGGCGGTCAAAAAGCCGGCTCAAGCTGGCGCTCGCTTTCCTGATAAATGCCGCTTTCCTCGCCTTTATGCTGACATGCTTCGTTCCGGTGTATGAGACGAACGACGACCTGTTTCTGAGCAAGTTCGTGGACGGCCAGCTCAGCCATAAGACCGCATATGTACCCTATGTCAATTTTCTGCTCGGCTGCCTGCTCAAATTCCTGTACAGTGTTTTCGGCGACGGTTTCCCGTGGTACTCCTTCTGCCAGTATCTGGTGCTTTTCCTGAGCTTTACCGCGATCACATGGGTGCTGCTGCGCCGCTTCCGGCTGTTTCCCGCTCTTGTGATGACTGCCGTGCTCCTCGGCGCTTTCGGGACGGACTGCTATCTGAGCATGAACTTCTCCAAGCCCGGCGCGCTCGGCACTGCCGGCGGCATGTTCCTCATGCTATACGCCATGCGCAATGAGAGCGCCCGCGTTATGAGACTGCCGCTCGTACTCGGCATGCTGCTGGCGCTGTGCGGCCTTGCATGGCGCTATGAATCTTTCGGAGTCTGCGCGCTGATGATGACCGGCGGCTGCCTGTATGCGCTCCTCTGCATCTTTGCCGAGTCCAAAGGTCTCGGCACAAGGGCCGTTCTGGAGCGTATGCTGCGCTACCTGCTGCCCTTCGTCCTGCTTGCCGCCGTGGCCCTCGGGCTCTTCGGCTTCAGCCAGTGGATGTGGAAACGCCCCGCCGTTAAGGCCTATACGGAGTTTGACACCGCCCGCTGCGAGCTTGTGGACTTTGAGCTGCCGGAGTATGACCGGCTGCGTGATGTGTACGATTCGCTCGGCATGGATGAGAATTTCCTGAAGATCATCAAGGGCTGGAACTTCTACGATACCGAGAAGTTCACGAAGGAAAATATCGACACAATTATTCAGGCGCGCCGCGAAGTGTACCAGCGCAAGAGCCCGGGGGAGTGTCTGGGCCTATTCATGGACAAGTGTCTCGCGGGCTTCTGTGCCGACAGGCCCTTTGCCGGCTTTGTCTTTCTGCTGATACTGTGGCTGGCCTGCTCGCGGCGCCGTGCCGCCGAATGGATATCCGTTGCCTACACGCTCTGCCTGTTCTTCGGCGTCTATATGGCCTTTATCTACTTCGACCGCTATCTTGCCAACCGCATCGACATAGGCATCTTCCTCTCAATGGCGCTGGTTATAAGCTGGATGCTGGACGGGGAGCGGCTCAGGAGCGAGAGCTTGCTGCTGCTGGCCGTTCTGCTTGCAAGCCTGTTCATAAGCTACCGCGCCTGCCGCGGCGTCTGCCTCTATGACAGCCACAATACCATAGAGGACAAGAGCTCAGACAAAGCCGCCGTGGATACCATACTTCAGGATGAGGAGCACCTGTACTTTGTCACCACGTGGTCGATAGATCATGAGCTCTACGGGCCGCTGGAGACCGCGCCCGGCGGCTATGCCGACAGGATAGTCCAGTTCGGAGGCTGGAGCATGCACCATCCTGTCATAGAGGAGCTGCTGGAGAGCTACGGTATAGAAAATCCTTACCGCGATATCATAGGCAGCGACAGCATTTATCTCATTGACAACAACATCGAACAGACGATGCGCCACATCAACAGGTACTATGACCCGGATGCCGTGGCGGTCCTGATAGAGCCTTTGAGCACGGAGACAAATCTTAAGATATACAGTATAAAAGGATAAAATTTAAAAAATTTGTTGCTTTTTAGCCCTGCCGGTTTTATACTGAGCTGTGAATTCAGAAGAATACATATGGGGGTAAAAGATTTACATGGAGTCCGTGATAAAAAGAGAGAAGAGAAGCGGCGACCGCTTTGACGCCTACTGGCTCAGAGACGATGCCCCTGCCATGGCGCAGTTCATTGCCTATCTGTATCCTAACCGTACCGATAACGAGGCTTTTATCCAGCAGGATATAGACACCAGAGCCATGGACAGATACCTTGCCAGTAAAAACGAGGGCCGGGAGCAGGATAAATACACCTATTTTCACGTAATAATGGCCGCGCTGGTCAAATGCTTCGTGCTCAGACCGCGCATGAACCGTTTCATATCCGGCAACCGCGTATATGAGCGCGATCATATTTCCGTCGCCTTTGTCGTCAAAAAGAGGTTTGCCGACTCCTCCAGCGAGGGCCTGGCCTACAAGCATTACGGTGAGAATGACACTATTGATTCTCTGCACGGCTCCATCATGGAGGAGATCTACCAGTGCCGCCGCGAGGACGTGCTCGATAACTCTACCAACTTCATGTCCAAGCTGGTCCGTCTGCCCCGCTGGATACTCCGCATCGTCGTGAACATCCTGTTCTTCCTCGACAGACGCGGCAAGGTCCCCAACGACCTCATCAAGGCCGATCCGAACTACGCCTCGATATTCCTTACGAACCTCGGGTCCATCGGACTGCAGAGCGGCTACCATCACCTGAACAACTGGGGCACCAATTCTTTCTTCTGCGTCATCGGCAAAAAACACCTCTCGCCCGAGTGGCATGAGGACGGCAGCTACACCGTGCGCCCGGTCATCGGCATGGGCCTGACAATAGACGAGCGCATCGGCGACGGCTTCTACTATTCCGGCACCGTCCGCCTGCTCAAAAAAATTATGGAGAACCCCGAGATACTGGACGAGCCTTTCGGCACTCCGGTAGAGTACTGAGCTCGCGTGATTATGCATCAGAAAGGACAGATATACTATGGAGATAACAGCTAAAAGACCCTGGCTCAGCAGCCTCGGCGACGTTCCCTCAACTCTGGACTATTTCCAGGGCTCTATGGTGGAGGCGGTCGAGAAGATCGCTGCGGCCTATCCCAATAATATCGCCTTTGATTTCATGGGCAAATCAACCACCTATAAACAGATGTACGCAAGTATCGAGCAGTGCGCCCGAAGCCTGCGCACCATCGGCGTGCGTGAGAATGACAAGGTCACCATCGCCATGCCGAACTGCCCGCAGGCCATTTACATGTTCTACGCCGTCAACATGATCGGCGCCATAGCCAACATGGTCCATCCGCTCTCCAGTGAAAAGGAGCTCGAGTTCTATATTAACGAGTCCGAGAGCGTCACGGTCGTCACCCTCGACCAGTTCTACAACAAGTTTGAGGCCATACGCCAGAATACCAGGGTCGTCAATATAGTCATCGCCAGCATACGCGACGCCCTCTCCCGTCCCATGAAGGCCGGTTACATGCTCACCGAGGGCCGCAAGATCAGGAAGATTCCCGCCGACGCCCCCGTTATCAGATGGGATGAGTTCATGCGTCTCGGCAATGCCTGCTTCTGGAACTATAAGGTCAGCCGCATGGGCGGCGACCCCGCCGCGATCCTCTATTCCGGCGGCACTACCGGCACCACCAAGGGCATCCTGCTCACGAACCTGAACTTCAACGCCCTCGGCCAGCAGATTATTGCCACGAACCCGATGTTCCGCGTCGGCGACAAAATGCTCTCCGCCATGCCGCTGTTCCACGGCTTCGGCCTCGGCGTGTGCATCCATTCCATGCTCTCTCAGGGCGGCCGCTGCATACTGGTGCCGCGCTTCACCGCCGAGAGCTATTCCAAGCTCATCAGCAAGTACCGCTGCAACTTTATCGCCGGCGTGCCCACGCTGTATGAAGCCCTGCTGCGCCTCCCGACCATGGGCAAGGCTGATCTCAGCTGTCTCAAGGGCGTGTTCTCAGGCGGCGACTCCCTTTCCGTGGAGCTCAAAAAGAAGTTTGATAAGTTCCTCTATGACCATCACGCCTCCATTCAGGTCCGCGAGGGCTACGGCACTACCGAGACCGTCACGGCCTGCTGCCTGACTCCGCCGCATATGTTCAAGGAAGGCAGCATCGGCCTGCCCTTCCCCGATACATATATAAAGATCGTCAGGCCCGGCACCGATGAGGAGCTGCCCTACGGCGAGGAAGGCGAGATACTGCTCGCCGGTCCCACCGTCATGAAGGAGTACATCAAGCACCCGGACGAGACCGCCCAGACCCTGCGCCGGCACGCGGACGGCCTGACCTGGGTCTACACCGGCGACCTCGGCGTCATGGATGACGAGGGCTTCATCTACTTCAAGGGACGCAGCAAGAGAATGATCATCACCTCCGGCTACAATGTGTACCCCGCCCAGCTTGAGAATATCTTTGATGCCTGTGAGCTCGTACATATGAGCTGCGTCATCGGCGTGCCCGACTCGTATAAGATGCAGTGCGTCAAGGCTTTCGTCATGCTCAAGCCCGGCGTTCCCGCTACCGGGGAAACCAGACAGCAGATCATGGACTACGCCTCCAGGCACATCGCGAAATACGCCATGCCCAAGGAGATCGAGTTCAGGAGCGACCTGCCCAAGACCCTTGTCGGCAAGGTCGCCTACCGTCAGCTTGAGGAAGAGGAGCTGGCGAAGATATCTGCCGCCAAAGCCGCCGAAGAGGCCAGGGCCGAGGAAAAGAAATAATGCGCGCAGCTAATGCGAAAGAATAAATTTACCCCCGGCAGTTCGGATTTGAACTGCCGGGGGTAAATTTTTTGATTACATTATCCCTGATTTTTCCTTGCTCTTTGAGATAAGCCTGTTGAACGGCCTCGCCGGGTAATATGCCAGCAGACCGAATATCGCAAAGCCCACGCACATCAGCAGCAGTATCGCCGCACAGCGAAGGTAGGTGTGGCCGTATAAGCCGCCTATGGTCTCGCGCAGAAGATCCATGCCGTAGTGGAAGGGCATGAGGGGATAGAGCTTCCGGAAGAATTCCGGCAGTACATCTATCGGGTAGGAGCCGCCGGAGCCTGCGACCTGTATTACCATGATTATGACGGCGACCGCCATGCCGATGTTGTCGAGCGAGTAGACAAGCGCATAGTTCATCGCAACAAAGTTGAGTGAAATTATGCAGCAGGCGAGCACGAACAGGAAGGGGTTCACGCATTGCATCCTCACGTAAAACAGGCAGCCGAAAGCCGTTATGACGGCCTGACTCAGACCTGTCAGCGTGAACAGCATTTTTCTGCCGAAGTACCGTTCTATCGGGCTGCAGCCGATATACTCCGGATACTTCACCGGGACCTTGATCATCGTCGCCGTCAGCAGCGAGCCGACGAAAAGAGCCAGCATCACGTAGTACGGGGACATAGCGGCGCCGTAATCCTTGATCTCATAGACGATCACGGTGTTGAGCTCGACCGGCGAAGACAGATAATCCGCCAGTCTCTCGGGGTTGTTCTCCAGGATCTCCACAAGCTCCCTGAAGGCTTCGCTCGTGGTTATGCGGCGTATGTCGTCGGACAGCTGCTGCAGATAGATGCGCACGGAGTTTGCCAGCTCTATCGACTGCGACAGCGTGCCCTGAGTGCTTCCTATGGCCTTGCTGTAGTTTCCTATGGTATCCGCAACGTGGAAGATCTGGTCGGCCGTTCCCGAGAGAAGCTCCTGGACGCTTATGAGCGCTGCCTCAGCCTTACCGGTGCGCGTCAGGATGACGTCGCTTATGTTCGTGTTTGCATTTATCATAGCCGTGTATACGGCCTCGCGTATCTCGTTGAGCTTGGCACTGAGCTCGTCACTGGCCGAGCTTCCCCCGATCATGGCCGCAAGCTCGTCCAGCCCGCGTATTGCGGCTTCTATGGATACTGCGGACAGGGGATACTTCTGCTCCAGCTCCGCCAGACTGCTTTTCAGCTCCTCTATGGAGACGAGCACATTTTCGGCGGCCTCGGCCTCGGGCAGCCAGTTTGCGACCTTGTCCTGCAGCGCGGCCGTTTCGTCCATCAGTGCCTGCAGCGTCGTCAGGTTGCTTTCGGCTGCGGAGGAGCTCATTACAGTGTTGCTCTGCATGGCCGTTAGGGAGTTCACCTCGTCGCATATGTACGACGCCGAGGAGAGCATGAAGTCGCGCATGGCGGGGTCGGCCATTTCACCGGAGACGTCCAGTATTTCCTGTGCGGCTGAGCGTGCGGAGGCAAGCTCCGGCAGCAGATCCGCCGAGGCGTCCGCGACTGCCGTGAACTCGGCGGCAAGTGTGCTGACGTCGGTTATGGCGCTGTCGGTGAGATATGCGTTGTTCTCGTCGCTGAGTACGGTGCACCAGTCGCTGAGCGCGGAATAGAGGCTATCCGCCCTGAAAGCGAGCTCTGACAGACGGCTGTCGATGTCCTCCTGAACGGAGTATGCCTCTGCGGCGCAGTTGTATGCTTCGCTCAGGCACTGCGCGGCCGCATCGCGGCTCGCCGTATCCCCGATGGCGTCGGCGTACCCGGCCGCGGCGTCGACAAAGCCGGCTGCGTTCTGCATCGGCGCCGCGAGCGCCGACGCCTGTGCCGCGAGGGCGCTGAGGTTCGTTGACAGGGTCTCAAGGCGGTAAAGGAGGTTCTCCCTGCGCAGCTCGTCGCTGCCGCCGGTGCCCAGCGCGTCCGCCAGCTCCTTTAGATGCCCGTCGATCTTGTTTATCAGCGCTTCGGCGTCGGCGGACATACCGCTGACATTGCCGGCAAAGTTGACGACGGTCGTGTTGGCGGCGTCCACCGTCGAGGACGCGGACATAATAACGCTGCCCATATCATCGACCACGAGTGTGGTACAGTCCATAAGGTTCTGCATCTCTCCGGTCAGGTTTCGCAGCGAGGACAGCAGCCTCACCAGATCGTCGAGATTCCGGCATGCGTTGTCCAGCCCGTTGGTAAGACCGGTGGATACGTCGTCTGCGTCGAGACCGAAAGCGCGCATCACGGAACTGACGGAATTGATCGCGCCCGCCGCCTTCTCCACGACGGTGTTGTTGATCTCCTCCTGGACTGCCGTCTTTGCCTTGTTTGTTATCTTTGGCGCGATTGCGTTCTTTTTTTCGTTTTCGTAGTACTCGATCTCCGGATGCACAAGGTCCCCGTCGAGTATGCTCACAAAATCGCGGGTGAAGTCCTCTGGGACTATCAGCGCCGCATAGTATTCGCCGGAATAGACCCCGGCCATGGCCTGCTTGCGGTCGTCCACAAAGACCCAGCCGAGCTGGTCGTTTGAAGCAAGGCCCTCCATGACGAGCGTTCCTATGTTCAGCTGCATGCCAAGCATCTTTGTGCCCCTGTCCTCGTTCGCGACTGCCACCCTGATGTTGGAGGTGGAGGCGGGGCCGTAGGGATCCCAGTTTGACAGAATGTTGAACCAGGCGTACAGACAGGGTACCAGACACAGCCCCATGATTACGACCGTCGAAATGACGCTGCCCGACAGGCGCCGGAAGTCGGAGCGGAAAATGCCGAATATGTTTTTCATACTTCCGTAAAGACCTCCGATGCTCTGTCAGATTCACCGCCGGGCTTTGCCGGGTCCTCTGCCGTATCCTGAGAGGGGGCCAGCTCCGGGGCTGCGGCGTCCTCGGGGACTTCCGCCGCGGGCTCCGCTTCGCCGGCTGGGACGCTGTCCGTCCGCGCGTCCGGGACGGGCGCATTATCGACGCTTTCTGCGCCGCCGGAGGCCCCGCTGTTGCTGTCGGATTCGCCCGCTGCCGGCGGCAGCTCGGTCACGGCGTTCTCCTCCGCGGCTTCCGGCTCCGCGTCCGGAACGGGAGCGTCTCCCTCCGGAGCGTCCTCTTTCGTGAGCGCGGCGCGGCCGGGGATCAGGGCACGCCGTGCCGGCTGTCTGGGCTTTGACAGCCCGGAGAGAGACGGCATGAGCGCGTCCTCCACGAACATTTCCTGCTCTATACCGATGATTTCGGCCATACGCTTCTGTATGCCGTGGTCGACGTATTCAAGCGCAATCAGAAACGCCGCGATCACAAAGGTGGAAAGAATCCAGAAAATGAGAAAAATGCCCTTTGAGCCGTTGGTCAGGAACATAAGTACCATAAAGAGGAGCGGGACAATAACCAGCATCTTGAGCCCCTGCCGTATGCCGACCTTTATACGCTGATGCAGGAAGCCGACTTCCTCGAGCAGCCTGTCATACAGCTGATGGTACTTGTCGTTGTCACTCAAAGCTCAGCACCTCCTAAAGAAATATGCATCAGAACAGCCCCGTCTCTTCCAGCCGCTCCTCCATGAAGCGGTTGAGGCCGGCGAATGGCTTGCTGATCAGCAGGCCGACAACGAGTCCGATGCCGGCGAAGATGGACAGCAGCGCCGTCTTCACGAGATAGACCCTGCCGTAAAGGCCGCAGATGCATTCGCGCATCATGTCTATGGCGTAGGGGAATGGGAAGAGAATGTAAATTCTGCGGTTGAATTCCGGCAGCAGCTCCACCGGGAACGTACCGCTTGAACCTGCTATCTGCAGCACCATTATTATAACGACGACCGCCTTGCCGACGTCGCCGAAGGAATAGGTCAGCGCGTAAATCAGCATGCTGAAGGTAAAGCTTGTGAAGAAGCCCGTCAGATACAGCAGCGCCGGGTGCATACATTGGATTTTCAGTATATACAGGTCGCCTGTAATAATGATCGCGGTCTGCAGCTGGCTGAGAATGAAGAAGAATATGTAGCGTCCGAAGAAGAGCTCCGCGGGTCTGGGATTCACCAGTCCCTCGGTGCGCGCGTGCGGCTTGATTATCGCGACGAGTATGACACAGCCGACCCATATTGCGAGCACCGTGTAAAACGGCGCCATTGCCGAGCCGTAGTTGTCGACGGTGTAGACCTTGTGCACGCTTGTCTGTACCATCTCGGAAAAATACTCGCTGTAGACTTCGGGACTTGCTCCGAGGGTGTCGATGAGCAGATCGAGATATTCCTCGCCGTCAAGGCTTGCGAGAAGCCTGACCTTTTCGGCGAGGTTCGCGCCGACCTGGCGTATCATCGGCCTTGCGACGTCCATGGCCTCCTGAAGGGAGTGAAGAGTTGCGTTGGCAGCCTGCGTGAGCATTGCCGCGTCGTTTACCATACCGTGCATGAGCGAAAGCGTCTGCGACGCCTGGCCGAGCATGTTGTTTATATCCTGGCGCAGGCCCTGCGCGGTCGGGATGATCTCTCCGGCCAGACCGAGGATGTCGTTTATTGTGTCAAGGCTGCGGTCGATCGTGGCGGTAAGATCGCTGCCGTCGGGAAGCTGCAGCAAATAGGTCTGCAGACTGAAGCATAGCTCTGCGGTGTCGCGGATCGTCTGTGTTCCGGCTGCGTCAAAACCGGTCTCCTGCATGTAATCGGCCCAGCCGTCCAGTATATCGCCGACCTCTCCCATGGCCTTCGCCGCCGCGTCAGCGTCAGGACCGATGCCGGTTACGGGAGTCAGGCCGCTGAGCTTCTGCTGCGCCTGTTCTATCGACTGCGAAGCCAGCTCGAGCGCCTGATAAAGCTTCACGTCGAGCTCCGTCACGGTCGGCCCGGTGCCGTCGGGGAACCGGACGCTGTTTATTTTGTTGACTATCTCCTCGAGCTTGACCGGGTCAAGTGTCGGGATCCTGCCGCTGGAGCCGTCGGAGGCCGCGGCAAATGCGTCCATGGTCTCGACGCAGGAGCTGAGCAGAGACCTTGTGCCGGAGAGAATGGAGGCGATGGAGTTTTCGGCGTCTCCGTCCGCCAGCTCTGCGGATATCTCGTTGGTCTGCTTTACGATGGCCTCTACGACGACCTCCAGATATGCCCTGTCGACTGTGCGTCGCAGCGAGTCGACGGCGGTGTCGGTTATTTTGGTCGCTACGGCGTTCTTTTTCGCGTTTTCGTAGTATGTAAGCGAGGGCTTCCCGGTCCACTCGGTGAGCATGTTGAACATCTTGTAGGAGAAGTCGTCGTCTATGGTGACGGCGGCGTAGTAGTCGCCGCTGTACACCCCGTTGACGGCCTGCTCTTCCGTGTCGCAGATGACCCAGTTTATCGCGGCCGATTCCCTCAGGTCGTCCACGATATCCCGCCCCTTGTTTACATACCTGCCGCCCTCAATGCAGCCCTTGTCCCCGGAGTATACGGCTATGGATATATTGCCGGTGTTTCCGTATGGGTCCCAGTTGGAGTATATGTTGAGCCAGGCATAAAGGCTTGGCAGTACGGTGATCGAGACGGCGACAGCCGTTGCGAAGAAGCAGCGGCTGAGCGATTTTATATCGGCCGTGAATACGGCCCAAATATTACGCATAATACCTCCATATGACCAAAAAGGTGACATTACACTATTATTATATACCAGTGTTTATGTATAATCAAGTTACGATAATGCCTCAAGTGTATGACTTTCCCGGTCACGGCGGGCCTCCGGAATGCCGTACGGACTGTTAGTATGCCACCTGTTTATAAGTAAAAAATTAACGGACTGTTAAAAAATACATCAGGAACAGGCAGCGCGCGGGAATTGCCTGAAACCGGAAAGCGGGAGCGTTTTCTGACCTCCGGCGGGGATGCGGGAAGAACGATTATTCTGTTGTAAAAGCGTGCCGAATATGGTATTCTCTAAATATTGCTCAGGTGTTTTCCTGTCCTTAAACAGGCAGATTAATGGGAGGATAAAGCATATGTACCGCAGATACATTAAGCGACTGCTGGATATAGTCCTGTCCGCCGTCGGTATAGTCGTGCTGTCTCCGCTGTTTGTCATAATCTCCGCCGTCATCGGTATTGAAGATCCGGGCCCGGTTTTTTTCAGGCAAAAGCGTATCGGCATTCATAAAAGCACTTTCAATATAATGAAGTTCCGCACCATGCGCGTCGACACCCCGCGCGATATGCCTACCCATCTGCTGTCCGATCCGCAGAAATGGATAACAAAGGTCGGCGCCGTGCTTAGAAGGACCAGTCTTGACGAGCTTCCGCAGATTTTACAGATATTAAGCGGCAAGATGAGTATTGTCGGCCCGCGGCCCGCGCTCTGGAACCAGTACGATCTTATTGCCGAGCGTGACAGATACGGTGCCAACGATGTGCTCCCCGGGCTGACCGGCTGGGCTCAGGTCAATGGGCGCGACGAGCTCGGGATAGAGGAAAAGGCCCGCTATGACGGCGAGTACGCGCAGAATATCAGCCTCGGCTTCGACATGAAGATTTTCTTCATGACCGTCGGAAACGTGCTGCATCACAGGGGTGTCGTCGAGGGCGGCACGGGCGAGCTGAAAAAGGAGGCAAAGTCATGATTGCGATAACCGGCCTGACCGGACATTCCGGACGTTTTTTTCTGCAGCAGCTGGTTGACGGCAATTATACCGGCGCCCTCCGCTGCCTTGTTCGTGCGGGCTCGGACACGAGGCGCATTGATGCCTCGGGCCTGAATATTGAAAAATTCGTAGGCAGCATTGATTCCGATGATGATCTGGAGCGCTTTGTCAGCGGAGCGGACACGGTCGTGCACATTGCCGGCATTTGGAAAACTCCGCGTCTGCTGGCGGCGGTCGAGCGCGCCGGCGGCGTCAGGCATGTAGTGCTGGTGCACACCTCCGGTATATATTCAAAGCACAAGATGGCCTCACAGGTATATAAGGATATCGAGGCGGACATGCAGCAGTATCTTGACCGCGGCATGAACGTGACCATCGTCCGCCCGACCATGATATTCGGCGACCTCTGCGACCACAATATTTCAAAGTTCATCCGCATGGTGGACAAGTTACCCGTAATGCCGGAGATAGACCACGGCGCCGGGCTCATCCAGCCCGTCAACGCGCGCGACCTCGGTCAGGCCTACTATAAGGCCGCCATGCATGAGACTCTGCCGCAGCTTGATTACATCTGCTCGGGCGAGCGCCCGCTCAGCGTACATGAGCTGTGCGTGCTCATCGGCGAATACCTAGGCAAAAAGACACGGTTTATCAGCGTGCCCATGTCCGCCGGCGTACTTATGGCCAGAGTGCTTAAAGCCGTGACCTTCGGCAAAAAGGACTATGTCGAGAAGGTCCTGCGCCTCGGCGAGGACAGAAGCTTCAGCCATGAGCCGGCCCGGCGCGATTTCGGCTACGAGCCTGACAGCTTCAACGCCGGCCTGAAAAGGGAAGTAGAGGAATACATGAAGCATGGAAACTAAAAAAATACTTATCCTCTCCAACCATTTCATTACACTGTATAATTTCCGGCGTGAGCTTATCTCCCGCCTTATCGAGCGCGGGCACAAGGTATATATTTCCATGCCGGACGATGAGCGCAATGTCTTTTTCGTCAGGCAGGGCTGTGTTCTGATACATACCGGGATGTCCCGGCGCGGCATGAATCCGGTGCAGGACCTCTCCCTGCTGCGGCAGTATAAGCGCATCATGCGCCATGTGCGGCCGGACATAATACTCAGCTACACCGTCAAGCCGAATATCTACGGGACGATGGCCTCGAACGGCCTGCACCTGCGCCAGGTCTGCAATATCACCGGCACCGGCGCGACCTTCCTTAAAGAGAATTTTCTGGCAGGGACCGTCCGTATGCTCTACCGGCATTCGATAAAAAAAGCTTATAAGGTTTTCTTCCAGAATACCGGCGACCGGGATTACTTCGTGGAGCACGGCATGGTGCGGGACAACTGGGATATGCTCCCCGGCTCCGGCGTAAATCTGGAGCAGCACCGCTTTACCGAACTGCCCGGCGACGGCAGCGTCGGCTTCATCTACATCGGCCGCATAATGGCCGTCAAGGGGGTGCAGCAGTTTCTTGACTGCGCCAAAGCCATACGCCCGAAGCATCCTGAGACCCGCTTCTATATGGCGGGATTTATTGAAGAGGAGCGCTTCAGGCCCATCGTCGATGAATATGTAAAGGCCGGATATGTTGAGTATCTGGGCTTCCGGGACGATATAGACAGCTGGATCGAAAAGTGCCAGTGCACCGTTCTGCCTTCTCTCGGCGGAGAGGGCGTGCCAAATGTGCTCATTGAGTCCGCCGCGGGAGGAAGGGTCTGCATCGCCTCGCGCATCAACGGCTCCGCCGACGCCGTGGATGACGGTGTTACCGGCTATCTGTACACTCCCGGCCGCACGGACGAGCTTGTTGCCTGTGTTGAGAAGTTCCTCTCCCTGAGCCATGAACAGCGCGCCGCCATGGGCCTTGCCGGGCGCAGGAAGGTTGAAAAGGAATTTGACCGCAAAATTGTTATTGATAAGTACATACGGGAGGTGGAGCAGTGAACAGATACCTGCGCGCGCTCGTCGTTGTTCCGGCCGGCGCGCTGAAGATGGGCGTAAATAAGCTCTTCCATCCGAAGAACTTCAGCGGCCCTGCTTTCTGCATGGTCTCCCCGCATACGGAGATCACTCTGGACAGGGGCGGCCGGCTCTCCATCGGCCGCGGCTTCAAGATGCGTGACGGGGCCAAGCTCCGCGTCCGCAAAGGCGCTGAATGTATCCTCGGCAAAAACGTTTCGCTCAATTCAAATAATATGATCGTCTGCCACGAGCGTATCGTCCTCGGCGATAATATCCAGCTTTCCCCCAATGTCCAGATATACGACCATGACCATGACTACCGTGCCGAGGGCGGTGTGGCCGCCATGAAGTTCAGGACGGCTCCCGTGGAGATTGGCAGCAATGTCTGGATCGGCGCCGATTCCGTCATCCTGCGCGGCACTAAAATCGGCGATAACTGTGTTGTCGCCGCCGGCAGCGTCATAAGGGGCGAATTTCCCGCAAATTCTCTCATATACCAGCAGCGCAGCACAGAGGTAAAACACCGGGAGGAGAGGTGCTGATGGTGCGCGTATTGCAAATGATCGGCAGCCTGAACGTCGGCGGCTCGCAGACAATGGTTCTGAACCTCTACCGGAATACAGACCGGGAGAAGCTGCAGTTTGATTTTGTGCTCGACCATCCTGACGAGCGCTACTTTGCAGCCGACGTTGAGGCGCTCGGCGCGAGAATATACAATATGCCCGGCTTTAACGGACTGAATGCCGGGGAGATAAGAAGGGCCTGGGACGCTTTTCTGACGGAGCATCCGGACTATAAGGTCCTGCATTCCCATGTCAGGAGCTATGCCTCGATCTATTTGCCGGTTGCCAAAAGACATGGGATGAAAACCATCATCCACAGTCATAACACCTCCAACGGCTCCGGGATCTCTGCCGCGGCGAAGCAGCTGCTGCAGCGCCCGCTCAGAGATCAGGCGGATGTACTCATGGCCTGCTCCCGTGAGGCCGGGGAATGGCTTTACGGTAAGAAAGCCTGCATGCGGGATAATTTCGTTTTCCTGCCCAACGCCGTGGATACTGCGCGTTACCGCCTGCCGGAATCTGTCCGTGAGCAGTACCGTGCGAAACTTGACCTGTCGGATAAGCTGGTCGTAGGGCATGTCGGCCGCTTCCACCGGCAGAAAAATCATGCTTTCCTGCTTGATGTGTTCAAGGCACTGCATGACCGGCGCCCCGACTCCGCACTGCTTCTGGTGGGCGACGGTGAGCTCCGGGAACAGACCGAAGCGCGCGCCGCCGGCCTTGGTCTCAGTGACTGCGTCGTTTTCACGGGCAACCGCCCGGATGTGCCGGAGCTGCTCCGGGCTATGGACGTGTTTGTGTTTCCGTCCGTATGGGAGGGACTTCCCGTCTCTCTTATCGAGGCGCAGGCCTCAGGTCTGCCCTGCCTTGTGTCGGAGAGCGTGACGTCTGAGGCCTGCATATCTCCGCTGACTGAGAAGCTCCCCATCGGAGATGCCGGATGCTGGGCAGATAAAATACTTGCCGCCCCGCGCCGCCGGGATGTTACGGAGCATATCGTCCGTGCCGGCTTTGACGTACGCGAGTCGGCAAAAAAAATGACTGAGCTTTATCTGAAGCTCGCCGGGGAGAGCGGAACATGAGTAAACGCAACAGCAAAACACTGATGTTTTACATAAACTCCATCCATGACGGCGGCGCGCAGAGGGTCATACTCCAGCTCGCCCATCGCTTTTCCGGTGCCGGATACCGCTGCCTCCTCGTCACCTCCTTTGTTGATGAGCATGAGTACCCGGTGCCGGAGGGGGTGGAGCGCGTCTCCATCGAGCAGAGGGAGATAAGGCAGTCGTGGCTGAAAAGAAACTTCAGCCGCATAAGGGCGCTCCGGCGGCTCTGCAGAAAAGAAAGGCCGGCGGCTCTGATCTCGTTCATGGCGGAGGCCAATTTCAGGTCAATACTGGCCACAATGGGTCTTCCGACCCGGTGCATAGTCTCGGTCAGAAACGATCCGGAGTTTGAGTATTCCGGGCGGATCGGCCGTCTCGTCGGTAAGCTTCTGCTGCCTCTGGCCGACGGCTGCGTGTTCCAGACCCGGCAGGCTGTGGAGTGGTTCCCGAAACGGCTTCAGAAGAAATCCGCCGTCATCATGAACCAGGTCGACGCGAAATTTTTCAATACGCCGCTCTCCGCCGGGCGCAGCGGAATAGTGACTACGGGACGGCTGAATGTCCAGAAAAATCAGGCGCTTCTGATACGCGCGTATAAACGCATTGCTCACCGGGTACAGGATGATCTGTACATTTACGGCGCCGGGGAGCTGAGAGAGGAACTGGCTGCTCTTGCCGTAGACCTCGGTATACCCGACCGTGTCCATCTGCCGGGGCCGTCGGACGATGTGCCGGGCGTATTGAGCAGCGCGAAGCTCTTTGTGCTCTGCTCGAACCATGAGGGCATGCCCAATTCCCTGCTGGAGGCGCTGGCTATGGGCCTGCCGTGTATCTCTACGGACTGCCCCTGCGGCGGGCCGAAAATGGTCATTGATTCAGGCAGGAACGGCTATCTCATACCGGTGGGGGATGAGCGCGCGCTTGCCGCGCGGATGCTCTGGCTTATAAGGAATCCGGGGCATGCGGACAGAATTGCCGCAGCCGCCCGGCTCAGAGCGAATGCGTTCAGACCGGAGCATATATTTTCTTTATGGCAGAATTATGTTGAGGGAATAATTAATAAATAATACAAGAATACAAGTGCGCGAATTTGACTGCGGATACTGCCGCGCGAATTTGACTGCGGATACTGCCGCGCGCATTATCACATGCCGCTGAGGATAAGGAGTGGGCTCTATGAGCTTTGCAGGACTTAAATATTACCTTTCCAGCCCGACGCATATGTTTGATTTCTTCGCAAGCAGAAATATGCTGAACTGGATGCCGGATGAGTTGTTTTTGAAGCAGAAATATAAGCTTGTCATGGGCAGCAAACTTGATCTGGATAATCCGAAAACATTCAACGAAAAGCTCCAGTGGCTCAAGATCCATGACCGTAAGCCCCTGTACAACACGCTCGTCGACAAATACGAGGTCCGGAAATACATCGCCGGAATAATAGGCGAGCGGTATCTTATCCCCCTTGTCGGCGGCCCGTGGAACAGCCCGGATGAAATAGATTTTGACGCTCT
>JAQXKZ010000020.1 GCA_029010715.1 Clostridiales bacterium
TTAACGCCACATACTGCTGGCCTTCCCGACGGCGTGAAGTATCATAGGAAGCGCTATGAGTTTTTTGTGAAAAATATCGAACGGGTAATGAATGATGAAAAACCGGATTGCAGAATTAATATTCTGCAACGATAGATTCCGAATTTTCTCTCATTATCTTCTTCCCCCGACGGTAGTAATCCGCCCCGGTTTTTACTACCATTTGACTACCATTGACGGACTCATCTTGCCGCATTTTGCCGCATTTCGGCTGAGTCATGACATGTGACCCCGATTTCAGGGCAAAGACACGCTTGGCAAATGGGCTGCAAAACGGGGCAGAATACGGCTTTTCAGGAGGCTGAACGCTTTTGACTAAGATACTTTTTGTGTGCCACGGCAATATTTGCCGCAGTCCGATGGCGGAGTTTATGCTGAAGGACATGGTAAGCCGGGCGGGGCTATCGCCGGAGTTTGAAATTGATTCCGCTGCGACAAGCAGCGAGGAGCTGGGCAACGGCGTATACCCGCCGGCACGGCGCAAGCTCGCTGAGCACGGCATAGCCTGCGACGGCAAGACCGCGCGGCGCATAAGGCCCGATGACTACGAATACTACGACCTGCTGATAGGCATGGACGAGGCAAACATGCGCTACATGGCGCGCTGCTTCGGCGGAGATCCTGACGGGAAGCTGCACATGCTGCTCGACTACGCGGGCAGGCCCGGCGAAGACGTTGCCGATCCGTGGTATACGCGCGACTTTGAAGCGACCTGGCAGGACCTATGGGCAGGCTGTCTGGGGCTGCTGAACACGCTGCACCCGCATGTTACGCTTGACTTTTACGGCTGCCGGGAGCGCAGCGGGCTCTACGCCGTTATGCGCAGGGCAATGCTCTGGCAGGACTGGTACGGAGAAAATCTCGACGCGCTGCACGATATTCTGACAGGTCAGGTGTATTACGGCAGAATCTTCACCTTTATCCTGCCGGCAGACGATGCACCCTGCCGCAGCTACGCGGAAAGGATCGTCCGTGAATTTGAGGACGCGGGACTGCCGAACAATACAGAGCGCTGAAGCTGCGGTTCGCGCACCCTGTAATCAGCAGACAAAAGGATACCCGCCGCCTTTACGCACAGGCGGTGGGTATCTTTTTGTTCTCAAAAACCGGGGGATGGCTCAGTATACATCGTCGATGACTCTCGTGGGAGGGGTCTCCACGATCTCCGGGTGCTGGAACAGATAACGGACGGCCTGCAGGAACTGAGCGTAATAGTGCCCGTCTACAGTGCGTTCGTCCAAGGTAAACTTGCAGTCTACATACTTCCTGTCAACCATATTGCCGTGCCGGTCAAGCTCATAGGAATGCCGTTTGGCTCCGAAAGCAATAAACACAGGCAGCGTGCCGAAGTTATATATATGGTGATAGATGGGCCCTATGCGGAGGGAACCCAGGTCCGTTATAATCATGGAGCCGTGGAAGGGGCTGGCCTCGGTCAGGCTCTCAGGCAGCCAGCCAAAGTAGTCCAGCACGCGAACGACTGCGAGAGCAAAGCGCAGCAGGAAACGCGGGGCGCGGCAGAAAGCCTCGGCGACGTCCTCAGTGTTGTTGTTCCCGTCGGAGGTCTTGATCTCGTCGATCTTCTCATTCATCTTACGGTAAACGTCAAAGATCGTATCTGTCGGATCAAAATGCACCTTTATGGTCGTCTCGGTCGCATCAACGGTCAGGCTGCGCTTTACCGTCATGACGACCTCGATGCCGTCTCTGGCATAGATGCGGCGGCCGATGACAAAGCGGTTGATGCCCGGGAGCATGGACACGCCGCGTATATATGCGGCAATCAGAAAATGCAGTATGCCAATGCCCTTGTAACCGGCAACACGGAGCTGGCGCAGACGCTTATCCAGCGTGGTGACCTCAAAGCTCTCCTCATACTGGTTAAGGGCGTCGTTTCTCGTGGGCATGATATAGGGGATGAATTTGGCAAAAGCCGGGATGGAGCGGAGAAGCCGTCCTTCCTTACGGTCGCCGAAGCGGCGTTTATATGTACTCATATATTTTATCCTGCCTTCACAAATTAAGGTTTTAATTTTTTAAGTATTAGTTATTATACTAGCTTTCGCCGCCTATTACAAGTACAATATTGCCGATTTGTCTGTTTTACGGAGTATCAGGCTCTTGAAAAAAATGCACGCCTGTGATAATATGTCCGAAATTTCAAGGCGGAGGCAGACAAAATGAACAGCTGTCATATCAGAACAGCCCGTCCGGAGGACGCGGATGAGCTGCTGAAAATATACGCGCCCTATGTTGAGAACACCGCGATCACATTTGAATACGAGTCTCCGTCCGCGGAGGAATTCAGCAGGCGGATAAGCCATGTGCTTCAGCGCTTTCCGTATTTCATCGCGGAGCGCGGCGGTGAGATCCTCGGCTATGCCTACGCCTCCACCTTCAAAGAGCGCGCCGCCTACGGCCGGGCCGTCGAAACGAGCATATACGTCCGTACAGACGCGAAGGGGCTCGGTATCGGACAGCAGCTCTACACGGCGCTTGAAAACGCGCTGAAGCTGCAGAACATTCTGAATGTTAACGCCTGCATCGCATACCCGGCGCGCAGGGACGAATATCTTACGAAGGACAGCGAGCGCTTCCACAGGCACATGGGCTACAGGCTGGTCGGGAAATTCACGAACTGCGCCTACAAATTCGGCCGCTGGTACGACATGATATGGATGGAAAAATACATAGGCGAGCACACGGACACGCCCGCTCCGGTCAGAAGCTTCAGCGAGATACGGGGCGAGCTGAAGGAGAAATACGCAATAGAATAGAATTATCGCCGGCAAAGCAGAGCTTTGCCGGTGATACAGTCTGTTAAAGAACCCCGGCTTCTACTAATCGAAAGCCGGGGTTTTGGCATATACAAGGGAAAAACCGCAAGAAAAGCACGGGAAGCGAACCGCGGCCATGTGTGCTCCACAGCGGCTCACCTGTCACACTGCTCGGCGCCGCGTCCTTGACAGCATGAATTATCCCGGAAACCCGTAAGGCTTTATGCTTTCACGCTGCAGCGTTGGTACAGCTTTACCGGACAGTATCACCATTTGTTTTCGACTTTTTCGGCAAAACCGGGGAAGTCTTTCACCTCGATGACCGTCCCGTCGTCGAGAACGGCTTTGCCCGTAAAGCGGCCAAACACCTGATGCTGGTCGGATTTGATCACCCACACGTCGGTGCAGGCAGCGCGGTCGAGCACGGGGACGAAGTCCATCTCGAAACGACCGTCGTCGGAGGTAAAGGTCCACGGGGACATGAAATCCTTCTCGCCGCCGGGAATATTGAATTTCACCCGGCTGAGCTTATGTGCCCTGCCGTTATAAAACAGCATATTCTCACTCGCGGCCGAACAGTTGCCGAAGCCGTAGCCGATGTTCCAGCCAAAGGGTACGCCGTCCACATGGTATGAGGCGGAGCCCCAGTACCAGGTATTATGGTAGGTCCATACGCCGCGGCCCCAGTCGAGCACGGCGAAGCTTTCGGACGGGTCAAAGACATAGGTAATACCGTTATAACGCATTTCGCCTTTGGCGCGCATGCAGTTGATCTTCTGGTTGAAGTAGAAATGGCCGGGCTTATCGAAGGGAGTGCATATAACCATGCTCTCCTCCGGTTCGTTGAAGAGCTCAACATGCGCCTCTATCGCACCGCCCGGGCCGAAATTGTCCATGCGCGCATCGAGCACGCGGCGGCCGGTGCCGTCGTTTTTAAAGCTTATGGCATGCTTCTTCCCACTGTGCGAAACGTCGCCGGAAGCAGAGGTCTCGGGCATTTTCAGCTTTCCGAGGGGCATAAAGCTCATGGGGCTGTTCGTGATCTCCCAGCCGTTTTCAAAGTCGAGCAGGGAAACGGAATCCAGTCCCATGTAGCCGTTGTCGTCCACGGTCAGGGCAAGGGCGAAGCGGCCGTTGTTGATGAGATAATAATCCCACTCCTTGATGCGCATCCTGCCGGCCTTTATGTCGGCGCGGCGGTAAACGGGCAGGAGCCTTTTGGCATAGCCCGGCTCGGCAATGTTTCCGCTGCCGTCGAGCAGAGGCGCGGAGGTCTTTATTTCGTGCTGCATGGCATTACATTCCCTTCTTCAGTTTTCGAATATCCTTTCCGACGAAGGGCAGGGCAATAAACTCGCCGAAAATGCGCGAGCATATCTGGGGCGTATACTTTTTCTGCAGCTCTTCATCGGTGCAGTTCGTACTGATAATGGTCCTTCTGCCGTTGACAAGACGGGTATTGATGAGCGTATACAGGGCGCTTACGGTCATGGGCGTGACCATTTCGGTGCCGAGATCGTCGAGAATCATCAGATCGCAGCTCTCCATGCGGCGGACCCGGACCGCGGCGGCCGCGCCGTCCTCACTGTCACGGGAGAATTTGGCGCGCTCATAGTTTTCCAATGCGGCGGCGGCGCTCTCATAGCAGACAGAGCAGCCCTTATCAGCGACAACTCTGGCGATACACGCAGAGATATAGGTCTTGCCCAGACCGGTCCCTCCCTGAAACAGCAGATTTGAAGAGACGTCCGGGAAGTTTTCGGCATACCTGCGGCAGCGGTCGAGCACGAGACCCATCAGCTCACGCGGCACGACATGCGTCGCCGGATCGGGCTGGTCAGGGTAGAGGCTCAGGTCAAAGCTGTCGAAGCTCTCGTCGCCGTTTCTCATGAGGGTGCCGAGCTCCTTCGTGAGCTCCTTATTGTAGAGCCTTTCAAGGCAGGTGCAGACCCCGCCCTCGTATATGCCGGTGTCCCTGCACTTCGGGCAGGAGTATATGGCGTCGAGATAATCCGCACTGACGCCGAGCGAAGAGAGAAGCCCGGCGCGGTGCCGCTGCAGGCTGAGGTTTTCATCCTTCAGCGCGTCAAGTCCGGCCTTTATCGCCGGGTCCCGTGAAATCGTGAGACGGACGAGCTCAGTCATATGAGCGCGGAGCTTCGAGTCCGTACGCTCCAGCTCGGGGCAGCGGGCATAGGCAAGCTCGCGGCGGCGAAGCTGCTCGTCAAGATTTTTCCTTTTTATGTTTTCAAGCTCTGTTCTGGCTCTGGCCAGGAGTTTACCGTCATAGTGCATCGCTGTGCCTGCCTTTACATTTTGTCCAGAGCCGCGCGCAGCTTGTCCATATCTATGGGCTTATCCGCAGGCGCGGCATGCGCCGGTGCGGCGCGTCTGCCTTCCTTCGCGCCGACCTCCGCCGGGGTATGCAGGCCCTTTTCATGCCAGCTGAGCAGCACCTTGTCCATATATCCCCATTTGAGCGCCCCGGTATTCGTCACGGTGCGGTCATAGGCAAGCTCTATAAGCTCCAGCGAGAAGCCCATATCGAGCCAGGAGTTTATGAATTTCAGTTCCGTAGGCGTGAGCTTCCGGCCGTGTATGCCGAGGCTCTCGCTCACCCTGCCCAGGTCCTCGCGGCGCAGGCGGCTTTTGTGTATGTATTCCTCGGCCTGCTCAAAGGTGAATATCTCCATATGCGCCCATGCGTAGGCCTCTTTTTCTATAAAGCGCATGGACGGGCGGCGGCCGGCGCCGTCCTCCCCGCGGGAGACGGACATGCAGTAGTTCAGCAGCTCCATCACGACCTCGGGCGGGAGCGCGAGATAGTCGTATATGCCGAAGAGCTTCTTCATGTCCATGCTGCTCAGCAGGTGGCCGAGCACCTTCTGGGCCTCGGCGACTATCGCCGAGAAGGCCGGGTCCTCCTCGCTGCGGCGGACGATATCCTCGGTACGGTACTCGGGCAGTTCCTCCGCGGGCGGGAGCTTTTCAGCGGCAGCCGGCGCCTCCTGCGCAGCTTTTGCCCGAACCGCCTGCGGGCGCGCGGCAGCGCTCTCCGGAGCCGCAGGCCCGCGCGGCGTATCGACCTGCAGGCCCATACGCCGCAGCTTTTCATACGCGGCCTCTATCTCGCCCATCGTGCGGCAGAGCTCACGCGCCGCGCCCTCCAGATCGCAGCCCCGGGAGCGCATGTATATGTACAGCAGGGCCACGTCCCCGTCATGCGCGGCAATAAGCTTCCCGGCGTCGGAGAAAGATATTAAATTTTCCGCGGGGCTCTGCTGCATAGGCCGTTTTCTCCGTTTTGAAAACAAGTATTAATTCTTTGTTCACGACACAGCCATATTATAACATTAAAATTATCTTGTCGCAATAGGGTGCTGTGTGCTATAATTATCCTGTATTTTAATGCTGTCACGCAGGCAGCATCGCAGATTCAACAGAGGAGCGCAGAGAATGACAGAGCTTCTTTCCCCCGCCGGCTCTCCGGAGGCGGTCATAGCCGCGGTACAGAACGGTGCGGATGCTATATATATGGGTCTGGGAAATTTCAACGCCAGGCGCGGCGCGAAAAATTTCACCGACGAGGAGTTTGAGCGCTCCATGCGCTACTGCCGCATTCGCGGCTGCAAGGTGTATGTGACGCTCAACACGCTCGTCAACGACCGGGAGATAGGCCCGGCGGTTGAGGCCGCCCGGCTTGCCTCGGACCGCGGCGCCGACGGTATAATCATTCAGGATCTCGGCCTCGCCTACGCCATCCGTCAGGCCCTGCCCGACATCCCGCTGCACGCCAGCACGCAGATGAGCATACACAATCTCGCCGGGGTCGAGGCCGCGGCCGAGATGGGCATGACCCGCGCGGTCCTGGCCCGCGAGCTCAGCATGGAACAGATAAAGTTCATAACCCGGCACGCCTCGATAGAGACAGAGGTCTTTGTGCACGGGGCGCTCTGCTTCTGCCAGTCCGGCCAGTGCTACATGTCCGCGCTCATAGGACGCCGCAGCGGAAACCGCGGCATGTGCGCCCAGCCCTGCAGGATGCAGTACAGTCTCGGCGGGCGTATGGACGACTATCCGATGTCGCTCAAGGACAACTGCCTCGTCGACCGGCTGCGGGAGCTGGAGGACGCGGGCGTAGCCTGTTTCAAGATCGAGGGGCGCATGAAGCGCCCGGAGTATACGGCGATAGTGACAAAGATATATTCCAAGGCGCTCAGGGAGCACCGGCAGCCCTCTGTCGAGGAGATGGAGATGCTGCAGAAGGCTTTCTCCCGCCAGGGCTTCACTCAGGGCTATTTTAACGGAGACAGGAAGGACATGTTCGGCCGCCGCGAGGAGCCGGACAAGGACACTGAAAAGCTCTTTGCGCTCGCGCGCAAAGGCTACTCCGAGGGCGAGCTTCGCCGCGTACCCGTGCATTTTTACACGGTCGCTCAGAAGGGCCAGCCTATAAAGGCCATCGCCTTTGACGACGACGGCCACCGTGCCGCGGCTTTCGGCGCCGTGCCTGAGAAGGCCAGAGGTCAGGGGCTCACGGCATCGTATATGACCGAGCAGATGTTCAAGACCGGCGGCACGCCGTACAACTGCGTAGAAAACAGGGCGCAGACCGATCCCGGGCTGTATCTGCCGGCCTCAGAGATAAACGAGCTCCGGCGCAAGCTCGTAACGGAGCTGTCGGAGCAGCGCTCCAGGCCGCCCGCGCGGCGCAGCTTCAAGCTGCCCGAAAAGCCCAGGGGGAAGCTTCCGGTAGGCGACCCGGCGATGATATTCCAGGTGCTCACCGAGGAGCACCTCTCACCGGAGCTCGCCGCGCTGAAGCCGAGCTACCTCTACGTCCCGCTCACACTGATGACAGAGAAGCCCGACCTGCTAAAGCCCTTTGCCGAACAGGGCACCGTGCCCGTCGCGGTTCTGCCGCGCGTCATTACCGATAATGAGCTCGGCGAGGTCTACGATATGCTCAGCCGCATGTTCGATCAGGGCATCAACGAGGCTCTGGTCGGCAATTTGGGCCACGCGGTGCTGGCCCGTCAGGCCGGTATGAAGCTGCGCGGCGATTTCGGGCTCAACGCCTTCAACTCGCTGTCGATGGAGATGCTCAAAAACGCCGGCTTCATTTCAGCCACCGCCTCCTTTGAGCTGCGCCTGTCCCAGATCAGAGACATGATAAAGCCTCTCGACACAGAGATAATCATATACGGCAGGCTCCCGCTGATGGTCTCCGACCAGTGCATCATCCGGCACAGCGCGGGCCGCTGCGCCTGCCAGACCCCGGCGCAGATGTCCGACCGCATGGGCTCCGTTTTCCCGGTGGTAAAGGAGTTCGGCTGCCGGAACGTCATATACAACGCCCATAAGCTGTATCTCGCCGACAAGGCTGAGGACGTGTACGCCGCCGGCCCCTGGGGGCTGCGCATGGTGTTCACGACCGAGGGCGCGCGCGAATGCGTCGAGGTCGCCAAAGGGCACATGGGCCTGTCGGACTACAAGCCGAACGTGCTGACCCGCGGCCTGTACTACAGAGGAGTAGACTAATCAAGGCAGAAGGATTGACATTATGCGTATTATTCTTGCATCAGGGTCTCCGCGGCGTAAGGAGCTGCTGGAGATGCTGGGCATATCAGACCTGAAGATCATCCCCGCGAAAGGCGAGGAGACCGCTCCGGACGGGCTCAGTCCGGAAAAACTCGTAGAGACGCTCGCCGCGCACAAGGGCCGCGAGGTCGCCGGGCTCTGCGCCAGAGACGACGTAATCATCGCCGCGGACACTATCGTATGGCATCACGGCAAGGTGTTCGGCAAGCCGCACTCCCGGCAGCAGGCCATAGACATGCTCCGTGAGCTCTCCGGAGAGACGCACCAGGTATTCACCGGCGTATGCGTCATAAAGGACGGCGCGGAGGAGCTTGAAGCCGAAATGAGCCGCGTACGCTTCCGCGAGCTGTCCGACAGGGAGATCGAAGCCTATGTCGATACCGGGGAGCCTATGGACAAGGCCGGCGCCTACGGGGCGCAGGGCAAGGCCGCGCTCTTCGTCGAGGGCATAGACGGCGACTTCTTTAACGTGATGGGCCTGCCTCTGTGCAGGCTTGGGAAAATGCTGGAAAAGCAGGGAGTTGGACTTCTTTGAAAGAATACCTGAAGAAAAACGGCATACGGGTCGGCATAATCGTGGCGGCCGTGGTGCTGATAACGGCTCTGGGCGCGGCGGCGCGCGGCGGAAACATAAGCTTTCTGCAAAATGTGTCCGGTATAGTCAAGGCGCCCATGCAGAAGGTCCTGAGCTCCGCCGTCAACTGGTTTGACAGTTTGTACGGCTACCTCTACGACTACGATTCGCTGATGGCGGAGAACGAGTCTCTGCGCTCTCAGCTGGCCGAGGCGCAGCAATCCGCCCGAGACGGCATCGAGGCCTCCGAGGAGAACACCCGTCTGCGTCAGCTGCTGGAGCTCAGGGAAAAACACACCGACTATGAGATGGAGTCGGCAAAGGTCGTGCTCTGGTCCTCGTCAAACTGGGCCTCCTCCTTTACGATAAGCAAGGGCGAGAACAGCGGCATCGAGCTGGGCGACCCGGTTATCACCGAGTACGGCGCGGTCGTCGGACAGATCACGGAGCTCGGCACCAACTGGGCGACGGTCAGTACGCTTATCGACGTCGACATGAGCGTCGGCGCTTTCGTCGGAGCCGCCGGCAACTCCGGCATGGTCGTCGGCGAATACTCCTTCATGAAAAACAAGCAGGCCAAGCTGACCTTCCTGGCTGACGGCGCGCAGATCTTTGTCGGAGACGACGTACTTACCTCCGGCTCGGGCGGCGCTTTTCCGGCCGGCCTTGTGATAGGCAAGCTTACAGCCGTGCAGACCGAGGCCGGCGGACAGATCGAATACGGCATCGTGGAGCCTCAGTGCGATCTGGATTCGCTGGTGCAGGTGTTTATTATCAAGAGCTATGAAGTGGTGGAATAAGATTTGAAGAATCTGTTTGAAAAAATAGATATACACCGGATACTGAAGTACGCGCTGTTCATGCTGCTGTCGCTGATCCTGCAGAACATGGTGCTCAGTCATATCAGGCCGCTCGGAGTATGCCCGATGATCCTGCCGGCAGCGGCTGTGGCAGTCGGCATGTTCGAGGGCGGTACCTGGGGGCCGATATTCGGTCTGATAATGGGTATACTGGCAGATATGGCGTTTGTGGAGCACACGGTTTTCTTCACGCTGCTCCTTCCGATCCTGGCCTTTGTCTCGGCCTTCGTGTCTCAGTTTTTTATCAACCGCCGCTTTTTCGCATTCATGGGCGTCACTCTGATCGCGCTGTTTGTGACGGCGATGCTGCAGATGCTCAAAACGCTGGCAGGCGACGTGTGGAGCGGTTACATGCTCTCGACCGTCATACTGCAGACGCTCTGGTCTCTGCCGCTCTCGGCCGCGGCGTACTTCCCGCCCGCCAAGTGGATAAAATAGCTGCTGGAAAGGACTGGCAATGAACAGATTAGTTAAACCCGGAAGAGTAGCCGCACTCGTTATATTAATAATACTCGTTTTGACCGTATACCTGGTTTTTCTGTACCAGCTTCAGATAGTCGAAGGCGAAAAGTACTATAACAGAAGCAGCGAGCTGACCAAGACGGAGCGCACGGTCACGGCCGCGAGGGGCAATATACTCGACCGCTACGGGCGCGTGCTCGTCAGCAACGCCGAGACCTACAACCTGAAGATAGATACGGATAAGCTGTTTGCAAACGAGGACCCGAACGCGGTCATCCTCGAGCTCGTCGACATGGTCGCGGGCTACGGCGACAGCTACACCGACGACCTGCCGATAACAATGGAGCCGCCGTTCGAGTATACAGAGAACATGACGGCAATACAGCGCACGATGCTCGACGCATACTACGTACGTCAGAAGATTGACCCAAACTCAACCGCAGTCGAGCTGATGAGCTTCATGCGCACGAGGTATGAAATAGACAACAGCTACACCGCCGAGCAGATGCGCATAATCGCCGGCGTGCGCTACTCGATAAACGTCCGCTACGCCATCAATACCGCCGACTACGTTTTCGTCGAGGACGCGAGCATGGAGCTCATCTCCTCAATCATGGAAAACAAGCTTGTCGGCATTGAAGTCGAACGCGCATATACCCGCAAATACGGCACTGACTACGCCGCGCACATTCTCGGCTACGTCGGACTTATGACGCAGGAGGAATACGAGAAGTACTCCCTGCTCAAATACTCCACCGACGCAATGGTCGGCAAGGACGGCGTCGAATACGCGTTTGAAAACTACCTGCACGGCAAGGACGGCAAGGTCGAAGAGACACGAAACGCCTCCGGAACCATTCTTGCCACGGTATACACGGAGGAGCCCGTCCCCGGCAACCATATATATCTCACAATAGACGGCGTCCTCCAGGAGCAGACCGAGCGTATCCTCTCAAACGGCGTCGAGATACTCAAGCAGAATATAGCGCAGGCCCGCGCCGAGGGCACGGCCCGCGGCGACTACAACGTCGACCTTAAGGACAACATCACCGGAGCCGCCGCCGTCGTGGTAAACGTCAAAACCGGCGAGCCTCTCGCCATGGCGAGCTGGCCGACATACAACGTGGCCACAATCATAGAGGACTATCAGGATCTGCTGGAAGCGGAGAACTCCCCCCTGTTCAACCGGCCTCTCATGGGCACCTACGCACCGGGCTCGGCCTTTAAGCCCTGCACGGCTATAGCCGCGCTCACAAAGGGTATAATAAACACGGAAAAAAAGATAAAATGCGAAGGCGTTTTCACCAAATACGCCGCCGAAGGCTACGCCCCTGAGTGCTGGATCTGGAACGCCACAAAGGACCACCTCACCCACCCGGAGGAGAACGTGGTCGACGCGATAAGAGACTCCTGCAACTACTACTTCTACACGATAGGCAACGACCTGGGCGTCGACGATATGGGCGAATTCGCCAAGGCCTTCGGTCTCGGTGAATACACGGGCATCGAGCTGGTCGAGGCCAAGGGCAACATGTCCAACCAGGCGAACCACCAGGACTACGCCGGTACCGAGTGGCGTATAGGTGATACGCTGCAGGCCGCCATAGGCCAGTCCGACAGCGTGTTCACCCCGATACAGATGGCCGAATACTGCGCGACCGTCGCCAACTCCGGCACCCGCTATTCCTCCTCCATTCTCAAATCCATCCGCAACTATGACTACAGCGAGAAGCTGTACGACCGTGAGCCCACGGTCATGAGCACGGTCGAGACCGCGGACTACAACTGGGACGCCGTCCACCAGGGAATGTGGAAGGTGCTTAACGACTATGTAAACGAGAAGAACGTCGAAGTCTGGGCAAGCTGCCCCTGGACCGTCGCCGGCAAAACCGGTACCGCTCAGAAGGGCGAAGGTATTCAGAACGACGGTATCTTCATGTGCTACGGCCCTTACAAGGATCCCGAGGTCGCGATATTCGTCGTCGTCGAGCGAGGCGGCGCCGGTGCAAGCGTGCAGTTTATCGCGCGTCAGATCATGGACGCATACATAACCATCCGTGGTTACAGCGACACATCGGAGGCAGAAATGTCACTGTTAAAATAAAAATATTGAAGTCTCCGGCATTTGTGTTTATAATTGGATACAAGCGAGAAAAAGGAAACGGTGAAGAGAATGAACATAGCATTAATGGCACACGACAGAAAAAAGGAACTCATGGTACAGTTCTGTATCGCCTACTGCGGTATACTGGCCGAGCACTCTCTCTGCGCGACTCATGTTACGGGCAAGCTGGTGTCAGAGGCAACGGGACTGCCGATAACGCTGTATCTGCATGCCGATCAGGGCGGCGCGCAGCAGATCGGCGCGCGCATATCCTTCAATGAGATCGACCTTGTGCTTTTCTTCTGCGATCCGGCCAATCCCAAGGGCTTCGACGACATAAACAAGATAGAGCGTCTGTGCGACCAGTATCAGATCCCCTTCGCCACCAATGCGGCTACGGCCGAGGTCCTGGTGCAGGGCCTGCGCCGCGGCGATCTCGACTGGCGCAACATCGTCAATCCGCAGAAGAGATAAGTCCGCCATACATTCTCATATCAAGCTTTTATTCCGAAGCCGGTGTCCAGCCGGCTTCGGATTCGCGCCCTTTTTTATTGGGCAGCACGCTACGGCGGGCCGCGGTGCGGCGTCGGAGCGCCAGATAACACCAAAGCTTTTGAAAGGAACACGCACCCATGACTAAAGTATCACCGCGCACTCTCTCCGGCTTTATGGAACTGCTGCCGGAGCAGCAGATGAAAATGGAGCGCATGATGGAGATCCTCCGTCAGAGCTATTCCGTATACGGCTTTACGCCGCTGGATACCCCGATAATCGAGTCTGCAGAGGTGCTGCTGGCAAAAGGCGGAGGCGAGACCGAGAAACAGATATACCGCTTCATGAAGGGCGACAGCGATCTTGCGCTGCGCTTCGACCTGACCGTACCGCTGGCCAAATACGTTGCGGGTCACTACAGCGAGCTGAGCTTCCCCTTCCGGCGCTATCAGATCGGGAAGGTCTATCGCGGCGAGCGCGCCCAGCGCGGACGCTTCCGTGAGTTCTATCAGGCCGACATCGACATAATCGGCGACGGCAGACTCGACATCATAAACGAGGCGGAGATACCCGCTATCATATACAGTACCTTCACGAAGCTCGGCATGCACAAATTCAGGATCAAGGTCAACAACCGCAAGCTCCTCAACGGCTTCTACGCGATGAACGGTATGAGCGAGCGCGCCGGCGATATCATGCGCACGGTGGACAAGCTGGATAAAGTGGGTGCGGAGAAGGTGCGCCAGCTTCTCATCGACGAGGTGAAGATGCTCCCGTGCAAGGCGGAAAACGTACTGGACTTCATGGCGATCTGCGGCACGAACGACGAGGTGATCTCCGCTCTCGAGCGCTACCGCGGCATGGACGAAACCTTCGATCTCGGACTTGACGAGCTCAGGACCGTGACGCGCTACCTCGCAGACTTCGGCGTCCCCGAAGATAACTTCGCAGTCGACCTGACCATTGCCCGGGGGCTTGATTACTACACCGGCACAGTCTATGAGACGGAAATGACCGAGCATCCGGAAATAGGCTCCGTATGCTCCGGCGGCCGTTATGACAATCTCGCCGGGTATTACACCGACAGGCAGCTGCCCGGCGTCGGAATCTCGATCGGCCTGACGAGACTGTTCTATGTGCTCAACGAGCAGGGACTGCTGTCCGGCGAGCAGGTCACCTCCCCCTGCGACGCGCTTGTCATCCCGATGACGGAGGACATGAGCTATGCAATATCCGCGGCGACTGCGCTGAGATCCAGCGGCGTGCGCACACAGCTCTACTGCGAGAAGAAGAAGTTCAAGGCAAAGATGAGCTATGCCGATAAGCTGAAAGTCCCCTTTGTCGTGCTCGCCGGCGAGGACGAAATTAAGGAGGGCGTGCTGTCGGTCAAGAATATGCTGACCGGCGAGCAGGTCAAGCTCAGCCCCGCAGATGCGGCACGGCACATCGCCTCAGCCGTCGCCCTGAAAAACAGCGGCGCCGTAATAAAGGAGTAAGCAATTCAATCCATCATATAAAAAGATAAGCTACCGGCTTCCGACGTGAGGCTTCAGGAGCTGACGGCGCGATCTGCCCCGGGGACAGCGCCGCGGGCAGACCGCAAGCCAGTTTTGAAATTACTCCCGGGGAAGCAGTACATAAAAAGGAGAGGGCAAAATGACACAATCCCGCACCCATACCTGCAACGAGCTCCGCATGGAGAACGTGGGGCAGAAGGTCAAAATAGTCGGCTGGATGGAAAATGTCCGCGAGGTCGGCAGCAATTTCGCATTCGTCGTTGTCCGTGACTTCTACGGCACGACCCAGGTCGTCATAGAGGACGAGGCCATGATGGCCGTCGTAAAGGGCATCAACAAGGAGTCCACTATCTCCGTCGAGGGAACCGTGCGCGAGCGCGCGAGCAAAAACCCCAAGCTCCCCACCGGCGACATCGAGGTCGTGCCCGATAAGATCGAGGTGCTCGGCAAGTGCCGCTACAACGAGCTGCCCTTTGAGATAAACCGCAGCCGTGAGGCAGACGAGACCCAGCGTCTCAGGTACCGCTATCTCGACCTGCGAAACCCCGCGGTAAAGAAAAACATCATCCTCCGCTGCAACGTCGTCGCGGCTCTGCGTCAGGCCATGACCGAGCACGGCTTCCTCGAAATCACAACGCCCATACTCACCGCCTCCTCCCCCGAGGGTGCGCGCGACTATCTCGTTCCCGCAAGAAAGCATCCCGGCAAGTTCTACGCCCTGCCTCAGGCCCCGCAGCAGTTCAAGCAGCTGCTCATGACCTCCGGCTTCGACCGCTACTTCCAGATCGCCCCCTGCTTCCGCGATGAGGACGCTCGCGGCGACCGCTCCCCCGGCGAGTTCTATCAGCTCGATATGGAGATGGCCTTTGCAAATCAGGAGGACGTTTTCGCGGTCCTGGAGGATGTGCTGCCCCCGATCTTTGCCAGATACGGCACCTACAGCATTGCCTCAAAGGCTCCGTTCAAGCGTATCCCCTACCTTGAGGCCATGGAGAAATACGGCTCCGATAAGCCCGACCTGCGCATTGACCTGATCGTGCAGGACATTACGGCGCTCGTGCAGGGCACCGGCTTCGGTCCCTTCGCCGACGGCAACGCCGTCAAGGCCGTCGTTGTCTCCGGCTGCGACATGACGAGAAAGCAGATCGACAAGCTCTGTGCCGACGTTGAGGTACAGGCGGGCAGCAAGCCCTTCTGGTTCAAGGTCGAGGATGGCGGCGAATTTGTCGGCGGCATAAGCAAGTTCCTTGGCGAATGCAGGGAGAGCCTTACCGGGGCGCTCGGCCTCAGACCCGGTTGTCTCGTCGCGGTCGCGGCAGGCAGAAAGGACGCGGCGCAGAAAACCGCCGGCGTCATGCGCAAGATGCTCGGCGCGGCAGTACCCGGACATATGGACAGGGAGCGTTATGAGTTCTGCTGGATCGTCGACTTCCCGATGTACGAGATCGGCGAGGAGTCCGGCGAGCTTGAATTCTGCCACAATCCGTTCTCCATGCCCTCCGGCGGTCTTGACGTCCTGCTTAAGGCCGAGCGCGGCGAAATAGACCCGCTGACCATTACGGCCGATCAGTACGACCTGGTCTGCAACGGCGTAGAGCTCTCCTCCGGCGCAGTGCGCAACCACGACCCCGAAATCCTGATCAAGGCTTTCGAGATGGTCCGCCTCGGTGAGGAGGACGTCAAGAAAAAGTTCCCCGCAATGTACAATGCCTTCTGCTACGGCGCTCCCCCTCACGCCGGCATCGCCCCGGGCGTCGACCGTATGGTCATGCTCCTCTCCGGCGAGGAGAGCATACGCGAGGTCATCGCCTTCCCGATGAACAAAAACGCCCAGGATATCATGATGGGCGCTCCCTCCACGGTCGAGCAGAAGCAGCTTGACGAGCTGCACATTGCTACAGTCGGTCAGCTCGAGGAATAATTCAATAAACGCTTCACGGCGGACCGGTCCGGGGACATACGCGCCTCCGGCGCGGGCCGCCGTGTTTTCAGGGCCGGTCTGAGCATTTCACAGCAGTGCTCAACAAAAAGCATTAAAAGTCTTTTACCGCGCCGCGGGCGGGCGGCGTCCGCATCGGACGTGACATGCGGCGGGCGGCGTCGGGGCGCGCCCCCCAAAGTCTGTTAATGCTCCCTTGCGTTTTTCATATCGGCGCATTTCCCATACCGTGCACGCGTGCACGAATACTGCAGCGGGAGGAAGGAACATGTTCTCCAGTGTAAAAAGCTTCGGTGTGAGCGGAATAGGCGGCTACGGAGTCTCGGTGGAGGTATATATCTCCAACGGCCTGCCCAGCTTTGACGTTGTCGGTCTGCCGGACGCCGCGGTCAGGGAGGCACGCGAGCGCGTGCGCGCGGCGATAAAAAACAACGGCTTTCGATTTCCGGTCAGCCGGATGACCGTTAACCTCGCGCCGGCGGACAAGAAAAAGGCCGGAACGCTGTACGATCTGCCGATACTCGTCGGCATACTCGCCGCAGCCGGCGACATTGAGCCGCCACGCGGCGACGCGGCGTTTATCGGGGAACTGTCCCTGCTCGGGGAGCTTCGCGCCGTACAGGGCGCCCTGCCCATGGCGCTGGCCGCGGCACGAGAGGGCGTTAAGGAGCTGTATCTACCCGCAGAGAACGCTGCCGAGGCCGCCTTTGCCGAGGACATCGACGTCTACCCCGTGGAAAACGTGCAGCAGCTTATAAAGCATCTGCGCGGCGAAAAACCAATTGAAGCCGCAGCCGCGCCCGATCTCTCGGCGGATATGCCTCCGATGCCTGATTTCGCCGACGTCAAGGGGCAGGAAAACGTAAAGCGCGCCTTCGAGATAGCCGCGGCCGGCGGGCACAACATACTGATAGTAGGACCTCCGGGCGCAGGCAAGTCAATGATGGCAAAGCGTCTGCCAGGCATACTCCCGGATATGAGCCGCGACGAGATGCTTCAGAGCACCGAGATACACTCGGTGGCAGGTCTCACATGCAGGGAGCACCCGATAATATCCCAGCGTCCCTTCCGCGCGCCGCATCACACGGTGTCGGCCATAGGCCTCGCCGGCGGCGGTACGGTGCCGCGGCCGGGCGAGATAAGCCTCGCGCACAACGGTGTCTTATTTGTCCGTGAAACGCTTTGCGCAGCCAACTGAACACACATATTCTGCTGAAAAACCCCGTATTTCTGGGCTTTTTCGGCTTTTATTTTCGGAATTTGAGGTTGGGAATACATACCCAACGGTGTGTTTTGGCCGGGGTGAGGGACCACTATATGTAGTATGGGGTAAATATGAACCTTCAATATGTAGAAAACGGTTCACTCAGATGTAGCACCATTTGGCAAAACTCCTAACCTTTTGACGAAACGCAATATTATTTGGCGTAACTACTATTTAGCAAAAGGAGAATGCGATGAAAGAAAAGAAAATCAGACGGCTGAAAGTATACGGCCAGAGCAACGGATATAACTACCAGGATGTTCCTACCATTGTGCTTAAAGGCAAATGGCTGGAAGCCGCAGGATTTGATATAGGCGATAGTATTTCAATAAAGAGTGAAAACGGGCAGATTATCATCAACCGTATTATTGGGACTAATTTGCCATCTGGTGGGATGCATTAGCAACTTGACTTTATTCGGCTGGCAGTATATAATTAAAAGGAAAATTTGCGATAGTTCTTGGAGTGAGGTGCAAAATGGAGTATATGACTATCCAGGAAGCCGCCAATCGCTGGGGGATTAGTGAAAGAAGAATTCAGGTTCTGTGTACGAATGGGCGGTTAGAAGGCGCTACCAAATTTGGGCGTCAGTGGGCCATTCCAGAGAATACAGAAAAACCAGATGATGCCAGGATTAAGAGTGGCAAATACATTAAGCAAGATATTAATAACAAGTAGGGAGAAACACCATATGAGCAAGAAACTTGTCATCTTTTCATTCTTCTCTGGAAGCGGCTTTTTGGACTTGGGCTTTGAAAACAATGGATTTCAGGTCGACTTAGTGAATGAGTTCCAGCCTGCATTCTTGAAAGCATACCAGTATTCCAGAGCTGCGATGGGAATGCGAAAACCAAAGTATGGATACTTCAATATAGATATCAACGAGTTCTTGGATACTCGAAAAGCCGAGTTACAAAAGTACGTCCTTGAGGCGCGTGAAGATGGCTCCTTAGTCGGTTTCATCGGAGGCCCGCCTTGTCCTGACTTCTCTGTTGCAGGCAAAAACAAAGGGCGTGATGGAGACAATGGTAAACTCTCGCAGTCCTATACTGATTTGATTGTTGAGATGCAGCCGGACTTTTTCCTTTTTGAAAATGTTAAGGGCTTATGGCGGACAGCAAGGCATAGAGCTTTTTTTGAAGAACTAAAAGGAAAACTCCATGCGAGTGGCTACGCAACTACTGAGAGACTGACAAATTCTCTTGAATATGGGGCTCCCCAAGACCGTGACCGAATCTTGATGTTTGGTGTTCACCAGGGCATTTTGGGTAATGTGGATATCGATTCCTTTGACTGGAAAAAATATCATCGTTACACTTTAGATGAGATAAAAGCGATGAATTGGCCTGAAACAGACGCATTCTGTCCCAATATTATGACCGAGAAGCCAGAAGGTATTGATGAAAAACTGACGGTTCAATATTGGTTTGAAAAAAACGATGTGGAGAATCATCCGAATGCGCAGGACTACTTTACGCCAAGAGGTGGCTTGAGTCGGATAGAATCAATTGATGAAGGTGATGTTAGCAAGAAGTCGTATAAACGACTCCACAGATGGAGGTTTTCTCCTACTGTTGCGTATGGAAATAATGAAGTGCACCTGCACCCGTATCGTATTAGGAGAATATCCGCAGCAGAAGCACTTGCACTGCAAACCTTACCTAAAGAATTTGCTTTGCCCGCGGATATGACATTGACGAACAAATTCAAAACCATAGGTAACGGTGTTCCATATTTGCTTGCTTGCGGAATCGCCAGGACAATTAAAGATTTTCTGGAGGTGTTATGATGAAGTCATTTCAAGAGATGCTGGTTGATCTCGAAGAATTAAGAGGTATGCCTCTTAGTAGTATATCTGGTCAGGCTACGCCCTTCCAGATTGAAGAGATTGATCGTGAAAACGATAGGATATTGTTAAATGTGAATGGCACCTCAAAATCTCGCCCTTTAGAGGAACTGCGTAAGATTTGGGAAGTTATGTGTTCTCTGCCCGCAGCCCATGTAGACAGTGTTCTGGGTGGGTCTGGATCGAGCAGAAGCCAACCCGAAACAATACTTGCGAACCTTCCTTATGTAGAATGGCTTACAGTGGTAGGTAAGAAGAATATTGCATATGTGGGTGAGGATACTCACGAAAAAGGAACCCTTCGCAAAATGGATGATGATAAAGCCGCTGAGTACCAGGCACTAATGAGTTTGCCCCATCCCCGGAACCCGCTCCTTCCTCCGCTTGACGAGCGCGAGGAGCCAGTTCCTACCCGCGATGCCCTCCTGGAATTAGATAACAAAACATTTATTTTTACTTGTTTGGAAATCATGTCCACGCATAGGCTATTTAACGGTTATACCTTGCCCATACTGGAAAGCCGTGAACAATGTGCACTTTTGTTCAGGCATAATAATATCCACGGCATTCTGTTTAAGAGACCCCAGGGAATGAGCGATGAGGAGTATCGGGCAGCAATGCAAGACGATACAGGTCATCCCCGTTATTATGCAGACACCTACAGCATCGCTGAAGACGAGTATTATGTTTCATCTCAGTGGCGGCCTGATCGTGAAGACGCACGCGGTGCTTTTCTGGATTGGCTGTTTGAGCTATTACTGGCCATTCGCTTTGAAACTGGCATCACCAGCATCTTTGAAAGGAATCGCATTGTGTTTGGCGCACCGGGCACGGGCAAGAGCCATACTCTGAAAGAAGATTGTCAAACTCTGTTGAATGGTACAACAGGCACTTTTGAACGAGTTACTTTCCATCCAGAATATACTTATTCTCAATTCGTGGGTAGTTATAAGCCAGTGACCAATGCCCAGGGTGAAATCCGATATGATTTTGTGCCCGGCCCGTTTATGCGTGTCTTGGTCGCTGCACTCAAAAGCGGTCGTACAGAGGCCCCTCAACCGCACCTCCTGCTCATTGAGGAAATCAATCGTGCAAAGGTAGCGGCTGTTTTCGGTGAAGTATTCCAGCTGTTGGATCGTTCTGATGAGGGCTCCAGTGAATACGAAATCCATGCAACAGAGGATATTAAAAAGTATCTGATTTCTGAACTCGGCAAATCCCCGGACAGCATCAAAATCCCGGATAATATGTTCATCTGGGCTACAATGAACAGTGCTGACCAAGGTGTGTATCCTATGGATACTGCATTTAAGCGTAGATGGAATTTTGAATATATTGGCATCGATGATAATGATGACGAGGTTGGCGGTGTAGTGGAACTTGGCACTGCTCCCAACTCAAGAGACATTGACTGGAATGTCTTGCGTAAAGCTATCAATGATACTCTTGCTGTTACCTACAATATCAACGAGGACAAACTTATGGGCCCGTACTTCCTCTCAAAGCAAGTGTTTGCATATGGAGAGGACGGCAGAATGCTTAATCCCGAAAAATTCAAAGCTACCTTCAAGAGCAAGGTTATCATGTATTTGTACGAGGATGCGGCAAAGTCAGTTAAACACAGACTGTTTGAGGGGTGTGATAGCAGTAAATATTCCTCTGTTTGTGCTGCATTTGATGCCCGTGGTATTGAGATTTTTGGTGCCTCTTTTGTCGATAAGTATAACAGCATGATTGAGGGGTAACCACTATGGACGCATTCGTATCAAAGTATGTCAGAGAGCAAAAACGATATACAAAAAATGACCTTCGAACCCTGTTTTCCTTTACTGAAGAGGAAATCCAGGCTTTCCTACGGCGGCTCAAAGCGTACGGGGTTATGAAGGCGGTAAAGAATACGCCCTTGCAGATGGAGTTGTCTGATTTAACAGACGAGGATATAGCAATCACTGATGATGCCACCGGGAGTAATGACTGTTTTTATGTATTCAATTTTGTGGGAGTCCTTACTGTAGGAAATCGTGTGATTAAATGCTTTCCAAAGTATATAACCCAGAATCCAGAGCCGACTGCAGAGATGAAACAAACCATCAAGGTGCTTCAGCGGTATGGCTCCAAGGAGCAAATTATCAATATGTACAATGGGGACGGTCAAAACAGCAGTTTTAATTTGCTGGCGGTAATGCTCTTTCTGCTGGACGATTATCACCAGAATGGCTTATATATCAACACAGAGGATATTGTCGAATTAAACGGCGAAGGCCCTATTCTGTGGGAACAAACAATCAACAACGGATTTGCTATCATCAGCAATAGCAGGCCGTATTATGTGGACTTGTATACCCATCGGTCTGTTGACGATGAGAATGATTTTTTCTATCGCCTGCATAAATGCGTGGTTACAGAGTGTTCCCAGCAACTGCGGGAAGCTGGAATTTTGGACTTGTTTGACATGGTTGAAGCCGACATCAGCGATGAGACCAGAGGTGATTTGGGAGATGACGATTATATCCTTTACCGCCTGCAGTCAGAACTGAATGTCCAGTACAATACACACAAGCAGGTTTTGCTAAAGACCTTGTATGCATATATTGCCCACCACAGGACGTTGGCTGAGAACTTCGGTATTAGTATGTACGGCACAACCAGTTTTAATCTGGTGTGGGAGGATGTGTGTAAAGAGGTGTTCAATGACCGCCTAAATACTCAGCTTCGTAATCTGCAACTGCCGAATGGCATCGCAGCTGGCTACACACCGACAGATCAGCTTATCAGCATCATTGAAAAGCCAAAGTGGCAAGGATGGAAAGAGGATGGAACTCCCTTTGAGAAGGAAGCGGCAGATACCCTTATTCCTGACATTATCACTCTGGCAGACATTGATGGTGCTTGTTCCTTCATTATACTGGATGCAAAATATTATTGTATCCAGCTGGAACCTAACAAGGTTTTACGCGGACAGCCTGGTGTTGGCGATGTGACAAAGCAGTATTTGTACCAGCTTGCGTATAAACAGTTTATTGCTGACCACGGTATTGGGATTGTAAGAAATTGCTTCCTCATGCCGACTGAAAAAGATACCATTATCAAGAAAGGTATCGCACGTATGCAAATGCTGGAACAGTTAAACCTGCAGAACATTCAAATACGCCTTCTGCCAGCCCAGAAAATGTATGAGTTATATCTGGCGAAAAGAAAAATGAATATTTCCGATTTGGAGTTATAAGAACGGTGGAGTGCATCAGATTTTGAAGCACTCCACCTTGTTTTTTTCAGCATATTCGATTGTGTTCCGGGTGCCGCCTGGTTCGCCGTTATACACAGCTATTACTCTGGCGGATCTATCCACCATCCATTCATTACGGATCTGGAAGCAAGCCTTACTGTACCTCTTACAGACGAAGCGGACAAGGTCTGCCTGGTCAAGTATGTCTTTGTAGCGCCTCTGCCAATCCGCAGACCAACGGCTCTCAAATCCCTCATAGGGAGAGGCAGCTATTAGATGGAGGTTG
>JAQXKZ010000021.1 GCA_029010715.1 Clostridiales bacterium
TTTTGAGGGTATGGGCGCCTTTCATAAAGAAAAAATGAGCACGTCTTGTGTATGTTAACAAATGTTTTTCAATAAAATTGTCAATTTTTATTTTTTGTATAGTTTGACAGCTTTGTGACAATGCACTATAATTAAACCCGAAATCAAAAAACAGAATGGTTTCCGGTGATATACGGACATCTGCATGTGCGCAAAATTTGTCAGGTCCTACGCTAATTATGTCTTGAAACAATACGCATGTTAAGGTATCATTAAGATGTCTGTTATAAGATCAAAACATACTGAAAAGGGAGGTGTGCCAATGTCATTTGAAGCAATAAGCAATATTGCTCAGGCGGAAGCTCAGGCGAAAACTGCGGTTGCTGAAGCGGAAAGCAAGGCCCGGCAGATGCTTGCCGATGCGGACACTGCGGGAAAGCTTGCCGTGGACGCCGCCTGTGCGAAGGCCGTGGACGAGCTGAAGGAGCTCGGACGTCAGGTCAACGAGAAGGCGAAAGCTCATGCCGTAAGTCTCTCCGGAGATCTGGAAAATCAAAAAGCGGCGCTGCGTGCCAGGGCTGAAAGCAGACTGGACGCTGCGGCTGCTCTTGTTGTGGAAAGGATAGTGAACAGCTGAGATGGCCATTCTAAAAATGAAAAAGCTCCGCCTGCTTGCTGTCCGCTCCGGTAGGGATGAGCTTCTGCAAGAACTTATCCGGTACGGCTGCGTGGAATTTTCCGAGCTTGCGCCCGAGATACAGGGTTCGGAGATCGAGAGTCTCGTCCGTCGGGAGAGCAGCGATATAGCCTCGCTCAAGAGCCGGCATACTTCGCTGACCCGTGCCATAGAGCTGCTCGACCGCTATGCGCCCGTGAAGGCAAAACTGCTGTCTGCCAGACCCGAGCTGGAGGACCGCGTCCTTCTTGACGATACCGGTCTGTCCGGTGCGCTGAAGATCGCGGAATCCATTGA
This sequence comes from Clostridiales bacterium, assembly GCA_029010715.1. Classification (GTDB taxonomy): domain Bacteria; phylum Bacillota; class Clostridia; order Oscillospirales; family Oscillospiraceae; genus Limivicinus. Next base: position 953 of record JAQXKZ010000021.1, read on the forward strand.
GAGTCATGACAGCCGCATCAAGCGTATAAGCGCCGAGGAGAGCCGGCTGCGCAGCGTCATCCAGTCTCTTGACCCCTGGATGGAGCTGGACATGCCGCTCAATACCGAGGGTACTGAGCGCTGCGGCGTGCTTATCGGTACCGTCCCGGCGCGCATTGAGCTCAGCCAGGTGGAAAGCGCTCTGGAGCAGGTCGACGAAGAGTCGGAGCTTTTCTGCGTCCATGAGGAGAAAAAGGAACACTACGTCGTACTCGTGTGTATGCGCGAGAAGCTGCCGGACATGCAGGAATGCCTGAGAGGCTTCGGCTTTACGGCCTCGGCCCTCGGCTCGATGGACGGCACCGCGCGCGAGTGTGCCGCACAGGCGGATACGAGCCTGAAGGAGCTCGCGGCGGAAAAGGAAAGCTGCGTTGAATACATAATCGGCGAGGCCGTACACAGGGACGAGCTGAAGCTTGCGGCTGACCGTGTAAGCGTGCGGATATCCCTTGCTGAGGCTGCTGATAAGCTCTACGGAACTGATTCCGTCGTCGTGATGGAAGGCTGGTTCCCTGAGGAGCGGGAGCCGGAGCTCAGCGAGGTGTTCGAGCGCTTCGGCTGCGCCTGGGAGGCGCTGGAGCCGACGGAGGAAGAATACCCCGACGTTCCCGTCAAGCTCAAAAACAACAAATTCACCAATGCTCTCAACATGGTGACCAATATGTACAGCCTGCCGGCCTACGGCAGTTTGGACCCCAACCCGCTGATGGCCCCGTTCTTCATTCTGTTCTACGGCCTGATGATGGCGGATATGGGCTACGGCCTGATAATGGTGATCGCGGCCGTCGTTGCCATGAAGAGGATAAGACCCAGGGCGGGTACGCTGTCGTTCTGTCAGCTGCTGCTCTACTGCGGCATTTCGACCTTTGTGATGGGCGCCGTCACCGGCGGCTTCTTCGGTGATGCGCTTGAGAAGATCGGCGCTATCATCGGCAAGCCCGAGGGCTGGGGCGCTCTGCCCTGCCTGTTTTCTCCGCTGAAGGATACGATGTATGTCCTCGTCGGGGCGATGGGCCTCGGACTTGTACACCTTAACACCGGTATGGTCATAAATGCCGTGAAGAAGATCAGGCGCGGTCAGGTGGCCGACGCCGTCTGGGAAGAGGGCTCGCTGTGGGTGATGCTTGTCGGTATCATTCTCTGCGTGTTCAAGATCGGTAACGTCTCCGGCGTTCCCGTGGTGCTCGTTATCGGTATCGTTATGCTGTTCTACGGCGGCTCCAGAGGTTCCAAGGGGATCCTCGGCAAGCTCGGCAGCATCTTCGGCACCTTCTATAATACCGCTACGGGCTGGTTTGGAGATATCCTGTCCTACTCCCGTATCATGGCGCTGATGCTGGCCGGCTCCGTTATCGCTACCGTGTTCAATACGATCGGCGCGATCGCCAACAATCTGGTGTTCTTCTTCGTGATATTCATCATTGGTCACTCGCTGAACTTCGCGCTGAACCTGCTGGGCTGCTATGTCCATGACCTGCGTCTGCAGTGCCTGGAGTATTTCGGCAAGTTCTACGAGGACGGCGGACGGCCCTTCAACCCCCTTACAGTCAAAACAAAATACTACGACGTATCAGAATAAAAAAATAGGAGGAAATTAACAATGGAATTTCTGTTTGCACACTCTGGTCTGGCAATAGGCCTTCTCGGTGCAGGTCTGGCTGCGTGCCTTGCAGGCGCCGGCTCCGGTGTCGGTACCGGTATCGCCGGTGAAGCCGGTGCGGGCCTCGTCACCGAAGACCCCGGCAAGTTCGGTAAGGTCATGATCCTTCAGGTTATCCCCGGCACTCAGGGCCTCTACGGTCTGGTCGTTTTCTTCGTGGCAGTTATGCAGATGGGTCTGCTCAACGGCACCGCCGCTGACCTGACTTTCGTTCAGGGCTGCCGTTACTTCGCAGCCTGCCTGCCCATCGGCATCGGCGGTCTCGTCAGCGCTATCGCACAGGGCAAAGTCGCCGCGGCGTCCGTCGTCCTTCTGGCGAAGAACCCCGACCACTGGGCAAAGGGCATGATCCTCTGCATTACCGTTGAGTTCTACGCCATTCTGTCTCTGCTTGCATCTATGATAATGCTCCTCTCCATGTAATGGACAGGCTCTTGAAAATTCAAAAAAGGCAGGACGAATTATGAAAGGCACTGAAAAGATAATCGCACACATCCAGGCTGACGCCAAGGCTCAGGCCGATGCGATACTGGCTCAGGCAGAGCAGCAGTGCGCAGAGATCCGTCAGAACTATGAGATTAAGGCCAGAGACGCCTACGGCGAAAAGATCCGCGTCGGCGTCAAGGCCAATCAGGACAAGCTGGACAGCATCGACCGTCTCGCCCGCATGGAGGGCAGAAAGTCCGTGCTCGCGCTCAAGCAGGAAATGGTCTCGGCAAGCTTCGACAGGGCGTGCGAGATGCTTGTTTCGCTTCCGGGCGATAAGTACGTTGAGCTGCTTGCAAAGCTCGCGGCACAGGCTTCCGTCTCCGGCGACGAAGAGCTCGTGCTCAATGAGCGCGACAGAGCCGGGATCGGCGAAGCGGTTGTGAAGGCGGCGAACGAGAAGCTCGGCGGCGGCAAGCTGACCCTTGCCGGCGAAACCGGGGATTTCAAGGGCGGCCTTATCCTCAGACGCGGAAGCATCGAGGCCAACTGCACTGTCGAGCTTCTGGTAGAGCTGTGCCGCGGCGAAATGTCCGCGCAGCTTGCCAAGGTCCTCTTCGAATGACGGTCCGGCCGTGTGATCCCGAGACAGGGAGGGAAAGAATTGTCAAATAAAAAAGAAGCGTATCTTTGCGTTTCCGCCATTCTCCGCGCCAGAGAGCCGAGGCTTCTGGACAATGAGAAGGCCGAGCGCATGCTTGACGCCGCAAGCTTTGAGGATGCTGCCAAGATCCTTACTGACTGCGGATACGCGGACATGTCCCAGATGACTGCCGGGGAGATAGAAGAAGCTCTGGCGCAGCACCGCTCCGAGATATTCGAGGAGCTCGGCAAGACCGCGCCGGACGGTACTCTGATAGACATTTTCAAGCTGAAGTATGACTATCATAACGCCAAGGTCATCATCAAGGCCGAGGCCATGGGACAGGACGCGACACGGCTCCTCAGCGGCTCCGGACGTATACCGGGCCTGAAGCTGCTGGAGCTGTACAACGAGGACAAGCGCATCCAAATGCCGGAGACGCTGGCCGCCGCGATGGCGGAGGCGAAGGCGACTCTTGCAAGGACCTCCAACCCGCAGCTGGCCGATTTTGTGCTCGACAAGGCATATTTCGCCGAGCTGCAGAAGGCCGTCGATAAGGTCGGCAGCTCTTTCCTGAAGGGCTATGCCTCCATACTCATCGACAGCGCGAATCTTCGCAGCGCCGTGCGCACTCTGCGCATGGGCAAGAACCAGGACTTCCTCGCCGAGGTTCTCATACCCGGCGGCAGCGTGGGCCTCGAACGTCTCACCGCGGCTGCCGATAAGGACAGCCTCGCCGCCCTCTATACCCACAGTGAGCTGGAGAAGGCCGCCGTTTTGGGCGGAGAGGCGCTCTCCGGCGGCAGCATGACCGCTTTTGAGCTCGCCTGTGACAACGCCGTCAACAGCTATCTCAGGGGCGCCAGACTCATCTGCTACGGCTGTGAGCCGGTCGTGGCCTATATGGCTGCGGTCGAGGGCGAGATAACCGCTATCAGAATGATCCTCACGGGCAGGCTTGCGGGCATCCCCCCGCAGACCATCCGGGAAAGGCTGCGTGATCTGTATGTATAAAATTGCAGTTATCGGCGGCAGAGACACCGTCATGGGCTTCAAGGCCCTCGGTCTCGAGACCTACCCCGCTGCGGACGGCGCGGAAGCCGGCAGGATCCTGAAACAGCTCACCCGCGAAAATGACGACTACGCAATTATCTACATCGAGGAAAACTTCGCGGTACAGATCCAGACGGAAATAGACAAATTCAAGGACAGCCCCACTCCGGCCATAATCCTCATACCCGGCCGCGAGGGCTCCATCGGGCTCGGCCAGTCTGCCCTGAGGGCGGCCGTCGAGCGTGCTGTCGGCACGAATATTCTGGGAGACTGATCCTCCCCAATTATCCAAAAACCGGAGCCCGCATCTGAGCGGGATCGGTTTGGAAAGGAATGTGTAAATGAGCGGAACTATAACAAAAGTTTCCGGACCGCTTGTTGTGGCCGAGGGTCTGGCGGACGCAAACGTCTCCGACGTTGTCCGTGTCGGCTCTCAGCATCTGATAGGCGAGATCCTTAACATGACCGGCGACAAGGCGTCCATCCAGGTCTACGAAGAGACCTCCGGACTCGGCCCCGGCGCCGAGGTCATCACTACCGGTATGCCGCTGTCCGTCGAACTCGGCCCCGGTATGCTGGACAATATCTACGACGGTATCCAGCGCCCCCTGCCCGAGATGCGCAAGCTCTCAGGCGACTGTATTGCGAGAGGCATCGACGTCCCCGCGCTCGACCGCGGGAAGAAATGGACTTTCGTCCCCGTTGCCAAGCCCGGCGACAAGGTCGTTGCGGGCGACGTTCTCGGCACCGTGCAGGAGACCACGGCGATCCTGCATAAAATCATGGTCCCCAACGGCGTCTCCGGCGAGGTCGTCAGCGTTGAGAGCGGCGATTTCACCGTCGATCAGACGGTGGCCGTCGTAAAGGACGCAAAGGGCGTGGAGCATGAGCTGAACATGATCCAGCGCTGGCCCGTGCGTATCGCAAGACCCTACCTGAAAAAATATGTCCCCAGCCGTCCCATGAACTCCGGACAGCGTATCATAGATAATCTGTTCCCGATCGCCAAGGGCGGTACCGCCGCTGTCCCCGGTCCCTTCGGCTCCGGCAAGACCGTCGTGCAGCACCAGCTTGCCAAGTGGTCGGACGTCGACATAGTCGTCTATATCGGCTGCGGCGAGCGCGGCAACGAGATGACCGACGTTCTTATGGAGTTCCCCGAACTGAAGGACCCGCGCAACGGCGAGCCTCTGATGAAGCGTACCGTGCTTATCGCGAACACCTCGGATATGCCCGTCGCGGCCCGTGAGGCTTCCATCTATACCGGTATAACCATCGCCGAGTATTTCCGCGACATGGGCTACGATGTCGCCGTTCTGGCCGACTCCACCTCGCGCTGGGCCGAGGCTCTGCGTGAGATGTCAGGACGTCTGGAGGAGATGCCCGGTGAAGAGGGCTACCCCGCGTATCTGGCTTCCCGTCTGGCTCAGTTCTATGAGCGCGCCGGCGTTATCGAGTGCATGGGCTCCGACGAGCGTCAGGGCTCCGTCACCGCAATCGGCGCCGTCTCGCCTCCGGGCGGCGATATCTCCGAGCCTGTCTCCCAGGCTACCATGCGTATAGTCAAGGTGTTCTGGGCGCTTGACTCCAGCCTTGCCTACGCCAGACACTTCCCCGCCATAAACTGGCTGACTTCCTACTCACTGTACGTTGACACTCTGCGTCCCTGGTACACTGAGCACTTCACCGAGACCTATATGAACAACCGCGAGAAGGCCATGCACATCCTCCAGGAGGAGAGCGAGCTTCAGGAGATCGTCCGTCTGGTCGGACAGGACGCGCTTTCCCCGGCTGACCGTCTCACCATGGAGACCGCGAAGATGATCCGTGAGGACTTCCTGCAGCAGAACGCCTTTGTCGATGAGGACGCGTATTCCTCCTATGCAAAGCAGTACCGCCTGCTGGATATGATACTCAACTACGATGTGCTCTGCCGCAGCGCGCTGGAACAGGGAGCCGATATGAACAGCCTGTTCACTATCGACGCCCGCGAGAAGATCGGCCGTGCCAAGATGGCAAATCAGGATACCTTTGAAGCCGATTACGCGGCCATCGTCGAAGAGATGAAGGCTGAGATCGACGCAGTTATTGCCGGAGGTGAGGACGCATGATCAAAGAGTATAAGACTATAAGAGAGATCGCCAGCCCTCTGATGGTGGTCGAGAATGTTGAAGGCGTCACTTACGACGAGCTGGGCGAGCTTGAGCTCCCCAACGGCGAAGTCCGCCGCTGCAAAGTCCTCGAGGTCGAAGGCGACAAGGCTGTCGTACAGCTGTTCGAATCTGCGCAGGGCATAAACCTTGCCGAGACGAAGGTCCGCTTCCTCGGCCATCCGCAGCAGCTTGCTGTCAGCGAGGACATGCTCGGACGTGTTTTCAACGGCATGGGTCAGCCCATAGACGGCGGCCCGGCGATACTTGCCGAGGCGCACATGGACATCAACGGCCTGCCGATGAACCCCGCCTCCCGCGCCTACCCCGCCGAGTTCATCCAGACCGGCGTATCCACCATTGACGGACTGAACACTCTGGTCCGCGGCCAGAAGCTGCCCATATTCTCCGGTTCCGGCCTGCCGCACGCGGCCCTCGCCGCGCAGATCGCGCGTCAGGCAAAGGTTCTGGGCGACAACGAGACCTTCGCCGTCGTCTTTGCCGCAATAGGCATCACCTTTGAGGAATCCGAGTACTTTATCAACGACTTTCGCCGCACCGGCGCTATAGACCGTACCGTTGTTTTCTCCAACCTCGCCAACGACCCTGCCGTCGAGCGTATCGCGACTCCGCGTATGGCGTTGACCGCGGCCGAGTATCTGGCCTTTGAGAAGGAAATGCAGGTCCTTGTCATCCTCACCGATATCACCAACTACGCCGAGGCTCTCCGCGAGGTCTCCGCTGCGAAGAAGGAAGTTCCCGGCCGCCGCGGCTACCCCGGCTACCTGTACACCGACCTTGCGACCATGTATGAGCGCGCAGGCCGCCGTCAGGGCAAGAAGGGCTCCATTACCATGATCCCGATCCTCACCATGCCTGAGGACGACAAGACCCACCCCATTCCCGACCTTACCGGATACATCACCGAGGGCCAGATCATCCTCAGCCGTGACCTGCACCGCAAGGGCATCGTTCCTCCTGTAGACGTTCTGCCGTCTCTGAGCCGTCTGAAGGATAAGGGTATCGGCGAAGGCAAGACCCGCGAGGACCACGCCGGAACCATGAACCAGCTCTTCGCCGCCTATTCCCGCGGCAAGGATGCCAAGGAGCTTATGACCATACTCGGTGAGGCCGCCCTCTCCGACGACGATAAGCTCTTTGCGAAGTTCGCCGACGAGTTCGAGAAGCGCTACGTCAGCCAGGGCAACAACACCAACCGCAGCATCGAGGAGACCCTCGACCTCGGCTGGGAGCTGCTGAGCCTGCTGCCGCGCCGCGAGCTGAAGCGTGTCAAGCCTGAGATGATCGACAAGTACATGCCCAAAAAGTAAGGCCCCTTATAAAACAAACTACTGATTTACGGAGGTGATACTTTTTGGCGAGTACAACGATAACCCCGACCAGAATGGTGCTCAACCAGCTCAAGGGCAGACTCAAGACTGCGAGACGCGGCCATAAGCTGCTCAAGGACAAACGCGATGAGCTGATGCGCCAGTTCATGGATGTGGTCAAGCTCAACAAGCAGCTGAGGACGCGCGTCGAGGAAGGGCTGACCGGAGCTTTTGCCTCGCTGCAGGTCGCAAGCTCCATCATGTCCCCCGAGATGCTGGAGCAGGCTCTGCTTTATCCGCGCCAGAGTGTTGAGCTGGACATGAAGTTCAGGAACATCATGAGCGTCAACGTCCCGGTGTACAGTTTCCATACAAAGAATAACGATCCTTCCGAGGTCTATCCCTACGGCTTTGCCCAGACCTCCGGCGAGTTGGACGACGCGCTGGAAAAGATGGCCAAGGTGTTTGAGGATATGCTGGAGCTTGCTCAGGTTGAAAAGACAATGCAGCTTCTTGCGGAAGAGATCGAAAAGACCCGCCGCCGCGTCAATGCGCTGGAGTACGTTATGATCCCCGAGCTTGAAGGGAATATCAAGTATATTTCCATGAAGCTGGAGGAGAACGAAAACTCCACCAAGGTCAGGCTGCTGAAGGTTAAGGAAATGGTGCTTCAGGACGCCCACAACTTTAAGTAAAATAATAAAACCTCCCTGCCGGCAGGGAGGTTTTATTATGTCATATGTCAGTGTTCGCACGGGCGGGAGCCGCCGTTCATAGAGCGCAGGGAAAAGCGGGGTCGAAGCTTTGAGCGCAGGTTTCGCCGCAGCTATTCCTCGTATGTTCGTATCACGCTCTCGGCTGCGTTTCGCAGCTTGGTGCAGTTGTCCATGGCGGAGCGCTCCAGAAAGCGGTGCGCCTCATCCTCGCTCATCTTGAAGCGGGATATCAGCAGCAGCTTTGCACGGCTTATGAGCCGCGCCTCGTCGAGCTTTCCGCGCAGGGCCTCGGCTTCGCCGCGTGTTTCGCGCAGCCTTGTGCACGCGGCAAGCAGCTGCGGCAGCGTGGCCGGAAGCTCAGCCTGTGTGCAGCAGAACACGCCGGAGTCAATATATGCGCTCCTGTCCGCAGCGTCGGGGCATATGAGCAGAACCGCGAGAAAGCCGCTGCGATAAGCGGCCCGGACGGCGGAGAGGTCGTTCGGGTCTGTCAGCACAAGTATATTGGCCGGGTGCAGTACAAGTGCCCTTTCTGCGCTGATACTTGCCGGCACACCAGTCACGCCTGAAAAGTAGCGGTTTAACCCGGCGGAGCGTATTGCTGTGACGATCAGCTCGCTGCGGCCCATTATGAGCACGCTGTATTTTACGTGTGATTCTCCCATGAGCCCTCCTTCGGCCAGAATGTGCGCTCAGACGGAGCGGTGAAATCCCGGACCGGTTAATTATAGCATATGCGCACATGAGGTACAATGTGCGTTTATAATTTACGCCAGGGCAAAAAAAGTCTCCCGATGTCCCGGGAGGCTTTTTTTAGATTCGGTACAGAGAGGATCTCATATGCTGTGAGCCGCTCTGTTGTATATGCCGTTTCAATTAAAGAGTATATTCAGTGATGCCGGCAGACAGCTCAGGCCGCCGCGGGCTCTCTCCTTGCGCCGAAATACTGCCATGCCACAACTGCCGCCAAAACGACAATGCCGATGATGTCGGTGAGCGCGCCGGGGTCCATCATCATCAGACCGCCCACACAAATGAGGATACGCGG
>JAQXKZ010000022.1 GCA_029010715.1 Clostridiales bacterium
TATTTATATTAAAAAGCATGGGAAGATGCGCAGGAGGAGGAAGAGAATGCAGCTGTCTGAGATAGAAGCTTTCCTTGCCGTGGTGAAAAGCGGCTCGCTGTCGGGTGCGGCTGAGCAGCTGTACATCACGCAGCCGGCCCTGTCACACAGGATACAGTCGCTTGAAAAAGAGTTGGGCTATCAACTGTTTGCCAGGAGCAAAGGACAGCGGCGCGTGGAAATGACCGCAAACGGGCGCGAATTCATACTCATTGCCGAGAAGTGGAGCAGCCTGTGGGCCGAAAGCAAGAAGATCGCCACATACTCGCCCAAGCCGGCCTTCAGGGTCGCCGCGACGCAGACGCTGAGCAACTATGTCATGCCCGAGGTGTATGCCAGGTTTTTGGGCCGCAGGCTGCCTGTCTCGCTGGAGCTTTTTTCCCTGCATTACCGGGAGTGCTATACCTCCATCGAAGACAGGAGCGTTGATGCGGTTTTTGTGTCCAGAACGGTGCCCTCAAACCGTGTATCGTCCATCCCGGTCCTCTCGGAAAAAATGGTCCTGCTCTGCAGTGAGGACAGCCCCTATACCGGACCTGTGCATCCGCAGGATCTGCCTACTGACAAATGCGTATACATGCTGTGGAATCATGAATACGCGATGTGGCACGAATATTGGTTCGGAACCGGACAATACATGGTCACGGCGGATAATATGCGTCTGGTAGAACAGATCATCGAGAGCGGAGACATGTGGTCGATCGTGCCGATTTCCGCTGCCCGTGCGGTGGTGCGCACCGGAAAGCTGCGCTATCTGGACCTTCTGGCCTCTCCGCCGGACAGACCCATATTCCTGCTCACCACGGAGCCGCAGCACGAATACACGCCGCTTATTGTGGAGGACCTGCGTTCGGTCATGAATGTCCCGCCGGTGGCTTTCCGTGATCCCGCGACCGCCGGCACCTGAACGGCACGCGCGCGGAACCGGCATAAAAATATACTCCGGCAGAAAGCGGATACGCTCCTTTTTCTGCCGGAGTTTTCATACTCTTTATTTTGCGGCCGGGGCATCAATCTTCCAGGCTTCCGTCCATTTCCAGAAGTCCGCGCAGGTAGCCGATCGCATACAGGCGGCCCACACTGCCGTAGCCGGGATGCTCCGGGTCCTCGCCGGCCATGGCCGGCACATGGTCTACACGGCCGTAGCCGTGAAAGCCGACCTCCCGGTAGGCTCTTATCGCGGCGGCCATATCGGTAGGCCCGTTGTCGTGGAAGGTCTCGTGAAAGCGGTATTTGTTCCCGCGGGTGTCGCGGAAATGCACGAAATTGATCTTATCGGCGAAGCGGCATATACATTTCACGACGTCCTCGCCCATCGCCTGAAATGTGCCCTGACACATGGTTATGCCCATGTTCGGGCTCGGCACGAGCTTTATCGCTCTCTCGACAGCGTCGGCGCTTGTGAGAAAACGGCTGATGCCGCGTATGGCCGGGACCGGCGGGTCGTCCGGGTGCAGTGCCAGCTTCACCCCTGCCTCTTCGGCGGCGGGGACGATGGCGCGCTGCATGTACTCGAAATTCCGCCAGAGCTGCTCCTCGGTGATGATGCCGGCGGGAGTCGGAACGGAGTGGTCGGTTTTCGAAAAGTCGTACTCGCTGACAAGCGCACCGCCGCGCTCGGGGTAGTCGAAACGGCTGCGCTCCCAGTTGAAGTAAGCGACAAAGTTGTAGCACAGCACCTCTATTCCGAGCCGGCCCATGTTCCGTATCAGCGTGCACATGCGCTCGATCTCCTCGTCGCGCCCCGGCAGACCCTGCTTGATTTTCTGGTTTGGCGGCGCCGGCTCTATCACCTTAAGCGAGAAACCGCGCGCTTCGAAGCGCTCCTTCATCTCCCGCAGAAGCTCAAAGCTCCCGGCGGTCCGCTCCATCTGCCCGTCCGGCATACGCCCGGCCGCATAGCGCACACCGAGCTGGGCGGCGTAATCCCACTGCCGGTCGGGGGTACAGTAGAAATAGTCGGCTATCTTCATCGGCTTGCGCTCTCAGAACCTGCCGTACCTGTTGTATACCTCGAAGGGGTCCATGCCCTCGGCCATGGCACGGCGGCTCAGCTTTTCGTCGCGGAAGTTCTTCTCCGCCTTTTCCAGCACCGGCACGACTATATCCTTCGGCACGACCACGACGCCGTCGCCGTCGCCGAATATATAGTCGCCCGGATTGATGAGCAGCATACCGTCGACGCCGTCGACATATATCGGGTGCATGTAGTCCACGGTCATCGAGCGTGTCAGGCCCTCGACCGGGCTGCACCAGCGCACGAAGGTGGGAAAGCCCATGGCAATGAGATAATCGGAGTCTCTGGTCGAGCCGTCGATAACGGCGCCTACGCAGCCGGCGGCACGCATGGCGGTCGCGGTGATCTCGCCGAACTGGCCGCAGTTACGGTTGCCCTGAACGTCGGATACATATACACAGCCCCGGCACATGCTTTTCATCAGTCCGAGACGGATGTTATGGACTTTGGGGTCGGTGTCCGGCGTTGTGCAGCGGCGCGTCGGGAAAGCCGGTCCGGCGACCTTGCCGTTGCGTTCGCCGCGCTCAAGCGGACCTATGCCCGGCTTCATGGACCTGCCGGGGAGACCGTACTGCTCAGCCATGATGTCGTAGACCAGTGCGGTGTAAAGCTTTTTGTAGCGCTCCGCTATCTCGTCGATGCGGTACCTCCAGTCCTCGGGGATCTCGTCGAGCAGGGGTCTCAGTTCGTAGATGTTTTCTATTTTCTCGCTCATAATGCTTCCTCCTTCGGCCTGCCGGCCCGGTGTTGTGATTTTAATATGATTACTGTATGTATTTGCTCCGGCGCCGCGCGGCTGTCAGTGGACAACGGTGAACATCTGAATAAATGTGTTCAGTATCGCGGAACGGCGTACGTTTTTTACCGGCGCGACTTGAGTATAATGCGCATTTTAGTGCTTGTCAACCGAATATGGAGCAGTTTCACGATAATCAGAGATCGTTTCACGATGAGGGGAATTTGTTTCGTATCGTGAAATTAAGCCGGAATAAAAATACACAGGGTAATACTGTGAGCTGTGCCGCGAGAAGCCGCGGACACATGGAAAGCATGGATGACAGCCTGCCTGCGGAATCAGGTTTTTATTTTACTTATTGAAATACCAATGCCCTGGTGGTATAACCTATATGGCGCGGGCTTATCAACGCTGTCAGAAGCTGCGTACTTATAGGAGGTGTGTATATGAGACAGTTTGTTCTCTCCTGCGAGTCCACTATAGATTTGCCCTATTCCTACACGCAGGAGCGCGATATTCCTGTATTGTTCTATTCCTATACGGTCGACGGAAAAGAGTATCCCGACGATATGTGCCGTACCCCCGGTTCGCTGGACCGTTTTTATTCCTTACTTGACGAGGGAAAGATCCCATCGACGTCGCAGCTCAACGAGTTTCAGTACGAGGACTTTTTTGCTGAACAGCTGCAGAAGGGCGACGTTCTGCACATCTGTTTCGGCACCGGTATGACCACGTCCTACAGCAACGCCGTAATTGCCGCGGAGCGGATGCGCGTGAAATACCCTGACCGAAAGCTGGTCGTTATTGATTCCCTCTGCAGTTCGTCCGGATACGGGCTGCTGGTCGATGCCGCTGCCGATATGCGGGACCGCGGCTGCACGTTGGATGAAACAGCCGGGTGGATCTCGGCCAACCGACAGAAGGTCCATCACCAGTTTTTCTCGACGGAGCTGAAGTTCTACCGCAGGAGCGGACGCATGTCCGGTGCTGCTGCCGCAATTGCAACGGTGCTGGATATATGCCCTATAATGCGCCTGGACGACGGCGGACACATTATTGCCTACGGCAAGGTGCGCGGCAAGAAAAACGCGATAAAAGAGACGGTCTGCACAATGGAACAGCATGCTCAGGGCGGAGTAAACTACAGCGGAAAATGCTTTATATGCCACTCTGACTGCCTTGAGATCGCAGAGGCCACAAAGAAGGCTGTCTCCGAGCATTTTCCTGATATAAACGGTGAAATACGCATCTGTGATATCGGCACAATAATTGCTTCGCACTGCGGACCCGGCACCGTTGCCGTATTCTTCTTCGGTGATGACAGAGCGCCGGAGAAATCGGGCAGATGAGTCCTGAAGCCGCCAAAGAGCGGACTGTCAAAAACAAAGCGGATTAAAACGGAGCAGTACCGTATTTTACACGGTACTGCTCCGTTTGCATGCGGTCCGATTGCTGCGTATCTGCTCCCGGGCGCCGCTTTTGTGTAACGTATTCAGTCTGTCTGCCGCCTGCTCCCGGCGTGAGCTTCGGAAATGCATCCTCTCCCGGAGCTATCCGTTTATACGCACCGGCTCATAACAGATCACAAAGCCGGTATCCGCGCCTTTGTCCACACATATACAATCGTATCAGCGCATTTTTCGTCGATAATACGGCGTATCGGGATAAGCTTCAGACATTATCGGAATAATCCGCCTGAAAGCGGCCGTAATAAGTTTTGCCGATTTTTGCCGCCGTTTTCTCCGGCCTGTCGATCGTCGCATAAACTGTCAATGCCTGCAGATAATATCACGGAAGACAATTTGAACCAAAGGAGAAATATAAATGAAAGCAACTGGTATTGTCCGGCGCATTGACGATCTCGGCCGTGTGGTCATCCCGAAGGAGATCCGCCGCACCATGCGCATCCGCGAGGGCGACCCATTGGAGATATTCACGGATAAGGACGGAGAACTGATTTTTAAGAAATACTCTCCCATCGGGGAGCTGGGAGATTTTGCCACGCAGATATGCGACAGCCTCAGAAAGTCGACAGACGGAATAGCCGCCGTGTGCGACAGAGACACGGTCATCGCCATTGCCGGCGGTGCGAAAAAGGAGCTGACCGACAGGCCCATCAGCCCGCAGCTGAGCGAGATCATGGAGGGGCGCTCCGTCTATCGCCACAGCAGCGGCGGTAGCAGCATCCCGGTAAGCCCTGCGGATGACAAATACTGCATATCCGTTGCGGCGCCTGTGATATCCGAGGGCGACGTGATGGGCTGCGTTCTGTTTATCACGCCGCGCAACGCCCCGCCGTCGACCGAGGTGGAATACAAGCTGGCCCAGACGGTGGCGGGCTTTCTTGGCAAGCAGATGGAAAGCTGAACATTGCCGTTCCCGCGGCACGCAAAAAGCCCCGACCGACGGTCGGGGCTTTTAAGCTGTTTGCGGTATTGATTACAGCTGCTTCTGAGCGTTGATTTTAACGCCGGGGCCCATGGTGGAAGCGGTGACGCAGCTCTTAATGTACTGGCCCTTGGCGGCAGCGGGCTTGGCCTTGATGATAGCGCCTATGAGAGCTACGTAGTTCTCATAGAGCTTCTCTGCGCCGAAGCTGACCTTGCCGATGGGGCAGTGGATGATGTTGGTCTTGTCCAGACGGTACTCGACCTTACCGGCTTTGGCCTCTGAAATGGCCTGCTTGATGTTAGGGGTGACGGTACCGGCCTTGGGGGAGGGCATCAGACCCTTGGGTCCGAGGATCTTACCGAGACGGCCGACAGTACCCATCATGTCGGGGCTGGCAATAACGGTGTCGAATTCGAACCAGTTCTCTTTCTGAATCTTCTCGACGAGATCCATGCCGCCGGCATAATCTGCGCCGGCAGCCAGAGCCTCGTCAACGCGCTCGGGCTTGCAGAAGCAGAGGACGCGGACGGACTTGCCGGTGCCGTTGGGCAGAACGATAGCGCCGCGGACCTGCTGGTCGGCGTGACGGCCGTCGACGCCGAGCTTGACATGCAGCTCAACGGTCTCATCGAACTTTGCCTTACTGGTGCTGATGACCAGATTCAGGGCGTCCATAGGATCATAGAGTGCCTGCTTATCTATGAGTTTTACGCTCTCTTTATAATTTTTACCTCTAAACACTTTGTTTTCCTCCTAATAATGTGGTTGAGTCGGATGGATTAATCCTCCCACGTTGAGGAGCGATGTTACTCGCCCGCTCAGTCTCCGACGATGACGCCCATGGAGCGGCAGGTGCCTGCTATCATGCTGATGGCGGATTCGATGTCGGTGCAGTTGAGGTCGGGCATTTTCTGCTCGGCGATCTTGCGAACGTCTTCCTTGCTGATGGTGGCGACCTTGTCTCTCTGGGGAACACCGGAGGCGGTCTCGATGCCGCAGGCCTTCTTGATAAGCAGGGCGGCAGGAGGAGTCTTGGTGATGAAAGTGAAGCTGCGGTCGGAGTACACGGTGATGACGACGGGGATCATCATACCCATATCGCCCTTGGTGCGCTCGTTGAAGTCCTTGGTGAACTGACCGATATTTACGCCGTACTGGCCGAGTGCGGGGCCGACGGGAGGAGCCGGAGTTGCCTTACCGGCGGGAACCTGGAATCTAACGTATCCAACTACTTTCTGTGCCAATTTTCAGCACCTCTTTCTTATTAATCTTTAATAACTTCGACCTGATCCAGCTCCAGATCAACCGGAGTCTCTCTGCCGAACATGGAAACGACGACGCGGACTCTGTCTTTTTCGGGCTCCAGCTCATCGACGACTCCGTAGAAGCCTGCCAGAGGTCCGTCAGTAACCTTGACATTATCGCCCAGGCTGTAGCCCACGACGATCTCCTTGTGTTCGACGCCCAGATCGTAGATTTCCTGCTCCGTGAGGGGGACGGCCTTGCCGTCAGACCCGACGAAGCCTGTAGCGCCGCGAACATTGTGGACCAGATGCCAGCTGTCATCCGTGAGGATCATCTTGATGAGCACGTAACCGGGGAAGATCTTGCGCTCAACCGTCTTTTCACCGGAATCGGTGATCTCGGTGACTTTCTCCAGAGGGATGTTGACCTCTTTTATCAGGTCCGTCATTTTGCGGTTTTCCGCTGCCTTCATAACAGCGGCAGCAACTGCGTGTTCATAACCGGAATAGGTATGAACAACGTACCATTTTGCTTCTTCAGCCATGTCTGTTAACCCGCCAGAGTGAAGAGCGCCTGAACCAGCATGGTGGCCAGCTGGTCAAAGCCCCACAGTACGATAGCAGAAACAAACATCATACCGACGGAGATGAGGACATTGTTCCTGAGCGTTTTCGGAGTCGGCCATACGACCTTCTTCAGTTCGCTCTTCATCTCGCGGAACCACCTGCCCACGCGCTTGAAGAAACCGGGCTTTGTGTCGTCCTTCTTAACGGCGGTGACGGCTTTGCTGGGAGCGGTGCTAACTTTCTTTTCTTCAGCCATTTTCACACGTCCTTTCAGAACTTACTTGGTCTCGACATGCTTTGTGTGCTTTCTGCAGAAGGGGCAATATTTGCTGCGCTCCAAACGGTCTGAAGTGTTCTTTTTATTCTTGACCGTGTTGTAGTTCCTCTGCTTGCATTCCTCGCATCTGAGTGTAATTTTTACTCTTGCGCCTGCAGCCATTCTTTCGGCACCTCCTATTTTATTTACCCGCCGCGAGGCGGGCATTGCCTCCCTGTATTTGGACGGGCAGCTCTGTCTGAGCGCAAAAATGCGCACAAAAAATAGACCTCTCGTCCGACAGGTAATTCATAATATAGCATACAAAGCTTTCGGGGTCAACAATTTTTTAAAGAAATTGCCGGCCTTTTCAGTGCTTTTCCCTTGCCGCGGACACAAATCGGTGTTATATTTCTCTATGCATCAAACACTGCTGCAAAGGAAATGATACATATGGACTATAAGGAAGCCCTTGAATATATAAATAAAACCGAATGGTTCCGCTCGAGGCCCGGGCTTGACCGGATAAGCGAGCTGCTCGTGAAGCTCGGCCAACCACAGAAGGGCATGAAATTCATACACATCGCCGGCACGAACGGCAAAGGCAGCTGCGCGGCGATGACCGCGTCGGTGCTGAAGGCCGCGGGTTACAAAACGGGCCTGTTCACTTCGCCGTATCTCTACCGCTTTAACGAGCGCATGCAGATAAACGGCAAGCAGATCGGGGACGAGGTGCTCGCCGGCATCGTCTCGCGCGTGAAGCCTGCCGCCGACGCTATGGAGGACCATCCGACGGAGTTTGAGCTGATGACCGCGGCGGCCATGCTTTATTTCAAGGAGGCCGGCTGTGACATCGTGGTGCTCGAGGTCGGACTCGGCGGGCGCTGTGACGCGACGAACGTCATAGACGCACCGGAGGTCTGCGCTATAATGAATATCGGACTCGACCATACCGCCGTTCTCGGCGATACCGTCGAGAAAATTGCGGCCGAAAAAGCCGGCATAATAAAGTCCGGGGCAGACTGCGTGCTCTACCAGCAGCAGGAGAGCGTCACGGAAATCGTGCGCGCCCGCTGCGGGGAGCTCGGCGTACCGCTGAGCATCGCGGATTTTTCTGAGATTCACAGCGAGTTTGACAGCCTCTTCGGCCAGAGCTTCAGCTACCGCGGGGAGAGCTATGCTCTGCCGCTGCTTGGCGCGCACCAGCTGCGAAACGCGGCCGTCGTGCTGGAGATCGTGGACGTGCTGCGCCGGCGCGGCTGGGAGCTGGAGCAGAGCGACGTTGAGCACGGCCTGTATGCGGTCAGCTGGCCGGGACGCTTCGAGCTTCTGTCGGACGAGCCCTGCTTTGTCGTGGACGGCGGGCATAATCCCCAGTGCGCGCAGACTGTCGCGGATAACCTTGCGCATTACTTTCCCGATATGCGCCGCATTCTGCTCGTCGGTACGCTGAAGGATAAGGACTATCGGGGCATGCTTGACATACTCGATCCGCTCGCCGGCGAATATATCTGCATCACGCCTGCCAGCGCCCGCGCGCTCCCTGCGGAAGATCTGGGCAAATATCTGGAGAAATTCGGCAAAAAAATAACCGTGTGCGACAGTATAAAGGACGGCGTCAGCGCGGCGCTCGACAGAGCGGACGAGGGCAGCATGGTCTGTGCCGTCGGCTCGCTCTATTCGGTCGGTGACATACGCGCCTGCTTTGAAAGGTACTGAGGTGAAGTCATGCGTATAATGGCGATAGATTACGGCGACCGGCGCATTGGTCTCGCGGTGTCCGACCTGCTTGGTATGCTCTGCGGCGATGCCTGGACAATGGAAGAGTGGAGTATGGAGCGTGCCGCGGTTCGCATTGCGGAGGAAGCCGCAAAGCGTGACGTCGGAACGCTGGTGCTCGGCCTGCCGAGGAATATGGACGGCAGCGAAGGCCCGCGCGCGGAGAAGAGCCGCAAATTAAAAGCCATGCTTGAAGCGGAAAGCGGCCTGCCGGTCGTCCTATGGGACGAGCGGCGCAGCAGCATAGAGGCGCACGCCATCCTGCACGCAAGCGGCAAAAAGGAGCGCGCGCACCGCAAGACCGTCGACGCGGTCGCGGCGAGCCTGATACTTGAGGGATATTTGGGAAGCCTTAAATAGCCGGCAGAATCATCATGATTTTTGCCGATGAAAAATAAGGTTTATTTTACATCCATCTCCGCCTTTATTTTTCCCTTCCGCGCACATAATTATTTTGCGAGATAATGTGCGGGAGGGATCTTTTATGAAAAAAATTTTAGTCACCGGACTTTGGACCCTGCTGCTCACGACGGTTCTGACGGTTCCGGCATTCGCGCAGGAACTGGTCGTGGGCGGGCAGGTAGTAGGTGTGCAGATAAGTACCGACGGTGTAATGGTGGCCGGCGTGTCGCAGATTGAGACCGGAGACGGCAGCGCGTTATCTCCGGCGGAGAGCGCCGGTGTAAAGCCGGGAGATCTGATAGTGAGCGTGGACGGACAGCGCGTCTCCGGCGCGGCGGACGTTATATCGGCGGTGGACGCATGTCAGGGCGGCGCGGTAAAGCTGTCCGTCGTCCGCGGAGGCAGGGAGCTGAGCTTTTGTGTGGAGCCTGTCCGGTCGGCGGACGGACAGTGGCTGCTCGGCCTGTGGCTGCGCGACGGGCTATCCGGTTTGGGTACGCTCACCTTCTGCGACCCTGACAGCGGCGTGTTCGGTGCGCTCGGCCACAGTATAAACGACTCTGATTCCGGACTCACCGTGCCTGTCAAAGAGGGCAGCATCACCGATGCGCAGATCGTGAGCGTCAATCCCGGCTCCTCCGGCAGTCCCGGCGAGCTTAACGGCTGTGCCGATCTGAGCCGGGTGCTGGGCAGCATAGAACTCAACACCGATCACGGCATTTTCGGGCAGGCCTTCGTCGACATGGACGGACGGCGTCTGGAGACCGGCAGCATGTGCGTCGGACCGGCGTCCATAGTTTCCACGATCAGTGGCCGAAGCAGCCGTGAGTACTCTGTCGAGATCAACCGCATCTACCGTGAAGCCGACGGCACGCACGCCATGCTCAGCGTCACCGACCCGGAGCTTATACAGCGTACCGGCGGGATAGTACAGGGCATGTCCGGCAGCCCGATAATCCAGAACGGCAAGCTTGTCGGCGCGGTGACGCATGTGTTTGTCTCAGATCCGACGCGCGGTTATGCGGTGAGCATACAGGATATGCTGCACGCAGCGGGCATAGATCAGAGCAAAGCAGCGTAAAGCCAAAAAACATGGAAGCACCGATATCGGAGCTTCCATGTTTTTGCGAGTGCCGGAAAAAAAGTTATCTGTCAGTCCTGAGGCTTTATATTGCCCGACAGTATTTTCCCGTCCGCCGCGTTTATCACATATTCATATTCGCTGGTGTGGTCCTCGAAATCGACCTCATACCATGCGGAGTATCTGTTTTTTTCAAACTCGACGTCCACGGCGTAGACCATGCCGGAGTCGATTCCCGCGTCGTCCATTGCGACACTCAGCGCGGCGTCTTTGCCGATATATGTGTTGTTGTAACGCACTATAAAGTATCCGCCGATAGCGAGGGCTGTAACGACGGCTGCGATGAGTATTATAAGTACTGTTTTCCTGAATTTGTTCATTCTGTTCTCTCCTTCCTGACTTTACGCGTTCATTTTATTGTGATAATCTAAGAAAAAAATTAAAAAGAACAAAAAACCTGTCGGGTACCGGCGCGGGTTAAATCTTTTCTAATTATTCGGATGTAATATAAAAACAAAACCGGTCTGGGGGCTGTAATATATGAGGATACTTGTTGTAGAGGACGAGAAGCATCTCAACCGCATAATAAGCGAGGCGATGGAGGACGAGGGCTACAGCGTCGACAGCTGCTTTAACGGTCAGGAAGCGCTTGAATACATGGAATGTGCCAAATACGACGTGATGATACTCGACATCATGATGCCCCGGCTCAACGGGCTCGATCTTGTGCGGCACTTACGCCGGAGCGGCGACGCGACTCCGGTCCTGTTTCTGACCGCGCGCGACAGCGTGGACGACCGTGTCGAGGGTCTGGAGAGCGGCGGCGACTACTATCTGGTCAAGCCCTTTGACTTTAAAGAGCTGATGGCCGTTGTGCGCGTAATGACGCGCAAATATACCGGTAACCGCTCCAACGTTTTCACTGCCGGCGATCTGAGCCTTGATACCGCCAACCACTGCGTGACGCGCGCGGGAAAGACTATTGAGCTTACAAGCAAGGAGTTTTCTTTGCTGGAATATATGATGCGCAACAAGGGCGTCGTACTCTCGCGCGAGATGATCGAGAACAATCTCTGGAATTACGATTATGAGGGCGGCACGAACATTGTGGATGTCTATGTCGGCTACCTGCGCAAAAAGATGGACACCGGCTTTGACAAAAAGCTCATACATACTGTCTGGGGCACCGGCTGGGTGCTGCGGGAGGACTGAAATGTCAATAAAACTCAGGATGACGCTGTGGTTCACGCTCATGGTGCTGCTTCTTGCGGCGATGGTACTGGTGTTTGTGCTGGTCATCAACGCCAACGCTGTAACCGACGACCCGGCGGGCAGGCTCGTCAAGGTCGTGATGAAAAACTCCGACAGGCTCGAGTTTGAGCACGGCCGCTTCGAATGGGACGATGTCGACGCGTACAGTCGCGGCGTTTATTCCGCCTTCTACAACGATTCCGGCGAGCTTCTCAACGGCGCCGAGCCCGAGGGCTTCGACTCCGCGGCGCTTTCCTTTGAGCCGAACGTAGTGCGCGGCACCGATATAAGCGGCAAGGCCTACTACGTCTATGACGTGCATGTGGATATGGACTTCTCCGGCATATGGGTGCGCGGCCTTATACCCGCAGACGACCGTTCCGGCCTTATGCACACTATACTTATCCTCACGGCGACACTGCTCCCGGCGCTGATAGTGCTCTCCGTCGCCGGCGGTTGGCTGATCGCGAAGCTGTCGTTCAGGCCGCTGGAAAAGATCGTCAGCGCGGCAAATGATATCAGCGACGGCGGAGACCTTACGCGCCGGCTCAATATAAAGCACGGGCCTTCCGAGATGAAGCGGCTCGGCAGCAGCTTCGACCGCATGTTTGCGCGGCTTGAGGAATCCTTTAACGTCGAGCGGCAGTTTGCATCCGACGCCTCGCATGAGCTCAGAACGCCTGTAACCATCATCCTTGCCCAGTGCGACCGCTCGAAGCGCAAGGATAAAACGAGAGAGGACTTTCTCGCCTCGATCGGCGTTATCGAGGAGCAGGGCAAGCACATGTCCGAGCTCGTGCAGCAGCTTCTCGGCCTGACGCGCCTGCAGCACGGCACTGACCGCTACCCGATGCGCGAAGGTGACCTGAGTGGGTTCACCGAGTCCTGCTGCGGCGAGTTCGTGCCCGCTGACTGCCGCGGCATAGAGCTTGAAACCGATATTGCCCCGGACGTCAGCGCGAGGTTTAACAGCGCGCTTATGTCACGCGTAATATATAATCTTCTGCAGAACGCCTACAAGTACGGCAAAGAAGGCGGACATATCTGGCTGAAGCTCAGCCGCACCGATGAGGGTGCGGTGCTCAGCGTGAAGGACGACGGCATCGGCATTGCGCCTGAGGATCTCGACAAGGTCTGGCAGCGTTTCTGGCAGGCCGACGCCTCCCGCGGCGATGAGGGCAGCAGCGGTCTGGGCCTGTCCATGGTCCGTGAGATTGCCCTGTTTCACAGCGGCCGGGCGGAGGTCGAGAGCGTACCCGGCCAGGGCAGTACCTTCAGGATTATTTTGCCGTTCCGGCCGACTGGCCCGACCGAAAGCCAATCCCCATAAAAGAGTCATGGCAGGGCTTGGCCTGATTTCTGCCGTCATGGTAAGCTTTGCCGTTACCGTAAAAAGCATTCCCGTTCGGAAAACACATTGTATAACAAGTATACATGCCTGACTGAGTCTCCCTGTCTCATAAACGCTGCCGGCGCCGATCCTTACATCAGCGCCGGTATTTTTGCCTGTGCATGAAACCTTGTGCCGGTGTATTGTTATATAATGGATGACGGACGTCAAATACGGTAAACAGAGGTGATAAGCTTGGACGAACAATCCTCCCTGATTGCTCTGCAGCGGGGCAGCGAAGACGCTCTGGCCTGGTTCATAAGACAATATACCCCATATGTAAGCACGGTAGCGGGGCGCATTCTTTCTGACAGACCCCGCGCGGATACCGAAGAGGTCGTCGCGGACGTGTTCCTTGCGCTTTGGCACGACTCCGGCAAAGTGAAGCCGGGACGTGTCAAAGCGTGGCTCAGCGCCGTGGCGCGAAACACAGCAATAAACAAACTCCGCAGTTGCGGCGCTGAGCTGGAGCTTGACGAGGACACAATTTACCTTAGCTCCGACTCTCCCGGTGCAAAGCTGGAGCGTGAGGAGCTGCGCTGCGCGGTGCAGAAGGCTGTGCTTTCTCTGCCGCAGCCGGATAAGGAAATATTTCTGCGTCATTACTATTACTGTGAAAAGCTGAACGACATAGCACATGCGCTGAATATGAAGGAAGCAACCGTAAAAACAAAGCTGCACCGGGGACGCAAAGTTCTGGGCAGGCTGCTGGAGGAAGGAGGTTTTACTCTTGAATATCAGGATTTCTGAGCTTATGGGTCTTATAGAGGACGACAGCGTGAATATCGGCACGGAGAGCGAAATCTCCACCGATGCGGTATGCTCTGCCGTCATGGCGCGGCTGCACGGCGAAGCCGGCGGCTCTGGGAGCGTAGGCCGTACAGTCGTCCGCCGCCGTAAAACCGGCCTGACGCTGCTTGCTGCCGTGCTGATAAGCGCGCTGCTTGCCGGTACGGCATATGCCTCGGGCGTGCTGCCTCCGATATTCTCTTCGGTGGAAAACCAATATCCGTTTGAGGAAGCGCTGGGAATTGCTCATCCGGACGGGATTGACCCGGATCTGGTCAACGCCGGCCGGAGAAGCGTGACTGTGGAGGAGTTTACCCACGGCGCGACCTATATCAACTCCCCGGAGCCAACGCCGTACAGCGGTCCGAGCCTCCCAGGCTTCACCTTCACGATCAGCGAGAGCTATTACGACGGCAAAACGCTCCGCGTCGGATACACGCTTGAACCGCTCAAAGACCTGACGGATCTAAACTTCGGCCCAGGCAGCGAGGACTTTGACAAGCTGGAGAAAGTCTCATATGCCCCTGCTCTGGGCTCCGTGTTTTCGGCGGATACTCTGGGTGAACTTGAAAAGAGCTATAATGAGACCGGCCACATGGGGGTGCGTTATCAGGAACTATATATCAGCGACCACGTTACCCTGCCGGACGGCTCGGATGTTGGAGCACACAGCGAGGTCGGGACGGATGAGGGCAGGTATATGTTTTTCTACTGCGCCGACATTCCCTACGACCGGATAGACAGGGAAAATCCTCCGGACTCCTTCCTGCGGCCGGAGGCACAGGATCTGGACGAAATCACGCTCTGTTTCAAGGTACGCAGCTCGCTGGAGAGCTGGTATTATGACGGAACCGACTGGTATGCCTTCAGCGGAGGAACGGCGGAGGAACGGATCAGCTTTACTGTACCGAACCTTGCCGGCCGCTGAACGTACAGAAATACCTCCGGCTCAGCCGAGCCGGGGGTAAAATCATATTCAGATAAACACATACTTCTTCAGCCGGTCGAAAGCCTCTGTCAGCCGGCTCTTGGGCAGAGCAAGATTCATGCGGATGGATCTGGGCCATATAAAGTCCTCGCCGTTTTGCCAGATAACGCCGCAGCGTATACCGCGGTGCTGGAGCTCGGTGATGCTTATGCCGTGCTCGCCGCAGTAGCCGGCGCAGTCGAGAAAGAGCATATAGGTGCCCTGTGGACGCATACAGCTTACGCCCCTGAAATTCCCGGCGATAAAGCGGCAGGCATAGTCCAGATTTTCATTGATGACGGCGCACATCTCATCGGTCCATTCCATACCCTCCGGGCTGAACGCGCCGATAAGGGCGTGCGTGGACAGAACGTTGCACTCGTTGTAATGACTCATCTCGCTGAGGCGCATGACCCGGTCGCGCAGGTATTTGTTGTATATGACGTGATACGAGCCGACAAGTCCCGCCAGTGAGAAGGTCTTGCTCGGCGCATAGAAGGCGATCACGCGGTTTCTCGCATCCTCGGACACGGACTGCGTCGGTATGTGCTTATAGCCGGGCATGATGATGTCCGACCAGATCTCGTCCGAAACGACTATGCAGTCGTTCGCGGCATAGACCTCGATTGCTTTTTCTATTTCCCGGCGTTCCCACACTCTGCCGGTTGGATTGTGCGGAGAGCAGAAGATGGCAAAGTGTATGCCGTTCTCTCTTATCTTCCGGTCCATGTCCTCGTAATCCATGCGCCAGACGCCGCCGGCGTCGCGTTTGAGCTCGCTGTGGACGATCACCCGGCCGATGTTGTCAATGGTGTGAGTGAAACCGACATAGGTAGGAGAGTGGATGAGTATCTTGTCGCCGGGTGAAGTGAAGGCCTGAACTGCCGAGCTAACGCCGCCGAGCACCCCGTTTTCGTAGCCGATGTGCTCCGGGAGAAGTCCCACGACGTCGTTGCGCACACGCTGCCAGTGAATAATACTGTCGTAATATTCCTTCGGCAGACCGAAGTATCCGAAGTTCGGCATCTCCAGCCGCCTGCGTATGGCTGCCATTACTGACGGCGCGGCGGGGAAGCTCATGTCGGCGATCCACATGGGGATCGGGTCAAAGCCCTCGTCGGGCTTCACTCCCTTGAACGGGACCCTGTCAAAGGCCAGGGAATCCTTTCCTCTGCGGTCGAGGACGGTAGTAAAATCATATTTCATGCGCGGCTCTCTCTTTCTTTGTTTCTTGCTGTTCGGCGTCCCCGTTCCCGGGCCGTCGGCAGGTAAAGAGTATTACCTGACGCTCCTTTGCGATCTCTCGCAGCAGGGCCATGGCCTGCTCCAGACGCGTTTCATCGAGGTTTACGAGCGCGTCGTCGATTATAAGCGGGCACGGCTCGCCCTCCGGGAGCGCGAGCTCGCACACGGCAAGGCGCACGGCGATATACATTATATCCAGCGTTCCGGCGCTCAGATACTCCGCGTCTCTGGCAACAGTGTCGTTTTGTGTACGCGCCTTGGCGGTAAAGTCGCGGTTAAGCAGCACGTCGGCATAGCGTCCGCCCGTGACGGCGGACATATAGCCGGCGGCCACGCGTCCGAGCTCCGGAGAGAAGCGGCTCTGTATCTCCGTGTCCGCCTCGCGCAAAGTGTCGATTGCCATGGTTATGGCGTCATACTCGTCGCATATCAGCTCGTGCTCCTCCTGCATACAGCTCAGGCTGCTCGACAGTACCAGCGGGTCGCCCATCGCGGCAAGGCGACCGTTTATACTGGCTATCTGCCGGCTGAGACGTTCGGCTTCGGCGCGCGCCGCGGTCAGTTTGCGCCCGAGATGTGCGGCCTCGGAATCGCCGGCGGAAAAGTCCAGTTCGCCGAGCGCGGTCTCCTCCAGACGGCTTTGCATGACACGCGCGTTTTCATAGGCGCCGCGCGTGCGCAGTTCGTTCTGCTCTGCTTCTCTCGCGCTGTCCCAGAGATGGCGGTACTCGGTGAGCGCCGCGCTTATCTCCGCGGCTGACTGAGCCTTGTACTTACGTAA
The DNA here is from genome assembly GCA_029010715.1 of Clostridiales bacterium. GTDB lineage: Bacteria > Bacillota > Clostridia > Oscillospirales > Oscillospiraceae > Limivicinus. The sequence goes on from JAQXKZ010000022.1 coordinate 16,936, forward strand.
TATTGCATTTTGCCGCTCCGCGGCGTCGGCGGCTGCCCTGCGCTGCTTTCCGTAGCGCATCAGCATCACGATCGCCCCGACGCAGAACACTGCCGCGAATATCATGAGCACAATCAGGTCAAGACTCGTGTAAAGCGCCGCGGACGCAACCGCGAGCACCATCAGCAGCGCGCCCCAAAGCGGCCTGGGTCTGTTCTCCGCCGCCGCCCTGACGCGTGCAAGTTCCTCAAGGTCACGGTCCACGGTCTCCTCCAGCTCGTCAGGATCGCGCCCTCCAAAAGGACTCTCGCTCAGCTCCTCACGCTTGTGCGACAGCTCCGTTATGGCGGCGTCGTGCTCCTCGCTGCTGCGGCGCAGCGCTTCGCGGCCGGCATTAAGCCGGTCGAGCGCTTCACGGCGCTGGCGCCGGCGGGCGTCCGTGACCTGCCGCTCGAGTTCAACGCAGCTCTGCTTCGTCTGCTCCAGCTGCTTTTCGAGCTCCTCGACGTTTTCGATGGAGCCGCCCATATCCTCCAGCCTGCGCTGGGTATCGTCCATCTTTGCTTCGAGCTCCGGCAGGAAGCCGCGGCGGTTATAGCGCCGTTTTCTCTGCCACGCGCGCAGGCGTTCGTCAGCCTCGCTGAAGGATGTCTCCTCCTCGCCGGTGGAGACGATGGCGCTTATCCGTTTTTCAAGCTCCGGACTGCCGGAGACGGCGACCGTCCCCTGCGGTATAAACGCGCTGCGCCGGAAAACATCCTTTGATATGCCGGTGAGCATCTCGCCGGCGTTGCTGCCGGTCAGCTCCTTGACCGGGACATTCGTGCCGGTATAGGTCGCGGTAAATTCGCGCATCGGCGCGCTCTTTGTTTTGGTGCGCCGTGTGATAGTGATCTTTTCACGGTCGGCGGTCAGCTCCATGCTGCCTTCCATCGGCGCGCCCGACCAGGGGGCGTAGCGCAGCTTGTCCGGCAGATAGCCGGCCCTGGCGCGTTCGGAGGAATCAACGCCGTAGAGCATCGCCATAATGAACGCGCACCAGGTGGACTTGCCGCTCTCGTTCGGTGCGTATATTACGTTGAGTCCGTCGCGGAAACTCAGCGTATCGTTTTCAAGCTTGCCGAAGGACGCCGTCAGCTTATTTATCTTCATGCTTCACGACCTCCTCCATATTGTCCAGCGCAGCCAGACCCCAGCGGGCGGCCTGCTCTACCGTGTGCCGCTGCGCCTCATCGTGAGCTGCGTCGTATTTTGCCCTGAGCTTTTTCAGGAACAGCCCGCGCAGCGTGTCATCTCCGGCGCGCTCCCACACGCTGCGGCGCAGGCGCGTCCCGTCGCGCAGCTGCAGTTCGAAGAACATCTCCTCAAGGTTGAAGTACAGCCTGTTGAGGTCGGGACTGCTGTCCGTTTCGCCGGTGAGTATTATGCGGTAGACGTCCTTCACGGTCTCGTCCGGCAGCGTTGTGTGTATTGCGAGCAGCGGATCCGTCGACGTCACATCCACATTCAGTATCTCATAGCGGCGGCTCGCGATGCACGCCGTTTCCAGACTGCATTTTCCGTCGCCGAGCGTCACAATGTTCACTGTTTTTTCGCCGGTCTCGTCAAAGCCGCGGCCCTCCGGGCAGCCGGGCCAGGAGTACCAGGTGTCTCCTGCCTTTTTAAGGCCGCTGGCCTTGTGCACGTGGCCCAGCGCCACATATTCCATGCCGCTGCTTTTAAGCTCGTCCTCGCTGATTGCGTTGTAGACGGAGTCCCTCGCGCCGGCCTCGCCGTGGATGCACATGACATTCAGCATACCGTCCTCATGCTCCGCGTGAAAGCCGCGCAGCAGCGGGGCGCTGCGTTTGTCGGTAAAGGCCGCGCCGAATACCCTGACTCCGAGCTGCGGCACGGGCACGGCGTCGATATCTCCGGAGCTGAACACATGCACGTTCTCCGGCAGCTTCAGCCGTGCGTAGGCGGACTTGGGTGTGTAATAATCGTGGTTTCCGGGTGAGATGAACACCGGCGCCGGGATCTGGCTCAGACTGCGGCAGAGCTCCTCGCCGGTCTCGTAATATGTATTGTCGCTGTCAAACAGGTCGCCCGCAAGCAGCACGAGCTGCACGCCTTCACGGCGTGCAAGCTCTGCGAGTCTGCCGAGCAGCTCTCTCTGTTCTCCGCGGCGTATGGCCGCCTTGCCTGCCGGAAGCCCCTCAAAGGGAGAATCCAGATGCAGGTCGGCAGCGTGCAGTATCTTTATCTCGCTCATGTCAGTCTTATCGCCTCCGCGTTCAGACACCTGCCCGTCTCCGGGTCAATCTCGAAAATGCAGCCTTCCAGCTTTGCCGGGCCCTTCGCGGACTCATAGCGCCGCGGAGGGTCCCCCATGAACTTGCCTATGCTCTGCTCCGGGTCTATGCCGAGCACCGAATGTACCGGCCCGGTCATGCCGAGGTCGCTTATATATCCCGTGCCTCCACGCAGTACGCAGGCGTCCGAGGTCTGCACATGCGTGTGCGTACCCCATACCGCCGAAGCGCGGCCGTCGAGCAGGAAGCCCATGGCCCGCTTTTCGCTGGTACCCTCGGCATGGAAATCCACAAGGATTATTTTCTCCCTGATCTCCTCCATGTATCCGTCGGCGATGACGAAGGGGTTGTCGGTGTTGCTGTCGAGCGTGAAGCGTCCGATCAGGTTCAGCACGCAGATATCGCCGAACGGCGTCGGGTAGACATTAATGCCGCGTCCCGGACACTGGGGCGCAAAGTTTGCCGGGCGGAGTATCCTGCGTCGTTCCTCCAGATACGGCTGCAGCTCGGTGCGCGTCCAGGTGTGGTTGCCGAGCGTGATGACGTCCGCCCCGGCGGAGAAGATCAGGTCGGCCTGACGCGGCGTTATACCGACGACGTTCGCGTTTTCGCCGTTGACGACGGTAAAGGCTATATTCTGTTCTTTTTTGTATTCTTTCAGGCGCTTGTCCAGAAAATCCAGCCCGGGCTGGCCGCAGACATCGCCCACGGCAAGTATCTTTATACTCACGGCTTCGCCTCCGTTCAACGTTCATTTATATACTGTATTCTACCACAAATTGCCGCGTTGTATCAACGCATTTTACGCACATAATATAGATACCTGATTATGGAGGTGTTAAGAAATGAGTAAGAGAAACTTTTATGTGGGCATGGGTGTGGGCCTGCTCGTCGGCAGCTTTGCAATGATCGCCATGCGCCCCAAAAAGCCTACGATGAAGAGCGCGGTCGGCCGCACACTCAAAACCATGGGCGAGATCGCCGACTCCATATGTGACGCTATGGGATGGTAATTCCGCTGCCCCGGCCGGTCCGCGGCAAAAGGAAAAAATAATCGAAGATTTTTTTTCAAAACCCCTTGCATTCTATTTCCAGCTGTGCTAATATACTAAGGCTTTCAGTTATGCGCCGTTAGCTCAGCTGGATAGAGCGTCTGGCTACGGACCAGAAGGTCAGGGGTTCGAATCCCTTACGGCGTGCCAAGTCGCTGCGGACTTTATGTTGTTCGCAGCGGCTTTTCTTTTTTGAACGAAAGCCGCTTCTCATTCGTTCCGCCGCGGCTCCTTCCCGGCTTGAACCCGGCTCCGGCCGGGCCTCAAACCGGTTTTTGAGTTGGCCTCAAGATCGGCCGGTGCTTCAAAGCAGAATAATCCGAACCTTTTTCCGCCGGGATAAGGTTCGGATTATTTTTTGTTTTTGAAGTAGGAAGCATACTGTTGAGATATAAAGACGAGGCGCCGCGGCTCCGGCGGCGCCTCTTGTTTGCTGCCGCCGGCTTACGCGTTCACATCCCGTTTCGTCAGGAGAATGCCGGCAGTCAGAAGGAGCACGGTCAGAAAGACGGAGCAGCTCAGCAGAAAGCCCCAAATCCCTCCCGCCATTACGTCCTCGGTGCGGTTGGAATTCATGCCCATTATCATCAGGGAATAGGGCCAGTACAGCCCTGCGCCCTCACTCACTGCCAGCAGCCCGGCGACGCTTCCGCCCAGAGCGATGAGTACCGGCAGGGCAAAATTCCGGATGACCATGGACAGCAGAAGCTGTAACGCGATAATTGCCAGACCGCCGATGACGCCACGGAGCAGCCAGAGAAGAATCTCCGGCGGTGGGAAGCCTGTCAGCCCCGCTCCGAATTTTCCGCCGATGGCAAACAGCGCCAGCAGCCAAGCTTGCGTCAGCAGCGCCATTTTTGTCACTGCGCAGAACTTTGCAAAGTACAGGCAGAAGGGTCGAACCGGGGCGGTCATAATGAGGTTCCAGTTGTGACCCCGGTGCTCCAGCCGCCACAGGTAGGCGGAGTACACACCTATAAGCGGCGCGAAAAAGAAAATGGCATAAAAGAGGGTGTACTGCGTCCAGAGATCATACCAGCCGTGGGTGAGAATGCCACGGTTCATATTGTAGTTGAAAGTGCCGTACACCGCAGAGATGGCAGGAACGGCCAGAAACAGCAGCCAGATGGGACTGCGGCGGAGCTTTCGCTTCTCCGCCCGAACACAGCTCAGCAGCATTGTCATACCTCCCTGCGTTTCAGCGCTTCCCATGCCAGCGCCGCGAACAGAAGCAGAAAAGCGGCGGTGAGCGCGAGCAGCCATATGGGATAGGGCGTGGTATAGAAACGGATGATCCGTGTATCCGGGTTCCAGTCCATTCGGACGGTGCTCAGGGGAATGTAGTAGCCCCAGGGCATGAAGTAGCTGACCATAGGCGGCATGAAAGCGGCAAACAGCCCGGAAAGGCTCCCCACCATGCCCGCCTCCAGGGTAGGCACCTGATTGTCAAAGCGTATGCTCAGCAGCAGCCAGAGGAAAAACAGCATCGTGTTCACGGCGAAGGTGTTTACCGCCAGCCACCGGAACTGCCCCCAGTCCAATGCTTCTGTGTAGCCGGAGAGCCTTCCCAGAGCCAGAACGCCCGCGCTTTCGATCACCACGATCAGCAGGATCTGCAGCAGGGCAAGCGCCGCCTTGCCGAGAAACAGCGCGCTTCTGCTTTGAAGGGTGAGCAGCATCCGGCAGCTTTTCTCCCTGCTTTCCAAATCCCAGAGGCGGCTGGCAAGCACCGCCGTGCCCAGCGGCATGACAACGGTATTCATAACCGGCACGCCGTAAAACAAGCCGGAATAGCCCTGTGACAGCTTGTCAGGCCCGCTGCCGCCTGTCCGGGCCGCCCACAGCAGTACAAACAGGGAGATACTCACCGCTACCAGTGTGTTGTGCCTGCGCCGGGACTTCTTCAGCTCAGCATAAAGGGTCCTCATTTCGCTTCCTCCCCCGTCAGACTCAGGAAGATTTCCTCCAGCGATCTGGTGTGGCGGTTCAGCTCCACCACGCCTGCCTGCCCCACCGCCAGACGCTGCACCAGCTCCGCCAGCAGCTCCTCCCGCATGGCGGGAAGGCGGAATGTGCCTTGCTCCCGGTCGGGCTTTGCAAGATTGCCAAGAATGGGCAGCGCCTTTTCCGGGCGCAGCACCCGCAGGGAAATGTCTCCCTGACTGTGCTGCCGCAGGGCGGCGAGTTTACCTTGAAAAAGCAGCTCCCCGTGGTTGATGATGCCCACCTGATCCACCATCTGCTCCATCTCACTGAGGAGATGGCTGGAAATCAGCACGGTTGCACCGCAGCGTTGAGGCATTTCGCGGATGAGGCTGCGCATCTGCTGAATGCCGGAGGGGTCGAGGCCGTTGGTAGGCTCGTCCAGAATCAGCAGCTTCGGATTCCCCAGCAGAGCCTGCGCGATGCCCAGACGCTGGCGCATACCCAGCGAGTACTGCTTGACCTTACGCTTGCGGCAGCCTGTCAGCTCCACGATTTCCAGCACCCGGTCAATATCCTTCTTCGGCACGTTTTTCAGCTCCGCCACGATTTGCAGGTTTTCCTCCCCGGTGAGGTGCCCGTAGCAGGAGGGCGACTCAACGAGAGAGCCGGTCTGCCGCAGCAGCTCCAGCCGGTTTTTTTCTTCCATCCGTTTCCCAAGCAGCAGTATCTCGCCGCCGCTGGGCTTCACCAGACCCAGCAGCATTTTCATGGTGGTGGATTTTCCCGCACCGTTGGGGCCGATGAAGCCGTAGACGCTGCCCTCCGGTACGGACAGGGAAACCTGATTCACAACGCTCCTGCCCGCATATCGCTTGGTGAGAGCCGTTGTTTGGACAATAAACTGCATTACATTGCTCCTTTCCTGTGTATGCAGGAAGCATACAACGGCTGTCTTATGAGAAGCTGTCTTTTCCCTTAAATTTGCCTTAAATTTCGGCGCCGGATATGGCAAAGGGCGGAAACAGCCCTTATAATAGCCATAACGAAGGAAGGTGAAGAAATGCAGAAGATACAGGACGCGAAAATTCTCATCGTTGATGACAGCCGTGAGCTGCTGAGTCTGCTGAAAGAGGAACTGAGCGGCGCCGGATATCGTCATCTGCGAAGCGCCGGCAGCGTGAAAGCCGCCCGTCAGGCGATCGGGGAGGAAATGCCGGAGCTGGTGATTCTGGACATCAACCTGCCGGATGGGGACGGGTTTTCCCTGTTCCGGGAGATTCGCTCGGATTCCGACGTGCCGATTCTGTTCCTGTCCGCCCGGGACGCGGACAGCGACCGTCTGTTCGGTCTGGGGCTGGGGGCGGACGACTACATGACGAAGCCTTTCCTGATGCAGGAGCTGCTGCTGCGCGTTTCACTGATTCTGCGGCGGTTTTACCGGGGTCAGCTGCAGCGGGAGAGTGTGTTTCATCTGGGACAGTGTACCGTGGATTTTAGCGACGCCACTGTTACAACTCCCGGCGGCACCGTTTCCCTGACGGCCACGGAGCGGACCGTTCTGCAAAAGCTGCTTGACAACCGGGGGCGCATCGTCACCTATGACGCCCTGTGTGAGGCGGTCTGGGGCGCTGACTATTACGGCTGCGAAAACAGCCTCAACGTGCATATCCGTCATCTGCGGGAAAAGGTGGAGGAACAGCCTTCCCGGCCCAGATGGATTCTCACCGCCCGGGGATTGGGCTATAAAATCGCGAAGGAGACGCCGGAATGAAAACGGTTGCGCGGATGGTTCGCCGCTGCATTCTGGCGGCATTTGCCGTGGTTGCGCTGGTGCTGACGGTGAACGCGGCGCTGCTTCTCGGCATTGTGGTGCATTTCGGCTCAAAAAATCAGCAGGAAGGGTATTTCTCTGTGGGCAGATTTGCGATAGCCTTTACCCAAACTGCGGATGGTGATTTCACGCTTCCCCCTGATCTGGAATGGCAAAAGCATTTTGCATGGGCAATGCTGCTGGATGACGGCGGGGAAATTCTCTGGTCGGAGAATTTGCCCTCGGAGCTGAACCACCCCTATACCGTGCCCGAGGTCGCCGCCTTTTCCCGCTGGTATTTGAAGGACTATCCTGTGATGGTCTACCGCAACGACTATGGGCTGCTGGTGGCAGGCAAGCCCATAGGCAGTCTGACCCGGTTCGATTTTTACATGGACAACGATATTCTGTACGCTCTGCTGTCCACCTTTGGCCCGCTGCTCCTGCTGGATTTGGGGCTGGTGCTTGCCGTTTGCCTGCTCTTGGGCTGGCGGGGCGCGAGACCGCTGCGGGAGCTGGCGGAGGGTATCGGAATGCTGGCGGAAGGAAAAGAAGTCCATCTGAAAGAGTCAGGCGCAACGGCAGAACTGGCGGAAAAGCTGAACCAGACCAGCAGCCATCTGCAAGAGCAAAACGAACTGATTCAGCGCCGGGACATGACCCGGGCCAACTGGATTGCCGGGGTTTCCCATGATATCCGCACCCCTCTGGCGCTGATTATGGGCTACGGAGAGCAGCTTACCCAGCAGTTCCCGACGGACTCGGAAGCACGGAAAAAGGCCGCCGCAATCTGCAGCCAGAGCAAAAAAATAAAGGCCCTTATTGAGGACCTGAATCTGACCTTCAAGCTGCAGTACAACGCCCAGCCCCTGCGGCGAAGCCCGATCCGGATGGGGGCGATGCTGCGGCGGTGTGTGGCGGATTTCTGCGATTCTCTGGAGGAAAATTACAACGTTGACCTGCTGCTTCCGGAGCCTGCGGGACAGACAATACTGGAAGCGGATGCGGAATTGCTGACAAGAGCCGTCGACAACCTGCTGAACAACAGCGTTCGGCACAATCCGTCGGGCTGCGGCATTACGGTTCGCGCCGGAATAGTGGACGGGCGCTTTGTTCTGGAAGTCCGGGACAACGGCGCAGGCTACCCCGAACCGGTTTTGAGGAATCTCTCCGACAGCGGCTCAGATCCCAATGCGCCCCATATTCTGGGGCTGCGCCTTGTCCGGCAGATCGTCACCGCTCACGGCGGGCAGGCAAGCTTCTTCAACGACGGCGGAGCGGCAGCGGAACTCAGTCTCCCGATACAGTGCGGATAAAGACAAATATGTCTGAACTGGGTGCCGCAAAAATGCGGCACCCAGTTCAGACTGTCAAAGAACCGGCGCCGGGCAGTGTGACAGGCCGGGGGATTATTCCTTCCGCTTTGCCCCGGCGAAGAATATGTTTGGCCGTTTAGCCTCAGACAGGCCTGACAAATTTCGAAAAGCCTGAAAATGCGCCGCTGAGGAGAGCCGGGCTGCACTTAGTCTGCCCGGCTCCCGGAATTTGTGCTCATTTCTTTACCGAGAACAGCGGAAGCACCTGCATTATGCGCTCGACGCAGCCGTCCTCGCCGAGTGCGCCGGAATCGAGACACAGGTCGTAGCCCGCGGCGTCGCGCCATTCCTCGCCGGTATAGTAATGGTAGTACGCCGCGCGGCGTTTGTCCTCGACGCGTATATGCTTTGCCACCTCGCGCGCGGACCATGCCAGTGAGTATGAAGCGACCCTGGCCGTGCGGCTCTCCAGCGGCGCGTGTATGAAAACACGCAGCACGTCGGGCCTGTCGGCGAGCAGATAATTCGCGCAGCGGCCGAGGATTATACAGCTTTCCTGAGCGGCGAGCTCCTTGATGATCTTTGCCTGAAAGGCAAAGAGGTTTGCCGTGGAGATGTAGTCGTCGCTGTCCGGCGGCAGGATGTCGCCGGTGTATACCTTCTGCGCGGCGCTGAGCATTTCCACGGTGCCGATGCGCTCGTCTGCCTGCCCGAACAGCTTCTCGTTTATTCCGCTGACCTCCGAAGCCTTGCGCAGCAGATCGCGGTCGTAGTACGGCACGTTCAGCGCCTCGGACAGTTTTCGGGTTATGTTGTGCCCGCCGCTGCCGGTCTCACGCGCGACGGTTATGACAAATTTATCCATTTGTAACTCCAATCTGCCGCAGTGTCATGCGTGATATATGCGGCCACATAATTAATTTTTCACCCCCGGAACAGGGAGCCGTACTCGGGTGAGCTTCCTGTGACCTTAGTCCAACGGGAGCCGGACTCCCGTAGGTTTTTACCGGGCGGATTTACGCCCGACAGAGCCGCCCAAATGCGGTGGGGCTTCGACTCCCGTTGGGCTACGCACCCAGATATGCCTTACGGACGCGGTCATCCTCGGCAAGCTCGGAGGCCTTGCCGGACATGGATATCCGGCCGGTCTCCAGCACGTAAGCGCGGTCGGAGACAGCCAGCGCCATCTTGGCGTTCTGCTCGACGAGCAGTATGGTTATACCCGCCTCGTGCAGCTGCTGTATGATGGCGAAGATCTCCTTTACCAGCAGCGGCGACAAGCCCATTGACGGCTCGTCCATCAGTACTATTCTTGGGTCGGTCATCAGTGCGCGCCCGGTAGCGAGCATCTGCTGCTCGCCGCCGGAGAGGGTTCCTGCCAGCTGGCGTCGGCGTTCCTTCAGACGCGGAAAGTGCCCGTAGACCTTTTCAAGGTTTTCGCTGATTCTGGCGGAGTCCCGTATTATATATGCGCCCATGCGCAGGTTTTCCTCGACTGTCATACGCGCAAAGACGTGGCGCCCCTCCGGCACATGCGACAGACCGAGAGAGATTATCTTCTCCGGAGATATCTTCTGCAGGTTTGTCCCGTTGAGCTCGATCGTGCCCGATACGGCCGGGATCAGCCCGGATATCGCATGCAGGGTCGTGGTCTTGCCGGCGCCGTTTGCGCCGATCAGCGAGACCAGCTCACCCTCGCCGACACTCAGGGAGATGCCCTTTATCGCGTGGACCGCGCCGTAAAACACGTTCAGATCTTTTATTTCAAGCATGGCTCGCCCTCCTCATTCGCCGAGATATGCGGCGATGACCTTCGGGTTTTTTGCGATCTCCTCCGGCAGTCCGGAGGCAATGGTCTGGCCGTAGTCAATGACCTGTATGCGCTGGCACACGTTCATGACCAGCGACATGTCGTGCTCAATGAGCAGTATAGCGATGCCGAAGCGGTCTCGTATCGTGTTGATGCACTCCAGCAGCTCGGCTGTCTCTGTCGGGTTCATGCCGGCGGCGGGCTCGTCGAGCAGCAGCAGCTTCATATCGGTAGCGAGGGCGCGGGCGATCTCCAGCTTGCGCTGGCGGCCGTAGGGAAGTCCGGAGGCCGGAACCTCCGCCACGTCGTCAAGGCGGCAGAGCCTCAGCAGGTCCATTGCCTTTTCGGTTATTTTCTTTTCCTCATTCCAGAATCTGGGAGTGCGGAAGCTGGCGTCGAAGAAATTGTACTTTATATCCTTGGTGAAGGCGGCCCTGACGTTGTCTATGACGCTCATGTCCCTGAACAGCCTTATGTTCTGGAAAGTGCGCGCGACGCCGGCGTGCACGAACTGATATGTCTTTTTGCCGTTGAGAGGCACGCCGTTGAGCATTACCGTACCCTCGGTCGGAACATATACGCCGGTCAGCAGATTAAAGACCGTGGTCTTGCCGGCACCGTTCGGCCCGATCAGACCGACTAGCTCGCCCTGGTATATTTTTATGTTGAAATCGTTGACGGCCTTCAGGCCGCCGAAGCTTATCCCGAGCTTTCTGGTTTCCAGCACGGGGATTCTTTCCGCTTCAGACATGGCTCCCGGCCTCCTTTCGCTCGGCTTTGGCCGCCGCCCTTGCCGCGTGCGCGGCCCTGATATCGGGTATCAGGTTCTGCAGGGAGAATTCATAGCTGCCGAATATGCCCTTCGGGCGGAACATGATGACGATGATGAGCACCAGGGCGTATACGAGCATGGGATACTCAAATACTCCGCTGACGGCCGCGGGCAGGGCGGAGACCCATGCGCCGTTTTTGATCTCGTAGTTGACGAAGAACATGATTACCGCCGCGACTATCGAACCCGTCATCGAGCCCATGCCGCCCAGAACGACCATGACCACGACAAAGGTGGAGTTGAGTATTCCGCCGTTTGTAAAGGCGAAGGATGCGGTGGAAAGGGTCGCATTGGCGCAGGCGTAAAGCGCGCCCGCTATACCGGCAAAAAACGCGGAGTAGGCGAAGGTAAACACCTTGTAAAACGAGGTGTTGATACCGGAAGCGGAGGCGGCGATCTCATCGTCGCGGATGGCGCGGATGGCGCGCCCGTACTTTGAGCGCACGAACATGAACATAAGCGTCAGGCATATGACAGTAACCGAGATCGCGGCCCAGAGGTACTCCACTTTTCCCTTGCTGCCGAAACCCAGACCGTTCTTGTACAGAGAGGCGGCGGCGGAACCGAGCGCCAGGCCGTCCTGACCGCAGAAGGGGAGGTTATTGATGATGTTCACGATTATCATGCCGAACCCGAGGGTTATTATCGCGAGGTAATCGCCCTTCAGACGCAGTGCCGGTATGCCGAGCAGCAGTCCGACGACAGCCGCGAGCAGTCCGGCGGCGAGGATGCAGCCGAAAAGCACCAGCACGAAGGCGGCGCCGTGCTTGTCCCCGAACACTCCGGCGCGCTCGCAGGCCAGGCTTATGAGCGCTGCGGTATACGCGCCGACAGCCATGAAGCCGCAGTGGCCGAGAGAGAGCTGCCCGAGGAAGCCAAGTACCATATTAAGCGACGCGGCGAGTATTATAAGATAGCAGCACTGCCAGAGACAGGGAGCAAGCACGAGCTTAAACGAGCTTCTGCTGCCGAGAGCCTCGGTAACGAACTGGAACGCGGTAAACAGCACTACTATGACGGCGGTGTTCAAAAAATAGCCGCGTGCGGTTTTGCTTTTCTTCATACCTTTTCACCTGCGTTTCTGCCGAGTATACCGGCGGGCTTGATTATCAGTACGACGATGAGGATAAGGAATACGAAGGTATCGGCCATGCTGGAGGAAATGTAGCTTGTGGTGAAGGATTCAACCAGTCCTATAACTATACCTCCGAGCACCGCTCCGGGAATGATGCCGATGCCGCCGAGCACGGCGGACACGAAAGCCTTCAGACCGAGCAGCGACCCCATCGTTGTGTATACCTTCGGATACTGCGCCATGTACATCAGCGCCGCGACCGCAGCGAGGCCGGAGCCTATGGCGAAGGTCAGCAGTATGGTGCGGTTGACGTTTATGCCCATCAGAGTGGCGGCGGCTTTATCCTCCGACACGCAGCGCATGGCGCGGCCAAGCCGGGTCTTCTGCGTGAATTCCCAGAGGACTATCATAACTACCGCGCTTATGACTATCGTGATTATGGTAGTATACTCCAGTGTGACCGGGCCAATACTTATGCCGCCGGCGGAGAAGATCTGGCTCGCGACCTTGGGGTTCGGGCCAATGGCAGGAATAGCCTGCGCCAAATTTTCAAGAAACAGACTCATCGCTATTGCCGTTATCAGCGCTGTCATTGCCGTGCCCTTTTTACGGACAGGGCGGTAGGCGATAAGCTCTGTCGCCATGCCGACCAGCACGCAGACTGCTATCGCAGCCACGACGGCGGCCCAGGCCGGCAGGCCGAGAGCCAGAACGGCGGGTACTACGAAGATCATAGTGTAGCCGCCGACCATGATAAAGTCGCCATGGGCAAAGTTTATAAGCCTTATGATGCCGTATACCATCGTATAGCCAAGCGCGATCAGGGCGTATATGCTTCCCAGACGCAGACCAACTATCAATGTTTGAAAAAATGTACTCACGGGGAACACCCTCCGGAAAACCTGAAAATAAGCTGTTGAGCTTTTATACTGCGGGCTTTGTATCAGGGAGTCCCTGCCCTAAGCTGGCAAAGACTCCGCATGGCTTTTCTCCCGGGCCGCGCAGCACGGGGAAAACGCTTCCGGCCCGGAAGCAGCCGGGCGCAGAGCGGGACGAGATTCTGAGCACAGTATCCGGCGATAAAGCCGTTACGGCTTTATCGCCGGTTTGTATACCTGCTTATTCCGGAAGCTTGCTGACAACGTCGAGCAGCTTCGAGGTAACGCTGCTGCCATCCGACTCAAAGGCGATGATAGCAGCGCCCTTGACGGGAGTGCCGCTCTCGTCGAGAGAGAAGGTGCCGGTCACGCACTCATATACCGTTGAGGTGTCGGCCAGCGCGTCGCGCACGGCGGCGGGGCTGGCGGAGCCTGCGGCTTCAATAGCGGCCTTGTACATGTATACGCAGTCATAAGCGGTAGCGGCAAACGCGCTGGGGACGGAGCCGTACTTGTCCTCGTAAGCCTTGACGAAGGAAGAAACCTTCTCGGAGCTGTCGGTGGGATCGTAGTGGTTGGTCCAGTAGACCTTGTTGAAAGCGCTCAGATCCGCGCCGTCAACGACATAGTCGGGAGTGGTGTCATATCCGTCGGCGCCCATGATGACTCCGCTGTAACCGGCAGCGCGGGCCTGAGGTACGACGTAGGGACCGATAACGTCATAGTAGAAGGGCGCGTACACAAAATCGACGCCGGCCTTGACCATGGATGCAAACTGGTTTGTGTAGTCCTGCACGTCGAGCGACGCGGTGGACTGAGCGTCAACTACCTCGATGCCGTATTTTCCGCAGGCGGAGCTGAATGAGTCGTACAGGCCCTTGGAGTAAACGTCAGCGGCGCAGTAAACGACGCCGACCTTGTCAAAGCCGGCCTGCTTTGCATAGGCCGCTGCGATAGCGCCCTGAAAGCTGTCGGCGTAGCAGGCGCGGAACACGTAGTCGTCCTCGGTGGTTATGGAGTCGGCCGTGGCCGTCGGGCTCAGCAGGCAGATCTCTTCCTCGTTTGCCGCGTCGGTTATGGCCGAGGTACAGCCGGAGGTAGCGGAGCCGACGATCATCCCCACGCCCTGAGCTACCAGAGAGTTAAAAGCATTGAGACATTCGGTCGGGTCGCTCTGGTCGTCGGTCTTGATGAGCTCTACCTGACGGCCGAGGATGCCGCCCGCTGCGTTGATCTGTTCAACGGCCAGATCGGCGCCTGTCACGACGCCGTTGCCGTACGCGGCCAGAGCGCCGGTGTTCGGCGAAATGACGCCGATGACTATCTTTTCGTCAGATGCGCCCGCCGCGGCGGTATCGCCGGAGGCAGAGTCAGCCTTGGACGTATCCGAACTGCCGCCGCAGGCGGCCAGACTCAGCATCATACACAGAGCCAACAGCAGGCTGAACAAAGACTTTCTTTTCATTTTAATTTTCCTCCTTTGGATTTCACGCTATCCCGGACACGCACAGGCGGCATCCATTAGTAATATCTCTGGAAAAAAGAGAAAGGGCGCGAGACGTCCATGTCTCGCACCCTTGCGATGCTCTGTATTATACTCGCGTGTTGCATAAAAGTCAATGCATGCTTTTGGTGAAAATGCTAATTATATATATTACAAAAATTCATGGATAATCATTCGCCGCTTGCGCCGTAGTTTGACAGCACGCGCGCGGAGGGGTCGTCCACGTCGCAGCCTGGCCAGCTCTTGTTCGGCATCCAGAAGCCGGCTACCATCCCGCTCTGCCCGGGATAGTACTTTTCAAAGATTTCCCTGTAGAGCAGAGACTCTTTTGTGAAGGGGCGGGCATGTGAATACTTCATACGTTTTTCTTCATATTCCTCGTCGGTGTAGCAGGAGGCTGCGTACTCCTTCAGATCGTCGACAAGAGAGTGACCGACGGCGTCGGAGAAAGCGGCCTTCTCTCGGTAAAGAATGTCGTGCGGCAGCCAGTCGCCCTCAAAGGCATGGCGCAGGAGGTACTTGCCCTTGCCGTAGACGTTCATTTTCATCGCCGGGTCAAGACTCATAACGTACTTAACGAAATCGAGGTCGCCGAAAGGTACGCGCGCCTCCAGGGAGTTTGCGGATATGCAGCGGTCGGCGCGCAGCACGTCGTACATATGCAGCTCGCGGATACGCTTGGCCGCCTCCGCCTGAAACTCCTCGGGGGAGGGGGCAAAGTCGGTGTACTTGTATCCGAAAAGCTCGTCGGAGATCTCTCCGGTCAGCAGGACCCGGATATCCGTCCGCTCATGGATGGCCTTGCACAAAAGATACATGCCCATGCTTGCGCGTATGGTCGTGATGTCGTAGGTGCCGAGAATGTATATCAGGTGATCCAGCGCGGCTATCACGTCGTCGCGCGTGATGATTACCTCGGAGTGCTCGCTGCCGATATAATCGGCGACCTGCTTTGCGTATTTGAGGTCGATCGCGTCGGTTTCCATGCCTATGGCAAAGGTCTTTATCGGCCGGCGGCACCTTCTCGCCGCGACCGCGCATACCAGCGAGGAATCAAGGCCGCCGGAGAGCAGAAAGCCGACTTTCGCGTCGGACACAAGGCGCTTTTCAATGCCGGCGACGAGCTTGTCGCGGATTTTGGCGCAGGCGGTCTCCAGGTCGTCGTGACAGACCTCGTCTGTCTTTGACATGTCGGCGTAGCAGACGAAGCTTCCGTCGATGTAATAGTGTCCGGGAGGGAAGGGCATGATCTTGCCGGCGAGGCCGATAAGGTTTTTCGGTTCGCTGGCAAAGACGATCTCGCCGGCGTCCGTGTAGCCGTAGTAGAGCGGACGGATTCCGATGGGGTCGCGCGCGGCAACGAAGCTTTTTCTCTGTGCGTCAAAAATTATCATGGCAAATTCCGCGTCGAGCATCCTGAACATGTCCGTGCCGAATTTCTCATACAGAGGCAGGATTATCTCGCAGTCGGAGTCGCTTTTGAAGCTGTAGCCTGCGGCGCTGAGGCAGGCCCGGAGCTTTTTGAAGCAGTAGATTTCGCCGTTGCAGACAACGTAGCTGCCGTTCAGCTCAAACGGCTGCATTCCCTCCGGGGTCAGACCCATAATTGCGAGCCGGTGGAAGCCGAGCAGGCCGCAGCCGGTATCGACGATGCGGGTGTCGTCCGGCCCTCTGGATTTGGTTTTGTCGAGATGCTCCTTAAAAAGCGAAAAGGTGACGCCGCTGCCGCAAAAGCCCATGATCGAACACATAAACATTTCCTCCCAGTAAATGATTTCGGGTAAACATGTTCAGCATTACGATAGGGCAAGTGCTGTACCTCGCGGTGCCACCTATCTTTTTTCTCGTTCCCGGACCTCTGTCAAGGCCCTGTCCACTGACGCGGGACGCGGACGGCTCGGATACTCGGTCTCCCTTTCCCCTCGCGGCTCACCGGGTGTTATTCGGACAGGCTCCGCTGTGCGCTTTTCAGCTGGCGCGCACTCTCTGTGAGTGAGACACTGACGTACTTCTCCCGATTCAAACGCCTGAAAAAACAAAAAGGCAATGACGGGCAGAGTTATCCCTCTGCGGCGTCATTGCCCTTTCGTTGGCTGTACTATACACCGCCGCACGGGCATTGTCAACAAAAAGATTCAGAAAATTTGTGAATGCTGCCGGAAAAGGTCTGATGTTTCATTGACAAAGCGGGGGTGACTGTAGTATTATTCCGCCCAAGGACAGAGCGTACACAGCCGCCGCGCGGTGTTTTTTGAATAAAAACGCGCTGCCCGGCTTATGCTGCGCCGGAGTAAAAGGCAGACACGGCCGGCCCCGCGCTTTTGCGTACCGGCGGTGTATACGGGATATAAGTTTCGAAAGTTGGTGGATGATGAACTATACTGCTCAGGAAGTAATACAGTATGTGAAAGAGGACGGCGTGAAGTTCATACGGCTCGCCTTCTGCGACCCGATGGGCCGGCAGAAGAACGTCGCAATAATGCCCTCGGAGCTGGAGCGGGCTTTCGACACGGGTATCGCCATTGACGGCTCGGCGATTACCGGCTTCGGACAGAGCGTGCATTCGGACCTGTTGCTGCATCCGGAGGCCGGTACGCTTACAGGTCTGCCGTGGCGTCCGGAGTCAGGCCGGGTAGTACGCATGTTCTGCCGCATTTACCACCCCGACGGCCGGGCCTTCGCCTGCGACAGCCGCCGTATCCTTGCCGACGCGGTCGCAGCCGCGGCGGAGCGCGGCTTCAGCTTCAGCTTCGGACCGGAGATGGAGTTTTATCTCTTCAAAAGTGACGAGAACGGCGAGTCGTCCGGAGTTCCGCATGACCGTGCCGGTTATATGGACATTGCGCCCGGGGACAAGGGCGAGAATATCCGCCGTGAGATATGCCTTACGCTCGAAAAAATGGGCATTCGCCCCGAGACCTCCCACCATGAGGAGGGGCCGGGTCAGAACGAAATCGACTTCCGCTACGCCGACCCCATGACCGCGGCCGACAATGCGCAGACCTTCAAGGCGGTTGCCGCAGCAGTGGCCGCCGGGTCGGGGCTGTGCGCCGATTTTACGCCCAAGCCGATCCAGAATGCGCCGGGGAGCGGGATGCACGTCAATTTCTCTGTCAAATCGCGGAACGCGCAGGATTACCTTCCGCAGGCCATCGCCGGAATAATGGAGAAGATCACGGACATAACGGCCTTTCTAAACCCCTGTGAGGCCTCATATATGCGCCTCGGCGGAAACAAGGCCCCGTGCTATGTTTCCTGGTCGGCGGAGAACCGTTCACAGCTTATACGCATCCCCGCCGCCTCCGGTGAATACCGCCGCGCCGAACTGCGTTCGCCGGATCCTGCGGCAAACCCCTATCTTGCTTTCGCCCTGCTGATATATGCGGGACTGTACGGTATAGAAAATGACCTGGAACTGCCCATGTGCGCTGACTTCGACCTGTTCTCCGCACCGCCGGAGCTGCTCAGGGACTTCAGAAGGCTGCCGGAAAGCCTCGATCAGGCAAGACGCCTTGCGGCGGAGAGCGCTTTTGTCGCCGGGCATCTGCCGAAGGCCCTCGTGGATTTTTACTGCGGCCGCTGATGCGGAGCAAGACCGGATGAAAGGGAGGGAGCGGTATGGTTTTCCGCGAACGAACATACAGCGTGCTCATCGCCTGCGCGGCGTCCGGCATCACCGAAGCGGTCAAGAGCCTGCTCCGGCCCTCGGAATTCTGGCCGGTCGCTGACGTCAGGAGCGCCGGCGAGGCAAGACGCGAGCTGCTGCAGCGCGCCTATGATCTTGTAATTGTCAACGCCCCGCTTCCGGACGAGTTCGGTACGCGCCTGGCTGTGGACACGTCGAGCTCCGGAAGCTCCGGAGTCCTGCTCCTTGTCAGAAAGGACAGCGAGGACGAGGTATATGCCGCGGTGATGGAATCGGGCGTGCTGGTGCTTTCAAAGCCGTGCTCGTCCCAGCTGATGTCGCAGACCATACGCACGCTCTGCACACTGCGTGAACGCGTCAGAATGATCGAGGAAAAGCAGCTGACCATCGACGAGAAGATCGGGGAGATGCGCACGGTCAACCACGCCAAATGGCTGCTGATAGAGCGTCTCGGCATGACCGAGGCGCAGGCCCAGCACCATATTGAAAAGCGCGCCATGGATGAGCGCCTGCCAAGGCGCGATATAGCCTGGCAGATCATAAAAACATACGAAACGTAAAAGCTCAGCGGACCGGTCCGCTGAGCTTTTAAAATTCATAACGAGTCTGAACATAAGAAGCCTGAGCGTGAAAAAAACCGGCTTCGCGCCGCCGTGTGCGCATCCGCGGGGGACGCAGCTATGGGCCTTCCTTTCCCGACGGAAAAAGCGGCGCGGTCTTTTCAGTATTCAAAGCTTCCCTGATACACCTCCGTGGAGTCGCCAAGGAGAGTGACGCGCTCGTCGGTGTAGCTGACGGTCATCTCGCCGCCGAGCAGGCTCACGGTGACGTCGCTGCCCTTGTCACAGTAGCCGTTTTCGCAGGCGGCAATGACTGCCGCACAGGCTCCCGTGCCGCAGGCGAGGGTTTCTCCGTTGCCGCGTTCCCAGACGCGTATACGCAGGGTGTTCCTGTTCACGACGCGGACAAACTCCGTGTTTGTCCGCTCCGGGAACGCCGGATTGAACTCGAACATCGGGCCGAGCTTGTCCAGCTCAAGCGCGTCTATCGCGCCGCAGAATACGACGCAGTGCGGGTTGCCGACGGAGACACAGCTGACGCGGTATTCCCTCCCGCCGACGTTCAGCGGGTAGTCTGTCATCCTTTCACTGCTGCAGACAGCGGGAATTGCCGCGGCTCTGAGCTCGGCCCTGCCCATGTCGACAAGCACCGAACTGACCTTGCCGTCGCGCACGAACAGCCGCAGCCGGTGCACGCCGCTGCCGGTCTCGACCGATATGTACTCGCTGCGAATGTAGCCGTGGTCGTACATGTATTTGCCGACACAGCGTATGTTGTTGCCGGCCATTTTGCCCTCGCTGCCGTCGCGGTTGAAGGAACGCATCTTCACGTCGGCGATGCAGGATTTCTCAATGAGCACAATGCCGTCGCCGCCTATGCCGTAATGCGGCTCGCAGAGGCTTATGCACAGCGACTCCGGGCAGCTTATGCCGCCGTCGAAGTTTTCGATGAAAATGTAATCGTTGCCGCAGCTCTGCATTTTTGTGAAGCTTATCCGTCTCCGCCACGAGCGCATGGCGTTGATGTCCACAAGCTCGGTGTTGCTCTGGCTGTAGCGGCTCTCGATCATCTGCGCGAGGGCGTTTGCGGTGTCGAGCGACGTGAGGCAGGGGATACCCAGCTGCATCGCGCGGCGGTGCAGGGATATGTAATCGCCCATCGTCGCGTCCTTTACCGCTCCGGTGTAGATGATGTAGCACAGCGCGCCGCTCTCCATCAGCCGGTAGAGTTCGTCGCTCTCGGTCGCGTTCTGCACGGAGCAGACCTCTATGCCGAGCTCGGCGATCGCGGCGGCCGTGCCGGTGGTCGCGTAGAGCTTCATGCCCATCCCGTAGAAGCGGCGCGCGAGGGAGATTATCTCCTGATAATCGTTGGTTTCAACGCTCAGCAGTACGCCGGGGCGCTTCCCGCCGTGCAGCGACGGCACGCGGAAGCCCGCCGCCGTCAGGCCCTTGAACAGGGCCTCTGCCAGATTTTTTCCTATGCCGAGCACTTCGCCGGTGGATTTCATCTCGGGGCCGAGTATGGAGTTGGCGTCAGAGAGCTTTTCAAACGAGAACACCGGGACCTTGACCGCGCAGTATGGCGGCGTCTGGTGCAGGCCGCTGCCGTAGCCGAGCTCACTGAGCCTGGCGCCGAGCATGATCTTCGAGGCCAGGTCGACCATCGGCACATTCGTGACCTTGCTGATATACGGCACGGTGCGCGAGGCGCGGGGATTGACCTCGATGACATAGAGCTCGTCGCGGTAGATCAGGTACTGGATGTTGACCAGCCCCTTTGTGCCCAGCGCGAGCGCCAGCTTCTGCGAGCAGGAGCAGATCTTGTCGAGAAACTTGTCGCTGAGGTTGTACGGCGGATAGACGGCGATGGAGTCGCCGCTGTGCACTCCGGCGCGCTCAATGTGCTCCATGATGCCGGGGATCAGCACGCTCTCGCCGTCGGAGATAACGTCGACCTCAAGCTCGGTGCCCGGCATGTACTTGTCGACCAGCACGGGATTGTCAATGCCGCCGGAGAGTATGGCCTTCATGTACCTCTCGGTCTGCTCCGGCGTGCGGGCTATGGTCATGTTCTGCCCGCCGATGACGTAGGACGGGCGCAGCAGCACGGGATAGCCGAGCGTTTCGGCGGCGTCGAGCGCTTCCTCCAGCGTGTCCACGCCCATGCCCTTTGGACGGCTTATGCCGAAGGACTCGAGCAGCGCGTCAAAGCGGCTGCGGTCCTCGGCGATGTCTATGCTGTCGGCGGAGGTGCCGAGTATACGTATGCCGGCCTTGTCGAGAAACTGCGTGAGCTTTATCGCGGTCTGCCCGCCGAAGGCCACGACGACGCCTATTGGCTTCTCGACGCGGATGATGTTCACCACGTCCTCGGGGGTAAGCGGCTCGAAGTAGAGCCTGTCTGCGGTGTCGTAGTCGGTCGATACCGTCTCGGGGTTGTTGTTGACTATCACCGCGTCGTAGCCCATCTCGCGCAGCGTCCACACGCAGTGCACGCTGCTGTAGTCAAACTCTATGCCCTGCCCGATACGTATCGGACCGGAGCCGAGGACCATGACGACCGGCTTTCCGCTGCGCCTGAAGCCGCGCGCCTCGCAGACCTTCTCGTAGCAGGAATAGAAGTACGGTGTCTGCGCGTCGAACTCGGCGCCGCAGGTGTCTACCATCTTGTAGCTCATCTCCAGGCCGGGCAGAGCTGCGGCTCCGCTTAGACGGCTCAGCGCCGCATCGGTGTAGCCGAGCTTTTTGCCGCGTATATACAGCTCATCGGTCATGCCGCCTGCAAGCGCGGCCTCATAATCGGCCAGATTCTTTATCCTGTTCAGAAACCATGGGTCGATCCCGGTTATCCTGTGTATCTCGTCAAGGCTGACGCCCTTCTTTATCGCCTCGAACACGGTGAATATCCGGCGGTCGTTCTGCTCTTGCAGGCGTTCGAGGACCGGCGCGCCGCTGAGCGGCGCGGCGTTGAGCGTGTCGAGAGATATCTCCGCTCCGCGCACGGCCTTCATCAGCGCCATCTCGAAGCTGGGCGCTATCGCCATGACCTCGCCGGTCGCCTTCATCTGCGTGCCGAGCTTACGGCTCGAGCCGGCGAACTTGTCAAACGGCCACTTGGGCAGCTTGACAACGACGTAGTCGAGCGTCGGTTCAAAGCAGGCGCAGGTTTTGCCGGTTATATCGTTTTTGATCTCGTCGAGCGTGTAGCCCAACGCGATACGCGTGCTGATCTTCGCAATGGGGTAGCCGGTCGCCTTGGAAGCGAGCGCGGAGGAACGCGATACGCGGGGGTTGACCTCTATGACCGCGTACTCAAAGCTGTCCGGGTTGAGCGCAAACTGACAGTTGCAGCCGCCCACGATGCCGATTTCGGAGATGATATCCAGCGAGGCCGAGCGCAGCATCTGGTATTCCTTATCCGCGAGGGTCAGCGCCGGGGCGACGACTATGGAGTCTCCCGTGTGTATTCCGACGGGATCGAGGTTTTCCATCGAGCAGACGGCAACGGCGTTTCCCGCGCTGTCGCGCATGGTCTCAAACTCTATCTCTTTCCAGCCGGAGATGCATTTTTCGACGAGTATCTGTGAGATCGGAGACATGTCGAGGCCGCTTTTGGCGATTACGCGCAGCTCTTCCTCCGTCCCGGCGATTCCGCCGCCGGTACCGCCGAGTGTGAAGGCGGGACGCACGATGACCGGATACCCGATCTCCCCGGCTATCTTCAGCGCGGTGTCCAGATCCTCCGCCGTGTCCGAGGGTATCAGCGGCTGTCCCATTTTCTGCAGCGTCTCGCGGAACAGCTCGCGGTCCTCGGCCCTGTCTATGGCGTCGATGCCGGTGCCGAGCAGACGCACGCCGTAGCGGTCGAGCGTCCCGTCGCGGCTGAGCTGCATGGCTATTGTCAGTCCGGTCTGTCCGCCGAGTCCGGCGAGCAGACTGTCGGGCCGCTCCTTCTCAATGATGCGCGCGACGGTCTCCGCGGTCAGAGGCTCGAGATATATCTCGTCCGCGAGGTGCTTGTCGGTCATTATCGTCGCGGGGTTGGAGTTGACGAGCACGACGTTTATGCCCTCCTGCCGCAGAACACGGCAGGCCTGTGCGCCCGCATAGTCAAATTCGGCCGCCTGACCGATGACGATGGGGCCGGAGCCGATGACCAGCACCTTGTGTATGCTCTTGTCCTTAGGCATCCTGATCCCCTCCCATCATGGCCGTGAAGCGGTCAAAGAGAAATTCCGTATCTCTGGGGCCGGAACAGGCCTCGGGGTGGAACTGCACGGTAAAGCAGTTCATGCCGGGGTAATCCATGCCCTCGCAGCTGCCGTCGTTGGCGTTGACGAAGATCTCTTTGCCCACGCCCTTCAGACTGCAGCCGACCACGGCATAGCCGTGGTTCTGGCTGGTGATATATGTCCGGCTGCCGCCGCACTGCCGTACCGGCTGATTGCCGCCGCGGTGCCCGTATTTGAGCTTGACCGTCTCTCCGCCCATGGCGAGCGCGGTAAGCTGGTGGCCGAGGCAAATGCCGAACAGCGGCTTTTTGCCGATGAGTTTTTTTATCTGCTCGATGCAATGGGTGTTCTCTGCCGGGTCGCCCGGCCCGTTTGAGAGCATGATGCCGTCCGGATCGGCGGCGAGTATCTCCTCCGCCGCTGTGCCGCAGGGATATACCGTGACCTCGCAGCCGCGCCTGTTGAGACAGCGGATGATGTTTTTCTTTGCGCCGTAGTCTATCAGCGCGACGGAATACTTCTTTTCTCCCTCGGCGGGGCATACGTATTTGTCCCTGCAGCTCACCTCAGACACGACGCCGGTGACGGCGAAGGAGTTTATCCCGCCGAGATCCTTCGGCGGCTCGTCGCATATCATCGCGTTGACGACGCCGTGCTCACGGATGAGCCGCGTTATCTCGCGGGTGTCTACGCCGCAGATTCCGGGTATGCCGGCCTCCCTGAGAAATCTGTCCAGCTCGTATTCGCTGCGGAAGTTCGAAGGCGTGCCGCACAGCTCTCGCACGACGTAGCCCTTCGCGACCGGTTTGCCTTCAAAATCACCGGGTATGACGCCGTAGTTGCCTATGAGCGGGAAGGTCTGCATGATTATCTGTCCGGCATAGCTCGGGTCGGTCAGTGTTTCGAGATAGCCGACCATGCCGGTCGTGAACACCAACTCGCCGATGCTGCTGCCGGCAGCGCCTATACGCTGCCCCTCGTATACCTCGCCGCTGCCCAGTACCAAATAAGCCTTTTCCATCGTTCCTCTTCTTGTCAAAGGGTCGCCGCCATGACGGCCTTTATCGTGTGCATCCTGTTTTCCGCCTCGTCAAAAACTATCGACTGCGGACCCTCGAACACCGCGTCGGTGACCTCCATGCAGTCGATGCCGAATTTCTTCTGTATTTCCACGCCGGTCTCGGTCTCCAGATCATGGAAGGCTGGCAGACAGTGCATGAAGCGGCACTGCTCACCGGCGTTTGCCATGAGCTTTTCGTTGACCTGATAGGGCATGAGCTTTTCTATCCTTTCGGCCCAGACCTCGTCCGGTTCGCCCATCGAGACCCATACGTCGGTATATATGACGTCGGCCTGCTTTGTCGCGTTCATGGGGTCGGAGTCAAATTCGAGCAGCGCGCCGGTTTCTGCGGCTATCGACTTGCACTGCGCGATGAGTTCCGGCGCGGGGAAATATCCCTCGGGCGCGCAGGCGACGAAGTGCATGCCCATCTTCGCGCAGCCGACCATAAGAGAGTTGCCCATGTTGTAGCGCGCATCGCCCATGTATACGAGCTTTATCCCCTTGAGATGCCCGAAGTGTTCCTTTATCGTGAGAAAGTCGGCGAGTATCTGCGTCGGGTGAAATTCGTTGGTGAGTCCGTTCCATACAGGAACGCCCGAATATTTCGCCAGCGCCTCGACGCGCTCCTGCCCGTAGCCGCGGTACTCTATGCCGTCGAACATCCTGCCGAGCACGCGCGCGGTGTCGGCGATGCTCTCCTTCCTGCCGATCTGCGAGGACTTGGGATCGAGATACACCGGATGCATGCCGAGATCAGCCGCCGCGACCTCAAAGCTGCATCTTGTACGGGTACTTGTCTTTTCAAATATCAGGGCGACGTTCTTGCCCTCGTGCATCCTGTGAGGGATATGCGCGTGTTTTTCGGCCTTGAGCCTGGCTGCGAGATCGAGCAGAGCGTCTATCTCCTCGGGGCTGTAATCGAGAAGCTTCAGAAAACTTTTGCCTTTGAGTGTACTCATATATGTATCCGTCCTTAGTTTCCGTTTTGTTTCATAATACCACCGCGCCGCGCTTTTTCAAGCGTGCAGCATATGCTTTCAACGCTTGTCGTAGCGCGAGAGCCTGCGCTCAAAGCTGCGGAGCAGGCGCGAAAGCAGTATGACAAGTATCAGGTAGGTCAGCGCTATGGTCAGCAGGGGGTTGACCGCATCGTAGGTGTTGTTGCGCACGAGGTTGCCCGCGCGCGTCAGATCGACGACCGCGACATAGCCCGCAACGGCCGTCTCCTTCAGCAGCGCGATAAGCTCGTTGCCGATGGCGGGGAGGATATTTCTGAGCGCCTGCGGCATGATGACCTTCTGCGTGGTCCTGAGCTTGGACATGCCGAGACTGCGTCCTGCCTCCATCTGCCCCCGGTCCACGGCGTTTATGCCGCTGCGTATGAGCTCCGCCATGTACGCGCCGGAGTTGATGCCGAAGGTCAGCACCGCGACGCTTATGCCGCCGGCGGAGGACATTATTATGAAGTAGAATATCAGCAGCAGCACGACGACAGGAATGCCGCGCACAGCCGTGACATAGAAGTCACAGACGGCGGCGAGGGGTCTGAGCGCCGGCACATCCTCGGCGAAGTACTTGACGAGCGCTATCAGCGTGCCTATTACGACGCCGATGCACAACGCGCCGAGGGTTATTATAATAGTGTTTTTGAAACCTTCCAGCATCAGATTGTAGTATCCGGTCTCTATGAAGGTCTCGCTGAGTTTGTTTAACCAGTCTGTCAAGGGGGATCTCCTTTCCGGGAGAGAATCAAAGTCCCAAATAGGGATAAGCCTGTTTTTTACAGGCTTATCCCGTAATCATGTTCTGTATCCTTCTTCTGCTCAGGCCTCAGGTGCGGTGTAGGGCGCGTCATACTTCTCGAAGATGGCCTTGATGGTTCCGTCTGCGGTCAGAGACTCCAGAATACCGTTTATCTCCTTAACCAGATCCTCGCTGCCGAAAGCCAGCGCAAAGGCGTAGGGCTCGCTGGTCATGGCCTCGTCGAGGATTACCAGCTTGTCTCCGCCCTGTGCGTTGTATGCCTTGACCATGTCGGCCGCGGTCAGATCGTCGATGACCCATGCGTCTACCTTGCCGGTGGTCAGCGCCGCTTCGGCGTCGGAGTTGGCGGAGAAGGAGCTGACGGTGTAGCCGTTGTCCATGCAGAAGCTCTCGGCGGTGGTGCCGGTCTGGACGGACACGCTCTTGCCGTCGAGGTCGGCCTTGCAGGTGATCGGGCTGCCCTCGGTGACGACTATGGCCTGCGCGGCGAGGCAGTAGGGCTCGGTGAACAGTACGTTCTTCTGCCGCTTCTCAGTGACCGAAATGCCTGAGACTCCCATGTCGAACTTGCCGGCCTGTATGCCGGGGAGCACGGAATCGAAGTCCATCTGCTCGATCTGCAGCTCGACGCCGAGCTTGTCGCAGATAATCTGCAGTACGTCTATCTCGATGCCCTCAACGCTGCCGTCGGCATTGAGCGACTCGAAAGGCGGAAAGTCCGGACTCGTTGCGATGACCAGTTTACCGGCCTTTTCCACGCTCTTTAAAGTAGTGCCCTTGCTGCCGCAGCCGGTGAAGAGGCAGACGATCATGATAATGCTGAGTATCAACGCGATTTTCTTTTTCATGTGTATTCTCCTTTTTTATTAAACCCTTATTTTTCCCCTGACGTACTCTATCTGGGCGCTTACGGAAGCAAAGGAGCTCCCTCCCGTACTCCTGCGCCTTTCGACGCAGTGCGCCAGATCTATACTGTCGTACACGTCGCTGTCAAACAGCTCCGAGTACGCTTTGTATTCTTCAAGCGGCAGCTTTTCGAGCACGGTGTTTTTCTTTATACACCCGGCGACGAGCTGCCCGGATATCTTATATGCGTTTCGGAACGGCAGTCCCTTGCCGACCAGGTAGTCCGCGAGATCGGTCGCGTTTATGAAGCCGGCCTGCGCGGCTTTAAGCATGTTGGCGGTGTTGGCTTTCATCGTGGAGATCATCCCGGCAAAGACCTTCAGGCACATCTTCACGGTGTCGCAGGCGTCGAACACGCTCTCCTTATCCTCCTGCATATCCTTGTTGTATGCAAGCGGCAGGCCCTTGAGCATCGTGAGCGTGGCGATCAGATCGCCGTATACTCTGCCTGTCTTGCCTCTCACCAGCTCCGCCATGTCCGGATTTTTCTTCTGCGGCATTATCGAGGAGCCGGTCGTGAAGCTGTCGGACAGTTCGACGAACTTGAACTCCCAGCTGCTCCAGAGAATGATCTCCTCCGAGAAGCGGCTCAGGTGCATCATCAGTATGCTCAGCGCGCCCAGCAGCTCAACACAGAAGTCGCGGTCGGATACGCCGTCTATGCTGTTGAGGCATACCCCGTCGAAGCCGAGGTCTTTTGCCTCCATGAATCTGTCGGTGTCGTAGGTCGTCCCGGCCAGAGCGCAGCTGCCGATAGGGGAGACGTTGGTGCGTCCGCGGCAGTCGGAAAGCCTGTCAAGATCTCTGAGCAGCATCATGGAATAGGCCATGAGCTGATGGCCGAAGCTGATGGGCTGGGCTCTCTGAAGGTGAGTGTAACCGGGCATGATCGCCGTTTTGTACTCCTCAGCCTTATCCGTGACGTCAAGGATAAGATCCTCGGTCAGTGTGTATATCTCGTCGATCTCGTCCCTGAGATACATTCTCAGGTCGAGCGCGACCTGATCGTTCCGGCTTCTGGCGGTGTGCAGCTTCTTGCCGGTCTCGCCGATGCGTTCGGTCAGCACCTGCTCGACAAACATGTGTATGTCCTCGCAGCCGTCGTCTGTCTTAAGCGCTCCGCTCTCCAGATCGTCGAGTATATCCTGCAGGCCGTCTATCAGCTTCATCGCCTCGTCCTGCGATATGATGCCCTTTGCGCCGAGCATGGATGCGTGGGCCATGCTGCCCGCAATGTCCTGACGGTACATGCGGCTGTCAAAATGTATGGAGGAGTTGAAATCGTCCGCCAGCTTGTCTGTTGTTCCGTCAGTCCTGCCGGCCCATAGCTTTGCCATAGTGATCGTTCCTTAACCTATAATTAGTTTTGCTTTGCGTTCTTCGCGTCGACCATGGCCTGGACCTTGATGGGAAGACCGTAGAGGTCGATAAAGCCCTTCGCCTGCGCCTGATCGTAGTCGCTCTCGCCGAAGGTCGCGATCTCCTCGGAGTAGAGGGAATTGGGACTCCATACGCCGGCGTTTATCATGTTGCCCTTGTAGAGCTTCAGCTTCACGGTGCCGGAGACCTTCTCCTGCGTCTTGTCGACAAAGGCGCTGAGCGCCTCGCGCAGCGGGGTGAACCACTGGCCGTTGTATACGAGCTCGGCAAAGGTGATCGAGAGCTTCTGCTTTTCGTGCAGGGTCATTTTGTCCAGACATACGCTCTCCAGCACGCTGTGGGCCTTGTAGAGTATCGTGCCGCCCGGGGTCTCGTAAACGCCGCGGCACTTCATGCCGATAAGACGGTTCTCGACGATGTCGATTATGCCTATGCCGTTTGCTCCGCCGAGCTCGTTGAGCTTCAGGATGATGTCCTTCGCGCTCATCTTCTCGCCGTCGAGCGCTACGGGTACGCCCTTGTCAAACTCCAGAGTAATGTATGTCGGCTTGTCGGGAGCGTCTATCGGGGAGACGCCCATCTCCAGAAAGCCCTTCTTCTCATAGGTCGGTTCGTTGCCCGTGTCCTCGAGGTCGAGTCCCTCGTGGCTCAGGTGCCAGAGGTTCTTGTCCTTGGAGTAGTTGGTCTCGCGGTTGATCTTCAGGGGTATGTTGTGCGCCTCGGCGTAGTCGATTTCCTCATCGCGGGACTTGATGCTCCACTCACGCCACGGCGCGATTATCGGCATGTCGGGGGCAAAGTGCTTTATCGCAAGCTCGAAGCGGACCTGGTCGTTGCCCTTGCCGGTGCAGCCGTGGACAATGGCGTCTGCGCCTTCTTTTTTCGCGACCTCTACCAGATGCTTTGCTATACATGGCCTCGCATGGCTCGTGCCGAGCAGATACTCCTCGTAGACCGCGCCGGCTTTCATCGTCGGTATTATGTACTCGTCGACATACTCGTCGGTAAGATCGAGTACGTACAGCTTGGAGGCTCCGGTCTTTATGGCTTTTTCCTCCAGCCCTTCGAGCTCGTCGGCCTGACCGACGTTGCCGGACACGGCGATGACTTCACAGTTGTTGTAGTTTTCTTTGAGCCAGGGAATTATAATAGAGGTGTCAAGACCGCCCGAATAGGCGAGGACTACCTTTTTGATGCTGTTCTTATCCATGGTACCGAGTGCCTCCTTGAATGTTTATGCACCGATTATACATCCGCTCACGCAAAAGTCAAGCACATTCTTGAATATATATTCATCTTTAGTGAATTTGACGTTACTGTCTGCTCCCGGGAGCGATGCTTTGTGTAAATCTGCGGAAAAATGCCGGAGCCCATGGGATCCAGGGGCTTATGTATCCGCACGGAAGGCCTGCAAACGTCCGCGTACAGAAACGGCGTGCCAGGATGAGCTTGATATTTTCCCGAAATTATGAATATTATACACGCGCTGTTTATACGGAAATGGTGAAAACGGTGTATAAACGGATGATCCCCCGGGCTATGCCCGGGGGATCATCCGTTTATACCGTATCAGGCGTTTATCTGCCGGAGGTCACATCATGTCGCGCTCGGTCTCGCGTCCGCAGCTCACGGTCAGATTGCCGTTGCGGCAGCGAAGCTGATCAATGAATTCCTTGCTGATGGTCCTGCCGCGCAGGCGTATATTGTAGGTCAGCTCATAGAGCGTACCCATATTCGTCGTGCGCACGCGGATCAGCTCGTATTCAATGGCGTACTCGTCGAGCAGGTCATCGAAAAGTCCGTCATAGTCAAGATTTTCGGGAATGGTGATTTTGAGCTGTCTCTGGCCGGGGTTGTCCTGACCGAAGCGGAGACGCTCCAGCAGTATAAGGAACAGCGCAATTATAACGAAGAATATGCCGGCCACCGCAACATAGCCCATACCGCAGGCAAGACCGAGGGACACCGCGAAAAACAGGCCGGTTATCTCCTTCGCGCTGCCGGGAACGCTGCGGAAGCGCACCAGCGCGAAGGTGCCTGCGACGGCGAGGCCTGCGCCGATATTGCCGTTGACCAGCATGATTATCAGCGCCACGACCGGCGGCAGCATGGCCAGAGACAGAGTCAGCGAGCCGGTGTGGTGGCCGTGGGCGGTGAATACCAGGGCGGTGAGCAGTCCCAGTACGAGGGCCGCGAATACACATATGAGAAAGCTTTCCAGTGTAATGCTTTCTGAAATCACGCTGTTAAGCAATTGTTATCACTCCATCAAAATATTTTTCTATCAGCCCCGCCTTATAGCAGTTGCCGTATTTGGAGAAGCCGGAGGGGAACAGTGCGAGCCGGCTAAGCATGTCCGCCAGCCAAAGCGGCGCTGCGTCAGGGAGCTTGATTTCCATCAGGACCTGCCCGCCGTCGAGCAGAGGCGTGCCGTGGCTGCCGGAGCTGAGCAGAAGCCCGGTGTCGCGCCAGCGTATGTCCCGGTCAAAGGTAAAACGAAGCTCCGGGGCGTCCGGATCGAAGTAAGCCTCGCGGTCGGAGGCGATGAATATCCTGGGGCTGGGGTTGTGTGTGTGCATGAACCAGTCTATCTCGCGGCAGATCTGACTGTCCTCCGGGGCCGGAGAACGTCCGCCGAGCCAGTCCATGGCCACGGACTCGGTCGCCTGTACACGGCGTTTATAAACGGTGCCCCTGTATTTTTTCTTAAGCTCGATGAAGACGGGGCTGTCCGGCCCGGGAACGCCGTAGCTTCTCAGGCGCAGCTTTTCCTTATATACCGGGCTGTCTATCGAGCGGCGGATCAGCTCGAAGTCAGCGCTGTCGTAATACACGCTGCACACGGTGCTGAGGAAATACTCGTCCGGGACAAGCCGGGCGGAGAGCTCTGCCCGGAGTGTCTCATACTGCGCGGCGGACAGAAGGTATTTCTTCTCGCTGCGCTTGAAAGTGAGCTTGGTGTTGTTCATCTGCCGTCTATATCTCCAAAGTATGCCTCGCGCTCCCCGGCGCTCAGCTCAAACACATCGCAGATCGCGTCAATGTTGCACTGACGCCAGTTGCCGTCCTCGACCAGTTCACGGATGTATTCGAGGTTCCATTTCCATTCCTCGACGGACCTGCCGTAGCGCTCATGGTCTCGCGCGACCTCTGGGGCTATCTCGCCGGCCATACGCTCGAGCTCGGCCATCACGGTCTCGTTCGTCAGCGTACTGCGCAGCAGCCCGGCGGCGCGTGTCAGGAAGCGGTCCCTGAACTCCGCGTTTTTCATCAGGGCCCTGACCAGCGAGGACACCTGCACATGCTGCTCGGCGTATTCGCTCATCAGGTTATAGTACATGCTGCCGACGGTGTTGAAGGTCGCGTCGAGATCGTAGAACATAAAGTGCCACTTGCCGTCGGCCTCGCTAGAGCGGCAGTAGCGGAGGTTGCCGCTGGTCACGTCGGTGTTGGCGCAGAAGCCCTCCATAATCAGCCAGTCTATGAGACTGTCAATATCGATCTGCTCACAGATGTGCCTGTAGTTTTCGTCGAGACTCATGTCGTTCATGTAGGCATAGCCTATAACCTGCTCATAGAGCTCCGAACCGTAGGCGGCGGGGGCCTCGATAACCTCGACGCTGTCAGGATCGACTCCGGCGAGGGAGGCATAGAGGTACTTGTTGGATTTTTCCTTCAGCGTGTATATTCCGGAATACTCTCCGTTTATATACAGCACGCAGAATATGCTGCGCTGGTTTACAATGTCGGCCCCGGCCATACCGCAGAGGCTCTGGCTCAGCTCGTTGCGCACGATCGCCTGCTCCTGATCCTGGCCGGCACGCAGCAGCAGATTCGTAAACTCCGTCACACCGCCGCCGAAGATATCATGCTTCAGCGTTGCGTTGCCGTAAGTGCCGCGAAAACGCAGGGACATGTTTTTTTTGCTCATTATAAGGCTGGTCTCACCGTTGAGCGAGACGCCGCAGCCTGCCGAGAAGGTATCGCCGCTGCGGTAGAGCGCTATGTTTGCCGGCAGCTCGACGCCTTTGGCAGGGCCGTTGTACATCTGGGAAAAGGCTGTCGGATCTTCGGAGGTCAGACTTACGACCGGGAGAGTGTGGTCCTCGTTGATGATATAGCTCAGGGCGAGCGTCCTGCTGGGCAGGGCGTCGTCGTCAAAGCACGCGGCCTTGACGACCGAGGTGGTGTATACCGTAAACGGTCCGGTGTATTCAGGGCTGCTCACGGTCGGAGCGGTGCCGTCGAGAGTGTAGCGCACGGTGCCGCAGCCGGAGAGTTCGACGCTCACGCCGTCCACTCCGTCAAATACGCCGTCGGGAGTCAGATTAACGGGCTTTGCCGCCACGCGTCTTTTTCCGCCGGAGTTGTCCGCGCCGGGACTGGGTTTTGCAAAATAGAACCAGCCGTTCTGCCCGTCCATGCGGCCGTAGCTGCATTCATAAGGGATGTCCCGCAGACTTGCGCAGTCGAGTATATTCCCGCTGCTGTCGCTGAGATACAACTGCTCGCAGCCGGAATCGAGCGAGAACGGAACATATATGTAGCCGCCGGCAAATCCGGTTTCTTCGTCGCTGCACAGTAAGAGCAGCGTCTGCCCGGGAGCGAGCGCTGCGCCTGACAGCGGACACTTCTGCAGGTCCTTAAGACTGTCGGAGATGTAATAATCCGAAAGATCGACGACGGCGCCGGAGATGTTTTTTATCTCGATCCAGTCGCAGTAGCCGGCGGACCCGGCGTTGAAGCAGGCTGAGTTGGCGACCATTGTCTCGTTTATGACCAGAGGCCCGGCGGGCTTCAGAGTCTCCTGAAAGCGCGCATAGCCGTCAGCGCTGTTTTCATAAGCGGGGGTGGGGTAAAGGCTCTGCGTCCGGAGCCCGTCCGCGCCGAGCGCCATAGACACGTCGGCGTCACATCCGCCGCAGGCGGCCTGATCGGCGACGCTGCCTGAGGGACTGAGAAGATACGCCGTTTCATCTCCGGAGAGGGAAAAATCTGTGTGCAGCTCGGGGCCTGTCCGGTCCTTGCCGGAGGCAAATACCAGCAGGTAAGCTCCTGCGTCAAGCTGCACGTCAGGAAAGGCCCAGCCGGCCGAGCCGGATTCGTCGGATATACGCCAGCCCTTCAGGCTGACACTTTTGTCGGAAATGTTGCGCAGTTCTATCCAGTCTGAGAAGTCCCCGTCCCCGTCGGCGACGACGGCACGGTTCTTTTCCATAAGCTCGTTTATTATTATCTGTGCTTTTTGCTGCGTCTGCGCCGGAGCCGGTGTCTGGACGGCATCGGACACGGATGACGGCCGCGGCGGGGACTCCGGAGAAGCGCCGCCCTTACCGGGTATTAATATGAGCATGGCGGCAATAACCGCGGCCGCCATGACAAGCGCGATGGCCAGGACTGTTTTTCTTTGCCTGCTGTCCATTCCTGCCTCCAAAACAGAGTATTCATTATATTATACTTCCTCGACCGCACACGTGTCAATCTGAATAAAATCCTTGCCAAGGAACAATATTTGATATAGAATCACGTCATATTTCAAAAAAAGACAGGGGAGCGGGACATGAAACTTTTGGAACAGCGCATACTGGCCGACGGAAAGGTGCTGCCCGGCGGCATTCTCAAGGTTGACAGCTTTCTTAATCATCAGATAGACCCTCAGCTTTTGTATGAGATGGCGCAGGAGCTTAAACGGCTCTACGCGGGCGAGAATATAAACAAGATACTGACCATCGAGGCCTCCGGTATCGCGATAGCCTCCATGACGGGCCTGGTTTTCGGCTGTCCGCTTGTTTTTGCCAAGAAGAGCAAGTCGAAAAACATCTCCGACGATCTCTATTCGGTCGAAGTCGAGTCTTTCACCCACGGCAATACGAACACCGTCGTCGTCTCGAAGGAATATCTCTCGGCCGGGGACCGCGTGCTGATCGTAGACGATTTCCTCGCGACCGGCGCCGCGCTCGTCGGACTGAAAGCACTGGTGGAAAAGGCCGGCGGCACCGTTGTCGGCGCCGGCATCGCGGTTGAAAAGGTTTTTCAGGGCGGCGGCGACAGCCTCCGCGCCCAGGGCATGAGAGTTGAGTCACTCGCGCGCATAGCCGCGATGGATGATTACGGGCTCAGCTTCTGCTGATACATAATTAATGTGTGCGGAGCGCCGGACGGCATTGTAAAGCTGCCGGCGCTCCTTGTGCAGCTTCGACAAAATGCGCGGCCGTAAAATGTCAAAATCGTATAAAAACTATACTTGACTTTTCGGTGGCCAACTGTTAGGCTAAAAGCGTGAATTAAATAGCTCTTCGATATATAGCAAATGATATGGATTTGAAGTTTCTACCCGGACGCCGTAAATGACCGGACTATCGATGTTACACCCTTGCTCACTGAATCGCAGTGGGCAACTGTGCGTTTGCATTGGTAGCGTTTTATGCGGCCAATGCTTTTTTTGTATCCTTACCGCAGCGCGGTTTGAGATAAAAAAATTATAATTTTTGAGGAGACTGAACAAATGAAGAAGATTGTTGCTCTGCTCATGGCTCTGTGCATGGTATTCGCACTGTGCGCCTGCGGCGAGTCTGCTGCCCCTGCCGCCACTGAGGCTCCCGCCGCTGATGCTCCCGCTGCCGACGCCCCTGCTGCCGATGCTCCCGCCATGAAGGTCGGCTTTATTTTCCTGCATGATGAGAACTCCACTTATGACCTCAACTTCATGAACGCTGCAAAGGAAGCCTGCGCGAACCTCGGCTTCAGCGAAGAGCAGTTCATCTTCCGTACCAATATTCCCGAAGGCCAGGAGTGCTATGACGCCGCCTGCGAGCTGGCCGATGCCGGCTGCACCGTCATCTTCGCCGACTCCTTCGGCCATGAGGACTACATGATCCAGGCTGCCAAGGAATTCCCCGAAGTCCAGTTCTGCCACGCCACCGGCACCAAGGCTCACACCGAAGGCCTTGACAACTTCCACAACGCATTCGCTTCCATCTACGAAGGCCGTTACCTCGCCGGTGTTGCTGCCGGTCTCAAGCTCAATGAGATGATCGAAGCCGGTCAGTTCACCGCTGACGAGGCCAAGATCGGTTACGTCGGCGCGTACACCTACGCGGAAGTCGTTTCCGGTTACACCTCCTTCTTCCTCGGCGCACGCTCCGTCTGCCCCACCGCTACCATGGAAGTAACCTTCACCGGCTCCTGGTACGATGAGACCGTAGAGAAGGAAGCCGCCAACAAGCTCATTGCCAACGGCTGCAAGCTCATCAGCCAGCACGCCGACTCCATGGGCGCTCCCACCGCATGCGAGACCGCCGGTGTTCCCAACGTCTCCTACAACGGCTCTACCGAGGCTGCCTGCCCCAACACCTTCATCGTATCCTCCCGCATCAACTGGGCTCCCTACTACGAGTATGTTATCAACGCAGTCCTCGCCGGTGAGGCTGTTGACACCGACTGGACCGGCACCCTCGCTACCGAGTCCGTCCTGCTGACCGATGTCAACGAGAAGGCCGCCGCAGCCGGCACTGCCGATGCAATTGCCGATGCCAAGGCAAAGCTCGAGTCCGGTGATCTCAACGTATTCGACACCGCCACCTTCACCGTTTCCGGCGACAACCTCAACGACAACATCAAGGTCGACGCCGACGGTCACGTCACTTCCTACATGGCTGACGTTGATACCGACGCCGCTTACACCGGTGACACCGAGGTCGTCGAAAACGGAGTATTCCAGGAGTCCAAGTTCCGTTCCGCTCCTTACTTCGATCTCAAGATCGACGGCATCACTCTTCTTGATACCGCATTCTAATTGAACTAATGCCGGGAAGCCCGTATGGGCTTCCTGCTGCGAAAACTGTTACTGCCGCAAGGGGCAGCGCAATGACAACTTAATTGCGCTGCCCCTTGCAATCACCGCATAAGAAAACACATGAATACCCGTGTGCTTTCTTATGCGGCGTTGGCTTTATACAATGACAGCACCGCATAATTCGCCTTTGGCGTCTGCCGGACAATTTGTGCTCTGTCTTTGCCGCTTTCACTGAGATGCGCCGGGTAATCCGGCGGAGAGCGCCGCAGTCGGAACACGGATTTTCTCAGCGCCTGATCCTGCCGAATTATGTGGTATTGCCCTATTTTTACTTACAGGGAGTGACCGTGTTGGACAATAAAATTGCAGCAGTCAAAATGCGCAATATAACTAAGACCTTCGGCCCCGTCGTCGCCAACGACAGGGTCTGGCTTGATATTTACAGGGGAGAGATACTCGCTCTGCTCGGCGAGAACGGCAGCGGCAAGACCACCCTGATGAATATGCTCTCCGGCATATACTTCCCCGACGAGGGCGAGATCAGCGTCGACGGAAAGCCTGTCGTCATCCGCTCACCGAAGGACGCGTTTGAACTCGGTATCGGCATGATCCACCAGCACTTCAAGCTTGTCGACGTGCTCACCGCCGCCGAGAATATTGTCCTTGGCCTCAATGAGCCGGGACGGCTCAACCTTGAAAAGGTCGCCGAGCGCGTGCGCGGAATATGCAATGCCTACGGCTTTGAGGTCGACCCCAACCAGAAGATATACGACATGTCCGTCTCGCAGAAGCAGACTGTCGAGATAATAAAGGTCCTCTACCGCGGCGCGGATATACTTATCCTCGATGAGCCCACCGCGGTTCTGACGCCGCAGGAGACGGACAAGCTCTTCGCGGTCCTGCGCAACATGCGCGACGACGGCAAGGCCGTTGTTATAATCACCCATAAGATGCACGAGGTCGAGGAGCTTTCCGACCGCGTCGCAATTCTCCGCCACGGCCAGTTCATCGGCGACATGCCGACCAGGAGCACGAATGCTCAGGAGATGACCAATATGATGGTCGGGCATGCGGTCACGCTCAATATCGACCGTCCCGAGCCGGTCGACCCGAAGCCGCGTATTGAGGTAAAAAACCTCACCGTGCGCAGCATCGACGGTGTCGTAAAGCTCGACGACGTAAGCTTCACCGCCAATTCCGGCGAGATCCTCGGCATAGCCGGCATATCCGGCTGCGGCCAGAAGGAGCTGCTGGAGGCCATTGCCGGCCTGCAGCCTGTCGAAAAAGGCAGCATCAGCTATATCGAGGACGACGGCAGCCGGGACGAGCTCATCGGCAAGGACCCTCTGGCCATTGCCGACATGGGCGTTGCGCTCTCCTTTGTGCCTGAGGACAGACTGGGCATGGGCCTTGTCGGCAACATGGATCTTGCGGACAATATGATGCTCCGCTCCTTCCGGCGCGGCCGCGGCCTGTTTACCGACCGCAAGTCGCCGCGTAAGCTGGCACAGGAGGTTGTCGAGGACCTGGAGGTCAGCACTCCCGGTATTTCCACTCCCGTGCGGCGCCTCTCCGGCGGCAACGTGCAGAAGGTGCTCGTCGGACGTGAGATTGCCTCCGCGCCGACTGTACTGCTCACCGCATATGCCGTCCGCGGTCTGGACATCAACTCTTCCTATACTATATATGACCTTATCAACCGCCAGAAGGAGAAGGGCGTCGCCGTTATATATGTCGGCGAGGATCTGGACGTGCTGCTGGAGCTTGCCGACAGGATTCTCGTGCTCTGCGGCGGAAAGGTCAGCGGCATTGTTGAGGGCCGCGGCGCTACCAAGCGCGAGGTCGGAATGATGATGACAAAGCTCGGAGGTGATAAAACCGATGAATAAGCAGAACAATGAGCCTCTGGCCCATATAGTCAAGCGCGCCGCCCTCCCGTGGTACAGGGCTTGGGGGATCCGTCTGCTCGCTATAGTTGCGGCGTTGCTTGTCTGCGCGCTTGTTACCACCGTTACCACCGGCGAGAATCCCGTTTCTGTGTACGCCGCCATGATAAAGGGCGCTTTCGGTACGGCGCGCAAGAGCTGGATAACCTTCCAGAACGTCGCCATTCTTCTGTGCATCTCCCTTGCCGTCACTCCGGCCTTCAGGATGCGCTTCTGGAATATCGGCGCCGAGGGTCAGACTCTTGCCGGATGCCTTGCCACCGCTGCCGTCATGATCTGCCTGAGCGACAAGATGTCCAATGCCATGCTGATCGTTACCATGACCGTCGCTGCGGTTGCGGCCGGCGCGCTCTGGGGCTTCATCCCTGCTTTCTTCAAGGCCAGATGGAACACCAACGAGACGCTTTTTACCCTTATGATGAACTATGTCGCGACCCAGCTCGTCGCCTACTTTGTTATCGTCTGGGAGGTGCCCAAGGGCGCCGGCCAGATCGGCATAATAAATCAGAGCACAGAGCTCGGCTGGCTGCCCCAGCTCGGCGGCAACAAGTACCTGCTGAGCATAGTAGTCGTGGCCATCGTCACCGCGGCCGTGTATATCTACCTCAACTACTCCAAGCACGGCTATGAGATCGCCGTTGTCGGTGAGAGCGAGCGCACCGCAAGCTATGTCGGCATAAAGGTCGACAGGGTCATAATGCGTACGATGATCCTCTCCGGCGCAATCTGCGGCCTGGCGGGACTGCTGCTCGTCGGCGGCATCAACCATACCGTTACCACCACGATTGCCGGCGGCCGCGGCTTTACCGCGGTCCTGGTCTCCTGGCTTGCCAAGTTCAATCCGGTCATCATGATATTCACGAGCCTGCTGCTTGTGTTCCTTGAGCGCGGCGCGGACGAGATATCCACCGCCTTCGGCCTCAACCACTCCTTCTCGGATATACTGACCGGCATTATCCTCTTCTTCATCATCGGCTGCGAGTTCTTCATCAATTATAAGATAAGCTTCCGCAAAGCGGCAAGGAAGGAGGACTGAGCGATGTTTGATATAGTTTCCTTTATCCCCAGAGCCGTTATGCAGGGTATACCTCTTCTTTTCGGCAGCACCGGCGAGACGCTCACCGAGAAGTCCGGCAACCTGAACCTGGGCATCCCCGGCGTCATGTACGTCGGCGGTATCTGCGGCGTTATCGGCGCGTTCATATACGAGCAGTCGGCCGGATCTGCCGCGGCGATGAACGGCTTTCTCGCCATCATGATCCCGCTGCTCTGCTCCCTTACCGGGTCGCTGCTGATGGGCCTGCTCTACTGCTTCCTGACCGTCACCCTTCGCGCAAACCAGAACGTTACCGGCCTCGCCATGACCACCTTCGGCGTCGGCTTCGGCAACTTCTTCGGCGGCTCGCTCATCAAGCTCACCGGCAGCGAGGTACCCTCTATCGCCCTGTCGGCCACAAGCGCCTATTACAGCCGCTCCCTTCCCGTTGCGGGCAAGCTCGGCTGGTTCGGCAAGGTTTTCCTGAGCTACGGTTTTCTCGCCTACGCGGCGATTATAATCGCCCTCATCACGGCCTATATCCTGAAACGCACCCGCGTCGGCCTCCACCTGCGCGCCGTGGGCGAGAGCCCCAACACCGCGGATGCCGCCGGTATCGACGTCGCCAGATACAAGTATATCGCCACCTGCGTCGGCAGCATGATCGCCGGCCTCGGCGGGCTCTATTACGTCATGGATTATGCCTGCGGCGTCTGGTCCAACGACGCCTTCGGCGACCGCGGCTGGCTTGCCATTGCGCTCGTCATCTTCACTGTCTGGAAGCCCGACCTCGGCGTCATTTCGTCCATCCTCTTCGGCGGCCTGTACATCCTGTACCTGTTCCTGCCCACCGGCACGAATCTCGCCGTCAAGGAGCTCTACAAGATGATCCCCTATGTTGTCACCATCATCGTGCTGGTCATCTCCAGCATGCGCGACAAGCGGGAAAATCAGCCCCCGGCCTCCCTCGGCCTTGCCTACTTCCGTGAAGAACGCTAGCCCTTTGGCATGAGGGCCCCGTCTGCAAGCTGAAAAAGGCTCCGGATCAAACGATCCGGAGCCTTTGCCTTTACACTTTTACACCCCTCACTTGACACTGAAGAGGATATCGCCGTAGGAGGGGTAGGGCCAGAACCTTGCCGAGCAGTGCGTCTCCATCTCGTCGACGACTATGCGCAGCTCATTCATCGCGGCGAATACGCGGTCCCTGTAGTAACGGGCGAGCTCGAGAGTGTCGCTGATATCCTTGACGCCCATCACCGCGTATTCCAGAGACTCCGCCTTCTTCGCGGCCGAGGCGGCCAGAGCACTGAGTCTTGTGGCCAGCTCGGTCTCATAGCTGACGTCAATGCTGTCGCAGAGCGCCTTCTTTGCGGCGGCTCCCTTCGCGAGCTCGGCGGAGTATGCGCTGGCGGCGGGGAGTATATCCTTCCAGACCATGTCGAGCATGGTCTGCGCCTCTATGTGCAGTACCTTGCAGTAGTTGTCGAGCTTTATCTCATAGCGTGCGTGCAGCTCGGTTTCGGTGTAGACCTTGTGGCTGGTGAAGAGCCTGACGTTCTTTTCGCAGAGGTAATAGGGGACGCAGTCAGGAGTGGAGCGCAGATTCAGCAGACCGCGCTTTTCGGATTCCCTGATCCAGCTCTCATCGTAGCCGTTGCCGTTGAAGATGATCCTCTTGTGCTTATGTATGACGTCCTTGATAAGCGTATGCAGCGCGGCTTCAAAGTCGTCTGCCTTTTCGAGTATGTCGGCGTACTGACGCAGGGACTCGGCCACTGCAGTGTTGAGCACGACGTTCGCGCCGGATATGGAGGCGGCGGAGCCGAGCATACGGAACTCGAACTTGTTGCCGGTGAAGGCAAAGGGAGAGGTCCTGTTGCGGTCGGTGGTATCCTTCGGGAACTTGGGCAGCACGTGTACGCCGACCTTGATAAGCTCCTTTTCCTTGCTGCCGTAAGGGGTGTCGTTCTCTATCGCGTCGAGTATGCCCTCAAGCTCGTCGCCCACAAACATGGACACGACCGCGGGAGGCGCCTCGTTTGCGCCGAGACGGTGGTCGTTGCCGGCGGAGGCGACGGAGATGCGGAGCATATCTTGGTAGTCGTCGACGGCCTGAATGACTGCGCAGAGCATCAGCAGGAACTGAGCGTTCTCATACGGCGTGTCGCCCGGCTCGAGGAGGTTCACGCCGGTGTTGGTGGTCATTGACCAGTTGTTGTGCTTGCCGCTTCCGTTGACGCCGGCGAAGGGCTTTTCGTGCAGCAGGCAGACCATGTCGTGCGTCGTGGCTCTCTTCTGCATCAGCTCCAGGGTCAGCTGGTTGTGGTCGGCGGCGATGTTTGTAGTGGTGAAGATCGGGGCCAGCTCATGCTGAGCGGGGGCGACCTCGTTGTGTTCGGTCTTTGCCAGCACGCCGAGCTTCCAGAGCTCGTCGTTGAGATCCTTCATAAACTCGGAAACACGGGTCTTGATGGTGCCAAAGTAATGGTCCTCAAGCTCCTGACCCTTCGGTGGCCTTGCGCCGAATAGGGTGCGGCCTGTGTACATCAGATCCTTGCGCTTTTCGAAAACGCTCTTGTCGACGAGAAAGTACTCCTGCTCGGGACCGACGGTCGTCTTGACGGAGGTGACGTCGGTGTTGCCGAAGAGCTTCAGGACTCTGAGTCCCTGCTTGTTGATCGCCTCCATGGAGCGCAGCAGGGGGGTTTTCTTATCCAGAGCCTCGCCGCCGTAGGAGCAGAAAGCCGTCGGTATGCACAGCACGCTGTCCTTTATAAAGGCATAGGAGGTCGGATCCCACGCGGTGTAGCCGCGGGCCTCAAAGGTCGCGCGCAGACCGCCGGAGGGAAAGCTCGATGCGTCGGGCTCGCCCTGTATGAGCTCCTTGCCGGAAAACTCCATTATTACCTTGCCGCCGCCTGTCGGAGAGATGAAGCTGTCGTGCTTCTCGGCGGTGATTCCGGTCATGGGCTGGAACCAGTGGGTGAAATGGGTTGCGCCCTTCTCTATGGCCCAATCCTTCATCGCGTTGGCGACCACGGTAGCCGCCGCGCTGTCAAGGCGTTTGCCGTCGTTTATGGAGCGCTGGACCTGCATGAACACGTCCTTTGGCAGACGCGCCCTCATAACGGAATCGTTGAATACGTTGCAGCCGAAGATATCTGTGACTGTGCTCATGTTTAAACCTCACTCTTTCTTCTCACGGGACAGACATGCCGGAGAGGCAGTGTGTCTGTTTGCCTCGGAGATAAAAATAAAAACCGGCAGAGGTGCCATGCACTCCTGCACGACGCCTTTGCCGTTTCAACATGTTCGGATTATAGTGCCACTTCGCCGGTTTGTCAAGGGCTTTTTTGTGGATTTCATCGAAAAGCCATGCCGTGTTTTACAGAGCCTGTGTTTTCGCGAGCATACGGTTTTTGTACTCGGCGCTGCCGGTCACGTCCCTGATGACTTTGATATCCGGCGGCAGCTTCTGCGTGTCCGCGCCGTAGGCGAAGAGTATTGCCCTGTCCTGACAGAAGGGGTAGACGTCGAGCTCCATGCGCCGCCCCTCGTAGTTGAAGCTGTACTTGAGCTTGTGCACGCTGTGCAGGGAGATGTCCGCCTCCATGAGGTATGAGATGTACTCTTTTTCGGATATCGGCTTCTCGGTCACCCAGCGGGTGCCGTCGCCGGTCACGCGCTTCTCGGTGTAGAAATACAGGTAGTCGCTGCCGTTGCGCTGCTGCCTTATACGGCGCTCGGTATCGGGGCGGGATGCGGCCAGATATGTCTGCATCATTTCCTTCGGAACCGCGGCGTATTTGCGCGCCAGCTCATCGCAGTCTGGCATAGCGACAAGATACTTCTTTTTGCCGGGTTCCGGAGCGGGCTGGCCGACCAGACGGTATATCTGCGCGATCGCGCGGTTGATTTTGTCCTCAAAATCGACGGAGTTGTCGATAACATAGAGGGCCGGATGCGTGCTCCAGGCGCGCAGCGTCAGGTCGTCCTTCTCCCGCGCGGCCTCAACCGTCTCATAGCGCGCGGCGTTTCCGTAGTTGTATGCGAACTCCGCGCCTTTGGCGCAGGTCACGAGATGCAGCACGGCGTCATAGCCGGCGAGCACCTGCTGCTCGGTCCTGCCGAAATAGGCGAGAGTCTCGCGAAACTGCTCATCGGTGATATAGGCCTTGTCGTCGAGCACGGCCCTGTCATAGACAATCAGCACCTTTTCCTCAGGCACCATCTGCGCGGCCTTCAGGGCGAGCTTCTCCTTGTGAAGCTGGTCCTCAATGGCAAAATACTGAAAGTCCTCCATGCTGACGCAGTTGCCGAAGGGGCGTATGCCGAAGCCGGAAATAAGCTCCGTCGCCGTCTCGGGTATAGTGATGACCTTCCAGCCGTCCTCCTGCCTGAATTCCTTCAGTATGCGGCTTATGAGCGTGGTCTTGCCGGCGGCGGGTCCGCCTGTCAGAACGATGCGTGTTATGTTTTTGGGCATGTGAGTGACCTCCGTTTTGTAAACAGAAAAAGACCCGTGCCCCGATTGAGGCAAGAGTCTGCTCCCGCGGTACAGCTTTACGAAAAAATTATACCATTTTGCCGCAGCCTGTCAAGGGCGGGTTTTGCGCCCTCCGCCTAGCCTGACACGATTCTGCCCCGTATATCTATGTCTGCTCTCCGTTGCACTTTGGTATAAAACATGAAAAAGCACGGCGCCGGAGCTTTTGCCCCGGCGCCGTGGCGTTTTATTCCTTTACGGTGCCGTCCGGATTGAACAGCGGCAGCGGAGCCAGACAGATGATGTCGTGTCTCTTCTGCGCGTCGCCCTCGGCGAGGACGGCCATGCGGCCCGCGACTGTGCCGCCGGCTCTGGTCACAAGCTCCTCCATTGCACGGAGGGACTCGCCAGTGGATATGACGTCGTCGACGATTAGCATACGCTTGCCCTTTATAAGCTCCGCGTCGGCAGTGTCGATGACGAGCTTCTGAATGCTCATGGTGGTTATGGACTTTACGGCGACCTCGAACACACCGGACATGTATGCCTTGGCGCCCTTGCGTGCGAGGAAGTACTTGTCAGCTCCGCTCTGGCGCGCCATCTCGTAAAGCAGGGGGATGGCCTTGGCTTCGGGCGCGATTATATAATCGTACTCCGGAGCGCGCTTGAGCAGCTCGGCGGCGCAGTGAACAGTGATCTCCACATCGCCGAACATGACGAAAGCGCCTATATACAGGTCGTCGGAGACCTTGCACAGGGGCAGCTGACGTTTTAAGCCGGCAATGTCCATCTCGTATGTCATTTGATTGATTCCTCCTGAGGTAATTTGTATTATAACAAATCTATTTTACAGAAAATCCATAAAAAATCAAGAGGCAAGTAGCGTATTTGCTGAATGTACATGGACAAATTTCCCTCTTATGAACATTTGACCTCCGCCGTCTGTCCGGCTCAGGGAAAAACTGCCGCTTTCCGAATACGCAGGCTGTCCGTACCGGACGCAGGCTCCGCGCCCGGTGGATGCGGAGCTGCGGCGGAAAAATTAAGAATTGCCCGCCTTGACATACGGCGGCGGCCAT
Source organism: Clostridiales bacterium (assembly GCA_029010715.1). GTDB lineage: Bacteria > Bacillota > Clostridia > Oscillospirales > Oscillospiraceae > Limivicinus. The sequence goes on from JAQXKZ010000022.1 coordinate 61,311, forward strand.
GGTATACATATGTCTGTACTAATCGAATTAATACAGTTAATACGGAGGGAGGGAGACGGATGATACGGCTGAACTACCGTGATTCGCGGCCCATATATGAGCAGGTCATGGACGGTCTGCGCCAGCTTATCATAAACGGGGTGCTCCCGGAGAACAGCAAGCTGCCGTCTGTGCGTGAGCTTGCCGTCAGTCTTGCCATCAATCCCAATACTATCCAGCGCGCTTACCGGGGACTGGAGGCCGAGGGCTATATAATCTCCGTTCCGGGCAAGGGGAGCTTTGTCAGCCGCGAGAATGACGCGGCACGGGCCCGAAGGACCGAGCTGGAAGAGAAGCTCAAGGAGCTCATGAGGGAGCTGAGGAACCTCGGCGTCAGTGAGGAAGAGCTGCAGGATATGCTGAAAGGAGACTGCTGATGATAGAGGTCAGAAAACTTTGTAAGAAATTCGACGGCTTCGCCGCGCTCGACGGTCTTGATATAACCGTGCCGGACGGCGCAGTGTACGGGCTGGTCGGCCCGAACGGCGCCGGAAAATCTACGCTGATCCGTCATCTGGCGGGTATCCTGCGTCAGGACGGCGGAGAGCTGCTCTTTGACGGCGAGCCGGTTTTTGAAAATCCGGCGGTCAAGGCGCGTATTGCCTATATACCGGATGACGCGTTCTACTATCCCGGCGCGAGCGTGAAGGATATGATGCAGTTTTACCGCCGTATATACCCGTCCTTCAGCTCCGAACGCTTTGAAAAGCTCGGCGGAGCCTTCGGCATAGCTCCGGAGCGCCCCTTCCGCCGTCTGTCCAAAGGTATGAAGAAACAGGCGGCTTTCTGGCTTGCTCTTTCCGTCTGCCCGAAATACATATTGCTCGACGAGCCCCTTGACGGTCTTGACCCCGTGATGCGCCGGCATGTGATGAAGCTTCTGCTTGCCGATGTTGCCGAAAACGGTACTACGGTACTTGTATCTTCGCATAACCTCCGCGAACTGGAGGATGTATGCGACCATGTAGGCATAATGAATAAGGGCAGGATGCTGCTGCAGCGTCCGCTGAGCGAGCTGCAGGACCGTACTGTCAAGGTCCAGCTTGCGCTGCCGGAGGGCAGGAAGCTGCCGGAAGGCCTCGATATCCTGCACAGCAGCGTTACCGGGAGCCTGTATCAGCTCATCGTGCGCGGCAGCACCGGGGAGGTCACGAATATACTTTCGACGGCAGAGCCCTTCTTCATCGACGTTCTGCCCATGTCTCTGGAGGAGATATTCATCTATGAGTTAGGAGGTGGCGACAGTGAAGTCAGGGATATCATTCTTTAACAGGGGCATAGCCCTGAACCTGCTCAAACGTTTCTGGCCGCTGTGGACGACATACCTCGCAACGCTGTTGTTCGTGTTCCCCGTAAACATATTAAGCAAGCTGAGCTGGGAACTGAACTGGGCCTTCGACTCCTCCGCCGTCTATGAAATATACGCCGTCAACGGCTATATTCTCCGGACCGGAAGGCTTGTGTTTCTGGCCTCGTTTGTTTTCGCCGTGCTTGTGGCCATGGCGGTATTCGGCTATCTGTACGACCAGCGCTGCTGCGGTCTGATGAACTCCCTGCCGCTCCGCCGAGAAACCGTGTATTCCACGGCGTTTATCACCGGCCTTGCGCCGATGCTCGCCGCCGACCTGCTTGTCTGGCTTGCGGCCTGGCTGGTACTTTCCGGCGTGCCTAACGTCGGCGCGGACTATATGCTTCAGTGGCTTGCCATGTCAGTCATGAGCAACATTGCCTTTTTCGGCATGGCCTCCTTCTGCGCGGGACTTACAGGCAGCATCCCGATCCTTCCCGCCCTGTACGCGGTGCTCAATGTCGCCGCCTGGCTGCTTGAGGCCGCTGTCAGATCCCTGCTTGATGTCCTCGTCTACGGCTACGCCTATGACGGCTTTGTGCTCTCCTGGCTTTCGCCCGTTGTCCGCCTCAACTCCTGCGATGTTGAGAGCGAACAGATAGAGGGGGCCGCGGAGTGGGCCTGCACCTATTCCATACCCTGCTTCAATTACCTTATCGGCTTCTGCATTGCCGGCATTGTGCTCGCCGTGCTCGGTCTGCTGCTCGTGCGGCGGCGCCGCATGGAGGTCGCGGGCGACGTTGTCGCCGTCGGCTGGCTCAAACCGGCCTTTAAATACTGCATGGCTGTCGGCGGAGCGCTGACCTTTGCCTGTGCGGTCTACGAATGCTTCTTCAACTATGTGCTGTACGGCGTACCCGCCGCGCTTCTGGTGATTGCGATGATGCCCGTCGGCGCGTTTATCGGCTTCTTCGGCTCCGAGATGCTGATGCAGAAGAGCCTGCATGTGTTTACAAAGGGCTGGAAGCAGTACATAAGCATCTGCTGCTGCCTGACCCTTCTGGCGCTGTGTGCTGAATTTGATGTTGCCGGCTACGAAAAACGCATACCGGACTTCGACGATATAGAATACGTCAGCGTCGACAACAGAGCAGGGAAGGAGACGCAGCCGGAAACCATAAGCCTCTGCCGCGAGCTGCATCAGAAGCTCATCGACGACAAGGCTCAGGAAAGCGGCGTACAGAATTTCAGCTCTGTGCCTATCAACTACTACCTCAAGGACGGCCGCCATATCTGCCGCCTGTACAAAATGGACTGCAGCGATGAAAAGAAGGCCGATCCGGATTCAGCGGTCGGCGCGCTCAATAAGCTCTATAACTGTCCCGAGCTCATCTCCGAGCGCGTCTGTCCCTCCGTCCCCGTAACGAAGAATACCATAATCAGCGCCGGCATAATCGCAGACGGAGGATCCCCCGAAGGCCATTATCGCTACGATACCGTGAATCTGACCCAGGAACAGGCGCTCGACCTGTATTACAGCTGCATCCTGCCCGACTCAAAGGAGGGCACGATAGGTCTGCTCTTCTGTTTTGACAATGAAGAGGTACTCAAACGCGAGACGAACGTCAATATATGGATTGAGCTTGCGCTCAACCCGCGCTATAACGGGCCGGACGCGTATAAGTACTGCGCCACCGTGTATGTGACCTTGCTCACGGACTCCTCGCGTACTCTTGAATGGATACTCGGCAGCACCTCTATTGAGCCCATGACGCGCTATGAGCTGCAGCAGCTGTACGGGGGACCGGCCTGAGCCGGGCCCGTTCAAACATTGTATGCAGCTTGTTTAAAAATTCTTGCCTTTTTGTTCATTACAGTGTCATAAATACAGGTTATAGTAAGCCCAGAAAACAAAAAGAAGTACCCAAACGTACCTTTTAAACAGAAGATAAGAAGGCCATAAATATGTATTATCCGTATGATGATGAACATCCGGAAGGAGTCAGTCCGGAAAAAACAAATCCCGATAGCCAGCCCGAGCAGACCGACAGGGTCAACGGCGAATATCATTATAAAAACGGATATACCCAGAAGATATATTCCGATGCACATTACGTCCGCGAGGATGAGAACACCGTACCGCCCAGATATTACACTCCTCCCCAGAAACCGGTAAAGGAACCCAGGAAGCCCAGGGAAAAGAAACCCGGCTCCGGCAGCTTCGTAAAGACCCTGTGCATCGCTCTGGTCTGTGCGCTGCTCGGCGGCTTTGTCGGCGGCGCGATAGTGAACAGCAAGTATTCCGACAGGATGGATCAGCTCGAGACAAGTCTCAATGAGCTGAACAAGGAAGAAGAAAAGCTGGTCATCGGCAGCGGCAATGGCCTCTCTTATGAGGACAGCCGCGTGGCCGGCGCGATATCGGCATCCAGCATATATGATCTGGCCTGCAGCCAGACCGTCGGCATAACCACCGAGATCACGTACACCAACTTCTTCGGCATGTCCTCCTCCGCCGCCGTCACCGGCTCCGGCTTCATCGTTTCTGCCGACGGATATATTCTCACCAATTACCACGTTATCGAAGAGGCATATAAGGACAAGCTCGATGTCACCGTTATGACTTATGACGGTACCAGATACACCGCTGCGATAATCGGGACCGAAAAGGATAACGATATCGCGGTGCTTAAAATAGATGCTGAGGGCCTGAATCCGGTCACTTTCGGCGACAGCGATGATCTGTCCGTCGGCGATACGGTTTACGCCGTCGGCAACCCGCTCGGCGAGCTCGAGTTTTCGATGAGCACCGGCCATGTCAGCGCCAAGGACAGGGCCATAACCACCGAGGAAAACTCCAGCGCCATCACCATGTTCCAGATAGATGCCGCGGTCAACTCCGGTAACTCCGGCGGTCCCGTGTATAACAATATGGGACAGGTCGTCGGCATAGTCACTGCCAAGTACAGCTCCACCGGCGTCGAGGGCATCGGCTTTGCCATCCCGATAAACGACGCGGTGTCCATTGCCAATGATCTTATCACCAAGGGCTATGTCACCGGCAAGGCCTATATGGGCGTCGAGATCGATAACCGTTACAACTCCATGTACAGCCAGTACTATGACATGCCGCTCGGCGCTTATGTCGGCAACGTTGTCAAGGGCAGCTGTGCAGAGGCGGCCGGCATTCAGGCCGGCGATATAATCACCAGGCTCGACGGCGAGGAGATCACGAGTTACAGCGACCTCAAGAGCGCCGTAAAGAACCACTCCGCGGGTGACACCGTAGAGGTCGAGGTATACAGAGCCGGCGAGAGCCGTACTGTAAGCCTCACTTTCGATGAGATGCAGCCCGAGGACAGCTCCGCCAATTAGACCCGGCAGAGTTCGCAGTCCCGGCAGGGACTTCCCGAATTCAGCAGATAATATAAAAAGCTGAATACGGTCAGCTATGGGGCGCAGTGCTCCCCGGTGCCGCGCGGAGCGCGCGTCACATCACTGCTCACGCGGGATCTGAAGCGCCCTGGGCGCCGTGAAAAGCCCCGGAGGCTTTCGGTTCCGGTATAAAATTGCTACTTTTCTACTCCTATAAATCCTCTCTTTTCTCCCAAAAACGAAGGGCCCCGTACGAAAGTGCGGGGCTCTTTGTCGTGTTGCCGGCCGGATATACCTGCGTGCTGCCGTCACAGCAAAAACCGGATAAAAGCCATGTTCATTTTGGAGCGGCCGGGCGCCCCGGCGCCGCGAGGGATACGCGCAGCAGCGGCTCAGGCGGTACCGGTAAGCGGCTCCAGAAAGTCGAGCACGAACTGATTTGTGCTGTAGTCCCACTGATAGGCCGTCAGATAAACGATTCTGCGTGCACTCTCGTCTATGCGTGCAAGCTCGAACAGATAGTACCGGCCGCCCTGCATGGATGAGCTGTCGGAATATTCGGCAAATTCCTCCGGCGTTCCGTAAACTATGTAGTACAGCTCCCCGCCGGCCTCGGTGCGCGTACCGAGCGCGTTTATCCTCGACAGCTCTCTGTAAAATTCAGAGTCGCCGAGAGTCAAATCGGCATAGATATAGAACATTGCATCGCCGTACTCCGGCGTCTGGTATCCGTATCTGTAGTCCGTGCAGTATTTCTTCACCAGTGCCTTTTCGGGCAGCGAGCTGCCGAGACTGTTCCCGTCGAGCAGCTTGCTCACCTGCCCGTCCCACTTGCCGTATTTCCCTGCAGGAAGCGGTTCGGCCATATCATAAATCTCCGCGATTCTTTCGGGGTGGTTAGTACGGAGTATTATCAGCCAGGACAGCAGTCCAAGCACGATAACAACAGCTGCGATCGTCAGGATAGTCAACGTATTTTTTTTCATTTGCGCACCCTCCCTTTGATTTGAACGGCCTGGTTGGCTCATCCTCAGATTACCCTTATACCCGTGAGCCAGCGGCGCATCATGTCAAAAGCGTAGTTGCCGGCCATGCGCCGTATAAAGCTGCGTGTGCGGAACGGCCCCATGTGGACCTCCTTGACGAAGGTCTCCCCCTCTACCGCGAGGGCTATGAATACCGTCCCGACCTCATGCGCTCCGTCGCCGTCCGGACCCGCAAGACCGGTCACGCCTATACCGATGTCGGTGCCGAGTATAGTGCGTATATTTTCGGCCATGGCCTTGGCGACCTCGAAGCTCACCGCGCCCTTTTCCTCAATCATGGCCGGGTCGATGCCCAGAAGCTTTGACTTCACCTCGTTCGTGTAGGTCACGGCGCCGCCCTTGAAGCAGGCGCTGGCGCCGGGGATGTCGGTAAAGCGCTTCGCTATCTCACCGCCGGTGCAGCTCTCTGCGGCGGAAAAGCTCATGTGCTTTTCACTGAGCAGCTGTATCACGCGCTCCTCTATGCACTCTATGTCGACGCCGTAGACCAGCTCGCCGAGCTTTTCCTCGACGTGCTTCATCACCGGCTCGATCATCTTCTCTGCCTTCTCCTCGCTCTCGGCCTTCGCCGTTATCTGCAGCAGGCAGTCGCACTCCTTGGCGTAGGGAGCCATCGTGGGATTTATCATGCGGTTCATCTCTTCGGCGAAGATATCGTCGACGGCGCTCTCGCCGAGCCCGAATATACGTACAGAGTGCGATACGATCTGCTCGTCGGAGAGCTTTTTGAGATACGGCACGGCGCACTCGCGGAACATCGAGTTGCACTCCTTCGGGGGGCCGGGGATCATGACGACGATTTTGCCGTCCTTCTCGAAGCCGCAGCCGGGGGCCGTGCCCCAGTTGTTGTGGAACACCGTGCAGCCCTCGGGAAGCATGGCCTGCTGGAAGTTGTTTTCGGTGAGTTTCTTGCCGTAGTTGATGTACTCGTAGAGACTGGCTTTCTCGGCCTCGTTTAAGACCAGCTTCAGACCAAAGGTCTCCGCCAGTATCTGCTTGGTGAGATCGTCACAGGTAGGACCGAGTCCGCCGGTGGTGACGATGATGTCGGCGCGGCTCCTGGCGATCTCGACGCATTTTCTGAGCCGCTCGGGATTGTCGCCGACGACAGTGTGGTATTTTACGTTTATGCCGATCTTCGAGAGCATTTCGGAAATGTCGCGCGAGTCTGTGTTGGTCACGTGGCCGAGCAGCAGCTCGGTGCCGACGGAGATTATTTCGGTATCGTAGACCTTATTCATGGTTCAGTTCTATCCTTTCCAGTCCGGCCAGCGCCTCGCTGACCAGTGAGTCTGCATCCAGTACGGATTCCACTTTTTCCACGTCGCGCAGCTTGGGGCGCGTTCTCGGATGGCGCGGTGTAAATACGGTGCAGCAGTCCTCATACGGGAGAATGGAGGTGTCAAAGGTGCCTATCTGCCGCGCGCGCACGACGATCTCCTCCTTGTCCATGCCTATCAGCGGCTGCAGCACAGGCAGGCTCATGACCGCCTGCGTGGAAGCCATGGCCTCCATGGTCTGGCTTGCCACCTGACCGAGGTTCTCTCCGGTAACTATAGCCTTGGCGTTGTTGTCGAGAGCTATGCGCTCGGCTATGCGCATCATGAAGCGGCGCATTATCAGCGTGAAATACTCCTCAGGGCACTTGTCGCGGATTTCCTCCTGTATATGCGTAAAGGGCACGACCTCCAGAGTCATCTTCCCGCAGTATTCGGTCAGCCTTCTGCCGAGCTCAATGACCTTGTCCTTGGCCTGTTGGGAGGTATAGGGAAAGGAGAAAAAGTGTACCGGGATCAGATGCACGCCGCGCTTTGCAATCATGTAGCTCGACACCGGGCTGTCGATGCCGCCCGAGAGCAGCGTCACCGCGGTGCCGCTGGAGCCGACCGGGAGTCCGCCCGCACCGTGTACCGGCGTTGCGTGTACGTATGCTGCGAGGTCGCGTACCTCTATGTGTACCGTGAGCTCCGGATTGTGTACATCGACCGCTGTGTCGGGGTAGGCGTCGCTGAGCTCCCCGCCGACATACTGGCTGAGCTCTATGCTGGTCATCGGGAAGGCCTTGTCGCTGCGTTTAGCCTCAACCTTGAAGCTCTTCGCGGCTTCCATGTCCCTGCGCAGATATTCGACGGCGAGCTTCGCAATAGCGTCCTTGTCCTTTTCGCAGGCCGCGGCACGCGTCAGGCTCACGATGCCGAACACCTTTTTGAGCGCTTCGAAGGCGGCGTCCATATCGGAACCCTCCGCACCCTCTACATATATAATGGACTGCAGGCAGTAAACCCTGAATTTCCCGATCGGCGCGAGCCGTCTGCGTACATTGGCGGACAACCGCTGCTCGAAGGTCCTGCGGTTGAGCCCCTTCAGAACGATCTCACCGAGCTTGAGCAGAATAATGTCATTCATGTATGTTTCTCCTTGTGTGCGTGGACTGAAAAGCACAGGCCCATGAGCGTGCGCGATAATAAGGCTATCCTGTATATTGTATCATACAAAGCGAGAAAGTTCCACATAAAATCCACTGTCCATATGAAAGATTCCGCTGCGCTTATGAGCGCACTGTGTTGACAAACGGCGGAAAGTAGCCTAGTATATCAATATCATGGTGAAAAAAAGATGAGAATATTAAAATGACTGAATATATTGTTATTGCTGTTTTCTGCCTTGCGTCCGGCGTGGTGCAGGGTATCTGCGGTTTTGGAGCCGGGATACTTATGATGCTCATCATGCCGCTTTACTATTCCATCAGCCGTGCGGCCGGCATCGCTGCGGTTGCCAATACGTCGCTCATTCTCCTTATGGTTATCCGCTACCGGCGCAGCATAAGGATGAAAAAGGTCGTCCTGCCGCTGATACTCTATGCGGCGATCTCCGCCGCTACCATAAGACTGGCGCCATATGTTGACCAGAGCCTTCTGAAGCGCTGCTTCGGTGTGTTTCTTATTCTTCTTGCGGTTCACCACTTTTTTCTGAACGAAAAGTATACGGTAAAATGGACCTTCTGGCTGAGCTTTGCGGCGATCGCCTTTTCCGGTGTGTGCAGCGGGCTTTTTGCCGTCGGCGGCCCGCTTATGGCCATATATTTTCTCGCGCATACCGACGGCAAGGAGGAATTTCTCGGGACGACCGAGATGCTGTTTCTGATAAACAATATCTGGAGCAGCTTTCTGCGCGTGAAAAACGGCATTATCGGCGCGGAGGATATACCGGTCATGATCTTCGGCTCGCTCTTTATGTGCTCGGGCCTTGTGCTTGCCAACCGTGTCGTGGACAGGATCAACGGGGAGAGGATGACGAGCTTTGTGTACGGCTGCGTCGGCCTCAGCGGCATGATTAATCTGATATTCGGATAAATACATATGTTCATACCGGACGCACGTTAAGATCCGCCTGCATGACCCGCCCGCGCGCTTTCGGCGCGAAGGGGCTGTTCGTCTCCGGGCGCCTGCTTTCCGTCGGAGATGAGTAGGGCCTGTGTTCAATTCTTAAGCTATGGCGGGGTGTAAACATGAAAACAGGGAGAGCAAGCGCTCTCCCTGTTTTTATATGCCTGCGGTCGGGTCGTAGGTGCGGTACTGTATGGCCTCGGCGATGTGGTCCGGGGCGATGTCCGCGGAGCCGGCAAGATCGGCGATCGTGCGCGCGACGCGCAGGATCCTGTCATAGCTGCGTCCGGACAGATTCATTGCGCTGAACGCGGCCTTCATCAATTCGTCGCAGTCCTCGCTGAGCGCGCAGAACTCGCGCAGGGCGCTGCTGCCTATTCGCGCGTTGCACATGCTCCCGTTGTCACCGAAGCGTATTCTCTGTATTTTGCGTGCTGCGTCCACGCGTTTTTTGATCTCTGCCGAGCTCTCGGCCGGCGCGCGGCTTTTAAGCTCCTCGTATTCCAGTGCCGGGACTTCGACGATCAGGTCTATCCTGTCGAGCAGCGGCCCGGAGATGCGGCTGTGATAACGGCGCACGTCGTTTTCCGTACAGCGGCAGCGCCCTGACGGGTGCCCGTACCAGCCGCATTTGCAGGGATTCATCGCGCATACGAGCATAAATCCGCTCGGAAAGGTGACCGAGCCTGCAACGCGGGAGACGGTGACCTCACCGTCCTCCAGCGGCTGGCGCAGGACCTCGAGCACGTCCCTGTGAAACTCGGGCAGCTCGTCGAGAAACAGCACGCCCCTCGCACGGGTTCAAGCTCTTTATGCCAAACGGTTGGTCAACTCCATATCGTGCCATTACGGGGTAAATACCCCGGTGTTAATTGCCCCAACCCCGGGGTAGCCGTAAGGGGGTATAATCACCCCATAAAAAAAGAACTCCAGAAGACTATTCAATTCTGGGGCCCCATATTTACTTTTTCTATTATAGCCATTTCATACAGAGTTTTCAACTATTGGAGTCACTCCGAGAAAAATATTCTACATTAACTCGTGATTTTTGTCGCGTTTCTTCTTATTATAAAGCGA
>JAQXKZ010000023.1 GCA_029010715.1 Clostridiales bacterium
GGCTCAAAATAGAGCGCCTCGCTGCCGTCGGTATTACATATGCGAAAGCCCATAAGCACAAGGTCGGCTCCGGCGCCGTTGGTGACGGCGTACTCCAGCGCATCGGGCGCGAGAATATCGTCGGAATCGGCGAACATGATATACTCCGTGCCCTCCGGCACGGCATCCAGGCCGAGGTTTCTGGCACGCGCGGGACCTCCGTTCGGAACGGTCAGCGGCAGGAGGCGCGCGTCCCCGGCGCGAAGGCGCTCGAGCACGGCGGCGGTATCGTCCGTCGAGCCGTCGTTGACGACGATGAGCAGCAGATCGGAAAAGCTCTGATCCAATATGCTGCGCACCGAGGCCTCTATATAGTCCGCGGCGTTATAGGCCGGCATGATGACGGCGGTTTTCGGCGCATTATTATTCTGCTGCATTGTCTGCCCTCCGGCGCACTGCCCTGCGTTCCGACGGAAACGCGCGGTATATCTCCATGAAAAACTCGTACATCGGCATCAGACCGGCAAATGCGTCGGCCAGGATACGGGGAAGCTCCGCGCTGAAAGCGTCTCCCCCGAGGTCGAAGCTCTTCTCAAGCCCGGCGCGTTTAAGGTTGTACCAGCTGTCTATAAGCTCATCCCCGCAGAGCTTCTTCGGGCGCTTATACGCCTCGCCCTCAAGCTTGTAGCCGCGGTGCAGAGCACCCTGAGCAAGGCGGCGAAAGCGCTCGGGGTTCGCGTCGATGCTTCGGCGGAAGGCTTCCATCTGCTCCGGCGTCGCACTGTAAAAGCCCATGCCGTAGCTGTAATCCGCCGCGCCGAGCTCGAACCAGAACATCGGCCCTTCACAGCCGCGGTCCGCCTTTATCGAGAACCAGAGACGGTCCTTGTACGGGCCGCGTCCGAACAATCTGCGCGCGTCCCTGTATATGCGCGAGATGTGAAGCTCGCAGTCAAGCTCAGGAAAGCGCCGGAGCATGAGCTCACAGCACTCCCTCGCCAGGGCCTTGAACGGAGTATTGACATATTCCTCAAACTCCGTCTTATGCGCCTGAAACCACGGCCGCTCATTATTGAAAGCAAGCTCCCACAGGAAGCTGCCGGTCCTTTCCGTAAAGCCTTCGAACATATACCGCTCCGTCTTTCTGAAAACTTATATTTGTGTATTTTAACACACTTTTTCTGCCATATCAACCGCCTGTCTCTCTGTACAATCATTCGGCAAAGTGATATACTGTATTGGATTATTGCCTTTAATGCGTCAAAATACATCGGAGGTACAGCACCAATGAAGATCATTATTGCCGGAGCCGGAAAAATCGGTTTTTCGGTAGCGAGCATTCTTTCCGACGAAGGGCACGATATCACCGTAATAGACAATAACCCTTCCACCATAAACAATCTCTCAAACAATCTGGACGTCATATGCATCGAGGGCAGCGCAACCAATTCCGAGACGCTGCGCGAGGCCGGTGCGGCAGACGCCGACCTCATCATGGCCGCCATGCGCAGCGACGAGATGAACATGGTCTGCGGCATATCTGCACGCAAGCTCGGCACCAGGCACGTCATAGCCCGTATCCGCGACACCGGATATCTCAGGCAGACGGAATTCCTGCGTGAGGCGCTCGGCCTGTCGGTCATCGTAAACCCCGAGCTTGAATGTGCCAGGGAGATCTCGCGCATTCTGCGCTTCCCGAGCGCGATAAGAGTCGACGCCTTCTCCAAGGGCAGCGCCGAGATAATCGAGCACCGCGTCATACCCGGCAGTAAGCTCGACGGGATGCAGCTTAAAGACATGCTTTCAGCCTTCAATGCAAAGGTCCTGATCGGCGTGGTCGAACGCGGCGGCGAGGCGCTTATACCAAACGGTAATTTTACGCTTCAGGCCGGCGATCTTTTCAGCGCGACCGGAGACACCCGAGAGCTCAGAAGGTTCTTCACGGCCGCCGGACAGTACCGCAAACCGGTGCGCAGCGTGATGATAATGGGCGGAGGCAGGATCGCCGTGCACCTGTCACGGCTTCTGCAGGACGTCGGAATATCCGTGACCATCGTTGAAGCGGACAGGCAGCGCTGCGACGAGCTCTGCGATCTGCTGCCGGATGCGCGCATCATATACGGCGACGCCACCCGCGGCGATATCCTGCTGGAGGAGGGCCTCAAGGCCGCCGACGCCTTCGTGGCGCTTACCGGTGACGACGGCGACAATATAATCACCTCCCTGTACGCCAAACGCTGCGGAGTCGGAAAGATAGTCGTCAAGGTCAACCGCGAATACTATTCCGACATTCTCGAAAGCTCCGGGCTGGACAGTGTCGTCACGCCCAAGACCCTGATAAGCCAGCAGCTGGCCCGCTATGTGCGCGCGATGAGCAATTCCGTAGGCAGCAGCATGGAGACGCTCTACCGTCTCGCCGAAGGCAAGGTCGAGGCGCTCGAATTCAAGGTCGCCGAAGGCGCGGCCTGTGTCGGAGTACCGCTCAAAACGCTCAGGCTCAAGCCGAACATACTTATAAGCGCGATCGTCCGCGGTAACAGAACCATCATTCCCGACGGCGAAACCGTCATCTCTCCGGGTGACCACGCCGTTATCGTGACGCGCTCAGGCTGGCTAAAAAATCTGGATTCAATCGTTGAGGGACACTGATGAATTCACGTATGATTGCCCGCTCGCTCGGGCTTATACTCCTTTGTCTCGCGGTACTGCTCCTGCTGCCTATGGCCGCAGGGCTGTACTACGGGGAGAATGTGGTATGTTTTGCCGCCACAATCGCCGTGGCCGCAGCTTTGGGCTTTGTGCTCACACGCTTCAAACCGGACAGCAACAGCATCTCCGCACGCGACGGCTTTGTAATCGTCGGCGCCGGCTGGCTGCTGCTCAGCGCCATAGGCGCGCTGCCGTTCGTAATAAGCGGAGATATACCGAATTACATAGATGCACTGTTTGAAACGGTCTCCGGCCTGACGACAACCGGCGCGACCATACTTGCCGACTTTGACGGCATGTCGCGCGGCGTCATGTTCTGGCGCATGTTCACACACTGGATAGGCGGCATGGGCGTGCTCATGTTCATCATGGCGATAATGCCCATGAACGGAGCGCACTCGATGCACATCATGCGCGCGGAGGTCCCGGGTCCCGTCGTCGGCAAGCTCGTCCCGCGCGCCAGAAAGACCGCAAGGATACTCTACTGCATATACTTTGCGCTCACTGTTATCGAGACCGTATTACTGCGCATCGGCGGAATGAGCTTTTATGAGGCGCTGCTGCACGCTTTCGCAACCGCCGGCACCGGCGGATTTTCCACAAGAAGCTCAAGCATCGCAGCCTTTGACAGCCTGTACATTGAGATGGTGATCGCAGTGTTTATGCTGATCTTCAGCATAAACTTCAACCTGTATTATCTCTTACTGCTCGGCAGGATACGGGATGTGCTGAAGGATGAGGAGCTCAGATGCCACCTCTCTATCATTGCCTTCGCGACCGTGACGATCGGCCTCAACATCGCAGGACAGTACGGCGGCTTTGTCAGGGCTCTGCGCTACTCCTTCTTCAACGTGCTGACGATATCGAGCACATCGGGCTTCGGCACGGCGGACTTCACGCTCTGGCCGGAGTATTCGAAGTGTCTGATAGTGCTGCTGATGTTCATCGGCGGTATGGCCGGCAGTACCGGCGGCGGCGTGAAGCTCTCACGCGTTATGATATTCATAAAGGCTACGGGACGGGATTTCATGAAGATCGTCAGCCCGCGCAGCGTCAGTCGCGTCTCCGTAAACGGACGCCGCATAGACAACGACACCATCAGCGCGGTCTATGTATTCTGCGCGCTTTACGCGCTGCTCATGCTCGGCTGCACGCTCCTTATATCCTTCGACGGCTACGACATGGCAACGAATTTCACGGCCTCGATATCCTGTCTTTCAAACGTTGGACCGGGCATGGGTATGATAGGACCCGCCGGCAGCTTCATCATTTTCTCGCCCTTTTCCAAGCTGGTACTCGCACTGAACATGCTTATAGGCCGTCTGGAGTTCTATCCGATCCTTGCGCTGTTCACTCCCGCTTTCTGGAAAAAATAGTTGCAGCCCCTCACTTTTCAGAGACTATAATTAAACTGCGGGAGATATAATGAATTACAGGATGATAGGCCACGTGTTGGGCATGGTATTGCTGTGTCTGACCGGATTACTGCTTCTGCCGCTCGTTACCGGCATAATATATGGAGAGGACATCCGTAACTTTGTTATATGCATTGCGATATGCGCCGTGCCCGGTCTGGCGCTCGCCGGCATAAAACCGCGCTCTAAGGATCTGTACGCGCGGAGTTTCCCGGCCTCCCTTGCCTGTCTGTCCAACATTGGCCCGGGTATAGGCATAAACGGCCCCTACGGCAACTACAGCATGTTCTCCGATCTGTCCAAGATGGTGCTGTCCTTCGTAATGCTGCTGGGCCGTCTGGAGATATATCCTATACTCTTATTGCTGCTCCCTTCGACATGGAAACATTGATTTTCAGCCCTTTTCTGAATCAGATGCAGATATAGAAATTTACAGGAGTATTTTTGTGAGTGTTGCACAAAAATACTCCTGTTTTTACTTCCTTAATTATGCACCAGCCGACAATGTTAATAAAAAAAACATCTTGTATTTAAATTTTATTGCACACAATTCTGCGCACTTTATGCCTTTTTCTCCAAAAATGCATTTTGCTGAACTCGACCCCTTGTCCACAGCCTGTGCAGTTTTAACAATTATGTGAAAAAAATGGCGATTTTGTCGTTTTTAGTGCATGTTTTAATAACTATCCGTCTCAATTTTAACTTAACACTTTGTTCATATTTCGGTCTTTACACCCATTTTCTTTGATGCTATATTCAATTCACATATTAACTAATTGTGAACACGCACACAGGTTTCGGTAATGGAGGATGCCGATTCGCGTGCACGCAATCAGTTAGCAGAATTTATAAATTGGAGGAAAACCAATATGACTTTGTTCCTTGCTCTTCTCCCGATCATATGGCTTATAGTGGGCTTTGTTCTTCTGAAGCTTCCCGGCCATATATGCTGTTCCATCGGTCTCGCCGTTACCATCATCGTCGCGATGATAGGCAGCTGGCACATGAGCATAGGCAACGCCGCCTGGGCGACTCTCGAAGGCGCAGCCAATGCAATCTGGCCCATATGCATCATCGTCATCGCCGCCATCTTCGTCTATAACCTGACCGTCAAGTCCGGCGGCATGGAGATAATCAAGACCAACCTTGCTTCCGTTTCCGCTGACCGCCGCATCCAGGTCCTCATCGTTGCGTGGGGCTTCGGCGGTTTCCTTGAAGGCGTGTCCGGCTTCGGCACCTCCGTGGCCATCCCCGCCGCTATCCTTGTCGGCCTCGGCTTCGCTCCCATAGAGGCCTGCATCGTCTGCCTGCTGTCCAACGCTCCCGTTGCCGTTTTTGGCGCAATAGGTATCCCGACCATTACCGCCGCCAACGCGACCGGTCTGGACCTGTTCCAGCTGAGTGCCGACACCGTGCTGCAGCTGGCCGTGCTGATAGTCGTCTGCCCGATATTCATGGTCCGCGTCGTCGGCAAGCTCAAGGGCGTCTGGGGCATCACTCTCGCCTCCGGCATTTCCTTCGCCGTACCGGCGTACCTGCTGGCCCGCTTCGCCGGTCCTGAGCTCACCACTCTTATCGGCGGCGTCGTATCCATGGCAGTCACCATCCTGCTCGCCAAGTTCACCCACAAGAGCGTTGATCCCGAGTACGAGATGGACGGCGTCGAGGATGCCCGCCTCAAGATGAAGGGCATCTCGAAGGGACATATGCTTCAGGCCTGGGCTCCCTTCGGTCTCGTCTTTGTGATACTGTTCTTCACCTCTTCCATCTTCCCCGCCATCAACGGCTGGCTGACCAACACCTTCAAGTCCGGCATAGTCCTCTATCCGGGCACCAAGCCCACCACCTTCAAGTGGATCAACAACCCCGGCGTACTTATTATAATCGCGGGCATCATAGGCGGCTTCGTACAGAAAACCTCCGCAAAGGATATGGGCAGGGTTTTCCTCGGCTCGATCAAGCAGATGCTTAAATCCATAATCACCATTGTCACCATCATCGCGATCTCCAAAGTCATGACCCGCTCCGGCATGATCGCCGACATCGCAGCGGCACTGGCAGCCACCGGCTCCGTGTACCCGATCTTCGCTCCCATAATCGGCGGTATCGGCACCTTCATCACCGGCTCCGTGACTTCCGCCTGCGCCCTGTTCAGCGACCTGCAGAATCAGACCGCCGCTGCTCTCGGCTTCAACCAGTCCTGGCTCGTCGCCGCCAACGGCGCCGGCGCCACCGTCGGCAAGATCATCTCCCCGCAGTCAATCGCAATGGCCACCGCCGCAACCGGCTGTGTCGGTTCCGATGGTATCATCATCCGCAAGGCCGTTATCTACTGTGTGATCTTCCTTGCCTTCCTCGCTGCGGTCAGCTTCCTCGGCGTGATCCTCTGATCTGTCTGTAAACATCAAAATCCTTCAAGAGCCCCGGCCTGACGGCCGGGGCTCAACCGCTTGTCACGCACCCATGTACGGGACTTAAGGCCGGGACGGGCCCGACGGCGCGCACTCGGCCGGCGAAAGCGTCTCGCAAATATTCCCGCCGGGGAGCCCCGGCAAGGGAAGCCGTGCGCCGCAGATACGCGTAAAAATAATTTTTGCCGGCACATTGACAACGGGCCGGGTATGTAGTATGCTTGCAGCGTATTAAAAGGGGTGCTGGGTAGGCCCGGCTGAGACGAGATAAACATAAACCTCGAGACCCTGGAACCTGATCCGGATAATGCCGGCGTAGGAAACAGAGATGTGTCTTTTGCCGTAGGATCGTTTTTTCCTGCGGCTTTTTGCATCTCTGCTTCCAAAAATTATTTTGGAGGAAATTACCATGACAAGCAAAAACCATCTCAAACTGCGCGCCCTGTGCGAGGGTGCAGTATTCGTAGCTTTGGCCCAGGTGCTCGGCTACATCAAGCTCTTTGAGCTGCCGCAGGGCGGCTCCATCAGCATAGCCATGCTGCCCATTTTTGTCTACTGCGCACGCTGGGGCTTCGGGCCCGGCATGCTGGCAAGCTTTGCCTTCAGTATTCTTCAGCTGCTGCTCGACGGCGCTTACGCCTGGGGCTGGCAGTCCATGATAGGCGACTACATTCTCGCTTTCTCCGTGCTCGGCCTGGCCGGCCTGTTTCACAGCAGCAAGACCGGTTTCTTCACCGGCACCGTAGTCGGCAGCGCCGCGCGCTTCCTTGTGCATTATTTCACCGGCGTGCTGGTGTGGGGCGAGTACATGCCGGAAACTTTCTTCGGCATGACCATGACGACGCCCTGGTTCTACTCGGCGCTCTACAACGGCAGCTACATGATTCTCGACATGATCCTGTGCCTGCTTCTCGGCTGGCTGCTCTGGAAGCCCCTGGGCAAGTACATCCGCGGTGAGGATCTGGCTGCAAAAGCATAACAGGACAGTCAGAATCCTCTCTGTATTTACCGGCTGCGGCATCGGTCGACAGGGGAACACACACCTGACAGCGCGTCCTTTCGGAGATCCATGACGTTTTGTCCTCCCGGACGTCAGAGCGTCTGCGTCTCAGAATACAAAAGCCGCGCGAAAAAACGCTCCTGTCAGGCGCAGGCGGTTTTGCCGGAGCAGAAATGTATTCGGGCAATGAAAAGCCCGTGGCGAGCGCTTCCTGTACCGCCAAGGACTTCCAGGCGGCACGGGCGCACCTCCGCCCGTCAAAATCCTGTGCTCCTTTGTTAACCGGTGCTGATGTGATATAATACAGCCGGTAAATCTCCGCCGTTCAACATGCGGCACCGTAAAACGATTGAACGCTTCAATGGGGCTTCAGCCTGCTCCACGGAGGTAGCATGAAAGAGCTTTGCGCGATAATATCAGGCGGGGAGTTTTCCCTGTTTGAAGATATTGAAGATGCGGATTACGTCATCGCCTGTGACCGCGGCTACGGTTATGCCTGCCGCTGCGGAGTCAGGCCGGACCTCATTCTCGGCGATTTTGACTCCTACCCGGGCGCTCTCCCGGACGATATACCGGTCGAGAGGCTCCCGGAGGAGAAGGACGACACCGACACCATGCACGCCATACGGCGCGCGCTGGAACGCGGCTTCACAAGCATAAGGCTGTACTGCGCGCTTGGAGGCAGGCTCGACCATCTGTTTGCAAACCTCCAGTCCGCCGCGTTTGCCGTGAAGCGCGGAGCATCCGTAGAGATAATCGGAAACGACTGCCGCATCAATGTTTTCAGCGAGTCCACGCTCAGTCTGCCGGAGCGTCCCGGCTGGTCGCTGTCCGTGTTTTCTCTCACGGACTGCTGCCGGCATGTGAGCATAAGAGGCACAAAATACATTCTGGACGACGTCACCGTAACGAATGACTTCCCCGTCGGCACGAGCAACGAGTGGCGAGGCTGCGCCGAGATCAGCGCCGGGGAGGGCATACTTGCAGTAATGCAGTGCCGTATGCCGTCCGGAGGGCCGCAGGAAAAGCTGAAATAAAACTTTTTTGTTGACAGATTGCAGCGGCTCAGTATATAATATCCACTCGGCGGCACTTGTCGCCAAGCGGATATTTTTCCTTAATTGTCAACTACTTCGGGCTTTGCCCGATGTTGAGTATTAACCTGAAAGGAGTGCAGATCAATGCTTCGTACCTACCAGCCCAAGAAGATCCAGCGCAAAAAAGAGCACGGCTTCCGCAAGAGAATGAAGACCGCAAACGGCCGCAAGGTTCTCTCCCGCCGCAGAGCAAAGGGCAGAGCCAAGCTCAGCTACTAAGGCACACCCGTGAACAGGTCAAACGAGAATATTTTCAGGGCGGAGTAATCCGCCCTTTAGGTGTTTGCACGGATCTTATCCGGCGCACAGGCAGGAGAGACAGGTGGACGGCAGAAACACCCTAAAAAAGAACAGCGATTTCCGCAGGCTCTATTCCAAAGGCAAAAGCTCTGTCAACGCGTATATGGTGGTATACTGCCGCCGTAACCGCGGCACGGCCGGCCGCGTCGGATATACCGTATCCACCAAGCTCGGGCACGCCGTGGTCAGGAACCGGGTGCGCCGCAGGCTGAGGGAAATTTACCGTCTGAATCTTCCCTCTCTGAAGCCCGGCTATGACATTGTCATCGTCGCCCGTTCCCGCTGCGTGGGAGCGGAGTACGCCAAAATGGAAAGGGCCTTTCTTTCTGCCTGTGAAAAGCTCGGTCTGATAAGCGGGGCGGAATAATGAAAAGGCTTATTCTCGCCGCTATACGCTGCTATCGCCGGAACATCTCACCCTTGCGTCCGCCTTGCTGCAGATTCATACCGACCTGTTCTCAATATGCTCTGGAAGCCGTTGAAAAGTACGGCGCCCTTAAGGGCAGCATACTGGCTCTCCGGCGCATCTGCTGCTGCCATCCGTTTTACCACGGACGGCGCGGCATCTATGACCCAGTACCATAACAAAGAAAAAACAAGGAGATTCCCATGGGCGAATTTATTTGCAAGATCTTTGCCTGGCCTCTGGTAAAGTTCTATGAGTTTACCGGCAGCTACGGCCTAGCTATCGTGTTTTTCGCGCTTCTGGTCAACATCCTAATGACGCCCTTCATGGCCAAGAGCAAGAAGAGCATGATGCGTTCCACCAGACTTCAGCCCAGGATCCAGGAGCTGCAGAAGCGGCATGAGGGCAACCCTCAAAAGCTCAACGCCGAGATGCAGAAGCTGTACCGCGAAGAGGGTGTAAACCCGATGTCCGGCTGCCTCTGGTCCCTGATCCCCTTCCCCATCCTGATCGCTCTGTACAGCGTCATTCGACGTCCCATTACCAGAATGATGTTTGCCGCCCAGAGCGTCGTAGACAATCTGCAGACCTATTTTGTGGCCCAGGGATGGTACATCATGCCTGAGAAGGCCGACTCCTATCTCGAGATCAAACTGTCCGAGATCGCCCACAACCACTGGGCAGATATTCAGACCGCTCTCGCAGGCAAGATAGACGGCCTGATGGACATCAACTTCAATTTCCTCGGCATCAATCTCGGTATGCAGCCGCAGTGGAACTTCTTCATGAAAACCGACTGGAGCGACGCGTCAGTATGGCTGCCCGCTTTCGGTCTGTTCCTGATCCCCTTCGTCTCCGCCCTCCTGTCCTGGCTGTCGATTAAGATCGGCAACATGTCCAACCCCTCCACTGATGCTCAGGCTGCCGCCTCCATGAAGAGCATGAACATCATGATGCCCCTCATGTCTATATGGATCTGCTTCATAATGCCCGCCGCAATGGGCGTTTACTGGATCGCAAACTCCGTATTCGGCATGGGCCGCGACTTTATACTCACCAAAAGATACAAAAAGCAGCTCGACAAGGAGGACGCCGAGAAAGCCGTTCTGCGCCTCCAGAGAGAGAAGGAGCTTGAGGCCAAGCGCCGGGAGACCGAGCGTCTCAGAGCAGAGGGCAAGACCGAGAAGAACGTCAACACCAGCAAAAAGAACATCCGTGCAAACGAGAAGCAGAAAAGCGACGAACGCAAGGCCGCACTTGAGAGAGCGGACCGTGCTGCACGCCGCGAACGTCTGGGTATAAAGGAAAATGAGATCCCCCCCTCTCAGGTCGGCAACCGCCGCTTTGCACGCGGACGCGCCTACGTACCCGACCGCTTCAGCAATCCCGAAGCAGCCGCAGCGCAGACTCTCGCCGCGGCCGAGGCATCTGCAGCAGCCGCGCCTGTTGACGAGACTGCCGCGGCGGAGCTCCCCGCAGCCGAAACGGCCGAAGCCGCCGTCGTGACCGCTGAGACCGTCTCCGAAGAAGCTGACGCGGCTCCGAAAGCAGCCGGCTCAGACGAGGTTTCCACGGAGGCCCCCGCAGAAAGCGAAGAAGCCGCCGCGGAGACCGTTTCCGGGGATACGGCAGAAGTGCCCGCAGAGGCTGAGGCGGCCCCCGAAGACGATGCAGCAGAGGCTGACACCGCTTCCGAGGCCAAGGATCTTGATTAACAGGAGAACTTGACAATATGATAAAAACTTTGGAAAAGTCCGCCCGCACCAAGGACGAAGCCATTGCCGCCGCTCTTGAAGAGCTGGGCATGGACAGAGACGACGTGTCGGTGGAGGTCCTGGCGTGGCCCAAGTCCGGTTTTCTGGGCATAGGCGCGTCTCCCGCCGTTATCCGTGTAAGCTACGAGGTCGAGGACGAGGAAGTCCGGCCGGAAGAACCGGCAGCTCCCTCGGAGGCTTCCGCGGCGGAAAAGACAGCCGAAGCCGCTGAAGAGAACGCCGACTATGCCGAGATCAGAAAGTTCCTCACCGGGCTGCTCGAGCGCATGGGCGTAAACGCCGTGATAGAGATATCCCCCCGCGACAACGGAGGCATCAACGTCAACCTGAGCGGCAGCGGCATGGGCGCTATCATCGGCCGGCGCGGCGAAACACTCGACGCGATCCAGCACCTGACCAACTATGTCGTCAATCGCGGAAGCGACAGGCATCTGCACATAAGCGTGGACGCCGAGAGCTACCGCAGCAAGAGGGAAGAGTCTCTCACAAGACTCGCCGAGAAGATGGCCGAGAAGGCAATCAAGTACAAGCGCAGCATGGCTCTGGAGCCGATGAACTCCTATGAGCGTCATGTCATACACACCGCACTGCAGAACTACGAAGGCGTTACCACCAGCTCCACCGGAGTCGAACCCAACCGCCGCGTAGTCGTATCTTACGTCAAGCCCGACAAGCCCGACAACAAGCCGCGCAGCAGGGAGTGGGCCTGATCACTCAGTCTTTATGTGCCAAGCACATCGGAGGTAGAAGTAAATGATTTTTGAGAATGTTAGAGAAGCTCTTGCAAAGCAGTTTGACCTTGATCCCGAAAGCATCACGATGGACACCAACCTGATCGATGACCTGGGTGCTGATTCTCTGGACGTCGTTGAGCTTATAATGTCCCTCGAGGATATGTTCGGCATATCCATTTCCGACGAGGATGCGAGCCAGCTTTATTCCGTGCGCCGCATAGTTGAGTATCTGGAAAAGCTCCGGTAAACCCGATCCGCCGGCAGGTCAAACCCTGCCGGCGTTTTTTACGCTCGGAACAGCGCCGCGCACGGTACTTTCCGGGATACCTTTTCATGGCTTTGCCCTGCAAAATAACCGGACAGTCAACTGACTGTCCGGTTATTACTTTATTTCGTGTTTTAAGCTCAGACCTTGAAGTTGACAGAGGTGTCGCCCTGGATGTCCACACCAAACTCGTAGTCTTTGCCGGGGAGGATCGCGTTGACCACGATGCCGACGAGGGAAGCGACGGCAAGACCGGAGAGCTTGACAGAGCCGATGGCGACTGCGCCGGCGGCGCTGTTGGAGATACCGAGCGCAAGCACAAGGATGAGGGCCGCTATGATGACGTTGCGGGTGTTGGTGAAGTCGACGCGGTTCTCAACGACGTTGCGGACACCGACAGCGGAGATCATACCGTAGAGGATCATGGACACGCCGCCGATAGTCGCGGTGGGCATCGCGGTAACGAGGGCGGCAAACTTGGGGCAGAAGCTGAGGACTACCGCAAAGATCGCGGCGAGGCGGATAACGCGGGGATCGTAGACCTTGGAAAGGGCAAGCACACCGGTGTTCTCGCCGTAGGTGGTGTTCGCGGGTGCGCCGAATACAGATGCGAGAGTGGTTGCAAGGCCGTCGCCGATCAGAGTGCGGTGCAGGCCGGGATCAACGAGGTAGTTCTTGCCGACGGTGGAGGAGATCGCGCAGATATCGCCGACGTGCTCCATCATGGTCGCGATGGCCAGAGGAACGATGGTGATAGTGGCAGTCACGAGCAGATCGGTGTCGACGCCGTTTGAAAACAGACCGAACACGGTGGCGTCTTTGTGGACAGGGATACCTATCCAGGCAGCTTCGCCGACCTTGGTGGCGACAGCGGCACGGGAAGCCGGGTCAATGACAACGGAGAACACATAGGAAACAAGCACGCCTATGAGGATCGGAATTATCTTAACCATTCCCTTGCCCCACATATTGCAGGAGATAACCACTATGATGGCAACGAGAGCGACAAGCCAGTTTGCTTCGCAGTTATTGATAGCGGAGGAGGAAAGGATCAGCCCGATCGCAATGATGATGGGGCCGGTGACTATCGGCGGGAAGAAGCGCATGACCTTCTTGACGCCGACACCTTTTATGACGGCGGCAAGCACGACATACATGAGGCCGGATATCGCAACGCCGAAGCAGGCATAGGGCAGGAGCTCCGCTTCACCGTTGGGAGCAATGGCCCAATAACCGGCGAGGAAAGCGAATGAGGAGCCGAGGAAGGCAGGGACCATTCTCCTGGTTATCAGGTGGAACAGCAGGGTGCCGAGACCGGCGAACAGCAGCGTGGTAGCAACGTTGAGGCCGGTGAGGGCGGGGACAAGCACGGTCGCGCCGAACATGGCGAACATGTGCTGCAGGCCAAGGATGAGCATACGCGGGGTTCCGAGTTCGCGGGCGTCGTAAATGGGCCCGTCAATGGTTTTCTTGTTCATTCAATTTACCTCTCTCTGTAGATTTTTTAATTGAATTTATAACCAGCGGCTTCCGCCGCGTGTTACCATGTTTAAGTGTCCCGCTCCATCAGGTATACTCCGGTCTCGCCGTCGTACTCCGGAAGCCTGACCTCAATAAGCTCGCTGCGTGAGGTCGGAATGTTCTTACCGACATAATCGGCACGGATGGGCAGCTCGCGGTGGCCTCTGTCGACAAGCTCCGCCAGCTGTATCGTCCTCGGACGGCCGCAGCGGAACACCGCCTCGATAGCCGCTCTGGCCGTGCGCCCGGTATAAAGCACATCGTCGACCAGCACGACATCTCTGTCATTGACATCAAAGGGCAGCCGGGTCTGTCCTACCCGCGGGTTATCCGCAAGCAGCGTGAGATCGTCTCTGTAAAAGCTGATGTCGAGACTGCCGCAGGGGACCTCCGTATCCTCTATCTTCAGGATATTGTCTCGTATGCGGCGCGCGATCGGCTCACCGCGGCGCAGTATGCCTAGCAGGACCACGTTATCAACGCCCCTGTTTTTTTCCGTTATTTCGTGAGAGATACGCATAAGCGCCCTGCTGAGCGCCGCCCCGTCCATTATCTGAGCCTTTTGCTTCACAGGTGCTCTCCCCTTTCCGCGCAGAAAAAATGCCCTGCCTGATACCGGCAAGACACGCAAAAACACAGATGCGCCCAGCACACCTGTCCCCTATGAGCGATTTTGCCGGTCTCTCTGTACCGATGCTTAAAAATCTTTTCGCGGGTTATTATAGAGTATGTCTCCTGAAATTGCAAGCACATTTTTGAAATCTGCGTATTTGTCGATTATGCTGCGTTTGGGAAAGAACAATTTGTAAAATATGCTGTGGTACATATTCTTAACAAAATTTATGTTGATTTTTACGGGCTCGGGTGTTATCCCTAATATACCCCCGGCTGTGCCGGGAGGATTCAAAGGAGACATTACAATGAAAAAGATATTTGCGTTTATATCTGCGCTCGTTATAATTTTTGCTCTCTGCGCATGTGAAGAAGGAACGGCTGAAGTCGTGGTCGAGAGCCCGGCAAGCACCGCGCCGGCCGCGGCAGCGGCCGAAGCTCCCGTTTCCGGTACTCAGGCTCCCGGTACAGGCTCCGACGACCTCGGCGCCTTACTTGACATGGTCCTGAGCGACGTGCGCCCCGGCTCATCCGGCTGCTCTCTCCGTTCGATCAACTGCGCGGCCAGGCTGCTGGACTGGTCCTCCTCCGCCGGCATGAGCGACGATGAGATCGGCGCGGCTGTACAGGCCTGGACGGACAGGCTCAGCGAGGAGGAACGGGCCGTATTCACCGAGAGCATACTCTCCGTATCCGACAGCTGTGAGAGCCTGAAGCAGGAAAACGCGCAGGAGCTGCTCGATGAGTCCGGCAGCACCGGCTGCGGCTATCCCTGGGACGACGCCGCTTTCATGACCGCGGAGAGCGTTTTCGCCGCGGCAGGCATACGATGAGCCGCTGTTTTAATGAGGGACGTCAAAACCCGGCTGACGCGATCAGATCGCGTCAGCCGGGTTCGTCTGT
The DNA here is from genome assembly GCA_029010715.1 of Clostridiales bacterium. Lineage (GTDB taxonomy): Bacteria > Bacillota > Clostridia > Oscillospirales > Oscillospiraceae > Limivicinus. Next base: position 15,128 of record JAQXKZ010000023.1, read on the forward strand.
TCAATATTTCAGTATCTCTTCAAGATACTCGTTCGGTACAAAGCTGTCATCCGCAGCAAGGGCCCGTATCTTTTCGGCAGACGCGTACATTACCCCGCAGGTCTCTCCCGGTTGGAGCGAAACATCGTTCAGGTCAAAGTCCTGTTCGAAAAGCCACACGTCGCATATGTAATGGTCGCGGACGCAGCGGAGGACCCGGCGTCCCTTTGCCGGGTCGAGCGTGAGCCCGGTCTCTTCTTTTACCTCCCGCCGAGCGGCGGTGAGACTGTCCTCGCCGGTCAGCGCAGAACCGCCGACACTCTCCCACATCCCGCCGTAGCTCTTTTCCGGGTCGCGGCGCGTCAACAGAAACTCCCCGCTGCTGTTTTTTATCCAGCAGTGCAGCACAAGGTGTAACTCACCTTCGCCAAGCTGGTCGCCGCGGCGGTGCGTCCTGCCGGTCTTTCTGCCATCAGAGTCATAGACATCCCATATCTCGTCCGGGCTGCACTGGCGGTTAAGCCAGCGGTTGGTCCAGGCGACAGACCGGCGCAGAGCGGCCACGGTCTTTGTCTCCAGCACAACGCGGCAACGCCGCTCCTTCGCAAGAGCGAGGAAGCTGTCCTTGTCTATCTCCCCGTCGCCGAGTGCGAGGTGGACATTCGCGCCGAGGCCGTCGTGCAGGTGCATATGATGCAGTCTCTCCTTGCGCGCGAGTACGAAGGGCAGGTCTTTGTTCTTTATCGCGTGGTCATGCCCGACGTCGAGAGTCAGGCCGAAGGCCGGGCTCTCGAGCAGCAGATCGACCGCGGCGGAGAGGAAGGGCAGGTCAAAGCCGTCGGTATTCTCAACAAGGAGCTTTATGCCGCTGTCGCCGACAGCCTCGGTGACTTTATCGCGGAACTCACGCATTTTACTCAGATAAAAGTCCATGTTTTCGGCGTATACATAGGTGCGCCGGTCGGGCAGAGTGACGTATATGCCGCGCAGCAGATGCATGTTCAGCGCCGGTATTCCGGCTTTCTTCGCGAGCTCTACCGTTTTTAGCGCAGTGTCAAGGTACACCCCGGCGATACCGGGGTTGACACTGCAGGGATCCATGCTCTCATCTATATGCACGGTGAAGTATACGCCGTATTTTTCTCTCAGCCGCAGGAGCTTATCCGCGTCCAGCTGCTCCGGCTGATACTGCGGAAAGCTCATATTTATCTCCATGAACTTCAGGCCCAGCTTACGGCAGAGCGCAGCGCCCGCTTCCAGATCCGGGACCTCTATCAATGTCGGCATGCCGAAATCTATCACATTATCGCCTCACTTTTCGACACCAGATAAAAAATTCATTATAGGTTAACAGATAAGCTGTCATTTGTCAACATGGCTCAAAGCGCTTTTTGTGCTCAGCGGGCGTTTTTGTTCGTGTTTACTCATTGACAAAAACGCCGCGTCCGCTATAATAGGTAGCACACTACGTATTAAGAGGGGGGTGGATGTATTGTCCGATACTCCGCCGAGAGGCGTGCGTTTCTCGGTACTTAACAGAGCAATGAAAAAGCAGGTCGACGAATATATCAGCAGCGAGGGGCTTACCGGAGTGCAGATGTTCGTGCTCGGCGCGCTGCGCAGGCTCGAGCTAAGTGAGCCGCGTGAGATAAACCAGCGCGATCTTGAAAACATCAGCCACGTCTCCCATCCGACGATGACGGAGATTCTCAAGCGGCTTGAGAAAAAGGGCTACGTCATCTGCCGCAGAAGCGAACAGGACCGGCGCTATAAGTGCATTTCTTCGGCGGACAAGGCGCTCGGGCTGAGCCGCCGCCTGGCCGACGCCGACGACCTTGCTTTCGACAACCTCTGCCGTGGGCTGAGCCCCGAGCAGGTGGAGCAGCTGATCTGCATAACGGATGTTATGGTTGAAAATGCGCTCAAATATATTGGGAAAGGATGCGAATGCATAAGTGATAAGAAAACTTGCGCAGAGTCTGAGGGAATATAAAAAGCCCACGATTCTGACGCTCATCTTCATAACAGGCGAAGTATTTTTTGAGGTGCTTATCCCGTTCTTCACTGCGGATCTGGTCAATATGATAAAGGCCTGCGCCGCATCGGGTCAGGAGGCCACCGGCCTGCACGACGTCGTGACACAGGGCCTGATACTTGTGGCAATGGCGATCGCTTCGCTGTGCTGCGGCGGCATTGCCGCCGTTACATGTTCAAGGGCCTCGGCCGGCTACGCGAAGAACCTGCGCTACGACATGTTCTCGCGCATACAGAGCTTTTCCTTCGAGAACATCGACAAGTTCTCAACGGCCTCACTTGTCACACGAATGACCACGGATATAAACAACGTGCAGTTTACGTTTATGATGCTTATACGCATGGCCATCCGTTCGCCGCTGATGTTTCTGTTTGCGGTAATAATGGCCTTCATCATGGGCGGCAAGCTTGCGCTGACCTTCGTGGTGGTCATTCCGGTGCTCGCCTTCGGGCTGATAATGATCGGCAAAAAGGCCATGCCCGCTTTCCGCGCGGTGTTCAAGAAATATGACCGGCTCAACGAGTCCGTTGAGGAGAACGTCCGCGCGATGCGCGTCGTCAAGGGCTTTGCCCGCGAGGACTATGAGAAGGAGAAGTTCGGCACGGCCTCCCGCGATATCTGCAAGGATTTTACCAAGGCTGAGCGCATCGTCGCGCTTAACAGCCCGATAATGCAGCTGTGCCTGTACTTCAACATGATATTTATACTGAGCGTCGGCTCCAAGCTCATTATCACCAGCGGAGGAACGCTCATAGACGTAGGCCAGATCTCCGCAATGCTGACCTACGGCTTCCAGATACTGATGTCGCTGATGATGCTGTCGGTGGTGTACGTGATGGTAACAATGTCGGCAGAGTCCGCGCGCCGTATCTGCGAGGTGCTCAGCGAGGAGCCCTCTCTGAGCTCACCCGAAAACGCGGCTGCCGATATCCCGGACGGCTCGATAGATTTTGAAAACGTGTCCTTCAAGTATTCCGCAAAAGCGCACAAATACGCCCTGGCCGACATAAACCTGCACATAGATTCCGGTATGACCGTCGGCATCCTCGGCGGCACAGGCTCGAGCAAATCCACTCTTGTCCAGCTCATTCCCAGACTGTACGACACGACCGAGGGCAGCGTGAAGGTCGGCGGCAGGGACGTGCGCGAATACGACCTCGAAGCGCTGCGCTCCGCAGTCGCAGTCGTGCTGCAGAAGAACCTGCTGTTCTCCGGGACGATCAGGGAGAACCTGCGCTGGGGCAATGAGAACGCGAGCGACGAGGAGCTCACAGACGCATGCAGGCTCGCCCAGGCAGACGAATTTGTCCGCTCCTTCCCCGACGGCTACGACACGCACATAGAGCAGGGCGGCACCAATGTCTCCGGCGGCCAGAAGCAGCGGCTCTGCATAGCGAGAGCGCTGCTGAAAAAGCCGAAGATACTTATACTCGACGACTCCACCAGCGCCGTCGATACACGCACCGACGCGCTTATACGCGCAGGCTTCCGCGAATATATACCCGAGACGACCAAGATAATAATCGCCCAGCGCGTGGCCTCCGTGCAGGACGCGGACATGATAGTTATCATGGACAACGGCCGCATTGCCGATACCGGCAGGCACGAGGAGCTGCTGGAGCGCAGCGAGATCTACAGGGAGATCTACGAGCAGCAGACGAGAGGAGGCGAGGACGATGAATAAAAAGCCCATGAGAGGCCCCGGCCCCAATTCCGCGGCTGATCCCAAAGCCCTCGGCCGCGCGGTAAAGAAGCTCTTCGGCTACTATCCGGTAATGGCGCCGCTTACAATGCTGTGCATACTTTTCTCTTCCGTCGTGTCCTCCATACCCTCGCTGTTCATCCAGAACGTCCTCGCAGTGATCGAAAAATGGTACAGAGACGGGAACTGGGCCGCGGCAAAGGCGGAGATCGCCCCGTATATCACGCTGCTGCTCATACTGTACGTGCTGTCGCTGATATCAATGACCCTGTACACGCAGCTCATGGCCTACATGACTCAGGGCTATCTCGACAAGCTCCGCCGCGAAATTTTCGACGGCATGCAGAGCCTGCCCATACGCTACTTCGACACACATCAGCACGGCGACATCATGAGCCACTACACCAACGATATCGACACCCTGCGTATGCTGGTAAGCCAGTCCCTGCCGACTCTCATACAGTCCGGCGCGATCGTACTGGTCGTGTTTTCGATCATGCTCTACTTCAGCGTGTGGATGACGATACTGCTCGTCGCCGGTGTGGCAGCGATGTTCTTCTTCGCAAAGCGCTTCGGCGGCGGTTCGGCGCGCTTCTTCATACAGCAGCAGCGCTCCGTGGCCGACACCGAGGGCTTCATTCAGGAGATGATGAACGGGCAGAAGGTCATAAAGGTATTCTGCCACGAGGACAAGTGCACAGACGAGTTTGAAAAGATCAACGAACGCCTGTACAACGACAGCTTCAGGGCCCACTCCTATGCCAACATTCTCGGGCCCATAATCGGCAACATCGGCAATATACTCTACGTAGCGCTGGCGCTGTTCGGCGGCGTACTGCTGCTGACGGGCGCGCAGAACCTGAGCATCTCCGGCAAGGCCTTCAGCATCAGCATACTTGTTCCCTTCCTGAACATGGCAAAGCAGTTCACCGGCAATGTAAACACCCTGACGCAGCAGATAAACTCCGTAGTCATGGCGGGCGCCGGCGCGGGCCGTATCTTCGCGCTGATGGAGGAGAAGCCCGAGGTCGACGACGGCTATGTAACGCTCGTAAACGTCAGGGAAAACCCTGACGGCAGCCTGACCGAGACCGCGGAGCACACGGGGAACTGGGCCTGGAAGCACCCGCATTCCGACGGCACGCTCACATATACGCCGCTGCGCGGAGATGTGCGGCTGTCCGGCGTCGACTTCGCCTACGAGGAGGGTAAGGAGGTCCTGCACGACGTCAGCGTCTACGCAGAGCCCGGCCAGAAGGTCGCCTTTGTCGGCGCCACAGGCGCGGGCAAGACCACAATCACAAACCTGATAAACCGCTTCTACGACATCGACGACGGCAAGATCCGCTACGACGGCATCAATGTCAACAAGATAAAGAAGGCAGATCTGCGCCGCTCGCTGGGGCTCGTCCTTCAGGAAACCAACCTGTTTACAGGCACGGTCATGGACAACATCCGCTACGGACGCCTCGACGCAACCGACGAAGAATGCCGCGAGGCGGCGCGTCTCGCCGGCGCGGACGACTTCATAAGCCGTCTGCCCGACGGTTACGACACCATGCTCACCAACAACGGGGCCAACCTCTCCCAGGGACAGCGGCAGCTGATATCAATCGCGCGCGCCGCGGTCGCCGATCCCCCGGTCATGATCCTCGACGAGGCAACCTCCTCTATAGATACCCGAACCGAGGCCATAGTACAGCGCGGCATGGATAAGCTCATGGAGGGCAGGACCGTATTCGTCATCGCGCACAGGCTCTCAACCGTACGCAACTCCGACGTAATAATGGTCCTTGACCACGGACGCATCATTGAACGCGGCAGCCACGAAAAGCTGCTCAAGGAAAAGGGCACCTACTACCAGCTCTACACCGGAGCGTTTGAACTGGAATAAAACGCTCCCAATACTGCACCCGGAGGCGGAAAACACATCCGACATGGCTCTCGGCCTCTCATACTTCTGCGTATAAGAGACGGAGAGCCGGACACGGAAAACCCGCCGGCAAAGCTTTCTTTGCCGGCGGGTTTTCATGTTACCAGCGCGCCGTAGACCAGTATGCCGAGACTGCTCCGGTAAATATCCGGGAACAGGGACAGCGGCAAGGGATTCGTGCCGAGCCCGGCCTCTATCGTATAGCCCGGACGGTCATAGTTGTCGATGAACCAGTCCTTATATCCGGCAAAGCCCGAAGCGTAGGGTGTATCCTCCAGCGTATAGCCGGAGGCACCGGCAAGGATCTCTCCGATCCGCTCGGCATTCGGCGGCTCCCGGTCCAGATAACGCCAGTATATCACCTCTCCCTGCGTATGGAACGAGAGCGTCAGCGCCGGGGAAAGCGCCATCGTATAATCATACATCGCACGGCTCTCAGGGGCAGACAGCGGCGCCATGCCGACATAATCCGCCGGCGCCGGTGAACGTATGCCCTGAGCATACTTGATCTCCTTCGCCTGCTCCCAGCCGGCAGGATACTGCAGGTTCAGGTCGGTGCCGCGTATATTGGCCTTCCAGCCCTTCGGGAAGGGGAAGCGTGGGTAGTTTGCGGCAATGCTCTGCGCCTGTCTGTAAAATTCTCCGCTCTGCAGCTCGCCGGTCACAAGATCTATGCCGTCGGGATTTACCGCCGGTATCAGGTGTATCGCCGCGTAGCTGAGCATCTCCGCGGCGCTCTGGTCAAATATGCTCTCACCCGCAGCATAGGCGGCGGCGAGCTCTTCCGCAAACTTCAGCAGCACCGGGGTACATATCCACTCGTTCGCATGGTGCGAGGCGTTATAGAGCACACGGTTTTCCCCGCTGCCGAGACTGAGCCGCCACAGGGGCCTGCCCATGACGCTCTTGCCGATCTCCCCGGCGGATATAAACGGGTATCTGACCGTCAGGCCCCGCACGCAGTAGCCGACCAGAGCCGAGCAATAGCTTATGTCCACCGGCACGACCGGGAAGGGCAGCGGCACAATCACCGCGTCCCCGACGGCAAGGCGCTCCGGAATTATGCCGGGATTTGCCAGCTCTATAGCCGCAACGCTGCTGCCATGCATACCGGCTATCGACCACAGGGTGTCGCCCTTTTTGATCTTATGTACCGTATAGCCCGTGTACCACGGCAGCAGGGCCATGTGCGTTTCCCGTCCGGCTATGCCGTCGGGCGCCAAGCCGTTCGCGCTCTGGAAGCGCCGCAGCGCGGCGTCAGTCGCGCTGCCGAATATGCCGTCGGTATCAAGCTCTCCGAAGCCCGCCCTGTTCAGCGCGAGCTGCAGCAGCTCTACGGCGGGACCCAGACTTCCCATACGCAGTATTCTCATTCATTCCCACCACCCGAAATTTTCTCCTTCCATGTATATGCCGGGCGAAGATATTTATTCGACGTCAAAGCGCACAAAAATACAGTTTATTTTTTGTGTTGCCTTACGGGCCGCTATTCTGTATAATACTCAACAGCGGACAGGTATGTCCCTCGCGGGTATACGTCCATATATCATCGCGCGGCCGGCACTCCACAAAAATGCCGGACGCAGCTTAAATAAGGAGGAATGTTTTTTCCCTTAGGCTCAGGGTGCGGCAGCGTGGAGATCTGCCGTAATGCGGGTGGCGAGGCCCCTGCGAGTGCGTCTGAGGCGGAGGCCCGGCGCATAGAGTCGTGTGAATGGCAACTGTTACACTGAAAGGCGTCAAGAAAATCTACCCGTTCGTAAGCGGCGAGAACAAGAAGAAAAAGAAGAAGGACAGCAAAGAAGATTCCGGCGAAAAGGCCAATCTTCAGATCACCGAGCAGGGCGTCGTCGCGGTGCAGGACTTCAACCTCGACATCGCCGACAAGGAATTCATCGTTCTGGTCGGCCCCTCCGGCTGCGGCAAGTCCACTACGCTGAGAATGGTCGCAGGTCTCGAGGAGATTTCAGAGGGCGAGCTCTACATCGACGGCAAGCTGATGAACGACGTGGCCCCGAAGGACAGGGATATAGCCATGGTATTCCAGAACTATGCTCTGTATCCGCACATGACGGTCTACGAGAACATGGCCTTCTCCCTGAAGCTTCGCAAGGAGCGCAAGGACGTCATAGACAAAAAGGTCCGCGAGGCCGCAGAGATCCTCGACATCACCCAGTACCTTGACCGTAAGCCCAAGGCTCTGTCCGGCGGCCAGAGACAGCGTGTCGCTATCGGCCGCGCCATCGTGCGTGACCCCGCCGTGTTCCTCATGGACGAGCCTCTGTCCAACCTCGACGCAAAGCTGCGCAACCAGATGCGCGCCGAGATCATCAAGCTGCGCGAACGTATCGATACAACCTTTATCTACGTCACCCATGACCAGACCGAGGCAATGACTCTCGGCGACAGAATCGTCATCATGCGCGACGGCTATATCCAGCAGATCGGCACCCCTCAGGAAGTGTTCAACAATCCCCGCAACCTCTTCGTCGCAGGCTTCATAGGCACACCGCAGATGAACTTCTTCGACGCCAGACTCGTGCGCGAGGATAAAAAGTACTTCGTTGAGCTCGGCGGTATAAGAGTCGAGTTGAGCGAGGACAAGGAAGCCCGCCTGCTTGGCAAGGACGTGCAGTCTCAGGACGTCACTCTCGGCGTCCGCCCCGAGCACACCACCATCACCGAGGCTGGAGACGGCATAGCCGCAAAGGTCGACGTCAGTGAAATGATGGGCTCCTCCGTCCATCTGCATGTCTCCGCAGAGGGTAAGGACGTCATCATCATCGTCCCGACCATAGACATGAAGGACCACTACGCCATGGGCGACACCGTCCACTTCAGCTTCAACGGCAATGTGGCTCATGTGTTCTCCAAGGAAACCGAGAAGAACCTCGAGTGGTAAAAGGACAGAATATAGAATACCGGCGCAGCCTTCACAGGCTGCGCCGGTATTCTATCGCAGTATCAAGCTTTTCGGCTCCGCAGGTCTGTACCCGGCGGGCAGAAGGTTATATCAGGGTCAATCAACACCGCAAGTCCACGGGAAAGCCGTTTACAGCGGCCGGTATTCATTCGCAGGGGTTCGCACGCATGATCTTTCCGATGTTCCACATCAGCGCTGCTTCACGCGCGGCCTTTCCGCGGTCCTCCGCAGTGCGGTAATCAAAACCCGCGGTCTGGGAGCCGCAGTCAAGGCAGCTCACATACCAGCACCAGCCCTGTTCTTCCTCCAAAAGCCCGGTTCCGCCGCAATAGGGGCAGTCCTGCAGTTCAATCTCATCGAAAATATCCATGATATTATCTCCCGCTCACTCTACCGAGATCATGTAATAATACACAGGCTGTCCGCCGTTGACAACACTGAGCTCAGCGTCGGGGAAGCAGCCGCCTATGGTCTCGGCCGCCTCATTTGCCGCCGCCTCGTTCACGTCCCGGCCGTAGTATACGGTGATAAACTCCGGACTCAGATCGTCAAACGCCCAGCTGAGTTCCTTGAAAAGGGTCTTTTCGCTGCTGTAGCTGCCAAGCAGAGCGCCGTCCAGCAGAGCCAGATATTCGCCGGCATGTATCTCATGGCCGTCAAAGTCCGAATTGCGCGCGGCGTAGGTGACCATGGCGGTGTGGACGTTGGCAGCAGCTTCGTTCATGCTTCCCTCCAGGATCTCTACGCTGTCCTCGGGATTGAAGTTGAGCATCGCGGATATGCCCTGCGGCACCGTTTTGGTCGGGATCACGACGACCCTCTTGTCACTGAGCGGTACGCACTGCTCCGCGGCCATGATGATGTTCTTGTTATTCGGCAGGACAAACACCGTGGACGCGGGCGCGCGGTTTATCTCCTTGAGTATATCGTCGGTGGAGGGGTTCATGGTCTGGCCGCCGGTCACGACGCCGTCGGCGCCGAGCTCCCTGAACAGAGCCTCCATACCGTCTCCGGCGCACACGGTGACCACGCCGTATTCCTTTTCCGGCGCGCAGTACTGCGTCTCCCGCTCCTCCAGCTCACGCTCGACGCCGTCAAGGTCGTCGGTGGTCTGGACATGCTTGCCGGCAAGGATATCTTCATGCTGGGTACGCATGTTCTCTATCTTGGCAAGCTCCAGCGTACCGAATTTCTGGGCCTCGTTGAGAGCGTTGCCGGGGATGTTCGTATGCACATGGACTTTGAAGGCCTCATCGTCCTCGCCGATGACAAGGCTGTCACCGATACCGGTAAGGTATTTGCGCAGCGGCTCAAGGTCTACATCGGGTTCGCTCTTGCGCACAATGAAAACCGTATCGAAGGCAAAGGTTATATCCTCGGTATCAAACACGCCGAAAGCGCCGCTTTCCGAGGCGTTTTCACCGATCTCCGAGACGCTGTCCGGAGCGCTGATCTCACCGCGCAGCGAGGCGAGCATGGCCGTGAGTATATACATGTAGCCCTGACCGCCGGCGTCGATGACCCCAGCCTTTTTGAGCACGGGGTTGAGATTCATGGTATCCGCAAGCGCGTCGTTGCCGGCCTTGATGGCGCAGTCGAGACAATTTTCGATGCTTGCCCCGGCATTGGCCGCCTCTGCGGCCGCCCCGGCCGCAAGCCGGGAAACGGTAAGTATGGTGCCCTCCGCGGGTTTCATGACCGCTTTATAGGCCGCGTCCACACCATCCTGCATTGCGCCCGCAAACTCCTGCGCGCCCGCAGTGTCCAGACCCTTAAGACGCTTGGAAATACCCCTGAAGAGCAGTGAAAGAATGACGCCGGAGTTTCCTCTTGCTCCTCTGAGCAGCGCCGACGCGACGCAGTCGGCCGCCTCGGCAATGGTGCCAAATTCCTTCTTTTTCAGCTCCGACGCGGCCTTATCCATGGTGAGGGCCATGTTCGTGCCCGTATCGCCGTCAGGGACGGGGAATACGTTGAGGTCGTTTATAGTCTGGACGTTTGAGTGAAGTGCCGCATTGGCGCATAGCATCATTTCTTTGAAGGAAGCGGCGTCTATATGATTTCTCAATTGATTGTACCTCCGCTCGGCAGGAGGGCTGGCTCCCGCCGGTTTTATGCTTATCCGATGATAGTGTCGATATATACGTCGACCCGCTTCACGGGCACGCCTGTTGACTTGGAGAGCTTATAGCTGACCTCGTTCATAATGCTGCGCGATACGGCGCTGATGTTCACGCCGTGGTCAACGCCTATATGCAGTTCGAGAGAAATGCTGCCGTCATCGTTGTAATGCACCTCGACGCCCCTGGACATCGACTCCCTGCGCAGAAGCTGCAGCGGACCGCCGTCCTTGCTGCGCCCTGCCATTCCCTTGACGCCGAAGCAGCTGGTGGCCGCATCGCCGGCGAGGTAGGTAAAAACCTCATTGGTGATGCTTATATTTCCCTTGCTGTTGCTGATATTCACCATAAAGTATAACAGCTCCCTTTCTTCGGTTTTTCCGGCAGTGCCGGCGCGGAGGCCGATATGCACAGGCCAGAGATTAATTATAATACAGGAGCAGAGAAAGTACAAGAAATTTTTGAACTATTTCGTCGTATTATACCGGCGGAAATCCGGCTCCCGTCACTCCACGGTAACGGATTTTGCCAGATTGCGCGGTTTATCTATGTCACAGCCCTTATGCAGCGCCACGTAATACGCGAACAGCTGCAGCGGGAGCACACCAAGCGAGGGCTGGAGGATAACATGAGAGTCGGGTACGGCCAGCACATTCTCCGCGGTTTTTTTCATATCCGCCTTTTTGCTCTCCACAGTCAGCGCAACGATATCGGCGCCGCGGGCCTTGACCTCGATGATGTTCGAGAGCGTTTTTTCAAACAGCGGCGTATAGGTGCCGAGCGCCACGACAAGGGTTCCGTCCTCGATGAGGGAGATGGTGCCGTGCTTGAGTTCGCCCGAGGCGTAGGCTTCGGAGTGGATATATGAGATCTCCTTGAGCTTCAGACTGCCCTCAAGGCCGAGCGCATAGTCAAGGTTGCGGCCGATAAAGAAGATGGAGTTATGGTTGAAATATCTGGAGGCCAGATATTTGATCTCCTCGGTATCCTCCAGTACGGCTTCCATCTTGACCGGCAGGGCGAGGAGCTCTTCGATTATCGTCTCATACTCACAGTCGCTGATGCTGCCGCAGATCTTTGCGAAATACACGCCGAGCATATCCAGCAATACGAGCTGTGTGCTGTAGGCCTTGGTTGTCGCTACGGCGATCTCCGGGCCGGCCCATGTGTAGAGCACATCGTCGGACTCTCTGGCTATGGAGCTGCCGACAACGTTGACGATGGAGAGGACCCGGGCGCCGAGACGCCGGGCCTCGCGCAGCGCGGCCATGGTGTCGAGGGTTTCGCCGGACTGGCTTATAACGATGACAAGGCTGCCGGGGCCTACAAGAGGGTCGGCATAGCGGAACTCCGAGGCGAGCTGGACGTCGACCGGTTTTCTGAGCAGGCGCTCCAGATTGTATTTGCCTACCATGCCCACATGGTAGGAAGAGCCGCAGGCCACGATGAAGATACGGTCCAGACCGCGGATGTACTCCTCGTCGAGACTCAGCTCGTCAAAGACGATATTACCGTCCTTTATTCTCGGGGATACGGTCTTGCGCACGGCTTCGGGCTGCTCCATGATCTCCTTGAACATAAAGTGCGGGTAACCGCCCTTTTCGGCAGCGCTGACGTCCCAGTCTACATGGTGGCGCTCCTTTTCCACCGGCTGGCCCAACGCGTCAAAAACTTTGATACCGCCGGCAGAAACAACCGCGACCTCGCCGTCGTCCATATAAGCGACCTCTCTCGTATATCTGATGAGAGCGGTGACATCGGAGGCGATGAAGCAGCAGTCTTCACCGTAGCCGAGCAGCAGCGGCGCATCCTTGCGCGCGGCGACAAAGCTGTCCGGCATGTCTCGGCACATGATGCCGAGCGCGTATGCGCCCTCGATGCGGTCAAGCACCCTGTACACGGAGGCCATGAAGTCCCCGCTGCGGTCATAGAAGTACTCGAGCAGCTGAGCGACCACCTCCGTATCCGTATCGGAGCTGAAATGCATGCCCTTGGAGATAAGGAACTCCTTTATCTCAACATAGTTCTCAATTATGCCGTTATGGACGACGGCGATGTTGCGTCCCTCACTGAGATGGGGATGGGAGTTTATATCGTTCGGCTCGCCGTGTGTGGCCCAGCGGGTATGACCCACGCCGATGCTGCCCTCCATACTGCGTCCGTTGTCGACAATAGCACGCAGCACATTCAGACGTCCCTTGGATTTCTTCACCTGCAGACCCCGGTTTCCGCCAAGCACGGCGATACCCGCCGAGTCATAGCCCCTGTACTCGAGCCTTTCAAGCCCGTCGAGAAGTATCGGGGCGGCCTGTTCATGGCCCGCATATCCCACTATACCACACATGGTCTCACGCCCTTTCATTCGCCTGTTTTATATAATAATACAAGTCTGGATTATATCACCTCGACTTTTTTGCTGCAAGTGTCCAAAATTCTATATAGTGCACAGTTTAGCTTTGCCGATATAGGCAGATATCACAAGTTTTCACGAATCGCGATCTTTGCCCTTGAAAAAAAGCTTCGCCTGCATTAGAATATGCATCGGTGCCAATCCGGAGAAAAATTTCGGACCGGCACTATATTTTGTGTCAAAAATCGCTTTTTTTAATTTTGTAATCAATATATTGTGATTTGCTATTGACAAGCAGCGCCATGCGCTTTATTATATCAAGGGCAGTCAAAAAGACTTCCGAGGTGTACGATGCTTATTTCAGGTCTGCAAAAATTAACATTGCTGGATTATCCGGGCACGGTCGCCTGCACGGTATTTACCGGTGGGTGCAACTTTCGCTGTCCCTTCTGCCATAACGCTCCGCTGGTCCTGCCGGAGGAACTGCCCGAGGCCGCGGACGACAGCGAGGTGCTGAGCTTTCTGCGCAAGCGCGCAGGAGTCCTGGACGGAGTTGCGGTCACGGGAGGCGAGCCCCTGCTTCACAGGGACATAGACGGGTTTCTTGAAAAGGTGCACGCGCTCGGCTTCAAAGTCAAGCTCGACACCAACGGTTCTTTCCCTGACCGGCTGATTGAAATTGTCCGCGCAGGTCTTGTAGACCGGGTCGCGATGGACATTAAAAATTCTCCGGAGCTCTATGCAAAGACCGTCGGTCTGGAGAAGCTTGACCTGTCCGCCGTCGAACGCTCAAAGGATTTCCTGCTCAGCGGAGAGGTGGACTATGAGTTCAGGACCACTGTGGTCAGAGGGCTGCACACGAAGGAGAGCCTTATCAGAGCGGCAAAATGGATAAGCGGCGCGAAGGAGTATTATCTCCAGCAGTTCAAGGACTCCGGCCACGTGCTGAATATCGGCGGGCTGGGCGCTTATGATGAAAAGGAAATGCATGATCTCGCAGACGCGGTGTCGGAATACGTCCCGTCTGTACAGGTCAGAGGCGTATAAGAGAAAAAAATGAGGGGGATAACGAATTGTATCAGGTAGTTAAACGCGACGGGAAAACAGTCGAATTCGATATAAACAAGATAGCCGCCGCAATCAAGAAGGCGTTTGACGCTACCGCCACCGACTATAACGACAGCGTCATTGATTTTCTGGCGCTGAAGGTCTCGGCAGACTTCCTGCCGAAGATAAAGGACGGCATGATCGCCGTCGAGGATATTCAGGACAGCGTCGAGGCCGTGCTCTCCAGAGGCGGCTATGAGACCGTTGCCAAGGCCTACATACTCTACCGCAAGCAGCGCGAGAAGCTGCGCAACGCGAAATCCTCTTACCTGGATTACAAGGAGACCGTAGACAAGTACCTCAACATTGAGGACTGGCGCGTCAAGGAGAACTCCACCGTCACCTACTCCGTCGGCGGACTCATTCTCTCCAACTCCGGCGCTATCACCGCCAACTACTGGCTCAGCGAGGTCTACGATCAGGAAATCGCCGACGCGCACCGCAACTGCGACATACATCTGCACGACCTGAGCATGCTCACCGGCTACTGCGCCGGCTGGAGCCTGCGCCAGCTCATCAAGCAGGGTCTCGGCATCCCCGGCAAGATCAATTCATCCCCGGCGAGCCATCTGTCCACGCTCTGCAACCAGATGGTCAACTTCCTCGGCATCATGCAGAACGAGTGGGCCGGCGCGCAGGCCTTCTCATCCTTTGACACCTATCTTGCCCCATTTGTCAAGGTCGATAATCTGAGCTACAAAGAGGTCAAGCAGTGCATACAGTCTTTCATATTCGGCGTTAACACCCCGTCACGCTGGGGCACGCAGGCTCCCTTCTCCAACATAACCCTCGACTGGACCGTCCCGGCGGACCTGAAGGATCAGCCCGCGATAGTCGGCGGCAGGGAGATGGACTTCACCTACGGCGACTGCAAGAAGGAAATGGATATGGTCAACAAGGCCTTCATCGAGATCATGATTGAGGGCGACGCCAACGGCCGCGGCTTCCAGTACCCCATCCCCACCTACTCCATCACCCGTGACTTCGACTGGTCTCCCACGGAGAATAACAAGCTGCTCTTCGAGATGACCGCCAAATACGGCACCCCCTACTTCTCCAACTACATCAACTCCGATATGGAACCCTCCGATGTGCGCTCCATGTGCTGCCGTCTGCGTCTGGACCTGCGCGAGCTGCGCAAAAAGTCCGGCGGCTTCTTCGGCTCCGGCGAGAGCACCGGCTCCGTGGGCGTCGTCACCATCAACATGCCCCGCATCGCCTACCTGGCCACGGACGAGACCGATTTCTACAAGCGCCTGGACAAGATGATGGATATCGCGGCCCGCTCCCTGAAGGTCAAGCGCACCGTCATCACCAAGCTGCTGGACGCCGGCCTCTACCCCTACACCAAGCG
>JAQXKZ010000024.1 GCA_029010715.1 Clostridiales bacterium
AATAAATTAAAAAAAGCACTTGATTTTTTTGGAACAATGTGATATACTATCGCAGGAATGAAAAGCACCTACCGAAAACAAAATAAATCATACGGAGAAATCGCGTAGTTGGTCGAGCGCGCACGATTGGAAATCGTGTAAGGGTCAAAAGCTCTTCGAGAGTTCGAATCTCTCCATCTCCGCCATAAGGGCGCCTGCAACAGCGGGCGCTTTTTTTATCGAAAGCCATCCTTCGGGTAGGTAAAACCACGGCTCGCGGTGTAAGGCCGCCTGTCGGCTCAAGACAGAACACAGGCGGAACGCCTCCCGCTTTTTTGGCCCGGAGATAAGCTTCGATACCTTCAGGCGTGAGGAGCTTCATTAAATGAACCGCCACGGATTCCCTGTCAGGAGATGAAAAGGGGACTGCCGCAGATTCCGGATCCTGCAGCAGTCCCCTCTCTGTACTTTTCTCAGGCAGTTCCATACATGGCTGACAGCTTTGTATGCAGTCAGAGCCGCCGGATGCGGCTCCGGCCGGCTTCAGCCTGTCGGAAAACGAGTCACCGTGGGCCGCTATATTCCGTAAAAGCGCAGAAACTGCCTTGTCTCCCCGCACTTTGGTTCAGACAGAATCTCTTCCGTGTTCCCCTGCTCCACAAGCTCTCCATGGCAGAGGAAGATCACCCTGTCTGCTATACGTCTGGCCTGCTGGATGCTGTGGGTGATGAGAAGTACCGCGCAGCCGTTCTCCCGGCAATAGTCGGTCAGAAGAGATTCAGCTGCCAGGCTTGAGGCCATATCCATTGCCGCCGTGGGTTCATCCAGTATCAAGAGCTCATACTGCCCCATAAGAAGTCTGGCCAGCGCCATTTTTGCCGTCTCACCGCCGGAGAGTTTTTTTGCACGCTGACGGGAAAGCGAATGAAGATGCAGACTGTCTGTCAAAAGCTTCATCCGTTCAGGGTCTTTGCCGTTCAGGGCGATATTTTTCGCTGTGCTCATACGGAAAGCAAAGCTCTTTTGCGGCATATAGCCGACAGAAAGGCCGGAGAGGGGCCTGACTTTACTGTCCGCGGGCTCAATACCGGCCAGCACCCTGGCCAATGTTGACTTCCCGCTTCCGTTTGCGCCGATGACAGAGGTGATCTTGCCGCGCTCCAGTTCAGTCTCCGGCATATTCAGCACGACACGGCCGTTATAGGCCTTGGTAAAGGCGGCTGTTTTCATCGGCTGAGCCTCCTTTGCAGCAGGGACAGCACCACGTTCACCAGCAGCGACAGGGCCATCAGGATCATCCCCAGCGCAATGGCGAGAGTAAAGTTACCCATATTCGTATACTGCATGATGGCCGTGGTCATCACGTTCGTTTTCCAGGCGATGGCACCGCCCACCATGGATACGGCGCCTACCTCCGCAATGGCTCTGGCAAACGCCAGAAGATAGACGGAAAAAATCGGATAAACACACTCATTGAGCAGCAAAAGAAAACGCTTCCCCGGGCCGAAGCCCAGACCCTTTGCCGTCTCTGTCAGGGCTGGTGCAATGTCAGCCACATAGGTTTCCATATTTCCTATAACAATGGGGGTAATCAGCGCTACCTGGGCAATGATCATCAGCTTCACCGTAAACAGCAGCTTCAGATGCCGGAAAGGCCCCACGCCCGAAAACAGCAGATAAAACAGCAGGCCGCAGACCACCGGAGGCACGCCCATGAGCGTGCGGTTGAGGACGATCATGGCGCTGCGTCCGCGGAAGCGGCAGGCACCCAGCCAGAGCCCTATGGGTACGCCGATGAGCAATGCGATCACAGAGCTGCTCAGGCTCACCCTGGCAGTTGTGCCAAGGATATTCAGAAGCTCCCGGTCTGCCGAGAAGATCAGCGCAGCGGCTTTTTGTAAAGCAGTACCCATAAACTCTCCCTGTTGAATCAAATAGCCCTGGGTGGATACCCACCCAAGGCTATCATACGCTTAGCGTCGGAAATAATCAAGCCATGACTCCGTCGTTTGCCACGAAGGTGAGGAAGGTGGCCTTATCGGTGAGAATATAGGCGTGCATCTGTTCGGCCATAACCAGGCATGCGCCCATACCGGCATTGGCGGACACATACCAGTCAGTATAGTCCGCGAAGCTTTCCGGTTCTGCTGTTATTCCCAGTTCCTCCGGCCACAGGGCAAGCTCTTTCGTGTGGGTACCGGAACCGTCACCGCGGGAAATAAAGCAGTACTTTCCGTCCGCAATGCTCCTGAACGCAGCCAGAACATCTTCGGCGTCCTTTACGCCTGCAGGGTCGTCAGAGGGGCCGCAGAGCACAAAGTAGTTATACATATAGCTCAGCCTCTCGCTGGGCATTCCCTCCAGCACATAGGAGAACCCGTCTTCAACGAAGGCCTCTTCCTGCTTCTTGGAGTGGACAAGGATAAGGTCGGCATTGCCCATTTTGGCGTTGGCAATGGCTTTGCCTGTACCGGCAGAGTATACCTCGACCTCATATCCGTATTTCTCCTCAAACATGGGCAGCAGATAGCCCAGCAGCCCGGAGTCGTTGACGGAAGTGGTGGTGGACAGGCGGATCAGTTTTGTATCCTCCGTGGCCTGCGGGATCTCCGCGTCAGAGACCGGACGGTCGTCCTTCAGATAAAACAGATATTCGCCATAGTCATCAAAGCCGTAATTGGCGGCAGCCTGCTCGCCTTCCTCAGAAAGCAGCCAGTTTATGAGCGCTTCGGCTCCCACGGTGTTCAGCGCCACATCCGAAACGGCATTGCCGTCGGCATCCGCAAAGGGAGCTTCGGGATTGACCGCCAGCAGGGAATAGGTGTTGATCATATTGTCGTCCGCTTCCTTGAGGATCACGGTGTCGACCACCAACGCGTCTGCCTCAGGCTGAGCAGCAGTCTCCTCAACCGGGGCTGCAGACGGGGCGGTCGTCTCCGCCGCAGGAGCGGCAGTTTGGCCACCGCAGGCACAAAGCGCCAGCAGCATAATCAGACACAGCAGCAGGGATACAGTTCTTTTCATTCGTTCTTCCTCCGATTCAAAAAAAATAGCTCTCCCCAAGACAAGACCGACACAGAAAAAATCTGTGCCGCTTCTGTTCCCGGAAAGAGGCTCGTCCACCGCTTTTCAGAAAGCGTATTCGCTTCCTATAGATTAACACGCCGCTGCTGGCAATTCAAGCCGCCCCCTTTCTTTTGCGCCAAACAGCACGAAACTGTACGAAACTGCATTAAACAGGAAAAGCCGCGGCAGCCTCGTCTTATTATCTCAGGGCAGCATCTCTGCCGGTTTTTTCCGCCTCTGCCACCGCCGAGTCGACAATATCATGTATCCGGCTGCAATTTCCAGCAAGATAAAGCCAGTCCGGCTCGCCCAATTTTTTCACCAGCTCCCGCTCCGGAATAAGTCCCAGAGCAGTGATCAGTGTGTCGCAGGGAAGATATTCCTGCTCTCCGTTGTCCAGATGGAAAAGTGTCACTCCCTGAATGCGGCCCTCGCCGTGTATTTCGGTGACGGTTGAGCGGCAGATCACGGGGATACGATATGCCTCAATGCAGCGGCGGTAATTTCTGGCCATACCGCTGCAGCTTCTTCCTTGCTCGATTACCGCGATCACGTGCTTGCCCTCCAAGGTAAACCGCCGGGCCATAATCATTCCCAGATCTCCTCCGCCCAGGATCAGGACATTATCGCCCGGGCTCTGGCGCCGGAGGTTAATGCACTCCTGGGCCTGTCCTGCCGTAAATATGCCCGCCGGCCTCGTGCCTGTGACAGGCAGCGCGCCGATCGTCCTTTCCCGGCAGCCCGCAGCCAGGATAAGACGGTCAAAGCCAAGGGGCCGGAAGCCACTCCGGCCGGACAACAGCGCAACCTTCTCTTTTTCCACGGAAACAGCTTCCGTACCTGTCAGGAGCTGAACGCCGGTGTATTTAAGCTTCTCTGCCAGTCTGCCTGCGTAGTCAGGGCCGGTCAGTTCCTCTCCGAAGGCGGAAAGCCCAAATCCCTCGTGCAGGCACTGGAGCAGCACGCCGCCGGGGCTATGGCCCCGGTCAACAAGCACGATACTCCTGCAGCCTGATTCCCACGCGGCCACAGCCGCCGCGGTCCCGGCGGCTCCCGCGCCTATAATCAACAGTTCACAGTGCCTCATACCGGCCTCCCAGAATATTGGAGCCTGTGCCGTCCCTGGTGACGGCATTTTCAGCTATTCCCATTTCCAACGCCAACAGCTCCACCAGCTTTTGCCGGCAGCGGCCGCCTTGACAGCGTCCCATGCCTGCCCCGGTGCGGCGCTTTATGCCGTCCACCGTTACTGCGCCCCGGCGAATAGCCTCCAGAACTTCCGCTTTTGTGACGTCCTCGCAATGGCAGATTATCTCGCCGTAGTCCGCATCCTCCGCAATCAGGGCGTTTCTCCGCTCGGGACAAAGGCCGTGGGCTTTCCTGACGCCCTCTCTGTAAGGCGTGAAGGCCCGGTTCTGGGCGGCCTTCAGGTATGCCGCCGCCTTTTTAGCCGCAAAGCGGCCCAATTCGTCCGCACAGGTCATCCCCGGTGTTTTTATGCCGATAAAGCTCCAGAAGCCGGGGGCCGGATTTTCAATCACAAAGCTGCCGATACTGCCGCCGTCCACCTTCCGGGGATTGGGACGCACAGCGGCAAAACTACGGATGGTATTATTCAGGTCGATTTCGGGCAGAAGCTTCAGCGTCTGCTCCCGGATAAAGGCCAGGCCCTCCCTGTCGGTGGCATAGTCCGTACCGTTTTCCCGCTCGGAAGGGCCAAGCAGCAGGCTCCCCTCCACAGTGGGTACCGCGGAAAGGCCTTTGCCTCCGTCCTCCGGTTCGTATTGGAGGATATGCCCGGGGGCGTTTTCCGTCTCCCGGTCCAGTACCAGATAGTCCCCCGCGTCGGGCATGATACGGACAGTGGGCGGAAAAATCAGCGCCTGCACCATGTCCGCGGCAAGCCCTGCACAATTGAGCACGCAGCGGCAGAAAAAGCTCTCCTCTTCGGTTTCCAGGATATATCCGCCGTCTGCCGCGCTGATGTTCATCACCCTTGTATTGAGAAAAAACTCCGCGCCGTTGGCCGCCGCATTTTCCCCGGCAGCGATCCCCAGCGCCCAGGGGTTCACCGTTCCGGTACCCGGTACGTACAGGGCCATAGACACTTTGTCTGTAAGTCCCGGCTCCAGTTCCCGCGCCTGAGCACCGCCGAGCAGGCGCAGACCGGGAACGCCGTTCGCCTGTCCCTGCGCAAGCTTTCTCCGAAGAACTTCGTTTCCTCTTTCTCCCAGACTGACCATCAGCGAGCCGCAGCGGGAAAAGGGTACGTCAAGCTCCCTGCAGAGCCTGTCAAAGCCGGCATTGGCCCGGACTGTCATCTCCGCTTTCAGCGTTCGCGGCTTATGATCACAGCCGGAATAGACAATGGCCGTATTGGCGCGGGAAACGCCGGTGCAGACGTCCTCCCGCGCCTCAAGCAGGGCGACAGATATGTTCCGGCGTCTCAGGTTTCGGGCGGCAAAGCAGCCCAAAAGCCCGCCGCCGATCACTGCAGCGTCAAAAGTCCTCATCTCAAAAAACGCTGATGATCTCTCCGGGGTGATCCAGAGTGTAGCCTCCCATGGCCTGAATACGGGTTCTGAACGCGTCGCTTTTCAGCGTAGAGATCAGCTGCTGCATCATGGAGCTGCTCCATACCGTCTCAGGGATCAGCAGGTCATACTCCTCGGTGCACATAGGAAGAAAGTCAAGATCATAGAGCTTTGCCGCGGAATAGATGCCCATGCCCACGTCCGCAGAGCCGCTGGCGATCTGTACTGCCACAGAATTATGGGTAAGCTCCTCCCGTTCATAACCGTATACAGCAGAGGGATCAACCCCGTCTCTGCGGCACAGATAGTCCATCAGGATCCGGGTGCCCGAGCCTTTCTGCCGGTTTACATAACGTATACCGTCCCTGGAGACGTCTGCGAAACATTTCAGCTTCAGGGGATTGCCCCTGGGCAGGATCAGGCCCTGCTGGCGTCCCACGCAGCGTACAAGATACACGCCGCCGTGCGGGAAATATTTCCTGATATAGCTCTTGTTGTATTCGCCTGTTTCCGTATCCAGCAGATGGATGCCCGCCGCATGGGCTTCTCCGCGGCGCACTGCCATGATGCCGCCCATGGACCCCACATGGGACGAGCTGACATACATGCCGTGATTCTCACTGTGAATCATATCGGCCAGCTCATCCAGAAGCGGATCGTGGCTGCCGATAATGACAAGGGTGTTTTTCAGCTTCTTTTTCGAATTGAGCAGACGGACCCTGACCTCATCGCCGGCCTGATATCCCTCTGTTCCCTGGGGCACCTCCAGAATACCGTCCGCCTTCATAAAGGAGGACACCACGCCGCTGCCGCGCGGCCGCGGCGCCGCCATGAGCCTGTCACCCACATAGCCCATGCGGACGCGCACATACTCCTGATACTTAAGTCCTGACACCACAGGCCTTGTCAGTTTGGCTCTGGCGCGGCTGCGCCCGGACGTATCCCTTCCGAACCACAGGTCGACCAGCGGGCGCAGAAGCTCCTCAACGACGATGATTCCGGACACGGGGTAACCGGGCACGCCCAAAAGCGGGACAGCTCCCACGCAGCCCAGAATCGCGGGCTTGCCGGGTTTGATGGCAATGCCGTGATACAGCACCTGGCCAAGCTCCTGCATTACGGAAGCGGAAAAGTCCTCCCGTCCGGCGGAGGAGCCGGCGTTTAAAATCACCATGTCGCACTCAGCCGCCGCCTTTGCCGTCATGTCCCGTATGGCGTCGAAATCGTCAGGGACAATGGGATAGGTTTTATGGCAGGCGCCCCAGGAGTCCAGCATGGAAGAGAAGATGGAGGAGTTGAATTCCAGAATGTCGCCCGGCTTGGGGGATGCGCAGGGCGGTACGATCTCATCCCCCGTGGGGATGATGCCTACCACCGGTCTGCGGACGACCGTCAATTCCATAACGCCCCCGGCAATCATTGCGCCGATGGCGGCGGGCGTGACCTCCATATATCCCGGCAGGATCATCTCCCCGGCGCACACATCCTCGCCGATCTGGCGGATATGCTGCCAGGGTGCCGCGGGGGAATGTATGGTGACGCTGCCGTCCGCGTTTTTCACGATGTCTTCCACCATGATGACTGCGTCGCAGCCCTCCGGGACAGGGTCACCCGTATCCACGACCACGAACTGCTTCTCCGTCAGGGTGACCGGCGTAGTCTCCGTGGCTCCGAAGCTGTCCTTTGCCCGGAGGGCCACACCGTCCATCGCGCTGGCCGCATAGTGAGGCGCGTTGATATTGGCATATACCGCCTCTGCCGTAATACGCCCGCAGGACTCCTGCACGGCGACAGTCTCCGTCTTCCCGGCAAAGCCGTTGCTGAGCAGAAGATCCCGATAATCCCTTTTCGCCTGTTCCAGCGGAACATTGGTCAGATAGTTAAATCCCATATGTCAAAACCTCAATTCATAAAAACATTAACCTTTGCGCCTTTTGGAAGGCCCTCGCAGTCCCGGTCAATGATGAAGTAACCGTCGGCACCCGCGAGCTGGGTAATCAGGCCTGATTTGGAGCGGATGGGGATAGCCAGCAGGCCCTTCTCCGTCTGTTCCAGACGGCAGGCGTTGACCTGCGCTCTGCCGTGGTTCGCGCTCACGCTCTCCGTGAGCTCCGCCGTGACCGGGTATTGCGCATCCTCACGGCCCAGCAGTCTGCCGAGCAGAGGCAGGACAAAGAGTTTGGCCACAAAGCAGGCCGCTACAGGATGTCCGGGCAGGCCTACCAGCGGCTTATTGCCGCTCCTGCCCAGAATTGTGGGTTTTCCGGGCTTGATGGCAATGCCGTGGAGCAAAAGCTTACCCATATGTTCAATAATGCGGCATGCCGCATCCTTCACGCCCACACTGCTGCCGCCGGAAACCAGGACTGCGTCACATTCCTGCGCCGCCTGCTCCATTTTTCCCCGGAGCAGCTCTTCATCGTCGGCCACAATGCCGTAATTTTTCACCTCCGCGCCCCAGGCGCCGAGCATCGCCGTCAGCATGGGGGCGTTTACATCACGGACCTGTCCCGGACCGGGTTTCTGCTCCGGCGGCACCAGCTCGTCCCCGGTGGAGATCACCCCTACCCGAAGCCGCCTTGAGACAGGAACCTCTGTTCTTCCCACGGCTGCCAGCGCGCCGATATCTTCCGCCGAGAGCACTCGTCCGGCTCTCAGAATCAGCTTTCCGGGGTACACATCGTCCCCCCGGAAGATCATGTTCATACCCGGCGCGCCGGGCTTCATGACGCCGATGCTTCCATCGCCGTAATCCTCTGTATATTCCAGCATAACCGCACAGTCCGCACCTTTGGGGATGGCGCCCCCTGTGGGCACATATACACAGCTTCCCTTCGGCAGCGTGAAATCCGCGCTTTCGCCCATGAGCACCTGCCCGGTCACGGGCAGTATGGCAGGGACGGACTCGGAGCAGCCGAAGCTGTCCGCGGCGCTGAGGGCATAGCCGTCCACTGTGGAACGGTCGAAATCCGGCACGTATTCCTCCGCCGTAATATCCTCCGCCAGCACACGGCCCACGGACTCCGGCAGCGAGACATGCTCTGACCTGTGGGGCAAGGGCACAAATTCCGCCCGGATCAGCTCCCATACCTCTTCCGGTGTTTTAACCTGAAGCATAGTTCACACCTCCGCAATGATCCTGCCCAAATCCCGGTAATCATTCCCGGAAAAATGCCTGATCTCTTTTTTGAAAGAAGCGGAGCGAAGGATCTCCAGCAGCTTCTCCGCCGCCGCCGTTTCCATAAACTCCCTGCGCATTACCAGATCAAAACGCTCCTCCAGCAGAGGAATAAAATCCAGCCCCTCAATCTGGCGGGAAATGCGCTCCGTGCCGATGGCAAGATCCGCCTCCCCCTCCGCAATGGCTGCAGCCATAGTAAGGTGAGATTTCATCTCCCGTTCGTAGCCCCTGATCTGCCCCGCCTGCAGGTTCATACGGTGCAGCTGTTCGTCCAGCAGAATACGCGCGCTGGAGCCGGGGCTGCGGTTAAGGATGGATATATCCCGCCTGCTCAGATCCCGCCAGCCGCGTATTTCCTTGGGATTTCCCGCCGCCACATAAAAGCCCTGAGTGCGGTAGGAGATGTTGATGAGCGCGGCAGGCACGCCGGGCACCAGTCTTTTCACAAATGGAGCGTTGAAGGTGTTTTCATCGGCGGCATAGAGATGGCAGGCCGCCGCATCCACCTTTCCCTCATACAGGGCCAAAAGTCCCTCAAAGCTGTTAAGATAGCAGCGCTGCGCCGTTACGCCATACTGGTGCAGATAGTTTGCCAGAATATCCAGCACCACATCCTGCCCGGAGATGACCAGCCCGTCCCCGTTTTCCGGCCTGGGGCTGAGCAGCGTGCTGCTGATCTCCACCCGGCGCACGGGCTGCACGCTCTGTTCATGGCGTGCACGGGAGATATAGGCATCCACATCGTCCTGAGTAAAGCGTACCTTGCGCCCGATCTTGTAGGAATTGATCTCTCCGCGGCGAATCAGCTCATAAATGGTGGACTTGCTCACATGGAGGATATCTGCCACCTCCTGCGTGGAGAGAGATTTATTCTGCGACATAAGGCCCCTCCTTTCATACGATAATGAAACTATTATACATTTTCTGCAGAAAACACACAAGTCATGCCCTCAAAGGTGATTCAGCCTGTTTCGTATTATTTCGGCCTGTTTCGCACAGAGAAATATTTTCTCCTCCGTGCGATTTGAACGTTTTTGTATCAATTCGCGCGGAAATTATTTAAAAAGCTTGTGGAGCGGGGCAGCAGTAAATATAATGGAATCAGAAATTCCGAAACGCGAAAGCGCGCTGAAAGCACACACACTATGATTTTCTATAAGGAGGACTGTATATGAGCGGCGCATATTATGAAAAAATTGCTCGCATTAACCTGACTACCGGCGAGATCAGGGTGGAACCCCTGGATCTGGAAATCGCCCACAAGTTTATCGGAGGCCGCGGACTCGGTACCAAGATACTTTACGACGAGGGTGTTGCCACCGTTGATCCTCTGTCCCCGGAAAATAAGCTGATCTATATCACCGGCCCCATGACCGGCTCTGCCTCTCCCTCCTCCGGCCGCTACATGGTCGTGACCAAATCTCCCCTGACCGGCATGATCGCCTGCGCCAACTCCGGCGGTATCTGGGGCGCCAAGCTGAAATTCGCCGGCTGGGATGCATTGATCGTTGAGGGACAGGCACCCGACTGGACCTACATAAACATTGAGGATGACAAAATTGAGCTGCTGGACGCCAGAGAATATGTGGGCGTGATGAGCGAGGAAATCGACGGGATGCTGAAAGCAAAGCACGGCGCGGAGGCTTCCGTTCTCAACATCGGCCCGGCAGGAGAAAACCAGGTGCTGCTTGCCGCCGTGATGAATGACAAAGACCGCGCGGCCGGACGCTCCGGCACCGGCGCCGTCATGGGCAGCAAGAAGCTGAAAGCCATCGTGGTAAAGGCCAGCCGGAAGCAGCTGGACAATATCGCCGATCTGGACGCGCTCAAGGAGGTCAACAAGCGCTGCCTGAAGATGCTGACCGAAAACGGCGTCACCGGCGAGGGTCTGCGTACTTACGGCACCGCCGTCCTGGTGAATATCATCAACAACATCGGCGCCTTCCCCACCAAAAACTGGCAGGAGAGCTATTACCCCACTGCTGACGCCATCTCCGGAGAGACTCTGGCGGACAAATATCTGGTCAGGCCCGGTCCCTGCTACCGCTGCCCCATTGCCTGCGGCCGCGTCATCAAGCATGACGACAAGATCATCGGCGGACCTGAGTACGAGCCGCTGTGGGCCTATGGCGGAGACGTTGGCAACGATGATTTGTACACCATAGACGAGTGCAACCGGCTCTGCAATGAATACGGTCTGGACGCCATCTCCGTCCCCTGCACCATTGCCGCGGCCATGGAGCTCTACCAGCGTGGGTATATAAAGGAAGAGGAGTGCGACGGCGTGCCTCTGGAGTGGGGCAGCAAAACGGCCCTGATCGAGTGGACCAAGAGAATGGGTGCACCTGAGAGCGATCTTGCCCGTCTCATGTCCTCCGGCTCCGCCCGCCTGTGCGAGGCATACGGCCATCCCGAGTATTCCATGAGCGTCAAAAAACAGGAGATCCCCGCCTACGACGCCCGCGCCATTCAGGGTATCGGCATCACCTATGCCACCGCTAACTGCGGCGCGGCCCATGTCCGCGGCTATATGATCAGCCCCGAGGTTCTGGGTCTGCCCCAGCAGCTCGACCGCACCGTCACCGACGACAAGGCCGCCTGGGCCAAGACCTTCCAGGATCTGACCGCCGTGATCGACTCCATGGGCAACTGCCTCTTCACCTCCTTTGCACTGGGCGCACCGGAATACGCCGACCTGCTCAACGCGGCCACCGGCACCAACTGGACTGTGGAAGAGCTTCTGGAGATCGGCGACAGGATCTACAACATCGAGCGTATGTTCAACAAGGCCGCCGGTATGAAGCCGGAGGACGACCGTCTGCCCAAGCGTCTGATGCAGGAGCCTGTTGTAAACGGCCCCTCAAAGGGCATGCTCTCCAAGATCGAGCTGACTCTGCCCCAGTACTATGAGGCCCGTGGCTGGGTCAACGCCTTCCCCACGGATGAAACCCTCAAAAGGCTGGGTCTTGACGAGTGCATAGGTAAGTAAGTATAATTATAATTAAGGGGGAGGCGTCTCGCCTCCCCCTTTCGGCATTAAGGATGTGATATGATGATCGAGGTCCGTTTGTTTGCTACACTGCGGGATGCGCGGGGTAAGGTTTTGATGCTGGAGCCGGACACCGTCTCCACTGCCGGAGATATTCTCTCTGCCCTTGATATTCCTCAGGAGGCCGTGGCTATCCTGCTCATCAACGGCTTTCACTCCCGCGTTGAGGACTCTGTGAAAAACGGCGATATCGTCGCTCTTTTTCCGCCGGTAGGAGGTGGCTGATATGGAGCTGTCAGCAGAGCAGACCCAGCGGTATTCCCGGCATCTCGTAATGAAGGAGCTGGGTGTTTCCGGTCAGGAAAAGCTCCGAAAGGCCAAGGTGCTGATTATCGGGGCAGGCGGCCTGGGTTCCCCGGCGGCCCTGTATCTGGCAGCGGCCGGCATTGGCAGCATCGGTATTGCCGACGGCGACCGGGTGGAGCTTTCAAACCTCCAGCGTCAGATCCTCCACAGCACCGCAGATATAGGCAGGCCCAAGGTGGACTCCGCCAGGGAGAGTCTGGAGCGGCTGAACCCGGATGTGCAGGTGAAAACCCATCCCGGGCCGGTCAATGCCGGAAATATCATGGAGCTGATTGCCGCTTATGACTTCATTCTGGAGTGTACGGATAATTTTCCTGCCAAGTTTCTCATCAACGACGCCTGCGTTCTCTCTCAAAAGCCCTTCTGTCACGGCAGCGTTATCCGCTTTTTCGGCCAGGTCATGACCTATGTGCCGGGGCAGGGCCCCTGCTACCGCTGCGTCTTTAAGTCGCCTCCCCCTCAAAACGCTGTGCCTGCCGCCAAACAGGCGGGCGTCATCGGCGCGGCAGCCGGAATGATCGGCTGCTTACAGGCGCTCGAAGCCATAAAGTATATTACCGGGGCAGGTGACTTGCTCACCGGCCAGCTTTTGACCTTTGACGCGCTGGATATGGATTTTCAGAAGATCTCTCTTCAGCCTGACCCGGACTGCCCGGTCTGCGGACCGAAGCCTGCAATATTGAAGCCCTTTGACTGTGAACAGCCGCTGTGAGCCCCGTTCCCTTCAGCCTCTGCGGTCGCTCTCCGTATATTTTAAAGGGGGCTGTAGCAAAACAGACCAAAAAAGAAGAGACCGAGACGGCTGAAAACAGTCGCCTCGGTTTCCTGTTTGTGGTAAGATGAAGGTGTGCAACAACATCTACCGGAAAAAGATTATGGCACATGCGAGCGGAATGTGTAACTAAAAATTGATGAAAGTTTCGCGGAAAAGGTAATACCGGCAGACGACAGTGTGAGGCTCTTAGATAAGATAGTAGAGGGGATGGGTCTGAGCGCACTCATGAGAGCATATGACTCACACGGACGCCCACCGGCAACACCACCCTTTTAGACTGTCAAAGAGACGCCAGTCAGAGCGGCAGCCGCTCAGCGCTCAATTGACCCTCTCGTCACCCCAGAAGAAGAGGGCGACGGTGCCCGGGCCGGTATGGGCGCCGATGGTAGTGCCGACATTGTTTATCTCGACCTTGCCGTTGAGCTTACTGAAGCGGGCTTCGACGAGATTGGCCACCTCGCGTGCGTCATCATAGCAGGCGGAGTTGGAGATATAGCATTTGCCGCTGTAGTCGAGTCCGTCCTGCGCGTGCTGCTCCATGCGTGTGACGATCTCACTGATGACCTTTTTTTTGGTGCGGATCTTATTACGCGGTATCAGGCGGCCAAGATTATCCATGTTGAGCAGAGGGCAGATCTCGAGCAGGCCGCCGAACACGGCCGCCGCTCTGGATATACGTCCGCCGCGGACATAGCTCGACAGATCGGTGGAGAAGAACCAGTGGTGCAGTTTCAGGCGGTTTTCCTCCAGCCATGCGGCCAGCTCTTCGGCGCTGAGGCCTTCGTCACGCTTCGTCGCGGCAGTATCCATCAGAAGGCCGTAGCCGGAGGATGCGCCGAGGGAGTCGACGATATACACCTTACGCTCGGGGAAGCGCTCCTGTACTATCAGGGCGGCGTTGCGCGCGGAGTTTATGGTGCCCGAGATCCCCGAGGACAGGCAGACGTGCACGATATCCAGTCCCTTTTCAAGGAACTGTGTAAAGTAGGCAACGTACTCGGAAATATTGACCTGTGAGGTTCGGGTATCGGCTCCCTTCGCCATTCTTGCATAAAATTCCTCAAACGACATGCTCTCGCCGAGGTCGTCCATGTATTCTACGCCCTCTATGGCGTAATGAAAGCAGATATAGTGTATGTCGCGGCTTTCAAAGTGTTCCTTCGTTAGGTCGGCTGTGGAACAGCAACTCAGAATATATTCAGACATTTTTCAGTTTCCTTTCTCAGCGCGCAGGCGCGGCTGATGCGGCTAATATATGAGTATATAATATGACTTATGCTCCCCGGGCGCAAGCTACTGTGCCGCGCCGCCTCTCTACGCGGGCAGCGTAAGAAAAGAGACGTGGTAGAGCCGTCCCGCAGGACTCTACCACGTCTCTTTTTTATGTCTCTACTATTAGTAGAATTACCGCTTTTGCTTTCTGCGCCAGGGCAGATGATCCGGCCTGATGCGGATGTTGCAGCTGAGAAAGACTATGACAAGCGCCGGTATGGCAATAAGGAACAGCTGCCAGGGTCTGGACGGGAGCAGCACATACAGCAGCATGAAAATGCTCAGCACAAAGACGGCAATGACATACTGAAGATATTTCGTGCGTTTAAAGACACACAGCAGCACCAGCAGCGTCAGCAGCGACACCGTAAAAGCCACGGCGAACACCTGCCACCATATGGTGTCGAGCAGCCAGAGCACGACGAACACGGTCAGGGACATGGTCCATATACCGAGTATGGCGATGGCGATGATTATGCCGACACTGTACTGGGGCGGCTCCTCCGTCTCATCCGTGGGAGGCTCCCAGCCGTCATGCGAGGATAGAATATAGTCTACGGTGACGCCGAAGATCTCAGCCATTTCGCTGAGCACATAGGCGTCAGGGATAGCCTCTCCCCGTTCCCACTTGGAAATTGATTTGTCGGAGTAATTCAGCTTCGCGCCCAGCTCAGCCTGAGTCAGCCCTGCTTTGGTGCGCAGACTGATGATGTTGCTGGCGGCAACGAGTTTAAGTTCTGACAGCTGCAAGTCGATTCTCCTGTCTGTGATCCGTTTTCTTCAGTCAATACCTCATGAGCCGGCAAGCGCGGGCGCCGCAGGCTCCGTGTTCCGGCGGCAGAGCTTTTGACGGTATACCGGCTGTATCCCGGATAAAAGCGACGGGCCGGGGGCGCGGATCGCCCGGCGGATTCCAAAGGCGGACCGCGCGGTATGTCTTTATTTATACAAGAGATGGGGTTTGTAAAACTCGAAAATGACGCCGTCACGGCCCTTTTCGTTTCTCGGTTCATGCGAGGTCCAGCCTATGTTCATGGCTCCGAGCTTTGACGCGAGACGCACGGTAAGCGGTCTGGAGCCGATACGGTAGGCGATGAACTGCGGTCTGGAGATAAAGTTGAGAAGGCAATGGCCGAGGACGAAAGCCGTTGGCTTCTTTATCGAGTCGTTATAGTACTTGGGTGGCTGGGCAAGCTGGCCGCGGACAAGGTCTCTGGCGTGGAAGCGGAACCAGCCCATTATGACGGGATTGAAGCTCTCGACGCACACATCGCCGCGATACTCGCTGAGCAGGGCGTAGGTCTTTCTGCACAGCTCGAGATTACGCCGGCCGTTTTTCAGCTCAACTATAAGCGGGCCTTTGCCGTCGATAATATCGAGCACCTCAGAAAACAGCGGTATATGCTGGTCAGTACCGCAGAGGCTGAGAGCCTTGAGCTCGTCATAGGTCTTTTCGTCAACGCGGGAGTGTACGCCGCAGACTCTGTCAAGAGTATCGTCATGGAATACAACGACCTGTCCGTCCCTGGACAGCTGTACGTCAAGCTCCACTCCATAGCCCGCCTTCGCCGCAAGCCTGAACGCCTCGAGGGAGTTTTCCGGCACGCTCATATCCCTGCTGTGCAGGCCCCTGTGCGCAAAGTTGCGGCCAATAAACGGG
Source organism: Clostridiales bacterium (assembly GCA_029010715.1). Lineage (GTDB taxonomy): Bacteria > Bacillota > Clostridia > Oscillospirales > Oscillospiraceae > Limivicinus. The sequence goes on from JAQXKZ010000024.1 coordinate 15,823, forward strand.
GCTTTCTGACGCCTGGTAGCGGAGCCCGGAGCGAGCATGAACAGCGGTACGCCGACAGCGGCCGCCGCCGTAAGCACCAGGCAGGCCTTGCCAGTGTTCTTTGCTTTTTTCATTATAATAAACACCTCGGATAAATTAGTATTATGCTCCAAAAATTCATACCGAAAAGTCCTCAGGGCTTCCCGGGAGGTCAATCACCGGAATCCAGCGCCTCTATGCCGACAACGTTCGCGACCTTGCTGGCCCGGATGTTCTTCACAAGGAAGCCGAACACGAGGCAGCTTAGGGCGGTAAGTATGCAGGCATATACCGGCAGGGCGCGCCACGCGCCGGTCATGTCGAACACGAGGCCGAGCAGGATGGGCGTCACGGTCTGGGCTGACATGCTCGCCGTGTAATAGTAGCCGGTGAACTTGCCGATCTTCTTCGAAGAGCACAGCTCAACGACCATCGGGAACGAGCAGTTATGCACCAGCGCCATGCCGAAGCCCTTGATCGCCCATACCGCGAAGAGAAGGCCCGGGAAAGCATACTCGCCGTGAACACCGGTGACTCTGCCGGTGGGAGTTACGAAGGACATTATTACCAGCGATACGAAGGTAATCATGAGGCCGGAGGTGATGGTCCATTTGCGGCCGATCTTGTCCGCGATGCCGCCTGCGATGCCAAAACCGATGACCGACGCAAGGCCGCCGATAATCGTGAGGAACATGGTGGCGCTGGAGACGGAATTCAGATAATAGATGACGTAGTTGCCGATATAGGTGCCGATCGCGTTGTCGGACATGAACCACAGAAACTCGGCGCCGAGTATGGCGAGGAGCATGGTCTTGTTGGCCTTCGACATGGGCTTGTCATCGTCGATCGGCGTTTCGACCGCAGCAAGGCGCTCGCCCTCGGCCATCTGGTCCTTCATCTCCTCGGCGATCTCATTCTCCCTGACGGTGAAGAAAAGCACCAGAGCGGAGATGACCATCAGCACGGAGGCAATGATGAAGGGCAGCTCTATGGTCCAGACCTTGCGCGCCTCATCGGCGGCGTTTATATAGTCGCTGAGCTTCAGAAAGATACCGAGCACGGTCGCAAAGGCGCCGCCGAAATATCCCATGATGTTTATGATGCCATTGGCCCTGGCGCGCAGAGGCTTCGGCGTGATGTCGGGCATGAGGGCGACCGCCGGGTTGCGGTACATCATCATGAATATCAGCACGACGGCCATCATAACGACCATGCCGGCAATGTTGTTGTAGTGGAAAAACAGGGGAATAAACGGGAAAGCCAGCGCGGCGACCGCGGTACCGGTGAGGATATACGGCATACGCTTGCCGATGGGCGTATTTGTTTTATCCGAGAGGGTGCCGAATATGGGCAGGAGTATCAGCGCGGCCAGATTGTCGCAGGCCATGATGATGCCGACCAGCCACTGAACGTTCAGGATCTTTGCCGGATCGCCGGCTTTCAGCTCCGCCGAAGATATACCGTACATCCTTCTGGCAAAAATATCTGTCAGGAAGGTCGGGCACCAGGAGTCGTACACCTGCCAGAGGAGGAGTATGCCGAAGAAGGCGAAGCCGATAAGGAAGGTGCGCCTGTAGTTGAGCCTGAGGCCGCTGCTGTTCGTAGTTTTTTTCATAATACACCCCGTTCAAAATACATATCGGAAAGCCTTACATGCACTCGGGCATGAGCTCCTCGGAGATCACCTTAAGCATACTCCCGAAACGCTCGACATCCTCCCTGGGGAAACGTTCCTTTATACGCTGCATCACGGTCACCTCATAGCTGCTCAACAGTCCGGCATAGCTGTAGAACTTATCCGAAAGCACGAGATGGTACTCACGCCGGTCGACGGAGGAATTCTGCCGCTCCAGATAGCCCTTGCGGATCAGGTTATTGACCTTATAGGTGGCGTTAGACTGGGAAATGTTCAGAAAGTCAGCAAACTGGCCCACCGTAGGCTCATGGAGCATCTTGATAACCTCAAGGGAAAAGGCCTCCATTGCCGAGAGGGATCCGTCCCGCTCCCGCACGAGCGCAAAAACCTGTCGGTAAAACTGCAGCTTGAACTTGTCGTATACTTCCATAAAGCTTTTTTCCAGCATATGCTCGCCTCCATATCGCTTCCTATTTTATACCAAGCGGCGTAATTTGTAAATCAAGATAATTGTTTTATGCTTCGCAAAATTTTTCAGGCTCTGCGGCTCCATGCAGCAAAATCCGCCGCGAAGCAATCTGCGGCTCCGGGCCGGAGACGACTCAGCGGCGGTATCCCGCGGCGTAAGCTCAGGCGGGCAGGTTTTCCGCGGCGTCCACGGCGCCGGGAGCGCCGGCGGCGCAGCAGCTCAGGTACATCCGGTAGACAATAAAGGCCATCAGCGCACAGCTGGCAGTCATGGCCGCATAGCAGCCGAGATACCAGTTGCCGTGGCGCTGCACCAGATATTCGGATATGCCGGTGGCGGCCAGAGTCAGAAGCCATCCCGCCCACATGAGCCAGTGCCGCGCGCAAAGACCGTTGGCGCGGACGGAGATACGGCTGTAATGGATAAGCAGGGCCAGAATGCATATCGCGCAGATTATCTGCACGATGCTGACAAAGCCGTTGAACTTCATGAAGCTGGAGTCATAACGGGTACTGTCGAGAAGCAGCTCGGCCGCGCAGTAGAGCAGGAGAAAATACCTCGCGGTATTGCCGTCGCTGCCGCCGAGCTTCATCGGGCGGCGGCGCCGGAGGCAGAAGAATCGCAGCAGCACCCATGCCGCGGCCATCATTATAATGAATTCAACAAAGAAGGTGGCGAAACGGTATTCCACGGCGCCTGTGGAAGCCGTGACGCCGGAAGCCAGAGGCAGATGCTGCAGCAACGGCGTCGTAACGGATATCTTGCTGCGGCAGGAGTTGTTGAACAGCGCGCTGAGCCGTATAAAGGCCACAGCCAGAGCCGCGCCGGGAGCAAAGGCGTCAAGCAGGCGCGACTTGCTCGTCTCGAAGCCCAAAGCCTTGACTATAACCGCAGCCAGCCAGCAGCCGAGCAGCGCACCGGGCAGGCAGTAGCTGCCGGTGGAATATTCGGTGATTGCGCCGATAAAGCCGCTGTACTGCTCCAGATGACAGTACCAGTGTATAACACGGCAGATCGGAACGGAGAGAACTACAGCTAAAGGCAGGAACAGCAGCATGGCCGCGGTACGGCCGCCGTTCGCCCTGTGCAGGGCAAGCGAGAGAAAAAGGCTCGCAGCAAGCCCGAGGAAGATCACTATTGAGCTCCAGAACAAAACGGTGGAGCCGCTGTATACGGCGATAGGATTCATTTGCTCGCCTCCTCGTCAGGGATCGCCGTGGCAAAGTATATGATGTCGCTGACAGGGCGCTCATAGCCGAAGTCCACATGGTTTATGGGCGCGCCGTTCATGATGATCTCGGCGGTCTGGCCGCCGTCGAGGTTATAGGCCTTCTGTACGCCCTTGGCGTAGACATAGCGGGCAAGCTCGTTGACCGTGGCGCGCGGACGTGCGTCGGTGGTGTGGTTGATGGTCATGAGGAAGTAGTGCAGCTCTCCGGACATGGCTATGCAGGAGCGGGAATACTCAAGGTCTATCTCGCCTATCGGGTAGCTCTCACAGTATTGCAGTTCGCCGTTGTCGACGAGCACGGGGCCGAAGGCGATGGCAAAGACGACGTCGTTGTCGTCGATGAACTTCTGGGTCTCTTCATCGCCGAGCTCACCGGCGCGGGAGAACAGCATGTCCCCGGAGGCGGTGAAGAAACAGGAGTCCACTCTGGCGGGGTTGTTGCGGTAGAGCGTGCGCTGATACGCGGTTATGCCGAGGTCACGGAAGGCATAGAAGTCTCCGTTTATGGCAACGACCGCGTTTGCCTGTTTGGCCATATCCGAGGCGTAGAGCTGCACGCTGGAGCTGTAGCTGTCCTCGGCCAGCTTGCGCCGCAGCTGGGAGCCGTGCGCAATCTTGACCTCGGCGCAGGTGCAGCAGCGCTGGTTTATGTACTCCTTCCACGTAATAGCGAGGATGGTGTCGTCGAGATAGTAGTTCATCTCCTCGCCGGGGACAAATTCGGCGTTCGGGTTGAAAATGACGCTCTGTCCGTCGAGCAGGTCGGCAGCCTTGCGTATCACTTCCTGGATAACAGCGGGGTCGGTCGTGCTGCCGAAGCACTCCGGATCGGGCACGGGCGAGACAGTGCTGTTTTCCTGAAGGGTATAGATCTTTTTAATATAGCTCAGGTGGCCCAGCGCGTCGCTCTCGGCATTATTGACATACACGTCGAGCTTTTTCGAGAGGTTCAGGCTGCTGGACGAGGACGCGGTCGTGACCGTGCCGGAGGCCGGATGGATATTGAAGAGGACCCATACAAACACGAGCACACAAAGCGCCGTAAACGCGGCGCAGGCCAGAAGGCCTCCGCGCCGGGGCCGCGGAGGCCTGCACGCATCCTCACGCTCCGCGTCCGCCGTCTGACGCTCCGGGCGCTTTTTCCTGCGGGCCTCAGCTCCCGCCGGGCGGGCGGGCTTCTCAGCTCCCCTCTTCTGTATGTGCGGCTCCCCCGTCTTCTCCGTGCCGGCGGCAGCCGGGCCTTCGGGGACTGGAGCCGGCTCCTGCGTTTCCGCCGGCGTTTCGGCGAAGCCGGAGAACTCCGCAAGGATGGAGTCTATGTCATTTATATCCATGTCTGTTGAGTTGTTGAAATCTTTATTCATGCATGCCCTTTCTCCCTCAATAGCCGGTTCCGCCGTTGAGAGCTCTGAGCAGAGCGCTGTCCGCGATCATCTGCCATCTGCCGTCTGAATAGGTCAGCGAAATCCGTATATCGGCGCTGGTATAATAGTCCTGCGCATTTTCAAGGACCTTCTGCAGCGCTTGCAGATATGCCTTGTCTGTGACCTCCGGACGGTAATTGTGATTATCGTCGTATATCTCACGCTCGCTGAGCTTCATGACCAGATGCCGCAGCTGTGTCTGGGTCTCCTCGGCTACCGCGTCCTGAAGTCCGGGCAGATCCAGATAAGTAAAGCGCACAGTCTGCACCGCGTCGAGCCTGTCGGTCTCACAGCCGCCGATCAGCTCGTAGGCATAGCTTTCGCGCAGCGCCTCACAGGCGGCCTGACCGGCCTCGGTGTCGGGCAAAGTCTCAAGGCCGAGGCTGCTGTAATCCTTCAGCTGCGCATATGCTCTGCCGTAGTCGCCGGCGATAAGAGAATCAAAAAATCCGGTCACGGTCTGCTGCGGATCGCCGTCGGTCCTGGCATAGACCGTGCCGCCGTAAAAGCCGGCGACAGAGACGAGCATGGCCACGGCGCAAAACAGCACCGCCAGCAGCGTAAGAACGAAGCTGAGTCCGAAGCGTTTCTTCAAAACGAGAGCCGCGGCGATCCCCAGAGCCAGGAACACGGCGATAAATACGCACGGCAGCACCGGGGAAGCGGCCTCACGCTCCCCGGAGCCGTCGGACGGAGTCTCCTCAGCCGGATCCGCAGCGCCTTCCGCCGCAGGCTCCGCAGACGGTTCCGCGGTGGGCTCCGGCGTCGGTGTGGGAGGAGGGTTCGCGGTTATGTAGTTTGTGTACTCGCACATCGCCGTGCAGTAGGCGGTAAGAATCTCCTCGGCGTTCATGACATTATCTGTGAACATCACGATGGCGATAGGCTGCTCGGTAAAGGCGAGGCCGCAGTCGTTCATATAGGTGTGGCCGTTCTCACTGACGTAACCGTATTTGTGAGCGATGTTGAAGCGCGGCTCCTCCAGCATGAAAAAGCGCTCCTGCTCGGCCTTCTGCATGGTCTGGATTATACCGGGGAAACGGTCTGACTCGTTATAGAGCAGCTTCAGGCAGTGTATGAACTCCTGCGCGGTATAGCGGTTATTGTCATAGTATTCGGGGTCCGCGTTGTCGGGGTCCACACCCATGTAGGGGGCGGTCAGCTTTTTGAACTCCGTATAGCCGCCGAGGTTATCCCAGAGGAATATGGCCCAGTCGTTGTTTGAATTGATAAGCGTATCGTCGCGGACATATTCAAAGGAGACGTTGGGGTAATGGCTGTCCCAGTCAAGCTGACCGCTTTCTATCAGCTCGGCATAATACATATTCAGCGGGAGCTTGTACATGCTCGCGGCGACCAGATATTTGTCTCCGTTGAGATAGTGCTCCTCGCCCGTGACAAGATTGCAGTAACCGGCCGCGACGCTGTCCGGGGAGACGCCGCACTCGGCGAGCACCTGATCGACCACATCCTCCCAGCTTTTGCCGGCAAAGCTCGTATCTGCGCCGCTTGCGGCGAGGGCGGGCGGGCAGAATGACAGGCAAAGCAGCAGCGCCGCAGAAACGGCGATAATCTTTTTGAAAACCTTCATTGCTTTCTCCGTATTTTTGTATTAGAAAAAAGAACATACTTTACGTAGTATACGACAGAATACAGCACAATTGCAAGAGGAGCCGGCAAATTTACGAAAACGGTGCGCCGCGCGGCATGGGCGTGCATAAGATATGTACAGCGGGGAAAAATCTTAACAGAGGGGGCGAGCCGATGAATATACCAAACATAATCAGTCTGAGCAGAATACTGCTGACGCCCGTATTCGCGCTGCTGTATGTAAACGGCAGGAGCACGCAGGCGCTGGCAGTGCTGCTGATATGCGCCGCGTCTGACGTGCTCGACGGCGCAATCGCGCGCCGCTTCAACATGGTGACCGATCTCGGGAAAGCTCTCGATCCCGCGGCGGATAAACTGATACAGCTGACTATGCTGCTGTGCGCGGCGACGCGCTTTCGCGCGGTATGGCTGCTGCTGGCACTGCACATACTGCGCGAGCTGAGCCTCGGCGCCGCGGGGCTGTACGTGCTGCGGCAGACGGGCAGGGTCTACGGCGCACGCTGGTACGGCAAGCTCTGCACGGCTGTGCTGTACATCGTTATGACGGTTTTTCTGTTTCTGCGCTCCGTACCGGACAGCGCAGTCCGGGCAGGGACGGCCATGTGCGCCTTTCTCATAAGTCTGTGTCTGTTTCTGTACATGGCGAATTATATCCGCATACTCAGGCTCTGCAGGGAACATGAAGCGGAAAAGGACCCGCGTTCGGTCTAGACCGGACGCGGGCCCTTTTACGTTTTGAACATCACTTGCCGAGCTTGGCCTCGGCCTTTGCCATGAAGCGGTCAGCATCAACTATGCAGCGCTTATGGATGCAGTGGCCGACATGCTCGTCCCCGGCATAGGAGTCGATGGTGAACAGGAGCATGCGCCCGTCGATCCCGGTGAGCTCGCTCTCCGTGCGCACGGTCATGCCTATCGGGGTAGCCGCCAGATGGTCCGCCTCGAGACGCACTCCGACGGTGCTGCTGCCCTCGTCCAGATACGGCTGGACAGACTCAAGCGCCGCCTTCTCCATGGAGATTATGAGCGCGGGGGTCGAGAACACGGGCAGGGAGCCGCTGCCGAGCGCCTGCGCTACATTTGCTTCGGTGACGAGCACCTCGTCATGTCCTTTGATTCCAAGAAATACTGCCATTGTTTTTCTCCTTATTCATGTATTTTTGCTTATCCGTATAATAATCCCGGCACAGCGGTACGCGGACCGGCGCAAAGCCGGCGCGGACCGTCCGCTCCGCATACAGGTCTCCTCCTAGCCCTCCATTATGTGCAGGGCACGGATGTCCGGGTTTTCTATGTGTTCCATTATATCAAAAGCGTGCCGTTCAAGATAGTCCCAATTTCCGCAGCTTAAATGCTGCTGCCCGAGTTCGCGTATGACGGCGGCGCATATATCCTCGACGACGGCCGATTTGAGCTTCACGCCCCCGCCGTCGTTCTCGCCGGTCAGCAGAAACTCAAGCGCATCGGCCATATCCGGGAGCCTGCCGAGCGAACGCATCGCGCGAAGCTGCCATTTATAGTAGGGCATATGGCGGCGGTTCAGCAAAAACACGGCTGAGCTCGCGGCATTGACGAACTCCGTCATCGCGAGCATCGCAGCGCCCTGTTCCCCGTGCTTTATACAGCGCGGGTAGTTATATTGCCCCGCCTGCGCCATGATGACGCAGCGCGCGGCAAGCTTCTTTTTCCGCACATCCTCGGGCATACCGTGCAGCAGCTTTTCGCGTATCGCGGTGAAGCTGCCCTGAGCGTCGCACCAGACCTCGCCGTTCGTGGCCTCCGCCAGCGCATGGGAAGGGACGGACATCCACTGCTGCCACGACTCCGGCGCTCCGTCGCTGCCGGTATAGCGGCGGAAAAAATCGCTTATACGGCGCACTCCCCTGCCGCTTTCAGCCAACGCGCTGCGCTCTGCGGCGCGCACTATCGGCAGGGCTCTGTAGGCCCGCGCAAGCGCCACGCCGATCCGGCGGTCAACTTCAGCGTCTATCCACAGGCAGAAGCCGAGAGGGAAATCATGGTCACGCGAGAGCTCATCGTCAAAGCCGAAGCACTCGGAGCCGTGCCCCGCGAGTCCCACGGCGATGCGACCCTCGTATTCCGGGAAGCGCTCGTGTATCATGTCCCGGCCGTATTCCTCATAGAAGGTACGGGCCTCGTCAAGTCCCTTCATAAATTTTCTTCTCCCTGTCGCGCAGCTCCATGGCATATAAGAAATAGCCGAAATAATCAAAGGTCGGCGCGCACTTGGAGACCGTAAAGGCGTGGTACCCGTCCCACGGCAGGTCCGGCGCGTTCAGAAGCTCCCAGGCCCGCTCTATATACCGCTCTATGCGCGGGTCCCCGGGGTCGCTTTTCGCGTACATCTCCGCCATGTTGCAGCAGGTAACGGCCATGTCGTTCTCCGGATGCGTACAGCCGCTGACGGTTTTCATCGCAAGCTCAAAACAGCGTTCGGCCGAAGCATAATCCCCGACGTCGGCATAAGACAGTGCCATGTTGTTGTACAGGCCCGCGAAGCGGTAGTCGCCCGGGTCGAGCTTATCCGCGTATACGCGCGCGGCGTGGCGGAATATCGGCAGGGACTCCTCAGCCCGTCCGAAGCATTTGAGAGTCGTCGCGGCGTTCAGCATGATTGTAGCTCCGGAGACGGTCCGGCCCAGACGGTGGTCGCGTATGAGCTCCAGCGCCTCGTTCACGGAGTCGAGTCCGGCCCTGACGTTACTGCTGCGGCGGTACTGGCCGAGAAGTTCATTGACCATGCTGAGCCGGCCCCGCCAGTCGCCGATGGCTTCGGCCTCGCTGCGCCAGTGCTCCAGATATTCCTCGGCGGAGTTTTCGCGGCCCTTTTCGTAGAGCCGGTCGAGGGCGCGTATTATTTCCGGCGTATCTATGGTCCGCGCACAGGGCGCGGTATCGGGCGTTCCCGTGTATTGGCTCGCATCAAAGATGCAGCAGTTCTCGTTATGGTCCACGGTCACTCTCCTTTCTCTTGAATAGCGCGGGGCGTGAATGATATAATAAATAAAAACATGACTACGGAGGCTGAGCTATGAGCAACAGCTTGATAAACGAAAAATCCCCGTATCTCCGGCAGCACAGCGAAAACCCGGTCGACTGGTATCCGTGGTGCGACGAGGCCTTTGACAGAGCCCGCCGCGAGGACAGGCCGGTCTTTATGAGCATAGGCTATTCCACCTGTCACTGGTGCCATGTGATGGCGGAGGAATCATTCGAAAACGAGGAACTTGCGGAGATTTTAAACCGTTATTACGTCTCTGTCAAGGTGGACCGTGAGGAGCGGCCGGATATTGACAGCGTGTATATGAAGGTCTGCACCGCGCTCAACGGCAGCGGCGGCTGGCCGCTGACCGTCATCATGACGCCGGAGCAGGAGCCCTTTTTCGTCGGGACCTATCTGCCGCGCGAGAGCCGCGGCGGGCACATGGGTCTGCGCCAGCTGCTGCTGACAGTGGCGGCAAAATGGTACGGCGACCGCGGCGAGCTCACAAGGACTGCCGGGGATATCACGGCCTGGCTGCAGCAGGAGAGCACGCCGGCGGAGCCGGTCAAGACCGATTCCCTGCCGGACGCGGCGTCGGAGCAGCTTGAACAGTCATACGACGGGGAGTACGGCGGCTTCGGCAGCGCGCCCAAGTTCCCCTCGGCGCATAACCTCATTTTCCTTATGCAGTACGCCAAGCTCCGCGGAAGGAAAAAGCCCCGGCAGATGGTCGAAAACACCCTGCGTCAGATGTACAGGGGCGGTATATACGACCATATCGGCGGCGGCTTTGCCCGCTATTCTACCGACCGGGAGTGGCTCGCGCCGCATTTTGAAAAGACGCTGTACGACAACGCCCTGCTGGCTCTTTGCTACACCGAGGCCTGGCAGGACGGGCATATGGCGCTCTGGCGTGAAGCCGCCGAGAGCACGCTCGATTACTGCCTGCGCGAGCTGAAATCTCCGGAGGGCGGTTATTACTGCGGGCAGGACGCTGACAGCGGCGGCTGTGAGGGCGCGTACTATCTGTTTACTCCTGACGAGATCAAGAGCGTACTGGGAGAGGACGACGGGCGCCACTTCTGCGAATGCTACGATATCACGCCCGAGGGCAATTTCCACGGAAAAAGCATACCTAACCTGCTGCTCAACACCCGCTGGGCCTTTCTGCCGGAGGGATATGACAGCTTCCGCGAGCGGCTGCGCATTTTCCGCGGGAATCGCATGAATCTGGCCACGGACACGAAGATACTAACGGCCTGGAACGGCCTTATGCTTATGGCGCTGTCCCGCGCGGCGCATGCTTTTTCCGACCGCCGCTATCTTATGGAGGCGCACGCTCTCGCGGATTTCATGGCGGGCAGGCTGTACGAAAGCTCCGCACTCATGGCCCGCCTGTGCGATGGCGAGCTGAAGTACCCCGCCCAGCTCGACGACTATGCCTTTTACGCCCTCGGCCTGCTCGAGCTCTACGCCGCGGACTTTGACGCAGGGCATATACTGAAGGCCGAAGCCCTCGCGGAGAGTATCACCGCGAAATTCTCCGACCCCTCCGGCGGATATTTCCGCACGGCCTCCGACTCCGAAAAGCTCATTGCCCGGCCCAAAGAGATCTACGACGGGGCCATGCCCTCCGGCAACAGCGCCGCGGCAGTGCTCTTTGACCGGCTGTTCCGCATGACCGGGAAGGTGCGCTGGCGTACGGCCGCGGACGCACAGCTGGATTTTATCAGCCGCAGCGCCGGGCAGTACCCGGCCGGCTGCTGCTACGCGCTGACCGCGGCCGGCGCCATGACAGACGATACGCGGGAGCTGGTCTGCGCTTTGCCGGACGGCAGGCTCCCGGAGGCGCTGATGACTGTTATGGGCCGCTACGCCCCGGAGCTCACGGTACTCGTGAAAACTCCGGACAACGCCGGGGCTCTGGCCGAGGCGGCACCGTTTACCGCCGGTATGCAGCCGCAAAACGGCAAGGCCGCCTACTATATCTGCTCCGGCGGCACCTGCAGCCTGCCCGTGACCGAGATATAGGATACGGTGTTATATAATTATTATAATAAAGCATGGCCGCTCGGTATGAGCGGCCATGCTTTATACCGTCAAAGAGCCGGCGCGGAGCCGCCATCTTCATCCGGGATCTCTTCCTCCGGCTCCGGGATCTTTTCCTCCGCGTCCTTCAGGTCCGCGGGCAGCACGGTCATAAGATCGTCCCTGGTCGGGGAGTCCATCGCGGCAACACGATTGGACTGTCGAACGACCATGTTTTCAAAGACGTTGCGCACGTCGCGGCCGTTGCCGAAGTTCTCGCTGCGGTTTTCGTAAAGCCCGTCAAACAGTTCTTTCGCCGCAAGCCCGGTTTCGTCGCTCATTACGTAGCCGTTCTTTTTGCACTGGCTTTTGAATATGGCCAGCAGCTGCTCGCCGTTATAGTCCGGAAAATGGAAATATTTATTGAAGCGGGATTCGAGGCCCGGGTTGGAATTGATGAACCTCTCCATCGGTTCGTCGTAGCCCGCGACGACCACGATAAGCTCGTCCCGGTGATCCTCCATGGCCTTCAGTATCGTTTCGATCGCCTCGCGGCCGAAGTCGTTTTCTCCGCCGGCGGCGAGGGAATAGGCCTCGTCAATGAACAGCACGCCGCCAAGGGCGGACTTTATTACCTCCTGCGTTTTGAGCGCGGTCTGGCCGACATAGCCCGCGACCAGACCCGAACGGTCGACCTCTATCAGCTGTCCCTTATCCAGAACGCCTATCGCGGCATACAAACCGCTGATGATGCGCGCGACGGTGGTCTTGCCGGTGCCGGGGTTGCCGGTAAAGACCATGTGCAGGCTCATCGGCGGCACGGGCAGGTCGTTTTCCTGACGGAGCTTACGGACCTTGACGAGGTTCATCAGGTTCTTGATGTCCTTTTTCACGTCCTCCAGTCCCACAAGCGAGTCGAGACGGGCCATGAGCTCGTCAAAATCGGGCTTTTCCTCTTTTACGGGCTCCGCGGTCTTTTTCTCCTCTTTACCGCCTCCGGAGGCGCTGGCTTTCAGCTCGGGCTTATCCCTGAAGCTCGGCTCGGAGCTTGTGACATAGTCGAGCGGATTGAGCCCCTCGCGGCTCTTGCGTACACCGCTGGTGTCGCAGATGGCGGTGAGCTTATCGGCGCACTCGGTTATATAGGCCGCCTCGTCATAGCTGACGTCATCGTCTGCCGCGGCAAGGTAAAGCAGAATATTCGTAAGCATACGGATGAAGGTACGCGAGGTCTCGGTGCCGCGCTTTGCGTCGTTCTCGGCGAGACTCCAGTAGAACACCGGCGGGAGAAACACCTCGCTCTCGCAGATCGCGCTCGTCAGCGACCAGAGCATCCAGGTCGGCTGCGGCTGGTTGCGGGAATATATCTGGTTTGCCATATCCACATGGCGCTGTGTGACGCCGCCGCCCCGGCTCCAGAGTCCGAGCGCGCACCTGGTCATGAACTCGTCAAGCTCCTTTGACATTGAATAGCCGCCCGTGCGGTAGAAGGCGTCGGTATTGGCGGAATATATTTTATGGAAATCCTCAGGGGAACGGTTCCATGTGGTAGGCATAGTCGCATCTCCTCATATGTATAATCCGGTACGGCTTTATTATATAGCAAAAATCCAAACAATCAAGAACATAAGACGGGATATTTTTCCGGAGCCGGGCGCGGCTCATGGCCTAAAGCAGCTTTACGACGCTGTACATGCTCTGCAGGACATAAAGTCCCGGGCGGTAGAGCTGATCCGCCGTCCAGACGCCAATACCGGCAAGGCCGTATTCCTCCACCAGCTGCAGCCGTGCGCGGAAGCTGCGCGCATCCTCGAACCAGACGACATGACTCACGCCGGCAGCATCCGTGTAGTTGAACCACGGGGCCTGCGCGGTGTAATCGAATTTCACCTCCGCATTGCGCGAGACAGCAAGGTTCACCGCGGCAGCGTTCGAGAGTATGCGCGCCGGACGGCCCTGCTGCCACGGCAGGGTCCAGTCATAGGCGTAGTTCGAAACGCCCATGAGTATTTTGCCCGGCGGTATTGCCGTCACGGCATAGTCCAGCACGTCGCGGATCTTGTTCACGGGCGATATGGCCTGCGGCGAGCCGTAGGTATAGCCCCATTCATAGGTCATTATCAGCACCCGGTCGAGATACTTTCCGTGCGCGGCGTAGTCGTGCGCGGTATACAGCAGCCCGTACTGGCTGTCGGATTCCTTGGGCGCTATCGCGCTGGACACCATATAGCCCAGCGGATGCAGGCGTTCCGCCGCCTTCGCGACGAACTGACTGTAGCTGTCGCGGTCAAAGGGATAGATGTATTCAAAATTTATGTTCAGCCCGTAATAGCCCTTTTCGCGCAGCACGGTCAGGATATTTTCAAACAGCGTCTCCTGCGCGGTCCCGTCCGTAAGAAGAGAATGCGCGATGTCGCTGGAAAAGCCGCTGTCCTCGCTCAGATTTGTCACCACCATAAGCGGCGCGGTCTGTCCGGCGCGGGCAAGGGATATAAGCCGCGCGTCGTCTATGCCCGAGAGGCTGCCGTCCGCCCTCGCGCTGTAGGAGAAGGGACAGAGATATGTGAGATACGGGTTCGTCTCCCCGACAGTCGCGGAGCTGACATTCGGATAGACATAGGCAAGGACCTCTGTTTCGCCGCGCACCCCCTCCCCGCCGCCGGGGATGACCAGACTCATTCCGGCCGTGAGCCTTGACGGGTCAGCGAGCTGGTTTATGTAGCTGAGCGTGTTCACATCCGTCCCGAAGCGTCCGGCTATGGAATAGAGGCTGTCGCCCGGGCGTACAATATATATCTGCATAGCTGCTCCTTTCCGTAAATCTTAATTCTTCTTATTATATTCGGCACATCTTACGGGTTTGCAGGGGCGGCGGGCCTGTGCTATAATATTTTCATATACCGCCTTACCCGGGCGGGCACATGACATCAGGCAGTACGGCACACAGTACGGTCCGAAACGGAGGTTCTTATGGAAGCAAACAGGATACCGGAGAGAAACGAGATCCCGGCAGAGTATACCTGGGATCTGACAGATATATTTGAAAGCGATGAAGCATGGCTGAGCGAGTACGAGGCGCTGATGCACGTGCCGGAAAAGCTCGCGGAGTATGAGGGCAGGCTCGGCGGGAGCGCGGAGGCCCTGCTGGAGTTTCTGCAGCTTGAGGACGACATCTCCGTGCGTCTCGAAAAACTCATGGGCTATGCCGGCTGCAAGGCCGATCAGGACACCACCGACAGCCGCTATCAGGATCTGCGCAGCAAGGGCGTGGGCTGCTGCGTCGCCATATCCGGAGCCGCCGCATTCTCCACCCCGGAGATAATCGCCATACCGGAGCAGACGCTGGACGGTTTCTTCCGCAGCCGTCCGGAGCTCGGGATCTACCGGCGCAGCCTGTACCGCCTGCGCCGCCGTGCGGAGCATATTCTCTCTCCCGCGGAAGAACGGCTGCTGGCCGCAGCCGGAGAGATGGCCGACGCTCCGGACTCGATCTGCGGCGCGCTCAGGAACGCCGACCTGCACTTTGACGACGCGGTCGACTCGGAGGGCCGGCGCCATCCGCTGTCCGCCGGCACGCTCGTGCCGCTGATGGAGAGCACGGACCGCGCCCTCAGAAAGAGCGCCTTCGACAACTGCTACCGCCGTTACGGCGAGTTCAGGAACACCGTCGCCGCGACTCTCGACTCCCAGTTCAAGCAGCTGCGCTTTTTTGCCGGAGCGAGGAAATACCCCTCCACCCTCTCCGCCGCACTCGATGCGACCGAGGTACCCGAGAGCGTATACCTCAACCTTATAGATTCCGTGCACAGAAATATGGACAAGATGCACCGCTACGTCGCGCTTAGGAAAAAACTGCTCGGTGTGGATGAGCTGCACATGTACGACGTCTACACGCCGGTCGTGCCGGACGCCGCCGTGACGATAAGCTACGACGAGGCTAAAAAGACCGTGCTCGAAGCGCTGAGCGTCCTGGGCGGGGACTACACGGAGCTGCTTGAGCTCGGCTTCAACAGCCGCTGGATAGACGTATACGAGAACCGCGGCAAGCGCAGCGGGGCATACTCCTCCGGCAGTTCCCGGCCGCATCCCTACGTGCTGCTCAATCAGAAGGACAACCTCGAGTCGATGTTCACGATAGCGCACGAGATGGGCCACGCGCTGCACAGCTACTACAGCTGCCACAACCAGCCGGTCAACACCGGCGACTATGTCATCTTCGTCGCCGAGGTCGCCTCGACCTGCAACGAAGTGCTGCTCATGCGCCATCTGCTGGGCAAAACCCGGGACAAGAAGGAGCGCGCCTACCTTATAAACCACTTCCTAGACCAGTTCAAGGGCACGGTCTACCGCCAGACGATGTTCGCCGAGTTTGAGCTTGAGATGGGCAGACTGTCCGAGGCCGGTCAGGCGCTGACCGCCGACCTGCTCTGCGAAAGGTACAGGGCTCTCAACGAGCTCTACTACGGCCCGGACATGGTCTGCGACGAAGGAATATCGCTGGAGTGGGCGAGGATACCGCACTTTTTCTACAATTACTACGTGTTCCAGTACGCGACCGGCTTCTCAGCCGCCGTAGCTATCGCCGAGCGCATACTCGCCGAGGGTGCCCCGGCAGTAGCGGACTACAAGCGCTTCCTATCCGGCGGCTCCAGCACGGACCCGATATCGCTGCTGAAGATCGCGGGAGTCGACATGAGCCGCCCGGAGAGCATAGACTCCGCGCTCGCCCTGTTCGGAGAGCTCATAACCGAGCTGGATAAGCTCAGCTGAACAAGGCAGATCCCTCAAGACACAGAGACAAAGGAGGAATACTACACATGAACACCTTAAGCGCCATGCCCGTTTCGGGCCTGATCGTTATCGCCGCGATAGTGATACTTTTTATTCTCGCGGTGCTGCTGCTGTTTTACACCTGGGTACGCTACAAGGCGCTCGCAGGTATGGCCGGCGGAAATCTCGACCGCGACAACGCCTTTCTGCGCTTCACGGTCAACGACTTTGCCGACGCCTATAAGAAACACGGACAGGACGTCAACACCCCGGCGATCATCGCCAACGCCGTCAGCACCAAGCTCCCCGGCCTGCTGCTGTGTGAGCGCTTTCTCGCCAACGCAGTGTCGCTGTTTGTTACGCTCGGCCTCTTCGGCACCTTCCTGGGGCTGAGCCACTCCGTCTCCTCGCTGACCGAGCTCATTAGCTACTCGAACACCTCCGAGTGGCTGAGCGTCCTTGACAGCGTCGGCGGCGGGCTTATGTCGGCCCTCTCCGGCATGGGCGTAGCGTTCTATACCTCGCTCGTCGGCGTCGCATGCTCCATATTGCTCGCGCTGCTGCGCTCCGTATTCAGCCCTCAGGCCGAGCGTGAAAAGCTCGAGGCCCGGCTGGAGCTCTGGCTCGACCACAGCGTCGCCCCGACGCTCCCGACGGAACGCGCCAAGGACGAGTCCGAGATGGTACAGCAGATGATCCGCGCAATGGATAACGCGGCCGAGTCCATGCAGAGCACGCTCAAAAACGCGACCGGCGAATTGAAGCTCGCCATAGACTCTAGCCGGGCGCCGATCGCCGCGTTCAACAAGACCGTCGACAGCTTCAACGGCGGCGTGCGCGACTTCTCCGAGTTCAACTACAACCTCCGCGGCACGGTCGAGCGCCTCGACGTCGCGGTGCGCGATCTCGTGTCGGGCCTGCGCGAAGCCTCCCGCAGCATTGAGAAGGGCGGCCGTCAATGAGACGCGGCGGCTTCCGCTCCGGCATCCGGTCGGCGGACTCCGGGGGCGAGCAGGGCTTCTGGCCCTCCTATGCCGACATGATGAGCACCGTCGCACTCATTCTCTTTTTCCTGATGCTCATTTCATACATACAGAACCTCATAACCGGCAACGACCTGCAGAACACGCAGGAGGTGCTGTCCGACACCCGAAGGCAGGTCGCCGCCGCGCAGACCCGGCTCGGCGAGCTCAGCGACGAGCTCAAGCTGAAGCAGGACGAGATAAACTCCTACACCATACAGATAAACCAGCAGACAGAGACGATAAACGCGCAGAAGGCGCTTATCAGCGACCAGCAGAGCTACGTTGCGGCAGCCGACAGGGAGCTGCGTTCCATGAGAGCGCAGATGCAGAGCATAGCGGTGCTGCGCATGTCCATACTCGAACAGATACGCGCGAGTATCGTTGACGTCATGGGCGACGAGAGCAAGGTCAGCGTCGGCGACAACGGCAATATCATTCTCAACGAGGGCGTGTTCTTCGACCTCGGCTCCTCGTCGATAAAGCCTGAGAGCGAGACCGTACTCAACGAGCTTATCGACGTATTCACAAAATTCCTGAGCGACGCGGAGAACGCCCGCTATGTCGACAGCATCGTCATTTCCGGCCACACCGACATCACCGGCACCGCCGAGACAAACCGCAAGCTCTCCACCGACAGGGCCAACTCCGTTCTGCAGTATCTGCTGACGGGGAAAGGCGGTAAGCTCGACGCCTATTCGGAGTACTTCTGCGCCGCAGGCTACGGTGCAACGCGCCCGGTCGCGAGCAACGATACCGCCGAGGGTCAGGCAGCCAACCGCCGCATCGAAATATCCATGATACTGAAGGACGAATCGGTGCTGGAAATCGTAGAGCAATACCTCGCGATGGAGATACCGGAAGCGGGCGGCAGTACGGCTGCCGCACCGGCATCTCCCGCGCCTTCGGCCCTGCCGTCTCCGAGCCCCACACCTAGACGGGGCATATCCGGCTGAGCCGCCATTGGCGGAGACTGAGATAACCATGCCTTACGCGCCTTCAACGGAGCGGCGCAGGCGCACATGCGGGATACCCGCTTGGCACATTCAATACCCCGCCGCAGAAAAGCCCTGAAAACCGGGTTTTTTCCGGCAAAGCGGCATTTTGACAAGAGCAAAACGCCCGGCAGCCGAAGCGGCCGAAGAAGTCCCGGTTGGATTTTTCTTACAGACTGAAAATCCCGTATGCACAAGCTTATGCATACGGGATTTTTACGCGCCGCGGCTCATACCGCAGTTTAAGGGCTTATTATAAGGTTTCAATATCAGACCGGTGTTTTTGCCTTCGGGATGGAAATCGTCAGGATCAGAGAGTCCTCGGTCTCCTCGCGCCGCATACCCGCGGCTATGCCTCCCTGCTTCATGACCTCAAGGCTGCGCGAGAGGCTGTTGAGGAAGATGCGCACATCCTTGAGGACCAGAGTGCGCCGCGGCTCGGGTCTGTCCGGGGACGCTTCCTCCTCCGGCTGTGTGAGCAGCGCTTCTATGTACTCGTCTGTCGCGGCGACGGTCAGGCCGTTTTCGACGATATATATCAGCGCCTCGCGCTGGGCATTCGCGTCCGGCAGGCGGAGCAGCGCCCGCCCGTGGCGTTCGGTAAGACCGTTGGCCCTAAGAGCCTCCAGCACGTCCCGGGGCAGCTTCAGCAGGCGCAGCTTGTTCGCCACGGCCGACTGGGATTTTCCGAGCCGCCGCGCCGCTTCCTCCTGGCTCAGGCCGAACATGCGTATCAGCTGGCTTATGCCGGCGGCTTCCTCGATGAAGTCCAGGTCGCGTCGCTGCAGGTTCTCGACGAGCGCGATAAGGCTCGCATCCTCCAGATTGACGTCAAGCAGGATACACGGGACCTCCTGCAGTCCCGCGAGTTTCGCGGCTCTGAGCCGCCGCTCGCCGGCGACGAGCTCATATCTCCCTCCTCGGCAGCGCACCGTCAGCGGGTTGAGTATGCCATAGCTTTTTATGCTCAGACTCAGCTCCTCCAGCGCGCTTTCATCAAACTGCTTTCGGGGCTGAACCGGGTTCGGGTAGAGATCATCGGTACGCAGATATACTATGCCGCCCCGCCGGACATTCTGGCGGGTTCGAAGTGCTTGCATTGCAAAGCCTCCTTTATCTTGTGGTTTGATGCTTTGAGCATACACTATATATGGCAAAAAACTGCGCGAAAAAGGCGCCCCGCCGGGAAGAAATGAATCTTTCCGCGTGTGCGCCCGCAGGATTATTTTGACCTCATATTGAGCAGGACTATAGCCGAGAGTATCAGCACGATGCCGAGCGCCGAGCTCAGACTGAGCTGCTCGCGGAACACAACGACGCCGAGAAGCGTAGCCACCATGGGCTCGACCGTTGCAAGGATGGCGGCTTTGCTTGCGGACGTATGCTTCAGACCCAGCGTGTAGCAGAGATACGGCGCCGCGGCGGTCACGACCGAAAGAGTCAGCACCAGCAGTATAAACGGCAGCGGAGAGCGCGCGGACGCGAGAGACAGTATCTCCGCCGGCCGGCAGAAGAACCACGAGCCGACGGAAGAGATGATAAACGAATACGCCGTCACGGTCAGCGGCTCATAGCGGCGCAGGGCGACGGTGCCGAGTATGCTGTAAAGCGCATAGCCTATGCCGGCACAGAGACCGACGAGCAGGCCGGTCGGGGTCAGGCCCCCGCGGCTCAGTCCGGAAACCAGAACACAGCCTCCGAAGGCAAGCAGCAGCGCCAGCACGCGCCTGAGCGTGAGCTTCTCCCTGAAAAAGACGACCGACATGAGCGTGACCCATATGGGCGAGGTGTAGAGCAGTATCGCCGCGATGGAAAGCGGCATCATGCCGATGGCCTTGAAATAGCAGACCGTGAAAAACAGCACGCTGCCCAGCCCTATCCCGAGAAAGAGCGGGATATCGCGCGCGGCTATCCTGAAGCCGCGGCGGTCGCGGCAGAGCATCAGCACGGTGAACAGCAGAGCGCTGACCGTCAGGCGCATGGAGGCTATCTGCATGGCGCTGAAGCCGTAGCTGCTGAAGGTACGCACAAAAACGCCCATACTGCCCCAGAGCGTACCGGCAAGGACTATGAGCAGCGCCGCACGCAGCGAAGTACCGTTTTTCTTTTTCATGATGTACCACCGCCTTTCAATTTTCAAGGCATTATAGTGTACGGCCCGCCAAATGTCAACAGCGTTTCTTCAAAAGCGGACGATACCCGAAACGAAGCCGGAGGACATGCTAAGTCTGTCAAAAGCCTCCACGGGACGGAGGTTTCGGCATAAGGCGCCGGATGATACAGCAGGGCGCGCCGCCGTGAATAAGCGGCGGGACAGCGACGGAAGAATACGCGGGGCAACAGCTGCATGGCGCGTATCCCGCTCCTCTGCGGCAAAGCCGGCGAAGCGGGTCCGGTCACGCCGCACGGCTGCCGCGCAGACGCGCGGAGCAGATATACAGCGGTATCGCCGCAAGCTGAGCCGCGACCGACACGGCGATCATCGCCGGGATGCTCACATCGTACAGCACGCCCAGCAGCCAGCTGCCGAGAAACCAGAATGCGCCGAAGGAGCACTCAAATATGCCGTAACCCGTGGCGCGGCTTGACTTGGGCACCATGCCGGTGACGGCGGCCTTCAGTATCGACTCCTGCGCGCCCATGCCCACGCCCCAGAGCGCAATGCCGACAAGCAGCATCGGGACGGAATCGGACGCAAACACGAACACCGAAAAGGGCGCGGAGATAAGCGTCGACCAGACCAGAGCTTTCACGCCCTGCCTGTCGTACATCAGGCCGAACGCGAGCGCCGACACCGCGTCGACGAGCATTGCGCCCGCGTATAAAAGCGGCAGCGTCCCGGTCGACACCAGGGCTCCGGTTTCCGAAAGCCCGGAGGCGAGATCCGAGTAAACGCGGGAGACATGCATGATTATAATGGAGTAGTCAATGAAGCCGAAGGCGAAGAGGCTTATGCCCGCGATATAGAGGATAAATTCCTTCTTCATCCTGAACGGGATGAACTCCTTCGGCTCCGGCTCGAAGCTCTCCGGATTCGGGAATCTGCGCCGGGTGACGATGAGGAGGATGAGCGTGATCGCGCCGGGTACCGCAAGCACCGCAAAGCATGCAGAATAGACCTCAAAGGTCGTGCCGTCAGTTTTGAAGAGCATCACAAGATACAGCAGCACCGGGCCCAGGAACGCTCCAATCTGATCAAGCACCTCCTGTATGCCGAAGCTCTTGCCCACACCCTCCTGCGAGGCCGCAAAGGACATGATGGTGTCCTTCGCCGGCTTTTTGACGGCCTTGCCCATGCGCTGAATTACGAGCAGCGCGCAGGCCGCAACCCAGCCGTGCTCGCCCACTAGGGCAAGGGCAGGTACAGCCAGCACGTCGAGCACATAGCCCACGATCGTCATCGGCCAGTACTGCTTCGTTTTATCCGTGAGCTTACCGAACACGTAACGCATGGAGTAGCCGATGAGCTCGCCGAGACCGGAGATAAAGCCTATCGCCGCCGCCGACGCGCCCAGCAGCGAGAGATATGCGCCCCTTATGCTCGACGCACCCTCGTGCGTCATGTCGGAAAACAGGCTCACTATGCCGAAAAGGATTATAAACAGCATTGCCTGCGAAAGCTTTTTCTTACTCTTTTCCACGCTTTTCGCCGCCTCTCATAATTCATATAATATTGTAAAGAAACAGCCCACCTCGGTGGACTGTTTTTCATAACCGGTAAACGGTTCAAACCGCATTATTTTGCACCGGAGCAAAGCTCGCCATGCAAAGCCGCGCTTCAGTAGCGCGCGGGGCTGGTCTGTACAGCGGAACAACTCTGCCGGCCAGACTGACGCCGTTCGCCGCGGCAGGCGTTATTACAGAGCTGTTCCGGCATGGAACGCACGGCAATTTTGCGAACACCCGAAACCCGGCTTGAATCCCGGCGAAGGCGGGGATGGGCCGGAAGTGAGCTGCGGCGGAAAAAACGAGCAACGGCTTTTGTCCTGATAGAAAAAAGCCGCTGCGAACAATATGAAGTCCGCAGCGGCGTGGTGACCCGTACGGGACTCGAACCCATGTTACCGCCGTGAAAGGGCGGTGTCTTAACCACTTGACCAACGGGCCATTTAAAAGGCGCAGTCGAAAGGCTGCGCCTTCTTTTGGTAGCGGCACCTGGATTCGAACCGGGGACACTGCGGGTATGAACCGCATGCTCTAGCCAACTGAGCTATGCCGCCATTTTCTGTTGTCTGAACAGCAATAGGAATTTTACCAGAATGTCCCCTGCTTGTCAACATAAATTTAAAATTTTTGCTATGCAAAAGTGTAGCAAAAAACAGGATGCGCCATTTTCCCGCCCCTTCGGGGCAAGCGAAAATGATGCGCAAAAACTTCATGTGCTCCGGCTTTTGCCCATGATCGTGGTGCGCAATCCTGCGTATGAAGTTTTACGCCGCAAAAAGGCCCGCACTCCGCCGCTTCCGGTCGTCCGCGTTCGTGATCCGGCCCCATAGTACCGCACGCGTGTCACGTTCATAATCAAGAAAAAACTTCTTGTACAATCTGTGAATTTTATTTTCAGCCGCGCCGAAACTATTGACAAGGGACCACGGCAATGGTATATTAGCACTCGAAGGTTAAGAGTGCCAACAGACTGACGGTTGGAGTGCTAAAAAAAGTTTGGCAGGTAAGAAATGACGATCAGTGACAGAAAAAAGAAAATACTGGCGGCAGTCGTTGACGAATACATCCGGACCGCCGAACCGGTAGGCAGCAAGGTCATCGCTCAGAACGCGGGGCTCGGCTGCTCATCTGCCACGATCAGAAATGAGCTTGCGGAGCTTGTAAGCCTCGGGTATCTCGAACAGCCGCACACCTCGGCCGGACGTATGCCGACGCCGAAGGGCTACAGACTGTACGTGAACGAGCTGATGCAGCGCCAGAAGCTGAGCACTGAGGAGACGGAGGAGATCAACCGCCGAATGAATCAGAAGCTTCAGCAGCTCGACGACGCGATAAGCAACATAAGCCGTCTGGCCTCGCAGCTGACCGATTATCCGGCGCTGGCCCTCACGACGCGCAGCGCCGTGACGATAAAGCGCTACGATATTATATATGTAGACGCGAACACCTTCATCATCGTGCTGATGCTCAGCGACAATACCGTGCAGAGCAAGCTGGTGCGCCTGCCGATCTCCGTGGATCAGCGGCTGGTTCAGCGGCTCTCGTCCCTCTTCAATTCAGGCTTCACCGGAATAACGGAGGACCAGGTGACGCCGCTGCTGATAAGCTCCACGGAGCGCGCGGCCGACGATACCTGCGGCATCACATCCGTGATCTCGGCCTTCACAATAGAAGTGCTCAACGGAGCCCACACTCCTTCCTCATTCATTACCGATGAAAACAGGCTGCTCAGCCAGCCGGAGTTCAGGGACCCGGACAAAGCCCACAAGCTCATGGGTTATCTCTCCGGCGGCGGATATATCCTGCCACCGGACGAAACGATCAGCGGAGCGGGCGAGGTAAGGGTCCTGATAGGCCCGGAAAACGTGGCCGAGGAGCTCAAGGACTCCAGCGTCGTTATCGCGAGCTACGACGCCGGCGACAACACAAGGGGTCTGATCGGCGTGGTCGGCCCAACGAGGATGGATTATTCCGCGGTGGCCGCAAAGCTGAGCTTACTTGCCGCGGGCCTTTCGAAGAGGCTGGGCGGCGGAGACACACCCCCTGAGGGTATGCACAACAAACTGATAATAAAGGGAGATGGACACAATGAGCAAGGATAAGAAAACCGACGCGGCTGCACAGGAAAAAAAACTGAAGGACGAGAAGTCCACCCCCGCCGATGAGATAAAGGAAGAGACGAAACCCGAAGAGCCCGAAAAAGAGCTCCCGGAAGAGGACACGGCCAGGGAAAAGGCCGGCGGCAAGGAGTCCGGGGCCGAGGAGAAAAAGGAAGAAAGCGCACCCGATCTCAAAGCCGAGATGGCGGTGCTCACAGACAAGTATCTGCGCATCTGCGCAGAGTACGACAACTTCCGTAAGCGCAGCCAGAAGGAAAGAGACAACCTCTACGGCGACATCAAGGCCGAGACGCTCAAAAGCTTCCTTCCGGTTTACGACAATCTGGTCCGCGCGCTGGCGCAGTCCACAGAGGACGAGGCCTACCGCAAGGGCGTAGAGATGATAATGAACCAGTTCAACTCCACCATGGATAAGCTGGGCGTGACCGAAATTGACTGTCTCGGCAAAAAGTTCGATCCCGCTTTCCACAACGCGGTAATGCACGTTGAGGACAGCGAAAAGGGCGAGAACGAGATCGTGGAGGTCTTTCAGAAGGGCTTCATGATGGGTGAAAAGGTAATACGTTTCGCGGTGGTAAAGGTCGCGAACTGACCTGAGCTCCCTGCATGACGCCAAGCATTAATACGGCTATTGCCGCACTGCGGTTTTAGTATATAAAAACAGTATGGAATTAATCACATATACAGGAGGAAAATACAATGGGTAAGATCATAGGAATAGATTTGGGCACTACTAACAGCTGTGTTGCAGTTATGGAAGGCGGAGAAGCCGTCGTTATCCCCAACGCCGAAGGCGCGCGTACCACTCCGTCCGTCGTTGCATTTGCAAAGACCGGCGAGCGTATGGTAGGTCAGGTCGCAAAGCGTCAGGCCATTACCAACCCCGACCGCACCATCTCCTCCATCAAGCGTGAGATGGGATCCAACTACAAAGTCAATATTGACGGCAAGTCCTACACCCCGCAGGAGATCTCCGCGATGGTCCTGCAGAAGCTGAAGGCTGACGCCGAAGCTTACCTCGGCACCACCGTCACCGAGGCCGTTATTACCGTCCCCGCATACTTCACCGACGCGCAGCGTCAGGCGACCAAGGACGCAGGCAAGATCGCCGGTCTCGATGTCAAGCGCATAATCAACGAGCCGACCGCAGCCGCTCTGGCCTACGGTCTGGATAAGGAAAAGAACGATCAGAAGATCATGGTCTACGACCTCGGCGGCGGCACCTTCGACGTGTCTGTGCTGGAAATCGGCGACGGCGTCATCGACGTTCTCGCTACCGCCGGCAACAACCGTCTCGGCGGCGACGACTTCGACGCCTGCATCACCGATTACCTCGTGTCCGAGTTCAAAAAGACCGAAGGCATCGACCTCAGCTCCGACAAGGTCGCAATGCAGAGGCTCCGTGAGGCAGCAGAGAAGGCAAAGGTCGAGCTGTCCGGCGTGACCACCTCCAACATCAATCTGCCTTACATCACCGCAGACGCTACCGGCCCGAAGCACCTTGACATGACCCTGAGCCGCGCCAAGTTCAACGAGCTGACCCACCACCTCGTCGAAAAGACCAGCGGCCCCGTAAAGCAGGCTCTGTCCGACGCGGGCCTCAAGCCCAGCGACATCTCCAAGGTCCTGCTGGTCGGCGGCTCCAGCCGTATCCCCGCCGTTCAGGAAATGGTCAAATCCCTTATCGGCAAGGACGGCTTCAAGGGCATTAACCCCGACGAATGCGTCGCGATCGGCGCGGCCATCCAGGGCGGCGTTCTCACCGGCGACGTCGAGGGCATAGTCCTCGTCGACGTCACTCCTCTGTCTCTGGGTATCGAGACCCTCGGCGGCGTGTTCACCAAGCTGATCGAGCGCAACACCTCCATCCCCACCAGAAAGAGCCAGGTATTCTCCACCGCGGCCGACAACCAGACCTCCGTCGAAGTCAACGTCCTGCAGGGCGAGCGCGAAATGGCCGCTTACAACAAGAGTCTCGGCCGCTTCCATCTGGACGGCATCGCCCCGGCACGCCGCGGCGTTCCCCAGATCGAAGTTACCTTCGATATAGACGCAAACGGCATCGTCAACGTCTCCGCCAAGGACCTCGGCACCGGCAAGGAGCAGCACATCACCATAACCGCTTCCTCCAACATGTCCAAGGAGGACATCGACAAGGCAGTCAAGGAGGCCGAGATGTACGCAGCCGAGGACGCGAAGCGCAAGGAAGAGGTAGACGTCCGCAACCAGGGCGACCAGATGGTATATCAGACCGAGAAGACCATCAGCGAGATGGGCGACAAACTCGACGCCGGGGACAAGAGCGAACTCGAGAGCAAGCTGTCCGCACTCAAGACCGCGCTCACCGGCACCGATACCGCAGCCATCAAGTCCGCTACCGAGGAGCTGACTCAGGCCTTCTACAAGGTTTCCGAGAAGATGTATCAGGCAGCAGGCGGTGCTCAGGGCGCAGGCTTTGATCCCAGCCAGGCGGCAGGCGGCCCGAATCCCGGCGCAGGCGCTCAGGGCGGCCAGGATTACTACGACGCAGACTACACCGTAGTCGACGACGACAAGAAGTAAGCCTTGATTAGGGCGAGAGCATAGAGACACACATGCTTGAGGCGGGGCGCAGGCACTCCGCCTCAACAGTGCGTATTTAAAGCAATAAGCGGTATCAGTATAACAACAGACTCCATGCACAGTCCAATGATTTTGGGGTCGGCATAGGAGGTGTGGGCAGCGCCGAGCACTGCCGTCCGGCCGTGAGCCGTGGCGTCGGCGCGGAGCCTGTGAGGACAATATGGCTGATAAAAGAGACTATTACGAAGTACTTGGCGTGAATAAAAGCGCCACAGCAGATGAGATAAAAAAAGCATACAGGAAAATCACCAAGGAGAACCATCCGGACCTTCATCCCGGCGACAAGGCCTGTGAGGAGCGCTTCAAGGAGGCCAACGAGGCCTACGAGGTGCTCTCCGACGCGGAAAAGCGCAAGAAGTACGACCAGTTCGGTCACGCGGCCTTTGACCCCAACGCGGGCTTCGGCGGCGGTGCGGGCTTTGGCGGTTTTGGCGGCTTCGGAGACCTCGGAGATATATTCGGCGACATCTTCGGCTTCGGCGGCGGCAGTGCGCGCAGTAACCCCAACGCCCCCAGAAGAGGCGAGAGCCTGAACGCCACCGTGAACATAAGCTTTGAGGAGGCCGCCTTCGGCTGCAGGAAGGAAGTCACCGTCGGACGCGTGGAGCAGTGCCCCGACTGCAAGGGTACAGGCTGCGCCCCCGGTACGACTCCCGAGATCTGCCCTGACTGCAACGGCACAGGCAGCGTGAGGACAAATCAGCGCACGCCTTTCGGCATGGTGCAGTCCAGCAGCCCGTGCAGCAAGTGCCGCGGCACCGGCAAGATCATACACCAGCCCTGCAAGACCTGCCGCGGTATGGGTAAGATCAGGAGGCAGCACAAGCTCAGCGTTGACATTCCCGCCGGTATAGATGACGGCCAGACCTTTGCCGTCAGCGGCGCCGGCAATGCCGGTACAAACGGCGGTCCCGCCGGAGATCTGCTCGTCACCGTCCTCGTGCGTCCGCATGCACGCTTTGAGCGCGACGGCACGTCCGTGCTGCTAGAGCAGGATATAAGCTACGCTCAGGCTGTGCTCGGCGCAGACGTGGAGGTACCCACGCTCGACGGCAAGGTCAAGCTGAACATACCAGAGGGTACGCAGAGCGGCACGACCTTCAGGCTCCGCGGCAAGGGTATCCCCTATGTAAGAGGCTCCGGCCGCGGCGATCAGTTCGTCACCGTGAACATCAAGGTCCCCAAAAACCTGACCGGCTCGCAGAAAGAGCTCCTGCGTCAGTTTGCCGCATCCATGGGCGATCTTGACGGAGACGCCGGAAAGACGATATTCGGCAAAAAGAAAAGATGACATCCACAGATAACTCTCACACATAAAACTATCCCGGTCTGTTCAGATTGAACAGACCGGGATAGTTTTTTTATCCCTGCCGCGGCAGCTCCGCGCCATTCTCCTCGCAGACCTCTGGCTTTCCGCTTTTCCCGCCGGAAAGCGCCATGGCCTTTTCCATAGCCGTATACAGAGGCTTGAACAGTATAAGAGTCAGGGTGAAGTTCCCGGCACAGTGAATGAGGTCAAAGCTTATGCCGCTCACCCAATAGCTTACTGCCATCTCAATGCCGCCGATGAAAACAAACGGGACAGAGCAAAGCGCACCGAAGAGCAGCCCATGCAGGCCGGCAACGGCCGCCCAGATAAACGGCGAGCGGTTGGCACGCAGCAGCACGGCCGGTACCGCGAGCAGCGGCCAAAGGTACCAGTAGCAGAACCACCAGAGTCCGAATCCCCACACGAGTCCTTCAAGCATGACGAACACGGCCACACTGTACAGGCATTTCCAGCCGAAGAACACCGCAGTGAGTATGATAAGCACAGCGGTTAGATGAACATTCGGTATCGACGCCATCGCGACCTGCAGCGCGAACATCAGTGCCCCCATCAGCGACAGGATGCACAGCTCCTTTATTCCCTGCTCAGTATACCGAGATCGACGCTTCATAATGGTCGCCGTCGGAGATCACGGTGTCGTCCACGCCGGTGTTGAGCATCTCACCGTCCTGCGTGAAGCACCACCATTCGCGTTTGGAGTCGTCAGCCTGCTCGCCGTCAATAACGGTTACATAGAGGCCGTACGCGCTCTCATTGCCTTCAATGAGGTTTTCCTGCTCCAGCGCACCCCGGAGGTTTTCCGAGTCCGTACCGATGGTAAACTCCCTGACCGCGCCGTCGGAATGGGTCACCTCAAACACGATGGTCTTGTCAAAGTCGCTGCCCTGCGGCGTAAACACAAAATACGCAGCGGCAAACGCAACCACAAGCAGCGCAAGGATTACACCCAGTATTATCTTTGTCTTTTTATTTGACATCAGCTTCACCAATCTCCCGTCTTACAGCTGTCATCTCAGCCCTGAGGCTGGCCGCTCTGACCGTTTCCCTTGGGTCTGGGCTTGCCGTGATAGTAGCGGCGGCGGCTGCCGCGGCGCGCGGCGCCCTCCTTGCCTGCCGCAGGTGTCTCCCGGTGCGGCTGGGCTTCCTTCTGCTGCTGGGCCGTATTCTGTGCCTTGGCCTCGACGCGGACGGTACGTCCCTTGCCGCGGCTGCCGCCATGTTTGCCTTGGCGCGGCTGCTTGCTTTCACTACGGCGCTCCGCACCCTCGGTTTTAGGCTCGGCTTTTACCTCAACCTTGACTTCCGTCTTACCGGACGCCTCCTCCTTCGGCTGGCGCGGCTTTCTCTGACTGCCGCGGCCGCGGCGGTTGCCGCCGGACGCCTTCCTTGGCTCCTCCTGCGCCGGCTCGGGCTTTTCCTCTAACGTCACAAGCATGGGGACATCCCACGGATCCTCGGTCTCTTCAGGCTCCTGCTCGGGTTCCGGTACATAATTCAGTACCGACGGAGGAGTTTCCCCGTCCTTCGGCCGCCCGCCCGGAACGGCGCAGAGCTCGTTGGGTTTATAGCTGCGCAGCGAGTCGTCGCTGTCGCCGTCAAGCTTGACCTTCACGGTCTGGCGCAGAAGATTGACCTGCACGGCCGTGCCGTAGCCGTCCTTGGTCTCGACAAAGGCGCCCTGCTTCGGGACCTTCTTTATAAGGTCCTCATAAGCCTCCTGCTCGTAGCGCAGGCAGCACATGAGCCGGCCGCAGCTTCCCGAGATCTTTGTAGGATTGAGAGAGAGCGACTGTATCTTTGCCATCTTCGTGGACACAGGCTGGAAATCGTCCAGAAACTGGCTGCAGCAGTAGGGCCGGCCGCATATGCCTATGCCGCCGATCATCTTCGCCTCGTCTCTGACGCCGATCTGACGCAGCTCTATACGGTTGCGGAAGATACCGGCAAGGTCCTTGACCAGACCGCGGAAGTCGACACGTCCGTCCGAGGTGAAAAAGAACATGGTCTTGGTGCCCTCGAAGTTGCATTCGACGTCCACAAGCTTCATGTCCAGCTCATGCTCGGCGATCTTTTTCTGGCAGATCTCAAATGCTTCCTTTTCGCGCTGGACATTGAGCTGAGCCACGCGCAGGTCGTCCCTGGTAGCAATACGGACCACGGGCCGCAGCGGCTGCACGACAGCATCATCCGCAACGGGATGGTTGCCGCGGCAGCAATCAGCCATCTCCAGCCCCCTGGAGGTCTCGACAATGACCTTATCGCCGCTGTTCACGGTCAGCCCGTTTGGAGAAAAGAAATAACACTTCCCCCTGTTTTTGAATTTAACGCTAACTACATCTATCAATTACTGTTTCCTCTGTTTCCGCCGCCGGCTATGGAATCCACAGCCAGCAGGCCAAATATATGCTTTACGCCCGCATTGACCCGGAGTCTTGCGGCGCATTCATCCATCAGGCCGTGCAGTCTGAGCATGTCCGCGCGTGAAATCGGGTGTGATTTACGGCGTGAGCAGAGCATGTCCGCAAGCAGCCGGCCCGTGCAGTCCACAAAATCAGCCGCGGTACGGCCGTCCATGCCCTCGTTCGCGGCGCACCAGCGCAGCAGCTTCGCCCTGTCGCCCGAGGCGACGGCCTTCAGGTACTCCCCGGCGAGGTCCTGCAGCCCGCTATCCTCCTGCGTCTGCCCGCCGCCCTTGCAGATATACTCGGCACAGCGCGAGCGCACAGTCGGCAGCAGCTGCATGGCGTTGGTGGTACACAGCAGGAATACCACGCCCGCCGGCGGCTCCTCCAGCAGCTTGAGCGCCGCGTTCTGCGCGGAAGCGTTCATCGTCTCCGCCTGATCTATTATATACACCTTGCGGCCCGCCTCATTCGGCAGGACGCTCGCATCGGCTGTCACGGCGCGTATCTGATCCACGCCTATCTCGCGTTTAAGCCTGCCCTTGTCGTCCTGAAGCCGCCCGACGGTAATTATATCCGGGTGGACGTGTCCGGCCGCCTTGCGGCAGTCGCGGCACACACCGCAGGGACGCGGCCCGTCAGAGCCGCATACGGCAGCGGCGGCAAGCCTGTCTGCCGCGGCAAGCGCCTGCTCCCTCGAGGGCGCAGAGATAAGGCAGGCATGGGGAACGGCCTTCTGTTGATTAAACTGACTCACAGTCCTTCCCCCTGACCTGATTTATCATTGTATTTTAGCTTTTTTCCCGCGAAGCGTCAAGCCTCACTCCACGGTGATGAGCTCGTATTCGCGGGAACCGACGCCGAGGGACGCGGCCGCCTCAATGGTATGAACACCGTTGCGCGACTCTATGCGCTTGAGCATGAGCGGCTTGCCGGGGTCGTCGCTGGCATAGACGAGGTCTATGCAGGCCTGATCCACGGCCACGGGGTCGTCAGAAATCAGCATACCGATGTCGGCCATGCATGGATCCTTGGCCGCCGAGACACAGTCACAGTCTACGGACAGGTTCTTCATGACGTTTATATAAACGGCCCTGCCGCTGAAATAGCCGGCGACAGCGGAGGCCGCGTCTGCCATGGATTCCAGAAATCTGTCATGGTCGGCGGTCCATATATCCTCAACCTTTCCGGCGCCGTGGATGTATGCCTTGCCGAAGGCGGAGGCCATGCCTATAGACAGCTGCTTGAGTGCGCCGCCGTATCCGCCCATCGGGTGTCCCTTGAAATGCGACAGGACGAGCAGCGAGTCGTAATTGGCGAGATTCCTGCCTACATAATCCTGCCTGATAACCTTGCCGCCGGGGATATCCAGCACCATGTCAGGGCCCTCGTCATCCAGCAGGTCTACCTTGAAGTAATGGCTCCAGCCGTGGAGCTCAAGCGTTTTCCAATGTCTTTCGGAGGTGTTGCGGCCGCCGTCATACGCGGTGTTGCACTCGACAACGGTTCCGCCCACATGGCTGATGACCGGCTGCCAGAACTCGGGTCTGAGGAAGTTCCGGTTTCCCACCTCTCCCGAATGTACCTTTATGGCTGTATTACCGGCAAGCTTTTTGCCGAGAAGCTCGTAGAGCTCAACAAGCTTCTCCGGACTGATGGTCCTGGTAAAATATACTTTTGATTTCATATCGGCGCTCCTTTCTCGTCCGTGTCATTATCGCAAATGCTGTTTGCTCTCAGTTTTTCTTATTTAGTAATAATTATATAATAATGCCTGCACATCTTTTCTGTCAAGTAGACCTTCCGACGATAAGCGTCCGGCGGCCCGCGCCACATTTATAAAGGCCGAGGCGCACATTCTGCCGCCGGAACATGCCGGGAGAATCTGCTCCCGGCGAATTGCGCGCTCCTGCCTTAAAATTCTTGCCATAAGATGTATATATAGGGTATAATAACAACAGTATGCACCTGCGTACCTACAGATAAAAGCAGAAAGAAGGATACACATGCCGATGACTTCCGCCGCAGCGTGGCTGAATGAATTTTTCTCCGGATATGACTCCGCCATCCTCTCCTTTATGCACTCGCTGGCCTCCGCTGCCGGCGGCGTGCTCAACCCTTTGATGAAGGCCGTCACGTTTCTGGGTGAAAAGGGTATAATTTTTTTCCTGCTGGCACTGATATTCATGTGCTTCGCAAGCGAGCGCGATACCGGCGTGTGCGTATTCGGTGCGGTATGCTGCGGCGCGCTCATAACTAACATCATACTCAAAGACAGCATAGCCCGGCCAAGGCCGTTCGAGTCCGTCGACCAGTTCCGCGACTGGTGGATATTCGTCGGCTCCCCGTTCGAGGACGGCTTCTCGTTTCCCTCCGGGCATGTTACCGCCGCGGCTGCAGGTATGACGGCTCTGAGCCTGATGAAAGGCAAAAAGCTCGTCATCCCCTCTGTCATAGTCGTGCTGCTGATGGCCGTATCCCGCAACTATCTTATGGCTCACTATCCCTCCGACGTGCTCGTCGCGGCCGTAATAGGCGTGGCTTCGGGCTTTATCGCATGGGTCATTACACGTTTCATATTCCGTTTTCTTGAGGACCGCCGCGACAGCATGCCTCTGGCCGAGCTCGTGCTGGACTTTGACATACGCGAGCTGCTCCCCTTTGAGCTTCCGTTTACAGGCGCAGCGAGGGCTTCCGCAAGGACGGCCGGCGACGCCGGACAGGCGTCCGTCCGCCGCACGGCGCGGCACGATGCAGATTCGCGCGCCGTGGATGGGGATGCCCGCCGAAGCAGGGCTTCCGCCGAAGATGGGCGTGGCGGCGGGCGCGCCGCAGAGCCCCAGCGCCGCAGAACATCCGCGGGCGGAAAGCATCTGAGCAGCAGCGCGTCCCGTTCCAGATTCACTTTGCCCGGGACATACAGGGGCAAGCACGAAAAGCGTTGAGCAGGCCTCATGCCCCCGCTCCGGGGCGAAAACGCGGCTTAACGCCGTTTTCAGACTCAGAGCTGTTCTTTACCGGCTCACATCTGCCCCGGTTTTGCAGGCCGGGGCAGAATTATTTTGCACCATGCAATATATTGTAATACTGTTTTCCGATTATAAGCTTTAGTCGGAGAGCGCCCGCGCGCTCACGCACACTCGCACTGTGCCAACGCCCGCCGTCTCATGCAGAATTCGACGCGCCTCCGGCGCTATAAAAAGCTGTTAAGGAATTCCAGTATAAATAATGCTCCGGTCCGGCCGCGCCAATGTTGAATTTTCCAGCATTTGTGCTATACTATATATTTAATAAACTACATTTACCTGGAGGCATCAACATGGCAAAAAAGCAATTCAAGGCCGAGTCAAAGCGTCTGCTTGATCTTATGATCAACTCCATATACACAAACCGCGAGATATTCCTGCGCGAGATTATCTCCAACGCGTCCGACGCTATAGACAAGCTCTGCTATCTGTCGCTGACGGACACCAACGTGGGTATGAGCCGCGCAGACTATAAGATCGACGTGATCCCCAACAAGGACGAGCGTACCCTCACCGTGCGCGACAACGGCATAGGTATGACCGCGGAAGAGTGCGAAAACAACCTCGGCGTTATCGCCAAGAGCGGCACGCTGAAGTTCAGGGACGAAATGGACAAAGAGCAGGCCGAGGGCGAGGATCTGTCCATAATCGGTCAGTTCGGCGTCGGCTTCTACTCGGCATTCATGGTCGCCGACGAGGTGACCGTCATCACCCGCAAGTACGGCGAGGACATGGGCGTCAAGTGGACCAGCCGCGGTGCCGACGGCTACACCGTCGCTCCCTGCGAGAAGGAAACTGTCGGCACGGACGTCATCATGCACATCAAGCCCGACACCGACGAGGAGATCTTCGGCAGCTTCCTCGAGGTCTGGAAGCTCAAGGCCCTCATCAAGAAGTATTCCGACTACGTGCGCTGGCCCATCAGGATGGACGTGGAGCGCCGCGAGCGCTATGAGACCGGCGAAAAGGACGACGAGGGCAATCCCAAATACGACTACCGCGTCGTGACCGAGAACGAGACCGTCAACAGCATGATCCCGATCTGGCAGCGCAGCAAGAGCGAGGTCACCGACGACGACTGCATCGCCTGGTACAAAGAGAAAAACCGCGACCGCAAGGATCCCTGCGCGCTGGTGCGAATCAACGCCGAGGGCGCGGTCAGCTACAAGGCCATGCTCTTCATCCCCGGCGAGGAGAACGAAAACGCCTTTACCGGCGACAACAAGGGCGGCATCACCCTCTATTCCAACGGCGTCATGATAATGGAGAAGTGCGACAAGCTCGTGCACGACTACTTTGAGTTCGTCAAGGGCGTCGTCGACTCGCCCGACCTGTCGCTTAACATCTCACGCGAGATGCTCCAGCACGACAGACAGCTGCGTGTCATCGGCCAGAACCTCGAAAAGCGCATCAAGGGCGAGCTTGAAAAGCTCATGCGCGACGACAGAAGCAAATACGAGGAGTTCTTCCGCAACTTCGGCGTGCACATCAAGTGCGGCATATGCGACGAATACGGCCGCTACAAGGATTTCCTGCGCGACCTGCTGATATACTGCACCTCCGGGGACCGTCAGGTCACCCTGAAGGAATATGTCGAGAAGATGCCCGAGAGTCAGAAGGCCATCTACTATGCAAGCTCCGATTCCCTGAAGCACGCGATGAGCCTGCCGCAGTGTGAGGACGTCCGCTCCAGAGGCTATGAACTCATCTATCTCACCAGCCCGCTCGACGAGATGGTGCTGGAATGCCTCGGCGATCAGGACGGCAAGCCCTTCTGCAACGTCGTCACCGACGACCTCGGTTTCGAGACCGACGACGAGAAGAAAGCCGCCGAGGAGCGCGACATAGAGAACAAGGAGCTGCTCGATTTCATCAAGGACTCCGTCGGCGATGACGTCGCGAGCGTCAGGCTTTCCCGTAAGCTCACCAGCCAGCCCTGCTGCCTGACCACTGAGGGCGGTATAACGCTGGAGATGGAGAAGTATTTCCGCCGCGGTCCGAGCGAGGAGATGCGCAAGGTGCGCGCGAAGCGCGTACTGGAGCTCAACCCCGAGCATCACGCCTTCGCGGCGCTCAAGGCCGCATGGGACGCCGGCGACAGGGAGAAGGCACGGAACATGTCCCTGATCCTCGCACGTCTGGCAGAGATGGTATCCGGTGCGGAGATCGAGGATCCCGCCGCTTTCGCGGCTCTCGTCAGCGAGCTGTTCTGAGCCGCCGGGAGCGTCATTTGGACATCAGGCGGGAGAGACCGCGCTTACTTCAGCGCTCCGCCTTGCGAAAAGTATTTCAGGCAGCCTGTGCGTCCGCTGTGCCGGGCACTGCCCTGACGCTCATACCATCGGCGAACCGGGGACGCAGGGAATACTTTCCCTATTGTCAGGAGCTGTGACGCAGCTTGAGCGCATGCCCTCCCGTCAAGGCCCTGTGCCGCCATGTTCGCCGTCGGCAGTATAAAACGATTTAATCTTTCACGCATGGAGAAACATGTTTCATGAGAAAAAGGCTGGGAATATATATACACATACCCTTCTGTGCCAGCAAATGCAGCTACTGCGACTTTTACTCGCTGTCCAACTGCGACTATATGATGCCGGATTATCAGGAGGCGCTGCTCGACCATATTGAGGAGTCCGCGCACTCAATCAAAAACTACGAGGTCGACTCCATATACTTCGGCGGCGGTACGCCCAGCTTTTACGGAGCCGACAGGCTGGTCGAGATCTTCGACACGCTGAAGCTCAACGGCAATGTGCGCCTCGATTCCGAGGTCACGGTCGAGTGCAACCCCGACAGCATCAGTCTCACCGCGCTCAAGCTGCTCAGGAGCGAGGGCGTCAACAGGCTGTCCATCGGCATACAGGCTTCGGACAATAACCTGCTGAAGCTCATCGGGCGCCGGCACAATTTTCAGCAGGCGCAGAAAGCCTTTGCCGACGCGCGCCGCGCCGGCTTCGACAATATAAGCGTCGATCTGATGTACGGCCTGCCGAGCCAGAGCAAGAGCGATTGGGCCGGGACTCTGGCCAAAATAGTTGAGATGCACCCCGAGCACATATCCTGCTACGGTCTGAAGCTCGAACCGGGTACAAAGATGTACAGGGAGTACCACGGCTCGGCCATTCTGCCGGATGACGACGAGCAGGCGGACATGTATTCCTTTGCCGCCGACATGCTTGAACGCTACGGCTACAGGCAGTACGAGATATCCAATTTCGCCGCGCCCGGCTATGAGTCCAGACACAACCTGAAGTACTGGAACATGGACGATTATATGAGCTTCGGCCCCGGGGCGCACTCATGCATAGGCAACCTGCGCTACAGCTTTGTCAAGGACCTGAAGCAGTATATCTACGGCGTCCACAAGAAGATAAGCATAGTGGAGGAATACGAGGAGATAGACCCGCTCGAACGCGCGGTCGAGTACGTCATGCTCGGCATGCGCACCTCGCGCGGCATATCCGAGCACGATTACCGTATCCGCTGCCAGTGCGACTGGCGGCCGATACTGCAGGTGCTGAAGGCATTCAAAGAAAAGGGCTGGGTCGAGCAGACCGAGGACCGCTGGCATTTTACCGTCCCCGGCTTCCTCATCTCCAACACCCTGATAGGCATAATGCTCGAAACCCAGGCCAGCGGCCGCATAGACGGCACTCCGTGGATACAGGACGCCGACCGCGCGGCATACAAGATAAGCCTGCCCAAGGGCGAAGAGGAACTGTTTACCGAGCTCTACGAGCAGAAAAAGAGCGAGCAATGAGGGTATTGACTTGACAGATAAGAACAACAATCCAAATATGGCCGGCGGAAGCTCCGATCCCTCCTCACAGGAGACCGGAGCTCAGCGCCGCGAGCTCCCGGAGACAGAGCAGAAAGCCGAAAAGGCCGGAGCCGCAGCCAAAAAAAAGCGGGCGCGCGCTGAGACCCACGGCAGGAAAACCGGAACGACAAGGGCGAACGAGGAGTCCGTCTGGGACCGGCTGCGCCGGGATTCCGCCGCAAAGCGCGGCGCGGATAAAAAGGCGGAGAAGCCTCAGCCCAGCCCTGAAGAACTCAAAAAGAAAGCTGAGCGCGCAAAGCACGCGAAGCTTGCGGCGGTGATCTTTGTCGCTTTCTTTGCGCTTTTGATCTCCGCCCTCGCGATCGGCGGATATATCGTAACGTTCGGCGCCACGAACTTCCCCAACGTGTACATCGCCGGCATAGACGTCGGCGGGATGACGAAGGAGCAGACTCGCGCCGTGCTCGAGCAGAACAACTGGGACAGGAAGGTCGACAGCGTTCTGACCGTCAAGCTCCCCGCCAAAGTCAGCTTCAAGGTAGATTATACCGGCTCCGGCGCCAAGCTCACGGCGGACCGCGCCGTTGAAGCGGCATACGGCTACGGACGCGACCACAACTGGTTCACCAATCTCTTCAGGTACCTGCTCAACTGCCTCGTCCCGGTCGATATAGACCAGGATGTGAAAACACTGAACTCCGAATATATCAGGAGCCGTATAAACGGCGGCCTTGAACAGCTCGCGGCGGCGACCGTTGACAAGGGCTATAAAATCGACAGAGACAAAAAGCTGCTGACCATGGTCAAGGGCGCGGGTAAGATACGGCTCGACGAGACCGGGCTGTATAACGCCGTAACCGCGGCGCTGCTGGCCGGCCAGGAGGAGACGAGCTACTCGACTCTGGCCGAGGAGCTGACCGAGCCTGACTTCCAGAAGCTTTACAGCGAGCTTGCCGTCGAGCCGGCGGACGCATACTTCACGGAGACCTTTGACGTCGTGGACGAAGTGATCGGCTGCCGCTTCAACGTGGACACGGCAAAAAAGGTATGGGAGGCCGCAGGGCTTGCCGAGGAGGTAAAGATACCTCTGGAGATCACCTATCCCGAGGTCACGGCGGAGAAGCTGCGCGCCTCGCTGTACGCGGATAAGCTCGGCTCACAGACCACATATTACACCTGGAGCACCGCAAACCGTATCAACAACATCAACCTCGCCGCTGACAAGATCAACGGACTCATCATGATGCCCGGCGACGTATTCTCTTTCAACGAGTCCATCGGCCAGCGCACCGAGGAGGCCGGCTTCAAATCCGCCGGCGCCTACAATGACGGCCAGGTCGTCGAGGCCATAGGCGGCGGTATCTGCCAGGTATCGTCCACGCTCTACTGCGCGACTATGTTCGCAAACCTCAAGACCGTCAGCCGCACCAACCACTATTTCAGGGTCGACTACCTCGACTACGGACTTGACGCGACCGTAAGCTGGACAAAGCCCGACTATAAATTTTCAAACAACCGCGACTATCCTATCAAGCTCGTGGCCTACTGCGACAACGATGAGAAGTCCCTGACTATAGAGATCTGGGGCACCGACGTCGACGGCAGCTATGTCACGCTGCGCCATACCAGCGAGCCCGTATACGATGAGACCTATACCGACACGGTCATCGGCTACACCGTCTACGGCTACCGCACCGTCTACGACGCCGACGGCAACTACCTCTACGAGCTCTCCGAGCCCGGCGGTGTGTATTATCTGCACGCCGAGAGTATCGACTGGCCGGAGGAAAAGCTGAGCGAGGACGAGTATATAGGCGCGCTGGAACAGTTAACCCGTGCAGGCTGAGCACCGGCTGCACAGACATATACAGGAGAAGAGAGCATGGAAAAGAAAACCTTTTTTATCACCACACCCATCTACTATCCCTCTGACAAGCTGCACATAGGCCACGCCTACTGCACCGTGGCGACCGACGCCATCGCCCGCTACAAGAGGCTCTGCGGCTATGACGTGATGTTCCTCACCGGTACCGATGAGCACGGCCAGAAGATCGAAGAAAAGGCCAGGGCCGCCGGCATCACCCCGCAGGAGTTCGTCGACCGCATCGTCGAAGGCGAAAAGGGCGTCAAGGATCTCTGGAAACTGATGAACATCTCCAACGACCGCTTCATCCGCACCACCGACGACTACCATGTCCTGTCCGTACAGCGCATCTTCAAGAAGATGTACGAAAAGGGCGACATTTATAAGGGCGCATACAAGGGCAAATACTGCACCCCCTGCGAAAGCTTCTGGACCGAGAGCCAGCTTGAGGACGGCAAGTGCCCCGACTGCGGCGGCCCCGTGCACGACGCAGAGGAGGAAGCCTATTTCTTCCGCCTCTCCAAATACGCCAAGCCCGTGCAGGAGCTGCTGGAGACCGGCACCTTCCTCACTCCCCCGTCCCGCGTCAATGAGATGATAAACAACTTTATCAAGCCGGGTCTGGAGGACCTCTGTGTCTCCCGTACCAGCTTCAGCTGGGGCATACCCGTGGATTTCGATCCGGGTCATGTCGTATACGTCTGGGTCGACGCGCTGTTCAACTACTGCACCGCGCTCGGCTTTCTCAACGACAAATACGACGATTTTGACAGGTACTGGCCCGCAGACGTGCACATCGTCGGCAAGGAGATCGTCCGCTTCCATTCGATCATCTGGCCCGCCCTGCTCATGAGCATGGACCTGCCTCTGCCCAAGAGAGTGTACGGCCACGGCTGGCTCGTCATTGACGGCGGCAAGATGTCCAAGTCCAAGGGCAACGTCGTCGACCCCTATCTGCTGGCGGATAAATTCGGCGTGGACGCGCTGCGCTTCTTCCTGCTGCGTACCTTCCCCTTCGGCTCGGACGGCAACTTCTCCAATGAGCTGCTGATAAGCACCATCAACACCGACCTCGCCAACGATCTCGGCAACCTCGTCAGCCGCACGACCGCGATGGTCGAGAAGTACTTCGGCGGCACTCTGCCCGCAGAGCGCGAGGCCGGCCCGGCAGACGACGAGCTTGTCGGTATGATTAAAGCCGTTCGCGGGAAGTATGCCGCGCAGATGGAGGAATTTCAGCTGCACACGGCGCTTGAGGAGGTGTTCAGGCTCATCCAGCGCGCCAACAAGTATATCGACGAGACTGCCCCCTGGGTGCTCGCCAAGGATGAAGGCAAAAAGGCGAGGCTAGCCTCCGTCATGTACAATCTGCTTGAGGCGCTGCGCGTGTCTCTGATCCTGCTCAGCCCCTTCATTCCCGAAAGCTGCGAAAAGGCCTTTGCGCAGATCGGCGCGGACGAAGCCAGCCGCAGCTGGGACAGCGCCGCAGTATACGGCAGCCTGCCCGCATCCGTTACCGTGCGCAAGGGCGAGACGCTCTTCCCGCGTGTCGACATGGCCAAGGCTCTCGAGGAGCTCGCGAAGGCCGAAGCAAAGCCCGCCGCGCCCAAGGCGCCCCCCGTTCTGCCGAACGTGACTATAGACGAGTTCGCCAAGTGCGACATGCGCGTGTGCAAGGTGCTCTCCTGCGAGGCTGTCAAAAAGTCCGAGAAGCTCCTGAAGTTCTCTCTGGACGACGGCAGCGGCACTCCGCGCCAGATTCTCTCCGGCATCCACAAGTTCTACGAGCCCGAGGATCTCGTCGGCAAGACCGTCGTCGCCATCCTGAACCTGCCCACGCGCAAGATGATGGGCCTTGAGTCCAACGGCATGCTGCTCTCCGCCGTCCGCGAGACAGACGGCAAGGAGGAGCTGAACCTGATAATGCTCGACGACTCCGTACCAGCGGGAGCACAGCTCTGCTGACGGCGTCAGAAGAAACTCGCTCCATTCCGCTTCCGCCTGACGGCAAAAGGCAAAAACAAAAGAACTCCCGTACCGTGTACGGGAGTTCTTTTATACGTATCTGTTATACGCGTGTCGGTGCTTCACATTTTTTCCGGGGCGCTTACGCCGATGATGCCGAGCGAGACCGCAATTACGCGGCGGACACAGTCGGCCAGCAGCAGGCGCGCTTCGAGTACGCCCGGCTGCGCATCCTTGATGCGGCAGACAGTGTAGAAGCGGTGGAAGCGGGCAGCCAGCTCACTGACGTACTTGTTGATGCGGCTCGGATCATAGTCGCGCGCGGCGAGACGGATCTCCTCCGGCAGGCCTGCGAGCTGCTTTATAAGCTCGCGCTCGCTCGGGTCTGTGAGAACGGAAGCGTCGACGGCATCCAGAGCGGGCACGGCGTGGCCTTCGGCGGCCAGCGCCGAGACGAGCGTGCAGATGCGCGCATGGGCGTACTGGACATAGTAGACGGGATTTTCGTTATCCTGACGCTCGGCGAGCTCCAGATCGAAGAGAACAGGAGTCTCCGGGCGGGAATTGAAGAAGTAGCGCGCGGAGTCTACGGGGATATCGTCGAGCAGATTGGTCAGGGATATGGCCTTGCCGGTACGCTTGGACATTCTGACCTCCTGGCCGTTGCTCATGAGCTTTACAAGCTGCATGAGCACTATGTCGAGCCGGTGTTCGCCGTCGAGTCCGAGCGCGTCAAGCGCGCCCTTGAGTCTTGCGACGTGGCCGTGGTGGTCGGCGCCCCAGACGTTGACCGCGATATCAAAGCCACGCTTTTCGAGCTTGTTGCGGTGATAGGCGATATCTGCGGCAAAATAGGTATAAAATCCGTTGGCTCGGCAGAGCACATCGTCCTTCAGATCGAGCTTGTCAATATCCTCCTGAGTCTTGCCGGCCCTGCGCAGATTCCCGGCAAGGATGCGGGAGGTCGCAAGCCACAGCGCGCCGTCCTTCTCATAGGTATATCCCCTGTCGGTCAGCGCCTGCACGGTCTCCCTGACATAGCCGGTATTGTGCAGTTCGCTTTCGAAGAACCACTTGTCGTAGCTGACGCCGTAGCGAAGCAGGTCCGACTGCATTTTGGGTATGTTGCGCTGCAGGCCGAAGTCGGCCATAGCCTTGTGGCGCTCGGCCTCCGGCTTATCGAGGTAAGCGTCGCCGTTTTCCTCGCGGAAGAGCCTGGCAAGCTCCTTTATATCGTCGCCGTGATAGCCGTCCTCGGGGAACGCTACAGCTTCCTCGCCGAGAATCAGCTGCCGATAGCGCGCGTCGATGGAGGTGGCGAACTTCTCTATCTGGTTGCCGGCATCGTTGACAT
This sequence comes from Clostridiales bacterium, assembly GCA_029010715.1. Classification (GTDB taxonomy): domain Bacteria; phylum Bacillota; class Clostridia; order Oscillospirales; family Oscillospiraceae; genus Limivicinus. The sequence continues at coordinate 58,161 of JAQXKZ010000024.1, forward strand.
AGAACTCGCGCCAGACCTTATAGCCTGCGCGGTCAAGCACGGAGGCCAGCGCGTCGCCCAGAACGCCGCCGCGGGCGTTGCCCATGTGCATAGGTCCGGTTGGGTTGGCGGAGACGAACTCGACCATGAGCTTCCTGCCGTGACCGACGTCGACACGGCCGTAGTCCTCGCCCTCGGACACGACGTCCTTCAGGACATCGGCGTACCACGAGTCGGCAAGGCGGAAATTGATAAAGCCGGGTCCGGCGACCTCCACGGAGGAGAACCAGCTGCCGCCAAGATCAATATTGGCAATCAGGGCCTCGGCAATCTTGCGCGGGGCCATACGCAGAGCCTTCGCACCGGCCATGGCGTGGTTCGCGGCATAGTCGCCGTTGGCGGTGTCCTTGGGTATTTCCACCGTGCCGCGCAGCACGGCGCCGGCGGGCAGCTGACCGTTCGCGGCGGCCTTTGCAGCGGCCGCGTTGAGAAGGCCGTTTATGCTTTCTCTGGCTTTTTCTATCATGTTAGACATTTATCTGCTCTCCCATCTGCTTCAGTAATGTGACGTTAAGTTCAAACCGGTTTCTGCTGATTACCGTGTGCTCCATATCCAGCACATAGTCCAGCTCCACGCTACCGCCGTTTGCGTCAAAGCTGTGCAGGATGCTTCTGGTGCTTATCGAAAGAGTGGTCTGTCCGACCGGCGTATCATAAAGGAATGAGGTCTTCTCCCCTTCGCGGAATATCATGCGGCTCGTTATGCTCCCGTCGTGGTCGACGACGACCTTGTCCGGCATGACCATTACGCTTGTGCGCGTGCCGTCCATACCGGTGACCACCGTCTCCATATATGTCAGGCAGGCAGTATCCCCGTCCAGCATATACAGTCCGTCGGTCGTGAACTCGATTATATCCTGATCGTCCAGTCCGCAGTCATGTATGCTCCGGATCGAGATGACAACGTTTTTCATCATTGCTCATCCACCTCCATCGGCGCAGTATACTCGGACCTGACGTCCCAGCCGCCGAGAATGGCTGACGCCTCGGCGTCAAAGGAATCGGTATGGCCGCTGGTAATAAACCTCGTTTCTCCGTTTCCGCCGGCGATGCCGGAGCTCAGAATGCGGTCGCGCATTTCCTTCGCCGCGCACTCCGAGGCGCTTATAAGCTGAACATCCCCGCCGAGGTACGCGCTTATCGCGTCGCCGATAATGCCGTAATGCGTACAGCCGAGCAGCAGCGCGGCTATACCGCTTTGCTTCATGGGTCTGAGCGCGCGTTCCACCGCATCCGTCAGCAGCGGATCGTCCGCCGAAATATGCCAGCTTTCAATAAGCGGAACAAACTCCGGGCAGGCGATGTCGATTATCTCTCGTCCGGGACAGGCCGCGGAAAGCGCGTTTTTGAAAGCGCCGCATCTTATGCTGGCCTCCGTCGCAATCACGCCGAGAGGCGCGGAACCCGCGACACAGCTCATCGCGCACACCCCCGCCTTCAGCACGCCGGTCAGCGGCAGCTCACAGGCGTCGAGCACATCCGGCGCGGCGACGGTTATCGTCCCGCAGGCGACAATGACAGCCTTGACGTCATACGACAGGACAAGCTCAAGGTCCTGTCGCGCCATCTTCCTTATCATTTCCCGGGGCCTCCCGCCATACGGTACACGGCCGCTGTCGCCGAAGTAGACTATATTTTCTTTGGGCATCAATTCTCTGAAGGCTTTGACTGCAGTAAGCCCGCCAAGGCCCGTATCGAAGATGCCGACAGGTCTGTTATCCATTAAACGCTCCATTCCATCGTTTGACAAGAGCACACGCCTGACCGCGTGTCCCTACGGCGCTTTTCGCCCTGCGCGGGCCAATGAAGCCGACATCTTAATATAACTCAAAGCCGCTTCCATTACAAGCAAAATTTGTATTGTTTACCCAGTGGAATTAGGCTGTTAACTCTGCTATAATAAATATGAACGAGAATCCTTACGGCTTCTCCTCACTTTTATCCGCTGCACAGCATATGTCCCGCGCTGACCCAGAGCCGGACAATTTGAGAGCCGGCACGGAATGAAGCCGGCCGCCGCGGCGCTTCGCGCAGCGCAGGGGACGCTGAAGCCGCGGAGCGGCAAAGGGCCGGGTCAGAATCAGACATTCCGTTCCTGCGGCGGCGCATGAAAAAAAAGGAGGCGGTACTTTGAATATAGAGCTCAGTGACAAGGAGTTCAGGCGGCTGCTTGACATGGTCTATATAGGCAACTGGATACTCAATTCCACCAGAGGCGACGACCGCTTCGAAGATTACGACCTCATACAGGAGAAGCTTTTTGCCCTGTGCCCCGAGCGCGGCATGCGTTCGCTCGTACAGCGCTGGCACGGGCATATATTTCCCTCTCAGGCCTACGAGGACGGCGGCATACACGAGGCCATCGCGGATTACGAGGACGCGGTGTTCTTCAACATTCTCGCTGAAGAACTCGCGCGGCGCGATCTCGATCTTGTGGACACCGACCCCGAGGATTTTTCGGAGCTCACCGCACGGATGGACGAATATATGGCGGAATTTGAGAAGAACGGACTCAACACAATTAATATTGATCTGTGAGGCGTAAAATGCACGACGAGCTTACAAGGGAAGACATTAAAAAGATGCAGGAGGAGCTGGACTACCGCCGGCTCGAGCTGATGCCCGGTCTGATAGAAGAGGTCAAGCGCACAAGGGCCTTCGGCGATCTCAGCGAAAATTTCGAATACAAGGCCGCAAAGCAGGCCCAGAACAAGAACCGCAGCCGCATACGCTACCTCGAGGGCATGATAAAATCCGCGACCGTCATTGACGACCGCTCCGCCGACGACGAAGTGGGGCTGTTTGACAGGGTCGAGATATACATCCCCGAGGACGATGAGACTCAGATCATTCAGGTCGTGACGACCGTGCGCTGCGACCCGCGGCGAGGACTCATAAGCAAGGAGTCCCCCTTCGGCAGGGAGATACTCGGCAGGAAGGTCGGCGACAGCTTCACGGTGCATGTCAACGACAGCTACAGCTATAAGGCCGAGATACGCTCCATCACCAAGGGCGAGGACGACGGCTCCGCACCGCTGCTGCAGTATTGAATAAGCAGTTCTTTCCGGCCGGGCATAGCTTTTAATATAAGAACTCCAGTATCTGCTTCCACTGCCCGCGGAGCCTGTCCATGGACCACGCGGCGTTCGCCGGACTTGTGGACGGCAGCTGTACCGGCGTACGGCCGCAGACAGGCCGGAGGTACTTCATAAACAGCTTATACGAGGCCGTGCCGTTGCAGTATATCTGCCGTATGTCCGCCGCGTTCAGCAGCGACATGATATCCACCGGCTCCGCGTTTCTGATGCTGCTGTCACTGGAACCGATTATATCGCAGGAATCGAGCGTGTCCCACAGCGCGATATGATGCGTCAGCAGCATTTCCTTCTTCCCGTCTATGCTCTGCGGGAGCTCGCAGCCGAGCACTCCGGCCAGGAGCGGCCAGAAACGGTTTTGCGGGTGGCCGTAGAAAAAGTTGACTTCCCTCGACTTTACCGAAGGGAAGCTGCCCAGTATAAGTATTCTTGAACCGGCGTCGTATACCGGGCCGAACTGTCTCTGTATATGTTTGTATTCCGGCATGGGCGAGCATCCTTTCCCTGTACTGCGGGCGCAGAATTCGGTTACATATAAGCGCGCCGGACTCGCTCTGAAAGCTTTCCGTCCTGCATATCCGGCATACGCGCCCCCTCAAACGTTACGATAAAGGCGGCACCGGTATTATAACACTGCCTCCCGGCAGCGGCAAGGCCATGCAAGGGCCGCGGCGGTCAATTCCTTATGACGCGGGCCCGCGGCCACGTCAGGCTCCCCCGCGCTCCACTTGCCGCACTGCCCGGCAGCGGTTATTTGACAGTATGATAAAACGGAGCGGCCGTATGGCCGCCCCGTTTTATTATGATGAGAACAAAATGAAAAAAATTAGCTCTGCACTTGCAGTTATAAGATAACAGAAAGATGTTTCAAGAATAAGCGGAAAGTTGTTTCAAAAAAGTAAAAGTGCGTAAGTTTCACCGGCTCTTCGTCCTGTATTAATCAGCTTCACGGAAAATACGGCGCCATCTTCCCTGTCATTCAGGACTTTCGCCGGCGGAGACCCGCAGCAGCTCCTTCGGTATAAATCAAAAAAGTTCTGAAAGCTTTGCCATCGCTTCTCCGCTGCTGTAAGCATATACAATATACATTTCTTTTTTTCGGGTTTTACTGCCGTTCGGACCGTCTGATGCGGCCGGCCGTTATTTTGCCTCTTGAACTCGGCGCGTTTAATGGTACAATACAGGATGTACGATTATAACCGTCAAGGCGGGTCACAGCACATCATAGCGCAGGAGGATGCACGCGTGGGCGTATCTGTTGTTATAGCCTTTATAATAATTATCATTGCGGTCGCTGTTGGGATCACGTTCGTGCTCCGCGAAAGCGCGGGAAGGATAAATCCGCTGCTGGCGATACTGTCGCTGCTGCTGGCCGGCTGTTCCGCCGCGTTCTGTGCCATCGGCAGCACGGCCGGTACCGTATACGCGCAGTCTGACGGCGATCCGCAGGAGACGGTAAGGATCTTTTTCGACTCGGTCTGCAGCGGGGACTATCCCGCGGCCTACGGCTGTCTTGAAAACTACAGCAGCCTCGGCCTTGAGAACACCCCGTCGGCGGAAGTAGGCGAGCTTGTATACTCTGCGCTCAGGGACAGCTACAGCTATGAGCTGCAGGGCCCGGCCGCGATAGACAGGCTCAGCGCAAAGCAGACCGTGAGCTTCACCTGTCTGGACCTGAGAGCGATGGAGGCAGACGCCGAGGCCGAGACCTCAAAGGTCCTTGAAAAGATCGTCAGATCCCGGCCCCGCAAAGACATATACGATGAAAACAACAATTACTATCCCGCTGTGACCGAGGAGGCCTACCGGACCGCCGTTACCGGCATACTGAAAAACGCGTCCGCGTATTACAGTACGCGGGAGCTGACGGTATCGCTGGATTACATTGACCGGCGCTGGCTCATAAACGCCGACGGAAGCCTTATGAACGCCCTGACGGGCGGCACCGCATGAAGAAACTGAGGAACAGATCCCATGAGCGATAAAACAGATTACGGTTTTGACCTGGAATCCATACTCGCGGAGTTCTCGTCCGATACCGCGGGCATAAAAGCACCGCCGGAGGACCCGGCGCGCGGGATGCAGCCCGAGTTCGCCGCGGAAGATGCGGCAGGCTCTGAAGCCCCCGTATCCGAAGAAGCATCGCCGGCGGCAGAACGGGCAGCCCGTCGGCCGGCAGACGGTTTCCGGGCCGACTTTGAGCGGAACAATCCTCCCGCTCCCAGAACGCCGGCAGCACCGGAGAAAGGCCGCAGCGCGCCGAAGCCGGTACGGCACGGCGAGCATGTCGGCGACAGCGGCGCTCCGGAGGACGGCGGTCGGCGCAGGGCGGAGTTTGACCCGGATTTTTTCCGCCGCCGAGAGGATACCGGGAAGCCGCGCAGGGTCAGACACGCTCCCGCCCCGGAAGTTCTGTCCGGGCCTGAGCCGGAGGAGGAATACGTCCCGTCGGACGGCGTGCCGCCGGCGGCGCGCATACTGCTGGGCATGCTCGCCTTTCTGCTTTCGATCGTGTTTTTCCTCTGGATCGCCGTGAACGTCCATCCCGGCACCGAGGCCGCGGCAGCCGCTCCCGCCGCCGGAGCAAAGACCGACCTTGTCGGCAGACTGAACGTATACCTGAACAACGCGGCCAGCGACGCGCTCGGCGATCTGGCCTATATCAAAAAGCAGTATACAATAGATTACTCCGCGACCGTAGCGCCCAAGCCGGACGCCGGAAAATTCGTCACCTTCGGTACAGACGAGGCAGGCAGGGTCGACGAGATCATAGAGCAGGCCCGCACCTTCGGGCTGCTCGACGGACAGGATCTGATATTCAGCTCCGACACCGACTTCTACTGGGACTCCGATATCCGCTGCTACTGTGACGAGACCATCCTCGTCATATGCTGGAAGGAGCTTATAGACAACCGCGTCTGCTCCTGCGTTGAGGTCAAGCTTGCCGACGGCTCTCAGATCCGGCGCAAGCTCGTCAACGACACTTTCGGATCGAACGAGCGCGTCGTCGCCTCCGAGCTGTCCAGAAGCGCGAACGCGGTCGTTGCGATGAACGCGGACTTCTACAAATACCGCGACCTCGGCATCTGCGTCTATCAGGGGCAGCTGTGCCGCTATGAGACCTCCTGCGACGTGCTTTTTATCGACGCGAACGGTGACTTCCGTATGCTGAGCGCAGGCGAGCTCGGCAGCCGCGAGGATATCGAGCAGTTCATCGCCGACAACAACATCCTCTTCAGCATGTCCTTCGGCCCGATACTCGTGCGCGACGGTGAGCTGCTTCAGCTCGAGGGGAGCTATGCCGGCGGCATAGGCGAGATGAACCAGCAGTACTCCCGCTCCGGCATCGGCCAGTATGACAAACTGCATTATCTCATCATGACCGTCAACCACTCGCAGGACGGCACGCCGCGGGCGACCGTAAATGACTTCGCCCGGCTCATGTACGGTAAGGGCGTGCAGAATGCCTATAACTTCGACGGCGGGCAGACCAGTGAAGTCCTGATAAACAACGAACGCTACAACTATGTCGACTGGGACAGTGAGCGCGAAGTAAGCGATATCCTCTACTTTGCCACGGCGATCCCCGAACAGGAGGTGGGCTGATGAACGCAATAGCTGTCTCCGCATACGGCTTCACCGTGTACTGGAGTTCGCTGATAATTGTCCTCGGCACCGCGGCCGGGGCCGTAATGAGTCTCGCCCTGTGCCGTGACGCCAGATGCCGCGCGTCGGCCGTTCTGTGCTTCTATCCCCTCGCCGCGCTGTTTTCCGTCGTATTCAGCCGCCTGATACACTGGTACAGCTATATGGAGCAGTACGCCTCCTTCGGAGCGGCCATAAGCAATTACCAAACCGGCGGCTACTGCATCTCCGGCGTTCTGCTCGGCGCGCTGCTGGCCGGCGCGATAGTCCGCGGGCTCGGGCTCGTCGGGCGCACCGGTTCACTGTTTGACACGGTGCTTCCCGGTGCGGTAATGAGCGTGGCCTTCATAAGGCTTGCGGATATGTTCGGCAACGCCTGCCGCAGCAAGATCACCGTGTCCGCCCCCCTGCTGCAGCGTCTGCCCTTTGCCGTCGCGGTAACGGACACCGCCGGAAATACCTCCTATAAATTCGCGACCTTCTTCATGTCCTTCGTGCTGCTGTTTATCCTGTCGCTCGTTCTTGTGCGGCTCTGCGTGCGCCGCCGCGACATTCCTACTGTACGCGGCGTCAGCGGTACCGGCAACGTTGCGCGGCTCGGACTTGTGCTGTTTTCCGCGCTCGAAATCGTTCTCGACAGTACGAGGAGCGACCCCGTGTCGATACATTTCGCCTTTCTGACCGCGTTCAACAAATACGTCGGCTTTATAAGCGTGACCATGTTCGTCTGCGCCGTCAGTATCCTGTGCGTGTTTATCCACTACTGCAAGGGCGTGAAAAAGAGCCGCGGCAGAAGCTCGCGCACAGCGCTTCTGCTCACCGGCTACATCGTTTCCCTCATAGGCGCCGGCGCGTCTGAGTATCTCGTGCAGCGTTTCACAGGTATGTTCCTGATCTTCCGCAGCACTCAGACTCTGTCGGTCATACTCATGGTCTTTGTCGTCTGCCGCTGCTACAGTCTCTGTTGTATAGAAGAGCCGGACTGAAGCGGCCGGCCCTGCGGGGACGAGGCCGGTCAAGGCTGCCGCGCGGCCACTATGAACGAAGCTCCGACGCCTCCGGAGACTTGACGCTCCATGTTCCCGCATCAAAAAAAGGCTTTTGATGCGGCCATCATCGGGCGGCATCACCGTCTGAGGAGCAGATTGAAGGAAACCGCAATCCATATGTATGCCGGATGACCTCATTAAACCATGGTCCGCAAACAATTTCGCGCATAACTTCTGAAGCTCTCCTTGCATACATGCAATTATAAACAGGCTGCAGAATGCCGAACAGACAGAGCGGCCCCGGGGACGGTAATTCGTCCCCGGGGCCGCTCCGGTTGTCTTTCAGGCCTTTTTGTTTACCGCGCCGATAAATCTCATGAACGCCTCGCGTCCGGCTTCATCGCGCTTGTACACGCCCGCATCCTCCAGCACATGCATGAACACCGCGCCGACCTCCTGCCGGAGTATCCCGTCGGCATTGTCCGGTGTGAAGCTGTATTTTTTCATAAGCCTCTCCGCCCAGTCGGCGTGCCGGCAAATACGCGCGTCGGCGCGGATGTCGCGCCCGGAAAGTATGGCGTCCTTCAGCAGATTGAGTTCGCCCTCCAGCCTTGACGGCAGCACCGCCATGCCCATGACCTCGATAAGGCCTATATTCTCCTTCTTTATATGGTGCAGCTGCTGATGCGGATGATATAGTCCAAGAGGGTGCTCGTCCGTCGTGAGGTTGTTGCGCAGCACAAGATCAAGCTCGTAGTCTTCTCCCCTGCGCCGCGCGATAGGCGTGACGGTATTGTGCGGCACGCCTTCGGTTTCCGCGAAGATGACTGCCGCTTCATCCGTATAGCCGCGCCATGTGACGAGTATTTTCGCCGCAAGCTCCGCCAAACGCGCGGGGTCCGCGCCGCGCAGTCGGATGACGGGCATCGGCCATTTGACCCGCCCGGCCTTTATATCCTCGCAGCCGCCAAAATGCAGCTCTTCCTCGACCTGCGCCTTCGACATGGCAAACTCGCAGCGTCCTCCCTGAAAATGGTCGTGGCTGAGTATACTGCCGCCGACTATGGGCAGGTCGGCGTTAGACCCGACAAAGTAATGCGGGAACTGCCGGACAAAGTCGAAGAGCTTCTCGAATGTTGAGCGGTCGATCCTCATGGGCCGGTGCTGCGAGCTGAGCACGATACAGTGTTCATTATAGTATACGTACGGCGAATACTGTAAAAACCACTCCTCACCCGCGATCTTCAGCGGAATTACACGGTGGTTCTGCCGGGCCGGGTGATTCATGCGCCCGGCATAACCCTCGTTTTCCCGGCACAGAAGGCACTTCGGGTAGCCTGACTGCGGCGCGAGCCGTGCCGAAGCTATGTCCCGCGGGTCTTTCTCCGGCTTTGAGAGGTTGATCGTTATATCCAGCACGCCGTATTCACAGCCGTATTCCCAGTGCAGGTCTTTTGCAATGCGGTCGCGCCGGATATAGTTCGTATCTCCGCTGAATTTATAAAACCAGTCTGTCGCCGTCTCCGGGCTGCAGATATACAGCTCCTTAAAGCGTCTCTGCACCTCATGCGGCCACGGCGTCAGAGCGCCCATGAGCTTTGTGTCAAACAGCTCGCGGGCCGCCGCGGTGTCATCGACGAGCCCGCGGCGCACGGCATCGTCCGTCAGCGTGCCGAGGAGCTCATTCAACGGCGCAGCAACGGGCGCGGCGGTATCCTCCGCCGCGTCCGACGCAGTGATCTCCTGAAGGCGGTTAAAAACAAAGCTCCTGTCCTCCGGCTGTATAAGGCCCTTTCCAAGTCCGTATTCAATAAGCGCGTCAATATATGCTTTCATACTTCCTCCAGCAGGCAGCCGCCCTCGCGGCGTACAGACAGGACATGGCAGCGGCCTTCGCCTGTCACGGCGTCTATTCCGGCGCAAAATCCGTCCAGCATGTCCAGCGGCACAAAGGCCTGTATCGTCCCGGCAAAGCCCCCACCGTGCACACGGAATGCGCCGCGGCCCCGGAGCAGCCGTTCCGTCAGCGCAAGCATACAGGCCAGCTCCTGATGCGCCGTGTTCCCGTCAGGGATCACATTTTGCAGATACATCCAGGAGGAGCGCCCGGACTCGGATACGAGCTTCAAAAACGTGTCAAAGTCTCCCGCGCGCAGGGCTGACACCTCTGCGTCCACACGGCGGTTTTCATTGAACACATGCACGGCACGCAGTACCGCCCTGTCGCCCGCCGCGGCGCGCACTTCGGCAACGCGGCTGAAGAACTCGTCCTCATCCACCTCACGCAGGTATTCCTTGCCGAACACTCCGCACACGCGCCGGAGCTCGTTCGGGATTGCCGCGTATTCTTCCGTAAGGCCCGCGTGGTCCGCGCCGCTGTCGATGATGCACAGGGCGTGTCCGCTAGCGGCAAAGTCGAAGTCCAGCTGCTCTACCTTCGGTATCTCCCTGTTCTCAAAATCCACGGCGACGATGTTTCCTACCGAGGAGCTTATCTGATCCATTAGACCGCTCGGCTTACCGAAATAGACGTTCTCGGCGTACCGGCCAAGCTGAGCGATCTGTATGGGGCTGAGCGCACAGGCCGACAAATGATTGATGACCGCAGCGATCAGGACCTCAAATGCCGCCGACGAGGAAAGCCCGCTGCCGGGCAGAACGTCCGAGACAACATAGGCGTCAAAGCCCGCTATATCATTGCCCAGAGCCGCAGCGCCCGCAGCGACGCCGCGCACGAGCGCGGCAGTACTGTTTTTTTCCTCCGGATGAATGCCCAGATCGTCCAGCTCCACAATGATCTGTCCATAGCCCTCTGACATAACCCGGATACGCGGCTCGCCGCTCAGGGCCGCTGCGGCTCTGGTGTCCAGATTCACCGCCGCGGCCAGAACCCGGCCAAGCTGGTGGTCGGTATGGTTGCCGCCGAGTTCCGTGCGTCCGGGCGCGGAGAATATATACTTCGCCGGGCGGCCGTAAAAATCTTTAAATTTCTTCTTCAGGTCACTGTACATCTTTCCCAGCTCCCGCACATGTTGTCGGAATTACATTATCACGTTTGCGGAAATAAATCCAGTTTTGATTTTTCCGAGCGTCAATCAGGAAAACCCGTTCACTTAAACACTTCAATCCTGCGGGTATGCCTGTGTTTCCACCTGCTTGCCGGCTAAGCGCGGGAAAGGCGCCGTCACCCCCGCGATGCCGGCGGGCGCTCCGGGTGGCAGCATGATTATTGTCATACTCTGAAGCCCGCTCCGCGGCTTCCCCCCCAGCTAATATACATCCCCGGTCCGCTTGCGGACCGGGGATGTATCTATACCCTGTTACAGGTTATTCATTGAGCGAAGCGGCAATGGAATCAGCAAGTGCGTTAATCTCAGATTCGTTGTCCACCTTCAGGGAGGAAGTGACTGTCATTTCATCATCCAGAATGCGGATGTTCTTCAGTTTCTCCAGTTCCTCACGCATCAGCACGCCGGAGCGCGGAGCCCAGGAGCCGCTTCCCATCAGTGCCACGGTGCGGTTCTGCAGGTTAAGCGCCTTCATATCCATAAGGAAGTTATGCATGGGCGGGAATATGCCCAGGTTATACGTAACGGAGGCCAGCACCAGGTGGCTGTATTTGAACATATCGGATATCAGGTAACTGACGTGGGTGCCGGACACGTCGTACAGACGGGTATTTGTAATGCCACGGGCGGCGAGCTTGGCGGCCAGCACCTCGGCGGCTGCCTCTGTGTTGCCGTACATGGAGGCATATACAATCATGACGCCCTTTTCTTCCGGCTTGTAAGTAGCCCAGTGCGTATACTTGTCTATGATGTAGTCCAGATCCTTGCGCCACACGGGACCGTGGAGGGGGCACAGGAACTTGATGTTCTCCAGACCCACGGCGCCGGCTGCCTTGTTCAGCAGAGCCATAACCTGCGGTCCGTACTTGCCCACGATGTTGGTGTAGTAGCGGCGGGCTTCATCCAGCCACTCGCGGTCAAAGTTCACCTCGTCGGCGAACAGTTTGCCGTCCAGGGCGCGGAAGGATCCGAAAGCGTCGGCAGAGAAGAGAACGCCGTTGGTGGTGTCAAAGGACACCATGACTTCGGGCCAGTGGACCATGGGAGCGTAGAGAAACGCAATGGTGTGCCTGCCGAAGCAGCGGGTGTCTCCCTCCTTAACCACATCTACCTTGTTGGGGTCCAGGTTGAAGCCGAACTGGTTGAGCAGAGTGACCGCCTTGGGGGTGGTGATGATTTTCACATCCGGCCAGCGGAGCAGGATCTCCTCGATGGAAGCCGCGTGGTCCGGCTCTACATGGTTGATGACCATATAGTCCAGAGAGCGTCCGGCCAGAACGGCCTTTACATTGGTGATGAACTGGCGCCCCACGGCCCAATCGGCGCTGTCGAACAGCACGGTCTTCTCGTCCATCAGGACATAGGCGTTATAGCTGACTCCGTGATACAGGGGATGGATATTCTCAAACAGGGCAAGGCGGTGATCGTCGGCACCCACCCAGTACAGGTCATCGGTGACCATACGATAATTATACATGGAAAGACCTCCTTCAGTTTTTTACAAATTATCTGCCGTATTTCCGACACACGTTTCTGGTGCTCCGGAGCATCAGACCTCGATCTCTATAAAGCCGTCCGTGCTCTCGCCGCAGTGAGGACAGGTCCAGCCCTCAGGCAGCTCCTTGAACGCGGTGCCGGGCTTCACTCCGCCCTCCGGGTCTCCGGTCAGCGCGTCATACTCGTAGCCGCAGCCATTGCAGATATACAGCTTTCTGGGTTGGGTGGTCTTCGGGGGAGTGGCGCGCTTCATCTTCTTCATGGGAGGCGCCGGCAGCTTCTCCCCGGTATCCAATGCGGCGGTAAGCAGGGGAAGGATCTCCATCACATCGCCCACTATACCGTAGTCGCAGTTCTTGAATATTTTGGCATTGGGGTCCTTGTTGATGGCCACGATGCAGGCGGCGTCCTTGATGCCCTTCAGGTGCTGGACAGCACCGGAGATACCGCAGGCGATGTACAGGTTGCCCGTAAACTTCTGACCGGACATACCTACATAGCGGTTCAGGGGGACGTACTTCAGAGTTTCCGCCACCGGACGGCTGGAACCCACGGCAGCGCCGGCTGCTTTGGCCAGGTCCTCAATAAGCTTCATGTTTTCCCTGGGTCCGATACCCTGTCCGGCACTGACAACCCGTTCGGCCTGAGTAATGGGAGTGTCCATGGGAATGCCCACGGTAAAGTCGTGCCCATCCTTTTTCAGATTGGCCACCAGGGTGTCCACACGCTCCTGAGCGGTGCCGTCCTTGAGAATCATGCGCTTCCTGGCGCCGGTTTCCGGGCCCTTCTGCTGGGCTGGCGCGGCTGAGCTCTCCTTTCCCGCTTTGCCCAGGATATGTGAGGCTATGACCACACGCTGTACCTCGTTGGTGCCTTCGTAAATGGTGGTTATCTTGGCGTCGCGGTAGAAGCGCTCCACCTCCATGCCCTTCAGGTAGCCTGATCCGCCGAAAATCTGGAGTGCATCATTGGTAACCTCCAGGGCAATGTCGGAGGCGTACTTTTTCGCCATGGCGGATTCCATTCCGTACGGTACGTGGGCCTGCTTAAGCTCGGCGGCACTGTATACCAGGAACCGGGCGCAGCGCAGCTTTGTGGCCATGTCAGCAATCTTGAAGGCAATTCCCTGCTGCTGACAGATGGGCTTGCCGAACTGGATGCGCTCCTTGGAGTACTCCACTGCCGCCTCATAGGCGCCCTGGGCAATACCCAGCGCCTGGGCCGCAATGCCTATACGGCCGCCGTCCAGAGTGGCCATGGCGATCTTGAAGCCCTGACCCTCCTTGCCCAGCAGGTTCTCCTTAGGTACCTTTACATTATTGAAGTTCAACTGGCAGGTGGCGGAGGAGCGGATGCCCATCTTATCATAGTGCTCCTCAAAGGTGAAGCCCTCCCAGCCTTTTTCCAGAATGAAAGCGCTGATACCGCGGGTACCGATTCCGGGGGTGGTCACAGCAAATATCACATAGGTGTCTGCCTGGCCGCCGTTGGTGATGAAAATCTTCTCGCCGTTGAGCAGATAGTAGTCGCCCATGTCCTCGGCGGTTGTATCTGTGCCGCCGGCATCGGAACCGGCGTTGGGCTCCGTCAGTCCGAACGCGCCCAGCTTCCTGCCGGAGCAGAGGTCAGGCAGATATTTCCGTTTCTGCTCCTCCGTACCAAATGCGGCAATGGGGTAAGTACCCAGGGATGTATGGGCGGACAGAATAACGCCGGTGCCGCCATCCACTCTCGACAGTTCCTCTACGGCTATAGCGTAGCTCAGAGCGTCCAGCCCCGCGCCGCCGTATTCCTTTTCATAGGGAATGCCCATGAGGCCCAATTTTCCCATCTTCTGCACAGCCTCGGTGGGAAACTGGTTGTTTTTGTCAAGCATAATTGCAATCGGCTTAACTTCCGTTTCCGCGAATTCCCGTACTTTAGCCCGCAGCTCTTCGTGTTCCTTTGTTGTCTGATAAAGCATAGAGATACGTCCTCCTTTTTCAAAATGTCTGTTCACTTTTTTGGTATTTTTGAGAAGAAGCACATCGCATCGAACGGACTCAGCTTTCAGCGGATGCTTCCTCTGTGATGGCAACGGGTACATAGCCCGTAATTGACGGGAAGTACACGTGGATCGTATTGGTCAGCAACAAATGTTCTTCCAGTCCATAGGGCTTCATTATATCACAATAATAAAGTGATATCAATTATCCGTTCAAATATTATCTGTTATTCTTCGGGACCCGATATGTGCTTGTGCGAGTTCAGGACATGTCAATCCGATATTTCGCGGAATTGTTGAGTGAAACGATCCCGGCGCCCTTCTTGTTAATTTTGTTTAGCTGCCGGTCGGCAGGAGCAAAGGCTCTCTCGGTCCGGTGTCAGTTATTGCTCGCGCTTTGTTTGGTTCCGTCGCCGGTTTTCCTGTTGCTTCCGCATCTGTTATCGGTCCAATCATGCGACCGCGCATGGATGATGCGGGAACGGGACCGTCACCCCATATTCTGAGAAGTTATCCCCGGCTTCAGCAAAAATCCGTATCTGCGTACCAACGGGGCGAAGCGGCTTAGTCGGCAGAGCTTGCATGGATTTTTCTGCTGTATCTACTCATAAAGATACACTCGGGTCTCGTAGGGCCGGGTCACAAAGCCGTTTCCGTCCAGGCGATCGTCATAATTGGTCAACAGCAGCTTCATTTGCGCAAGGGAGTACCCCTTCGGTGGGCGGAAGCGCACAGGCCTGTCCGTAAACGAGCAGATAATCAGCAGCTTCTGCGTTTCTGTTTCCCGGGAATATACATACAGCTTGCCGGAATTCCGGTAATATTCCCGGTATCTGCCATCGCGTACCACCGGCAGGCTTTTGCGCAGGGCAATTGCCTTTTTGTAGAAATTCAGGACGGAGTCCGGATCGGTCAGTTCCGCTTCCACGTTGATCTGCCTGTAATTCTCATTGACATGGAACCACGGCGTGCCCGTTGTGAAGCCGGCGTTTTCTCCGGCCGTCCATTGCATGGGCGTACGTGCGGAGTCCCTTGAGGCCCGATGGTACAGCTTCAGCCGTTTTTTCTCCGGCCAGTTCTGCTTTTGATTAAGGGTCTGCACATCCTCGTACATTTCTGTTTTATCCGGGTACCAGTTCGTCATACCGATTTCCTGCCCCTGGTAGATGAACGGCGTACCCTTTAAGAACAGATAGCTGGCAGCAAGCATTTTACCGCTTTCCACCCGGTACTTCTCGCTGCCGTAGCGGGAGATCACCCGCGGGTGGTCGTGGTTTTCCAGATACAGCATATTCCACGCGCGCCCGTCCATCCTCTTCTGCCAGGACGAGAACGCCCTGCGCAGCTTTCTCAGAGAAAAACTCAGGGGCATATAGTCAGAGAAGAGGCAGTCCGCGCACATACACTGGAACTGGATCATCATATCTATCTCATGGGAGCCATACTCGTCAATGTAATCAAGCGCACGCTGCGGCGTGACGAGCGGAGCCTCCGCAATGGTTACGCAGTCGTAGTTCTCCAGAACGTCGCGTCGGAATTCCTGTAAGTATTCGTGGATATGCGGCCCATGATTATAAAAACGTATCCCCTTGAATACCGGGAACAGATAATCGTCCGGCAGACCTTCCTTCTTGGAGATAAAGGTAATGACATCCTCTCTGAATCCGTCCACGCCGAGATCCAGCCAGAATTTAAGGATTTTTTTCACCTCTTCACGTACAAGAGGATTATCCATATTCAAATCCGGCTGCCGCACGGCGAACAGGTGGAGATAATACTCCTGCCTGAGATCGTCCCATTGCCAGGCCTTGCCCTCAAAGTGGCTGTCCCAGTTGTTGGGTCGCTTTCCATTTGGTTTGGCGGGCCTCCAGATGTAATAGTCCGTATATGGCTCGATGCGCCGGCGGGATTTCCGAAACCATTCGTTGGCGTCGCTTGTATGGTTGACCACGAGGTCCATAACGAGCTTCATCCCCCGCCGGTGCAGCCCGTCCAGAACAGCCCGAAAGGCCTCCATTCCGCCGTATTCGGGGGCGATATCCATGTAATCGGATATGTCGTACCCGCAGTCCACACCGGGCGAGGGATACAGCGGTGAAAACCACACGCCGTCCACGCCCAATTCCTTCAGGTAGTCCAGCTTTTCGTAAACGCCCCACAGATCACCAATGCCGTCGCCGTTGCCGTCACGGAAGCTCCGGGGCCATATCTGATAAAACACCCTGTCCTTATACCATTTTGTTTGCTCCATATTGTCTTTTCTCCCGGTCCGATGGATATTTTCCATAACAGTTTTATTTTAGCACCTGCGCCGGATTTAGCCATATGGAAACATGAACAGTTTTCCATCATCGCTTTTGTCAAATATTTACACTTGCGGGGAAAGCAGCAAGAACTTACAATGAATTTGCTTATATATTCCGCAGGACTGTATTCGCCGAAACCGGGCATCCGGCCCAACGGATCAGAAGGAGGCTTTGCCATGCATTTGGAGTTCCCGCAGGGGTTTTTACTGGGCGTCAGCTCCGCGTCGGCACAGATCGAAGGCGGCGAGGTCGGCAGCAACTGGAACGACTGGTACCATCAGGGAAAAATCAAAGACGGCTCTGACCCGGCTGCAGCCGACGACCATTGGAACCGCTGGCGCGAGGACTGCGAGCTGATGGCGAAGCTCCGTCTCCCCGCAGCCCGTCTGGGTGTGGAGTGGGCCCGCATCATGCCGGAGCGGGGATGCCCTGACGAGGCGGCGATCGCCCATTACCGGGCGGAGCTGCAATACATGAAGGAGCTTGGCATACGCCCGCTGCTGACGCTGCACCACTTTTCCAATCCGATGTGGTTTGAACGCGCCGGCGGCTTTGCCAAGCAGGAAAATCTCGGCGACTTTATGGATTTTGCCCGGCTCTGCGCCGAACGCTTCGGCGATCTTGTGAGCGACTGGATCACGATCAACGAGCCTAACGTCTATGCGACCAACGGCTTTTTCTACGGCAGCTGGCCCCCGGGCCATAAGAGCTTTTCCGAAACCTTTGCCGTGCTGGAGAATATGGCCTGGTGCCACATCCGCTGCTATTCTCTGCTGCATGAGATTCGCCGGAACATGGGCTTTACAGACACCATGGTGGGCTTTGCCAACCATCTGCGGGTATTTGAACCGGAAAATCCGAAAAATCCCGTACACGCTGCCGCCGCAAAGGCTTCGGAGTATCTGTTTCAGAGCGTGATCACCGAAGCCATGTCAACGGGTGTGTTTCGCTGGCCCCTGCATAACCGCCGCCGGCTTCCGAAGGGCGAGTACTGTGATTTCCACGGTGTCAACTACTATACACGTTCGACCGTACGCGGCCTTGCCGACGGTGTACGCAAAAAGAGCCCGCGCAACGATCTGGGCTGGGAAATCTACCCCGAGGGACTTGTCCGCTGCGCCGGGAAGCTGGAAAAGCTCTTTCCGCGTCCCATCTGGGTGACGGAGAACGGGACCTGCGACAATCGGGACACATTCCGCGCCCGGTATATTTATGAGCACCTGGAGGCCATCGTCAAGTCCGGTCTGCCCTTCACGCGGTACTATCACTGGTGCTTTTGCGACAATTTTGAGTGGCTCGAAGGCGAAAGCGCACGCTTCGGGCTTGTACACGTGGATTACAGTACCCAGGCGCGAACCGTCAAGCGTTCCGGCGAGTTCTACGCCGATATGATCGAAAACGGCGGTGTAACGGACAGCGCCTATGAAAGCTATGTCAAAGGGGATGCGTACCGTATCGAATGATTACCGTCAAAAACGAAGTATTTCATCTGCAAAATAACGGAAGCTCCTATCTGTTCCGGATCCGGGACGGCTATCCGGAGCATCTGTATTTCGGCACGCAGGTGGAGACCGGCGACGCGGAAGCGCTGGCCCCGGCTCCCGGCTGCGGCTGGGGCGGGAGCACGCTCTACAGTGAGCGCTCCAACGCCTGCTGCCTGGATATTCTGCCTCTGGAATGGAGCGGCGCCGGCCGCGGCGATTACCGCGAAAGCCCGTTGGAGCTTTCGGTTGAGGGTTCACCGGTCTCAACCGACTTCCGCTTTTCCGGCTATGAGATTCTGAAGGAACAGCCGGCGTCGGCCCTGCCCCTCTCCCGTGGCCAGTCGGTCCTTGCCCTGCGCCTTTCTGACAAAGAAGCGGGGCTCCGGCTGACGCTTTATTACGGCGTGCTGCCCACCGTGTTTACACGCCGCGCTGTGCTGGAAAACTGCGGTGAAAGGCCGGTCAGCATACGGAAATTCATGAGCGCCTGTACCGAGCTGCAGGGGCCTTTTGTTCTTCACACTTTTTCCGGCGGCTGGGTCGCCGAAGCGCAGCATACCGTCACGCCGGTAACCATGGCCCGGGTCTGTCTGGAGAGTACGACCGGCGCGTCGTCCAACCGTGCGAATCCCGGCTTCATGCTCGCCGCCCCCGGCTCCACCGAGACGGACGGAGCCGTCTACGGATTCAACCTGCTCTATTCCGGCAGCCACTATCTGAGCGTACAGCAAAGTCTTCAGGGAGTCACCCGGGTCCTGCAGGGTATTTCCCCGGCGAATTTTGAGTGGACCCTGGCGCCAGGGGAGACATTCGAAACCCCCGAGGTCGTGATGGCCTACTCCGGCAGGGGCTTCGGCGGTCTGTCCGAACGCCTCCATACCTATATAAACCAAAATCTGATTCCGCCGTACTGGCAGAACCGCCCCCGGCCCATCATCTATAACAGCTGGGAGGGATGCATGTTCGATTTCACCGAGTCAAGGCTTCTGCGCCTGGGCAAAACGGCCGCACGTCTGGGCTGCGAGCTGTTTGTCCTGGATGACGGCTGGTTCGGAGCCAGGGACAGCGACACCGGCAGCCTCGGCGACTATGCGGTCAACTTCAAAAAGCTCCCCCACGGCTTACAGGGCCTCGGCAAAAAGCTGGGAGCGATGGGACTCGGCTTCGGTCTCTGGATGGAGCCGGAGTCCGTCAGCCATGATTCCGAGCTCTACAGGGCACACCCGGACTGGGCGCTGCACGACAGCCTTGGCCGTGAAAACCTGCTGGGCCGCCATCAGCTGCTGCTGGACCTCACGAATCCCTCCGTGCGGGATTATATCGTACAGAGTGTGAACGTCATTCTGGACAGTGCGCCCATCTCCTACGTCAAATGGGATATGAACCGGCATTCCTGTGTTCTGGGGAAAATGCAGCACGCCTTTGTCCTCGGTCTTTATGACGTTCTGCACCGGATCTTTGACAGCAGGCCGGAGATTCTTCTGGAGAGCTGTTCCTCCGGAGGCAACCGGTTCGACTGCGGTATGCTGTATTTCTCGCCGCAGATCTGGTGCTCAGATGATACGGACCCTGTCGAGCGACTGCGGATTCAAACCAGTCTGAGTTATCTGTACCCGCCTTCGACCTTCGGCGCCCACGTCTCGGCCAGTCCCCATGCACAGACGCTGCGTGCCACGCCCCTTTCCACACGGGGCAACGTCAGCTTATTCGGCTGCCTTGGTTATGAGCTGGATCTGTCAGAGCTTCTGCCCGTGGAGCAGGCGGAGATCCGTAACCAGATTGCGTTTTATAAGGAGCACCGCCGCACCCTGCAATACGGCAGGTTTTCACGGAGCGAGACGGACGGCGGCGGGATCGTATGGCAGATGCAGACGGAGGCCGAGACGGTCGCCGGCGTCTTCCACGGGCTTCAGCCCGCCGCCCCCGGCTATGAGCGGCTGGCCGTCTCCGGTCTTGACGCAGAAAAGCGGTACAGGATGGAGAGCCGCCGTCAGCTTCTGCGTGTTGGCGACTTCGGGACACTCCTACGGCATGTGCTGCCTGTTAAGTTGAATCCCAACGGTCTGGCCGTCTCGGCAGCGGACAGCCACTATAAAATGTATGACGGCGCCCAGGTACTTACTGCCTCCGGCGCGGCCTTCGCAGCGGGCGTGCAGCTTGCACCGCGCTTCACCGGCACGGGCTACGACGCAAACGGCCGTATGCAGAGCGATTTCGGCTCCAACGTATACGCAATCAAGGAGGTTTCCACCCATGAACCGCACTGACCGACGCAACAAGTATTTCTTTGGTCTCGGTACCATCGGCCGCGACATGTTCTATGCTTTCGAGGCCAATGCACTGCTGTATTTCCTGTCAAATATTCTCTCACTTCCCATCCAGATATTCGCGGCGGTCAGTCTGGTGCTGTCAGTCCTGCGTATTGCAGACGCCCTGAACGACCCCATTACCGGCCTCATCATCGACAATATCCACACGAAATGGGGCAAATTCAAACCCGCCATTCTGGTGGGCGGTGCGGCCTCCGTGATATTCTACCTGATTCTATTCGGAAACGTCGGCACCGGCGCGGCCTATGTGATCTTCTTTTCCGTCGCCTATGTTCTCTGGGATATCTCCTACGGCATCAACGATATCGCATACTGGACGCTGCTGCCCGCCCTAACCCGGAACCAGAAACAGCGCGAAAACTACGGCGCTTTCGCCCGAATCTGCGCCAATATCGGCATGTACATAATCATGGTCGGCTGGCAGCCCATCACCGCGGCCCTAGGCAACACGCCTAAAGCCTGGATGACGGTCGCGGTTGCCGTGAGTGTGCTCTACATCGGTTTTCTCTGCTTCCCGCTTTTCGGTGTGAAGGAGAACCGGGAAGTCAAAGAGGATGAGGATAAGTTTACCCTCAGAGATATGTGGAACGCCATCACAAAGAACGATCAGCTCATGTGGACGACGCTGGCTATGGCGCTCTTTATGGTCGGTTACTGTACGACGACGGGCTTTGCCACCTATTATATGCAGTATCTCTACGGCGACATTAACCTGTACGCCGTCCTTGCCGCGGTCTGCGGCGTGGCGCAGCTGGCGGCTCTGATGGTCTTTCCCCTGTTTTCCGGCAAATTTGACCGCCGTCAGCTCTATACGGGCGCGACGGTCCTTGTCATTGTGGGCTACGCGGTATTCTTCTTTGCCGAGCACTCGATTGTCCTTATTGCCGCGGCGGCGATCCTGATGTTCGTCGGTCAGGCGTTCATTCAGCTGCTGATGCTCATGTTCCTCGCAGATACGATAGAGTACGGCCAGTGGAAGCTTGGAAGGCGCTCGGAGTCCATCACGTTTTCCATCCAGCCCCTGGTCAACAAGATCGGAGGCGCGCTCTCCACCGGTCTCATCAGCGTCAGCATCATACTGGCCGGCATCAAGACCCGCGGCAGCGACGTTGCAGCCGCCTCCATCGACGCGTCCGGCAAGCTGACCATCAAGTTCGCCATGCTGGTGATCCCCGTTGTCATGATCGTTGCCGGGTATGCGATATATCTGAAAAAGTATAAAATCAGCAAGGATTTCTATGAGCATATCCTGCGTGATATCGAGGCGCGTACAAAGGAGTAAGGAAAATATCATTTGCTGGAAAAAAGCAGTTTGTTTTTCCAATCGGTAAGCCTGCTCACGACGAAATTCAGTATAACCGAAACAGCCATACACAGAATCAGTCCCCACAACAGCACAAGGACAGGATTGCGTGGGAAATATAATATCGGCCGGAACACCTGCTTTGAATTATTGAAAAATATACAGGAAACAAACCACATAAGAAGTGAGTATTTCCCTATTTTTATGAGTCCTTTTTTGATAAAAACCGCTCTGATTTCCCTGCATAGATTGACTGCGGCGAATATAAACAGCGGGGTGAAAAGTATGTCCAGATTTATCAGGAAAGGCAGCGGCTTATGAATAACCGGCAATTCCTCGAAATAAATGAAGAAAGATCTGGGATACCACCGCCCCATAGGACTGGCAATAAACAGCAGGACAAGGACCGCGATACGGCCGATCCTTCCGGGAAAGGTTTTGCTTACAAAATTATAAAGCTTTTCAAACAGGCCGTATTTCGCAAAAACAAAGCCGATAAGGACCGTCGGGAAATAGCATATAAGATTACTGAGCAGGTCATTTACTATCGTGTTTTCGGGCAGGAAATAGCGTATTGCGCGAATAATATAAGGAACAATAAGCGCGGAAAGTAAAATATCTGCATGAATATTCTTTGTTTTTGCCATTACCTTCGCAATGAAAGGTATGAGCAGCATGGTCGCCCAGTAGAAGGCAACATACCAGCAAAAATACATTGTGGGGCATTGGAGCGCAAACAGTTCTTTTACGAATCCCGAAGCTGAGTATTTATATCCGCATAATACGGCAATAACTGCAAAAACGAAGAAAACGAACCAATACGGAATAAAAATATCCGTGATTTTCTTCAGCGAATATTTCAGGCTTTTCTGCCCGTTAAAAAAGTATGTGTACCCTGTGAGAAAGCAGAAAATGAGCACGCACATTTTGAAAGGTTCAAAAAAGTAGGGCGAAAGTTCCCTGATGATCGGATAATCTATAACATCGCCCCACCATGGCGGGAACGTAAAGAAATGATGAATAAACATCATTATCAAAGCGATGCCCTTAATTATATTTGTAAATTTGTAATTTCTTTGCAGAAATAGGGTTTATTCGTCATCTTGTATTTTTCCTCGAATAAAAATCGCGCATTTAAAGTGCCGCTTAGCGCACGTACTTTGCTTACTTCGGCATTGAATACCGCAAACAAAAAACTGTAAAACGTGATAATCCGCCACCATTCTACTCCTCCCCTCCCCTTTTGACAATACCTCATTATTATGCCAAAACAATATTATAAATGCATTTTTCTGAGCGCCCGGAGCGCCATTGATCTATAAGGATTGATGGCGCTCTTTTTTGCGTTATTCGTGAATACAAGGGGTGAGATCCCAGGTCAACGACCATAGATTATCCCGACAAACAAATATAACCCAACGCTGTGCTCCTATCGAAATAAAAAGTCCAGGGCCATTAGTCTGACAGGACGGTTGGGCTTGCTCTTTTATATTGATTGTCTGAACGACAGCCAATGTACTTTCACCGAAAAGCAAAAGAGTTCTGGCAGCAAGGAGTTCGATTTGAACCCCCTGCTGCCAGAATCCTTTGTTTTCTAAGGCTTTTTCAATAGGAAAAAATAAAGGTGCGTAACCATTTGTATCAACGGTTACGCACCAATGTGGCATACCTACCGCTCGTGGATACAATGCACCATGTTTTGAAGGCATGGTGCATTAATTTATGGGTTCGATTTTGATGCACTGGGACAACGAGGACAGGAAGGACAAAAGCAGCCTGTGAAATTTATTCCCGTTTCTCTGCTTTTTTCTCCCGTTCCAGAATTTCCCGGAGGACTCTGACACCTTTTTCTGTGTAATCCTCTTCTTCGCTTCCGTTGCATTCCAATATTCGCTCAATGGCCTGCGCGGGATCCAGAGAATGATACGGATAAT
>JAQXKZ010000025.1 GCA_029010715.1 Clostridiales bacterium
ATTTCGGCCTATTTATGCCCCAAAACGCAAGAAAAACCTCTTTTGCCTTGGTAGACAAAAGAGGTTTCTTTGATGCGAAAGAGTGCGTAAACGGAGCAGAAATATAGGTAAGAGAGCGTAAAAGTATTATTGCTCTATCACCTGCTGCATTACTTTGTCAAGATGATAAAACACCCTGAGGAAATGTTTTACCGCCGAAGTTTCTTTGCACTTGGGAAACCATCGTTTGACGGTAGGATGCAGGCTGTCTACATCCACATCCTCACATGTGCCAAATGCTTTACCACGATTAATATTTCCTGCGTTTACTTGTGGAATTGGTATTACTTTTGCGACACATTGAACCATAGCCCATGCAACCATCTTTTGGTATTTCTCCATCACATTTGCCTCTTCCACATAGCGCTTTGTAAACTTAACCAGCAATCAGGTATATATTATTCTTATCAAAGCAAATGGCTTCTGTGCGGCCATATATCTTGATCATATCATTCAGTTTTTCCATGAACACCCAGATGCCGGGGTTGCTGATTTCAGCAAATGATGCAACAATCTGCCGTTCCATCTGTGCTGCATTGCTCTTTATCTTAGTGCCGCTCTCCTGCAGGAATTCATCAACCTGTCCTTCTCTGACCACAGGTATGCTGTCGATGAATTTGCCTACAGCTTTGCTTGCAGAACCAAGCCCCTTAAGAAGGTTTACTTCCAGCGACGAATCACTGAGTTTTTCCAGATATACCGAGCACTGGCCAAACAGTTCACGGTAAGCGTCAGAACGTTTCTCTATTTCGCTCTTTGTAAGACGTATGTTCTCTTCTTTGAAGTTACCACTCAGCATAACCTCTACGAATGATGCCATGGAAAATGTCTGCAGGGACATCCTGTAATACTTAAACTTTTTGTACAGCTTATTCAGTGCATCGTTGACCTTTGACTGCGATACAACCAGCTTTTTAGAATTAAGAATATCAGATACCTGTTTCTGGTAGTCAATCAGATGCTCTCTTGCAGAGCGCTGGATGTCAAGAACAAGCTTATGATTGCTGGCCACATAGTGCTCATTGTCCCAGTTGTGTTTATATTTTTCAATTAGGGAAGCCAGCATCTCAATGTCTGCCTCGATTTTTGCTTCTTTCTCCGTTTCAAGAAAATCGAGGATTTCGCGCTCTACCTGAGCTATTTCACCCATCTTCTGCTCAAGTGAAAACAGTGCAATAGCCATCATTATAGTCACTGGGTCTATCGGCATAACAGTGCTGGTTGTGGTTCCAGCGCTGGTAACGGGCTGAAATTTTGCGAATTTTGACGCACCATCTGCGGTTTTATATGCGCCCCAAGAAGCACCATCTTTTGCTACTTTTAGTGCATTACCCGCTCCTTCATTTAGCCATCTGTACAATGTTTCGCCAGAACCTGCTGTTGTCTCTGTTATGGTTCTGAATGTAGGAAGCAATGAAGCTACGCCCGCACCAAGTGTAGCCAGCTGTGCAATCGGCATACTCATAACGTCTTTGTTCGCCAAGCTGGCATGATTATCAATCACCATATCGTCAAAGACTTCCACCAGTGCTTCACCATCAACATGCTGTTCGGGTGCGCTGTTTTCACCTGCCGGTGTTAGTTTAATTACATTACTCATTTTCAGTACCTCATAACCGTAATTGGTATGTTCGGATATATATTTTCTAAGCGATCCCAGATTAGAGACTTTACACCTTCAATTACACTCATGTACGCCCCTCCTGAGATCAGGATTTTAAATCGAATCTATAATAATCCGTGTTCTTCTGTCTTGAGTTATGCCTCTGGAATGTATTCCATGATATCACCGAAATCACATTCCAGCACCTCACAGGCGCGGCAAAGGATGGCCAGATTAACAGGCTCGTCCCTTCGGAGCTTTGTCATTGTGTTAGGAGCTATGTTTGCCGCCTTGCGCAAATCGGCTTTGCTCATCTTCTTATCTACCAGCAGCTTCCACATCTTGTTATATGAAATCGCCATCTTTATACCTCCTATGGTTCGACAGCATTTAATTACAAAATACCAAAATAAATTATATTCCTTTTTGTCGATATATTCAAGATACATTCGCAATTATCTGCGAATGTATCTTGCCCTTTGTGGTATAAGAAGCGGTTCCTAATATTGAAAATCTAAACAAGATAGAAGTCCCTCTCTGTTATGACACCAGAGAGGGACTTCTATCTTGTTTAATAATACCGCTTTGAAAGCTTTTTAGATTCTCTGTCTGCTCTATGCCTTCGAACACCAAAGTAGCTGTCTTCTGCCTTTATCGTAGGGTCGAGCCAATCCGCCTTCTTCTTTGCCCATTTTATCCAGTCCGTTTTTTCTTCTGCCTGTGGGCCATTCTCGACAGAAGCGATATACGCACGGATTTTACACGCTATATCATAGTCCTCTGCTTCGTTGACCAGCGCATTTGTGCGTTCTACCTCTGCGTTGTATAGTTCTCTTTCTTCCGCAGCTCTCTTCGCAGCCTCTCGCCGTTGTCTTTCAGCTTCTTCTTTTTCAAGTCTCTGCTGTTTTATAACATCTGCAGCCAAGTATATTTCGAGCATAATGTCGCCCAGTTTGTCTTCCAGCACATAGCTTTTACAGTCTCTAAATGCTTTGCTATTATTTATGGATATGCTTAAACGGCCATTATACACATAATCGTATGTTGGGATTTTTGGCTTAGAGGCCCACGACCACTTTTTCTTCTCCTCCTCATATTTTAGCATTTGAAGGTTTTCAGCCTTTGTCAGTACATGTCTAATCTGATCCTGAGTTTCAGAAAATGACACACCCACAACATCACACCCAATTTTAAAACCAAGGTTTTCTGTTAGTTCAACACCCAGCGGCTCCATCGCTTTAATAAGTGCGTCTATGATTCGGCACGCTCTTGGGATCGACGATTCAGATATTCTTTGAGAAAGCGCCGGGGCCTCTGGCCTATTCCTACGATTAACATACATTGTACTTTTGGCGTCATTTTGCTGTTTAATCCATTCGTTCACTTTTTTCCTGTAAGCAATAACTGTAGGATGCATTTTCTCATCTTCGTCAGGGATAAGAATCTGAGAGGCAACAGCAAAGATTAGCTTTTGTTCCTCAGCATCACCAAAAGGTAGTTTGTTGCTTAGTTCTAGATTTGCACCAGTTTTGGTCTGAGCCCCCTGCTTTTTATTTGGTTTGTCACTTTTAGGCAAAGGCGCTTTAATAACAGATTTTCCTGCTTTTTTCTTTGCCCAGTATCCTCTGTCAGGCGTGGGAATATCAAGCGACTTACATACTTTATGTATAGATACATCAGAAACCTTATACTTTTTAGCGACTTCAGTTACAGGATATTCCCACACCTCATTGTATAGAGTTTCCCGGTCGTAGATATTAATGGTTTTGCCCCATTGAGTAATGGTTTCAGGCGTTTCCTTTGCTATATCACTGATTTTCTCCGGTTTATCTGCAGCTGGATTTTTCATTTTCTTTATGATATCCGGTTCCTTTGCTTTTCTTACCTCTTTTCCCTTTTCTACTGTCGTATCTGCGGAAACTGCATTGTTTGATGCTGCCTCGGTTTTCATGGCTACATTGTTTTTACTAACTGTCAATTCCGCAAACAGTTCAATAATTTTATCAAAAGGTTCATTTAACGGTATCTTTTCTACGGGCTTACCAAAACTCAGTTTCGTCCAGTAACCGGAAGGCGGAATAGGAATGTGCGCATCTTTAATTTGTCGCAATAGCAAAGGGTACGAAATGCCATATTTTTTGGCTACCCCAGCAGCCGAAATTTGCCATATTTCATCATATAGCTGCTGACGTGTCATTGTAGCTACAGGTAATTGCATGTTTTCCACCTTCTTTACATAGTCTTCAAATTGTAGATTATTGTCATTATAGACTTCCTTATCTCCAATGCTTACAACTATATTTTGTTCAGGTGTTTCTTCTTTTTTAATCAGCTCTTCAAAATAGTTTATCCCTCCTATTCTTCGCTTTCTCTTAACAGAAAAACCAGATCACGTTTCATTTCCTCAAATTGATTGATTATGGTGCTTAGACTTTTCTCAATGTTCTGAACCTGCACTTCGTTTATTTTGCCATGATTGTACGCTATCAAGCGCTCCGGAATAATAGAATAGGTCCAGCTTTCCCGATAGGTGTCGTCGTTTTTTACTGCAAATCCAATAGGCAGAACATTGTTCCTCATTCCTAAAGTCAAAATATTCGATGAAATACCTAAGTAGTCTGCAGCAATCTTAATTGTAATTTTGGGCATCGCCCTGATTTCATCATCTGTATACTTGGCCACACGTTTCACCTCCTTATAAATAAAATAGCCGCACGGATATCATCCTGTGCGGCTCAATTCTAAATTTTATGTTCAATTACCCAGTTCAAAAGTTCTTCGTATCCTACAGAACCGTCTGCTAATGCAAGCCCCATCTCCGTTACTTCTTCATTGGTGCAATCCATGTGAATACCATTAACTTCGAGAAAAGTAAGCATGACATACATGCCGATGCGCTTATTGCCATCGACAAATGCATGATTTGAAATCAGGGTATAGCCTAGCCTTGCTCCCTTTTCTTCTTTGGTAGGATAAAACTCTTTGTCACCGAATCCGGCAAAAGCTGCCTCCAATGCAGATTCCAACAGCGCTTCATCGCGTACACCAATACTACCGCCAGTTTCTTGGGCAATAAACTTATGGAGCAGTAAAACTTTTTCCTTTGAAAACTTTATCATTTGGCAAGCTCCAAAAATGCGGGCTTATAGCGCTGCATTATTCTGCGGGCTACTATGTCTATCTTCTCGTCATCAGTCAGTTCCAAATCAGGCTCAACCTCGAGATTTACCAGTTTATATTTAGGCTTGTTGTTTTTGAAAACAATAGCAGAACCTCTCTCGTCGGCGATTCGTGTGGCCTTTGAGAAATTCTGGTTTGCCTCTGTAACAGTAATGATCTGTTTGGTATCAATCATCATTGTACTTCACCTCAAAGAAAGTCTAACATAATTATAGCTATTTTTCAACCTATTCTATTCAATGGAATATCCAAATCTATTTAATTTGTTTAATGTGTCTTTTGAAGCTATTTCATAATTAGACCAGACATTAATCCCGCATAGCAGATCCTTTGAATACTTTAGATATATGTATCGTTTGCCGTCGCTTTCCGTTCTTTCAATTTCTGGTATAAGCTTTGTTTCGCCCTCTGGCAAATACACAATCAAACGTCGCTCATTTTCTTTTGAATATTTACTTTGCTTTGCAACAAATTGCAGGCGATGTAATACTTCACCAACAAACCAGACCATGTCCCTTTTCATATCAGGGCTAACAATTACTTCTATTATTTTGCTCTCCAAATACTTTATTATATCATCGCCATATAAGACAGGTGTAAACACTGCACGCAAGTTTTCTCTTCCAAGCAGAGGAGAAAGTAAATTACCCCTAGTCAAAGTCAGGCAGTATTCACCATAGTTCTGAAACATATACGGATCATCACTTTCAGAAGAGAAACAAATTATATATTCCTCAAACTTGGTGTCTGTATATTGCTGTATACCTGCTGAGTGTTTAGAAAAGAAAAATTCATTCTGAGAAATATCTATGTGGGCAAGGGCATCATACTCTTCCTGTGTAATCTTACCGGCCCTTTTAAGGCGGTCAAGCGCGAGATCATAGTATACTTCTATTGCCTTTCCTTCCATTTTATCTTCAAAGTTTTCTGCTGCTGAAAGGCGGAAACAAATAAAATCCTTTTGAAGTACTCTATTAACCGTGTTTTCTCTATAGTAGTGATGTAGTTCAAATACACTATCTTCTACACTTGGGTCCCAATCAAAATACGAATCAAACAAATCAACTGATTCTTGTTCTTTTGCATCGGACATATCATCATTCTCCTAACTTAGCTTTATTATAGTATATCTCTTCACTGGCGAATAAGCAACATACTTTCGCAATTATCTGCGAAAGTATCTCTTTCTCGCGTTCGAATAACAGGAGTTGAATGTTTAATGTGCTACCTCATTTTTTCGCATATACTTGAGAGATAATCTCATAAAACACATTCAAATCCTGTTACTCAGTCCTTTTGGTCTCTCTTTGCAGAAGCAAAGAACTACTAAAAGTAATGTGGATTTTTAACCCTAAAAAGACAAAAAACAGGTGCTGGGATGGTATCACTAACCGCCCCAGCGCCTGTTATATTCATGTTTTTGAATAATACAAGCTTATTCAAACTAAAAATGCATAAAGAACCACAATTAGTCTGGTAGACTTATTGTGGTTCTTAAGTGGTATGCCCGACAAGATTCGAACTTGCGACCTTCAGAGTCGGAGTCTGACACTCTATCCAGCTGAGCTACGGGCACATATTTACATTTACCACAAAATCTGGTATAATAAATTATAGTTGGGCACAAGTGCGGTAGATGCTTCTGCCGCGAAGGGTATTATAACAAAATCCTGCCGCAAAGTAAATAGCCGTTTGCAGCTTTTTTACACCCTGTTTTGACATGTGCCGACAATACAGATAGTACACCAGAAGGACAATCTACTTATGAAGCACATAAAGACCGGCCGTCGTATTGCCGCTGTTATGCTGTGCCTGTGCATGCTGCTGCCGCTCACAGGCTGCGGTGAATCAAAGATGAGTCAGCGTCAGGTATTCGCGATGGACACCGTCATGACTCTGACCGCATACGGCAACAGAGCTGAAGCGGGCCTTGACGCTGCCCAGAGCGTTATTCAGTCTATGGACTCCATGCTTGACCCCGAGCTTGAAACCAGCACTACTTATGCAATAAACCACGCCAACGGCGCCAACGTCTCCGTTTCCGGCCAGGTGGCCGAGATGCTCAGTACCGCGTCCACTGTATACAGGCAGTCCGGCGGCGCGCTTGACCTCTCCCTTTACCCGGTCATAAAGCGCTGGGGCTTCACAAACGGCAGATATTATGTCCCAACCGACGATGAGCTGGCGCAGGACCTTTCCCGAAAATGCTTTGACAAGATGATACTCACCAGCTTCCCGAGCTCCGGCTCATACGCGGTCTCTTTTCCGTCGTACGCTGAGATAACCTTCGGCGCGGTGGCCAAGGGCTGCGCCTCCGAGAACGCTGTCGCCGCTATGCGCAATGCGGGCGTCACAAGCGGTATAGTATCCCTCGGCGGCAACGTCCAGACTCTCGGCCTCAAGCCTGACGGCAGCAACTGGAACGTCGCTATTTGTGACCCGAACAACACATCCAGCTATCTCGGCGTCATCAGCGTGGGTGAGACTGCCGTTATCACCAGCGGTACCTATCAGCGCTCCTTCACCCAGAACAACAAGACCTACCACCATCTGATAAACCCTGAGACCGGTTACCCGATCAATAACACTCTCAGCTCAGTTACGATCATATGTGAGGACGGTACCATGGCCGACTGCCTTTCCACCGCAATGTTCATTCTCGGTGAAAGCAAGGCTTTGAACTACTGGCGCACCTACGGCGGCTTTGAGATGATCCTTGTAAACAAGGACAACCAGATCACCTGTACAAAGGGTCTGATGGAAGATTTCACGCTGTCCAATGACAGCTACACATTGAAGTATACCGAATAATGACCGATCTTAACACTGACGTAAGATACATCAGGGGCATAGGTGAGAAAAAGGCGCAGGCGCTCAATAAGCTTGGCGTCTTTTCTCTCTATGACCTTGTTTCGTATTTCCCGAGAAAATATGAGGATCGCAGCATCTGCAAGCCGATAGCCCTCTGCTCGGACGGTGAGAGCGTATGTATCGAGGCTCTTGTAGCCGATACTCCGCGTCTGACGCGCGTGCGCCGCGGACTGGAGCTGGTAAAGCTCCGGGCCGTCGACGAGAGCGGATCGCTGGACATCACTTTCTTCAACCAGCCGTATGCCAGGGACAATCTCGTCCGCGGCGAGAACTACGTTTTTTTCGGCAGGCTTGAAGTAAGCGGTATGCGCCGCAGCATGATAAACCCCATATATGAAAAGTCCGGCGCCTGCGGCGGTGTTACCGGACGCATCGTCCCGATCTACCGAGTGTGCGCCGGGCTCAATCAGCGCGCCATGCTTCAGGCTGTACGCCAGGGGCTGGACAGCTGTCTTGAACAGATTCCGGACGTTCTTCCTCAGGACATACGTGAGCGCTGCAGGCTCGCGCAGACCGCATACGCTTATGAAAACATACATTTCCCAAAGGACTTCAACGCGCTGGAGCTTGCGCGGAGGCGGCTGATTTTTGAGGAGCTGTTCGTCCTTGCCTGCGCCCTCGGCCGCATACGCGGCGAGAGAGTGCGTGAGCATGGCATAAGGATGTCCGCCGTGGACATGCGGCGCTTCTGGTCGTCTCTCCCCTTCCGGCCCACCGGCGCTCAGCGCCGGGCCGTTGAACAGGCGCTGGCAGACATGAGCTCCGGCTCCGTGATGAACCGGCTGGTTCAGGGCGATGTCGGCAGCGGCAAGACGCTTGTCGCCGCCGCTCTGATGTGGTACTGCGCCGAAAACGGATACACGAGCGCGTTCATGGCCCCGACCGAGATCCTCGCCGAGCAGCATTATGCCACGCTGAGCGGGATGCTCGCCCCCCTCGGCGTCCGCATAGGCAAACTGACAGGCGCGATGACCGCAAAGGAGAAACGTGAGGTCAAGTCCGCGCTGAAGGACGGTGCCATAGATGTTGTCGTCGGCACGCACGCTCTTTTCAGCCAGGACGTGGAGTATTCCCGTCTTGCCCTCGTCGTGACCGATGAGCAGCACCGCTTCGGTGTCGGCCAGCGCTCGGCGCTGATCGGCAAAGGTCAGAAGCCGCACGTGCTCGTCATGTCCGCCACGCCCATCCCGCGCACTCTCGCGCTCATAATCTACGGCGACCTTGACGTTTCGGTCATTGATGAGCTTCCCCCCGGCAGGCAGAAAGTCGATACCTTTGCCGTTGATGAGAGTTACCGCCGGCGGCTCAACGGCTTTATCCGCAAGCTCGTCGGCGAAGGGCGGCAGGTGTTTGTCGTCTGTCCCATGGTTGAGGAAAACGACGGGCTGCCCGTGAAGCTCAAGTCGGCCCAGGAACATGCCGCTGAGCTTGCCGCGCTCTTTCCCGATTTGAACGTCGCCTGTATCCACGGGAGGATGAAGGCGAAGGATAAGGACGCGGTCATGTCCGACATGGTCGCCGGCAAAATAAACATCCTTGTCGCGACAACGGTGATCGAGGTTGGCGTTGACGTGCCTAACGCAGCTCTGATAATCATCGAAAACGCCGAGCGCTTCGGCCTGAGCCAGCTCCACCAGCTCCGCGGGCGCGTCGGGCGCGGCAGCCATAAGAGCTATTGTGTGCTCGTCTCCGATAATGACAGCGAGGAAGTGCGCGCCCGGCTGTCAATAATGAAAAAGACCAACGACGGATTCAAAATATCCGAAGAAGACCTGCGCCTGCGCGGCCCCGGTGATTTTTTCGGCTCGCGCCAGCACGGTCTGCCGGAGATGCATGTGGCCGACCTCGGGGCGGATATCGGCGTGATGCAGAAGGCCCAGAATGAGGCCCGGCTGCTGCTTGCACAGGACCCGGAGCTGTCCGCGCCGGAGCACAGCACGCTGCGGCGCAGCGTCGAGCGTATGCTCCTCGCCAATTCCGACAGCTTTAACTGACGTTTTTTCACTCTCGTCAGGGAACGCTGAATATTAACAATTTTCGATAGATATTATTTCATGTGTATTTTAGAATGAATTAATCAATATACGGGAATCATGGAGGTTTTTATCATGTGTACTGCTGCAACCTATCTCACAAAGGATTTTTACTTCGGGCGCAATCTTGACTACGAATTTCCTTACGGCGAGAGCGTCACTGTCACACCGCGCAACTACCCGTTCAGGCTCCGCTCCGGCGCCGAGTTCACCAGCCACTATGCGATGATCGGCATGGCTCACGTTCAGAACGATTTCCCGCTCTACTACGACGGCACAAACGAAAAGGGCCTTTGCATCGCCGGGCTTAACTTTGTCGGCAACGCGAAGTATCACAAGGCTGAGCCCGGCAGGGAAAACGTCGCCCAGTTCGAGCTTATCCTGTGGCTTCTCGGCAGCTGCGCCACGGTCGCCGAGGCGCGTCTCCTGCTCGCCCGCACCAACATAACTGACGTCCCGTTTTGTGACGGTATGCCGGTTGCCCAGCTTCACTGGATCATTGCCGACCGGAACGAGTGCATCACCGTTGAATCTGTGCAGGACGGTATCCATGTCTATGACAATCCAGTCGGTGTGCTGACGAACAACCCTCCCTTCCCCATGCAGATGTTCGCTCTGAATAATTATGCGCAGGTCACGGCAAAGCCGCCTGTGAACCGTTTCGGGGATCTGCCTCTGGAAACCTACAGCCGCGGCATGGGCGGTCTCGGTCTGCCCGGCGACCTTTCCTCGCAGTCACGCTTCGTACGCGCGTCGTTCGTAAAGCTCAACTCCATGTCCGGCAGCGGTGAATCCGAGAGCGTCAGCCAGTTTTTCCACATCCTCGGCTCCGTGGAGCAGCAGCGCGGCTGCTGTGAACTGGAAAGCGGGGAGCATGAGATCACGCTTTATTCAAGCTGCTGCAATGCGGACAAGGGCGTATACTATTACACCACCTATGAAAACAGCCAGATAAGCGGCGTGGACATGCACCGTGAAAATCTGGACGGCAGCAAGCTCATCAGCTACCCTCTCATTGAAGGGCAGCAGATACGCTGGATGAACTGAGTTTCCCGCTGCACTGTTTCTTTCAAAGACTTAAAAAACCTGTCCGACCCTAAAGGCCGGACAGGTTTTTTATATGCGCTGCGTATGCTGCGCTCAGTTGATTTTCAGTGTCTCCCAAAGGGAATTCACATAGTCGAGCGTGGCCGCGTCGAGGCTGCGGTAGGCATATGCGTTGTACAGCTCTCTGAAGTCGCCCATCTCGGGGTAGAGAATGGCCATGGCCTCCTCGCCGAGATCCTCGATATAACCCTCGTCCTCATATACCAGTGAGTTCGGAGATGCATAATAAATGAACTCGGCATTGGCGATAGCCGGCTCCGGAGAAAGCATGTAGTTGATGAATATCTCCGCGAGCTCCTTGTTCTGGCAGCAGGACGGGATGCACATCGCGTCGACGAAGTAGTTGGTCGGGTCGGGATAGTAGAAGCGCAGATCCACATCATCGGCCTGGGCGTCGATCATGGTGAAGTAGTCGCCCGCATAGTAGGGCG
Source organism: Clostridiales bacterium (assembly GCA_029010715.1). GTDB lineage: Bacteria > Bacillota > Clostridia > Oscillospirales > Oscillospiraceae > Limivicinus. Next base: position 11,265 of record JAQXKZ010000025.1, read on the forward strand.
CAATTGAAGCCTCGCCCGACTCCATCATGTTGTATACCTCGTCCATAACGTAGCTCTTGACCAGCGGCGACTGGTCCTTAAGCTCCTCAAGCGCACGGTCCCAGTTTGAACGGTCCGTGCTGTTTACATCAAGGCCAAGCATATACTGCGCGGTAGCAAATGCGTCGCGGGAGTTATTGAACTGGAGGATATCCCCTGCGTATTTTTCGTTCCACATGAGCTCCCAACCATGAGCGTCGGCCTCATCCACCTTGTTCGCGTTATAGATTATACCGACAACGCCGTAGGTATAGGGCACGGTGTACATGTTGTCCGGGTCGTAATAGAGGCTGCGGAAGCTCTCGTCGATGTACTGATAGTTAGGTATATTGCTGTAGTCAAGCGGCAGCAGCATATCGTTTTCGCGCATTCGGGCTATCATATAGTCCGAGGGTATTACAACGTCGAAGCTTACTGCGCCCGAGGAGAGCTTGGCGAACATGTCCTCGTTGCTGGCGTAGGTAGTATAGTTGACCTTCACCTTAACGCCGTAGGTCTCATAGTAGTACTCCTCGAAGGCCTTGACGGTGTCGAGCGTGTCGTCCGAGCCGTCGGAGATGTACTCGCCCCAGTTATATACGTTCAGCGTCAGGGTGTTTCCGCCGGAGATGACGATCACGCAGATCATGCCGATGAGCAGTACCGCGCCGATGACTGCCGCGGCAATACGGCTGCGGCGGCTGTAGGAGCGTTTCGCTCTGGCCGCTTTTGCGGTTTTTGCCGCCTTCGGCTTGTCAGTATCGATCAGATTGGTCATTATCAGCAGGGCGAGGATGACGAAGAATATAATGGTCGCGAGCGCGTACATCTTCGGCGTGACCGTTTTCTTGGTCATGTTGTAGATGCGTATCGGCAGGGTCTGGAAGCCGTTGCCGGAAGTGAAGTAGCTTATGACGAAATCATCGAGCGACAGGGTAAAGGCCATGATAAGGCCGGTCACGACACCCGGCATTATCTCCGGTATCTCCGCCTTCATGAACGCCCGGAACGGAGTGCAGCCGAGGTCCATCGCGGCCTCCGGCAGCGAGCGGTCCATCTGCTGCAGCTTTGGCAGCACCTGCAGGATAACATACGGCAGGCAGAAGGTAACGTGCGCGATAAGCATGGTCACAAAGTTCAGGCTTGTCGCTGCGCCGAAAAGACGGCCGACAAACACGAACATAAGCATCAGGGAGATACCCGTGATGATATCGGGGTTCACCATGGGGACATTCGTGACGGTGTCCATCGCCGTGCGGAGCACGCGGCTGCGCAGCTTGTTTATGCCGACCGCTGCGGCTGTTCCCATAATGGTGGAGATCACCGCGGCAGAGGCCGCGAGCACAAGCGTATTGCGCACTGCGCCGAGAGTCTCGGCGTCCTTGAACAACTCCCTGTACCAGTTGAGCGAAAAGCCGGAGAATACGGACAGACTCTTGGCCTCGTTGAATGAGAATACCAGCAGTATTGCTATGGGGGCAAAAAGGAAGATCATGATTATTGCTGTGTAGACTTTGGATATAGGCTTCATATCATCTTCCCCCCTTACGCAACTATCAGTTTCCGGTTGGCCAGACGCTGCATAAGCGCCATGCAGACCAGCAGTACTATCATAAGGATGAAGGCAATCGCGGCGGCGAAGTGCAGATTGTTGGCCACATACTGCCCCTCTATCGCGTCGCCTATCAGGTAGAACTTGCCGTTGCCGAGCTTCTGTGAAATGTAGAAGGTGCTGATCGACGGGATGAGCACCATGGTTATCCCTGACAGAACGCCCGGTATACTCAGCGGCCATATGACCCGGTGCAGCACGCCGAAGCTGTTGCAGCCGAGATCGCGCGCGGCTTCGAGAAGCTTGACGTCCATTTTTGCCATGACCGAGTATATCGGTATAATCATGTACGGAAAGTAGTCGTATACCATGCCGATCACAACGGCGGCCTCCGTGCCGATTATATGCACCGTGCCGAGGCCGAGCAGGGACAGCATTCCGTTGAAAATACCGGTATCCTGCAGTATAGTCATCCATGCGTAGGTTCGGATAAGGAAGTTCATCCACATCGGTATCATGATGAGCGTGACCATGATCTTCTGCGTCTTTACGCTGGCCCTCGCCATTATGTAGGCTATAGGATAGCCCATGATAAGGCAGATCACCGTCGAGATCACCGCGAGCTTCAGCGAGCGGAGGAAGATCAGCAGATAGGTGTGCACCTCTCTCACAGTCTCGCCGTCGGCAACCGTGGAGGTCGCGGTAAAGAAGCGGGTGATGTTATCGGTGGTAAAGCGGAAGTCAATGTCGGTAAAGGCATAATAGGCCACGAATATAAGCGGCACGAGGATAAACAGCAGCGCCCATACCGAATAGGGCGTCAGCGTCAGACGCTGAATGAGGCCGCGGGTCTTTTCGTTCATTCTTCGTTCTCGCTTTCTGCGTTGCTCAGCTCGTCAAGCTCGTTTGAGAAGGACGAGTAGTCGCCGTACATGCCGGAATACTGAGACTTGTGCATGATGTGTATCGCATCCGGCTCGATATACAGTCCGATGCGTTCGTCCACATCCACGAAATCAGTGGTCTGGATCATCCACTTGAAGCCGTTTATATCGACGATTATCTCATAGTGCACGCCGAGGAAGGTGACGGAGGTCACTACGCCGCGGAGCATGCCCCTGTCCTCGGGCACTATGTCGACGTCCTCAGGCCGCACGACGACGTCGACAGGCTCGCGCTTTCCGAAGCCCGCGTCGACGCAGTCGAACACATGCCCGGAGAAGCTGACCTTTCTGTCCTCGAGCATGACGCCGTCGACGATATTGCTCTCGCCGATGAAGTCTGCGACAAAGGCGTTCGTCGGTTCGTTGTAGATATCTATCGCGGTGCCGATCTGCTGGATGCGTCCCTCTGACATGACGACCACCGTGTCGGACATGGACAGGGCCTCCTCCTGATCGTGCGTGACAAAGACGAAGGTTATTCCGGTCGCCTTCTGAATCTTTTTCAGCTCCTGCTGCATATCCTTGCGGAGCTTCAGGTCAAGCGCGGCAAGCGGCTCGTCCAGCAGAAGGACCTTCGGGCGGCTTACAAGCGCGCGCGCGATCGCGACGCGCTGCTGCTGTCCGCCGGAGAGGCTGGTGACGCTGCGGTGCTCAAAGCCCTTGAGGGCGACCAGCGAGAGCATCTCCTCCACCTTCTGCTCTATCTCGTCGCGGTCCGCCTTTTTTTCTCTCAGAGGAAAAGCTACGTTCTCAAACACATTGAGGTGCGGGAAAAGGGCATAGCGCTGAAACACGGTGTTGACATTGCGCCTGTAAGGCGGCACGTCGTTTATCTTCTCGCCCATGAAGATAATGTCGCCCTTGTCAGGAGTCTCAAAGCCGCCGATCAGGCGCAGCGTAGTGGTCTTGCCGCAGCCGGAGGGACCGAGCAGTGTAAGAAACTCGTTGTCGTAGATGTCCAGACTGATATCGTCCAGCACCACCTCGCCGTCAAAGGATTTCGTGATGTTTTTCAGCTCAATGATTTTTTTCATAGCCCCGTCTCCCTGTTTTAAAAAATTAAAGGCAAGCCATGCATAAAGCACGACTTGCCTGAAAAGAGCTGCAGCAATATGGAATACCCCCTGACGGGGGCTTCAGCCCAAATGGATTTGAGAGTCTATATAGCAAAGATTACTTTTACTACTCTTATTGACCATTTCACAAGTTTATGCTTTTTAGCACCGGTTTATAGTAACCAACTTATAAAACTTGAGCTCTTGGGAGCGAGTGCTCCCCACTCAATCAATAAGGCAACTAAAGTTGCCACCGCGCTCGCGGTTTATCGGCATTCGACCCGGCTGTCCGTGTGGCCTTGGCTGCGTCCGGACTCAGACGTCCGCGCAGCGGTCGTTATCTTGCTTCGGATAAACTCGGAATATCCAATTGAGACGACTCATTCTAACAACAATCTACCTCAGTGTCAATACATTTTTTGCACATTCACCTCTTTCCGTTTATTTTTCGAAGGCGCACCCCGAAACTCCTCCCGCTCAGTATCTGGCCTCCCACAGGCACAGTCCCTGAGCCGGAGCCGTAAACCCGGCCTTCTGCCGGTCGCGGCTCTCCAGCGCCGCGGCGACGCTTGCCGCGTCCCTCTCGCCTCTGCCGGCCTCTATGAGCGTTCCGGCAATGATGCGCACCATGTTATATAAGAAGCCGTCGCCGGTCAGCAGCAGATCCAGCTCGTCCCCGCGGCGTTCTATGCTTATGCTCCTGAGATTTCTGACCGCCGACTTCTTCATGTGCCTGTTTGAACAGAACGCGGTGAAGTCGTGCTCACCGAGCAGCTCCTCCGCCGCGCGGCGCATCGCGCCGATATCCAGCGCGGCCGGGTATTTGTACACGTACTTCCGTTCGAACACATTCGGAGCTTCACTGTTCCATATACGGTAAAGATAGCTTTTCTCCCGGCAGGAAAGCCGCGCGTGAAAGCGGGGCGGGGCTTCCTCAAGCGAGAGCGCCCCTATATCCTCCGGCAGATACCGGCGCAGCTGCTCCAGTATCTCTCCGCAGCTCATGGCGGTATCCGCCCGGAAGGAGCAGACCTGACGGCGCGCATGGACGCCGGCATCGGTCCTGCCGCAGCCGGCAAGCTCCGCGGGCCGTCCCAGTATGCGCTCCAGCAGCGCTTCGGTCTTCGCCTGTATCGTATTGTCCGTGTTGCCCTGCTTCTGCCAGCCTCTGTAACGGCTCCCGTCATAGCAGAGCGTGAGCTTGTAGTTTTTCATTATCCTCACCCGCTTCAAGTTTACACTCCGCGCGCCTGACGCGCAAGACCGAATAAAGAATCCGGTAAGATTTTCATCCGGACCAGCCCGCGCCCGGCATATCTCCCGTTAAGATTTCCGCCTTTTCCTTACTCTTTTTCGCTCCTGGCGCCCCCCTTCCCTCAGCGCGATGCCGCCTCACCGCATCCCCTGTACATTCAATGCCCCGCTTGTATCAAATTCAGTGACAGCCCGCCGAATAATTACATATAATAGTCAAAAGCGATATGCACTTATTGTAAAAAATATACACATCCGCGCTGTTTTCCTTAACGGGCAGAGCGAATTTTCATGAGAATTTGCGTGTTGAAGAAAAGCTGTGAGCGTGGTAAGATATTGTCAAATAAAATACTAAATCGGTTTACAGCCTTCCGTAATACGTATTGCCCTGTAGCCGGTGATATCACAATGAAACGAGGTCAATATATGTACACGGACTCCTATTTTAATAAGTTCGTTTTGCCCGAGGATCTCTCTCAGGCATTGAAAAAGAGCAACTGTCTCTGCTATCCCGAGACAAAGGAGCAGCTTATAGAGATGTGCTACGGCCCCACGCATTCCTCGAAGTTCGACGTATGCTACAGCATTGACGGCAAGGGTCTGTTCAAGGAAGCCGAGGTCGTGCGCTGCAAGAACGGTACCGCCGTCAATTTCATGGAGGACTACATGCGCCGCCGCGACCCCGACTGTATGAGGATCGGCGACGATCTTCCCACAGATAAGCCCCGCTTTTCCGAGGTATACGGCTACGAATTTTCCAGCCTCCGTCGGGAAACCATGGATTGGCTTGCTTCACAGCGCCTTATCATTCTGCCCTTCCGCGCCGGCGGACAATACTACGGCTACGACAGTCTGATGATCTGTCCGATGAACGCCGCGTTCTTCGCCCTCTCCCTTGCCAACATGCAGGGCTTTGTCAGCATCAACGACGTTCAGGACGGTTTTACTCCGCGCGCCGTCATATACGTTGCGCCTCCTTTCAGGCACACCCACTTCAACGGCAAGCAGGTTGTCGTGCATCAGCGCAGCGAGCGGCTGCACGAGGTCTTTTCCTATAATCTCTATCCCGGTCCCTCCGCGAAGAAGGGCGTGTTCTCCATGCTGCTGGACATCGGCGAGCAGGAGGGCTGGATTACCAACCACGCCTCCGCCGCGCTTCTCGAGTCCCCGTATGAGATGGAAGTCGTGTTCATGCACGAGGGTGCTTCCGGCGGCGGCAAGAGCGAAATGCTCGAGGAGATACACCGCGAGGAGGACGGCAAGCTGCTTATGGGTACGCATACCGTCAGCGGTGAGAAATATTACATCTCCCTCGGTGAGACCTGTAAGATCCACCCCATTGCGGACGATATGATCCTCGCCCATAAGGATATGCAGAATAACTCCGGCCACCTGGTCATAGCCGACGCGGAGGACGGCTGGTTCCTGCGTATGGACGGCGACAATTACTACGGCAACAGTCCCGCGTATGAGCGCATCAGCATCCATCCCTCGGAGCCTCTGGAGTTCTTCAATATGGATGCCGTTCCCGGCGCCACCTGCCTGATCTGGGAGCATGTCCCGGAATCCGACGGCAAACCCTGTACCAACCCGCGTGTTATAATTCCGCGCCGCATGATCGACAACATCGTCCCCGGCAATGAGCCGCAGGAGGTAAATGTCCGCTCCTTCGGCGTGCGTATGCCCCCCTCCACCAACATGGCTCCCAACTACGGCGTCATGGGTATGGTCCAGTTCGTTCCCACGTCCATAGCGTGGCTCTGGAGGCTTATCGCTCCGCGCGGTTTCAAGAACCCCTCCATCGCCGACTCCAACGCCGGCAGCGGCCTGAAGGCCGAGGGCGTCGGCTCCTATTGGCCGTTCTCCACCGGCAAAAAGGTCACTCAGGCCAACATGCTCCTCCGCCAGATGCTCGCCTGTCCGAACACGCTGAATATTCTCATACCGAATCAGCACATAGGCGCGTATCAGGTCGGCTTCATGGGTGAGTGGCTCACACGTGAGTACCTTGCGCGCAGAGGCGGCAATGTCAAGCTGAAGCATCTTGTTCCCGCGCGCTGCCCGATCTTCGGCTACTCCCTCGATGAGATGAAGATCGACGGCCAGTACGTCCGTCAGACCTTCCTGCGCCCGGAGCTGCAGTCCAAGCTCGGCTTTGAGGGCTACGACGCCGGCGCGAAGATCCTTACCGATTTCTTTAAGGAACAGCTGAAGCAGTTCCTCACCGACGACCTTGACCCGCTCGGCCGCCGGATAATAGAGCTCGTCATGGATGACGCTCCTCTTGAGGATTACCTGGCCCTGACTCCGATGTCCAACATCAAGTAATAAGCCAAACTGCCGCCGCACATGAGATAAATTGTACCGCCGCCGGCGCGTTGCCGGCGGCGGTATTCCGCTGTGTACGCCGCTTTGCCCGTCTGCCGTACATTTTTCGATTTTTTCTTGTGCTCCCCTGCCATATGTGGTATCTTATTAAAGTACTTTAAAGTACCCGACATGGCTTCAGCCGCGTTCAAACCGAATTTTTATCAAGCCCCGAAAGGAGGATTGTCCTTGAAGATTGTTGTTCTCGGCGGCGGTATAAGTACCGAGCGTCAGGTTTCGCTCGTTACCGCCACCTCTGTATGTAAGGCTCTGCGCAGTCTCGGCCACAAGGCCATATTTGTGGATATGTTCATGGGTATGGAGAATTACGACGGAGCTCTGGAAGCTGCTTTTGACGTCCCTGACGGCTTCTGCAGCGAGCTCAGCGTCGGCAGGCAGGCCCCGGACATAGAGGCCGTCAAGGCCTCGCGCAAGTTTCACAGCCCGAGCCGCCTCGGTAAAAACGTACTGGAGATCTGCACCATGGCCGACTGTGTGTTTCTCGGCCTGCACGGCGCCGACGGTGAGGACGGTAAAATACAGGCTGCTTTGGACCTGCTCGGCGTCCCCTACACCGGATCTGACCCGCTCAGCAGCGCCATGGCCATGGATAAGGCCGTCGCCAAGCGCGTTATGGACAGCTTCGGTATCCGTACCGCGCCCTGGCAGGAGATCAGCTATACCGCGGCCGATATCCCCCGCCTGCTTGACACGCTGCCTCTACCCTGCGCCGTCAAGGTGGTCAACGGCGGTTCGTCAATCGGCGTAGAACTTCCAAATACGCGTGCGGAGCTGGAGGCCGCCCTGCGCAGCGTGCTCAAATACGGCAACCGCGTCGTCGTCGAAGAAAAAATCTCGGGTATCGAGGTCACCGTACCCGTCCTTGGCGACCGGTGCCTCAGCCCGATTGAGATCGTTCCCCCGGAAGGCACGAGCTTCGACTATGTCGCCAAATACCAGAGCGGCAGCGAGGGCGCGAGCGAGATATGCCCGGCACGCATAAGTGAAAAGGATAGGCAGACCGTGTCGGAAGCGGCGCTGAAGTTCCACCGTGCGCTCGGCCTGTCCGTTTACTCCCGTTCCGACTTCATCCTCGACAGAGAGGGCCGCGCATGGTGCCTTGAGGTCAATACCCTGCCCGGCATGACGCCGAACAGTCTTATTCCCAAGGCCGCCAGGCTGGAAGGCCTCGACTATGCGCATCTGTGCGAGAAAATTGTCGAGCTTTCCGTTGCCGCCAGGAGTGCCCGGCAGTAAATTTTCCGTATTCTGTCCATCTGATAATTCTTAAAACGAAGTTAACATTTTCTTAATGTTTTATACCGGCGTTGTGGTAAAATCTATTTTTGAAAAAGTACTGCCGGTTTATTGTGCGCAGCACCGGATGCGCATTCATCCGCGCTTGTCTAAGCATCACATTACAAGGTGAAACTATGAGAGAAAAATTGACCCGTTTTATGGCCGGACGCAACGGCAATGACCAACTGAATCTGTTTCTGCTGATTGTGGACGTAGTGCTGCTGCTGTTTGCCTCTTTCTTCCGGGACAGCTTCGGCAAATACATCTATATACCCGTATTCGCCCTGCTCGGATACGCGTATTTCCGTATGTTTTCCCGCAACGTGTACAGGCGCCGTGAGGAAAACGGGAAATACATCCGCGCCCGCTACCGCGTCTCCGCCGCGCTTCGGGTCCGGCACGAACGCTGGATTCAGCGCCGCGATTACAAGTTTTTTACCTGCCCCTCCTGCCGCACTACTCTGCGCGTACCGAGAGGGCACGGCAAGATCAAGATAGTCTGTACCAAGTGCGGCAACTCCTTCACCGGTAAGACCTGATATGTTCGGATATCTTGTTGCCGCGCCTGATCTCCTTGAAGAAGATCAGCAAAAACGCTATAAATCATGCTACTGCGGTCTTTGCCGCAGTCTGGAGCATTGCTTCGGCAAAGTCGCCCGGCTCACGCTCAACTATGACCTGACCTTTCTCGTGCTGCTGCTCTCTTCCCTCTATGAGCCGGAAGAGGAGCGCGGCGAGGACAGTTGTCCGCGCCATCCGGCCGCGAAGCAGGCATGGGTGTCAAGTGAAGTGACCGACTATGCCGCACATATGAACATTGCCCTCGCCTATCTCAAATGTCTGGATGACTGGCATGATGACCGCAGTCTCACGGCTCTGGCAGAGTCCCGTACTCTGAAGAGCTTTTACGACAGGACCGCTGAGAAATATCCGCGTCAGTGCTCTGCCATGTGCAGTGCGCTGGATAAGCTGAGCGAAATTGAGAAAGAGGGCGTCGAAGCCCCCGATCAGGCCGCCGGCTGCTTCGGCGAACTGATGGAGGAGATCTTCGTTTACAGGGACGATCGCTGGTCTCCCGCGCTCAGGGCCATGGCGCATGCTCTCGGCAGATTCATCTACCTCATGGATGCAGCCATGGATCTCGACAGGGACGTCGCTGCCGGGAGCTATAATCCCTTCCGCAGCTTTCACGGCCTTGCGGATAATGAGCAGCGCTTCAGGGACATACTGAAGATGCAGCTCGGCGAGTGCGTTTTTTTCTTCGATAAGCTGCCGCTGGTGCAGGACACCGGGCTTATGCAAAACATTCTGTGTATCGGGCTGTGGGCACAATTCAACAAGAAATACAGCAGAAAGGACCCTTAAATGTATCAGGATCCGTACAAGGTCCTCGGCGTATCCCCTGACGCCTCGGACGAGGAGATAAAAAAGGCATACCGCGATCTGACCAAGAAGTATCACCCGGACCTGAATCCCGGCGATCCGGAGGCAGCTCGCAAGATGAACGATATCAACAGTGCCTATGACCAGATAAAGAACGGTACGGCCCAGAGCGGCGCCTACGGTCAGCAGAGCTACGGCCAGCAGGGAGGCCAGTATCAGCAGTACGGCTGGAATCCCTGGACCGGCTGGACGGAGTATTCCGGCTGGGGCAATGCCCAGCAGTCGCGGCAGACCGAGCGCAGTGAATATACCGCAGCAAAGAACTATATCCGCAACGGCATGTACAGGGAGGCCATAAACGCCCTCTCCGGTGTCCCCGTCTCCGAGCGCGACGGGAAGTGGTACTATCTCTCCGCCGGCGCCAATATGTACATGGGCAACAAGGTCACTGCTCTTGAGCACGCCAAGCGCGCCGTCGAGATCGACCCTGGCAACGAGGAATACCGCCAGCTGCTTGAGCAGCTGCAGAGCGGGCGCGATTTCTATGACGGTTATTCGAGCGGTTACAGCAAGAGCGTGAATCTCAATCCGCTGTGGCTTGCCCTGTGCGCGTCGCAGTTCTTCTGCGGCAACACCTGCGGCTGCCCTGCGGTATTCTGCTGCTGAAGCGCAAAAAAACTTCAGGCCCCGTGCAGTCTGCACGGGGCCTTGGCTTGTCAAAAATGCCTGCGGCAGCTCTTTTGACTGCGCTTCCGCCTCCGGGCATTGTGAGCATTTTTACATGAACAGCTTTTCAATCACGGAATCCGTGTATTCTGTCAGCGCCGCAAAATCCATATACGGCCGGTACACGCTCTCCAGCGCGTCGTGCAGGGCCTTTGCCTGCGCGAGCTTTCCGTAAGCGGCGGAAAGCAGCCGCTCTGTTATCCGTTGTCCCTCGCTAAGCTCTGATGTGCGGCCAAAGCTGTCCGCAGCCGCAGTTTTCAGCTTCTCCGCGCCTGCAAACCCCCAGTCTCCCGCTACGATCGCCGCCGAGCATCCCGGCAGCAGTACTGCCTCCGCTCTGTCCGGCTCCAGCGGGTCGGGGCAGAGAATGACGCTCATCCCTTTCTCCTGCGCCTCCTGCAGCGCCGTTTTAAGCAGTGCGTTCGCGCCTCTGTCTGCGTCATCAATTACATAAATTTGTTTACATAATTTTTCAACAGTGCTTTTCAGACGCAGCCTTCCCCTGCAGCTGTTCGCGCTCAGAAAGCGCCGTCTCAGAGCCGGGCCGCTCTCCGTACGGCCCTCAACCATCCTGTCAACGATCCTCCGTGCAAGCTCCCTGTCATCCTCCGGCATGCGCTCGCTCCAGGCCGGGTCGTAAGCGTTCGCCGTCTCTCCCGCCGCGGACAGCAGTCTGTATGCTCCGGCATACACTTTCCTGTATGCCGCGTTCAGCTCTGCTGCGCTCTCTGAATCGCGTGTGTTCAGCGGTGTTCTGCAAAAGCGCCCAAGGTTTACATAATCTGCATCCACAGCAAATGCCTGCGGCTCGCGTACGTGCGGGGCCGTACCGTCTATCCAGGCTTGCCCCAGTTCCGGGACATACAGCGCGTCCAGAGAATCCGGGTCCCCTGAGCATATGATCTGCTCGGTATCCATTCCGCGCTCCCCTGCCGCAGCCGCTATCCTCCTCATAAATCCGGACTTTCCGGTTCCCGGACCGCCCTTTATGATATGCAGAAACACTCCCTCGTTTTCGGGGAAGCCCTCATACAGCGAGCAGAATCCGCTCCTCGAATTTGCCGCCAGAAAGAAGCATGTATCCATCAAGCACCTCCGTATGTCACAGATAATTCACTATATGCTCATTTTAGCCGGATTGACATTGTTTCAGCCGTCGTATATAATTCTGTATTCAAAATAACGCTGCGCCTGATAAGGAGGATCCATATGTACAGATACGTGCTTTTTGATTTTGACGGGACCGTGTTCGATACCGTGGAAGGCATAAGCAAATCCGCCTCATATGCCGCCGGCAAGTTAGGCATTGACGCCGCGCCGGAGACTCTGCGCTGCTTTGCCGGTCCCCCGCTGGTCGACATGTTTATGGAGCACTTCGGTTTTTCTCGGGAGGACGCCGAGCTGGCAACCGGATATTTCCGTGAGCGCTACGTTCCCACAGGTCTCTATGAGTGCCGTGTGTTTCCGGGGATAAAGGAACTCCTGACCGCTCTCAGAGCCGCCGGGCTGCGTGTCGGGATCGCCACATCCAAGCCGCAGACGCTGGCAGAAGAGCTGCTCGCCGGCGAAGGGATGACCGGGCTGTTTGAAGTCGTCTGCGGCAGTGACAGCGACGGCAACAACAACTCCAAGGCGCAGGTCCTTGGCCGGGCCATGGCCGCCCTCGGCGCAGTAAAGGAAGAGACCGTCCTGGTCGGCGACACGAAGTACGACGTGGCAGGCGCACACGAGTGCGGTGTCAGCTGCATCGGTGTCGAATACGGCTACGCCGCCGAGGGCGAGCTGGAATCAGCCGGCGCTGAATACATCGTAAAGGATATACCCGGGCTCAGGTCTCTTCTTCTTGGACAGACCTGATCGGCATGTCAGAAAGCCCCCGGCGGCCTTTTACCCGCGCTTCAGCCGCCCTGCATTATGAGCATATTAAAGCTTCAACAGATAGTCTTAATAAATAAAGCCTTTCTGCGGAGGATTATACAATTTGAGCTGCCTCCCCGGCCCTCTCAGCCTCCCCCGCCGCTCAGTTATCCGCCGCTCAGTAACGTACCCGGCAGTCTGCATGATACATAAAAGGTCCTGACATTCCGTCAGGACCTTTTATGCTGTTCCATGATTAGAGCTTTTAATCGGAGAACCCGTGTGCTTACGCACATTTGCAGCGTGCTTACGCACGCTGCTCCGTCTCATGCGTAGTTTGAAGCGCCTCCGGCGCTGTAAAAAGCTGTCAGAGTTTTACGGGATTCCGGCATTACGTATCGAGTTCTATCATTACCACACTTACGCCCTGCCGTTCGGCATAGACAATTGTGCTCATCGTCCCCCCCGGCCGGCCGTCAAAGCAGGCCAGCAACAGTGACGAGTGGTCCACCATATACCGGTTTCGCAGCATCATGCAGTCATCCGTGTATCCGTACTGCAGCACTGTCACGCTGTCGCAGCTATCCAGCAGCCGGTTGTATCTCTGTCTCTGGACTCTGGCCCATTTGTCAGGCTGCGTGCCGCAGGGCACCGCCGCCTCCAGCGTCACATCCGGATGCAGCTCCCGCAGGGCAAGTACCGCTTCGGCAAAATACATATCGCAGCCTATCGCCATACCGCATATGAAGTGCCTGTAGCCCAGCGTATATATGGCTTCCAGCCGCGCGGCCAGCTCAAGCTTGAGTTCGATGCAGCGCGGGTCGTCCTCCCGCTGTCCCCACGGCAGCTTGGCGGGACGGTGCCCGGTAAAGCAGCAGCTTGTCTCCTTTGGGTACATGCTCTCACCCCCGACTTCAGCTTTTCTGCTCTTATATTACGATACATTTTTCCTGTCTGCAACAAAAATATAATTGGCTCTTGCAAATTGCGGTTACGTGTGCTATATTGAGCTTGTCTTCAGGGCAGGGTGAAATTCCCGATCGGCGGTAAAGTCCGCGAGCCGTATGGCAGGAACCGGTGTGATTCCGGTACCGACAGTATAGTCTGGATGGAAGAAGATGTACAGCCGTCATTGCGCCTTATGGGCGTATTGCCGGTTTTACATATATTTTTTCTGTGCCTGAAGAGTTTTCTTCAGGCTTATTTTTTATTATTTTGGAGGCGCTTATGGAAAGCCTAGGATTCGTCACTGTAAGTATCATCATCATTGCCGCGATAATTGTCGCGTCGGTACTGTTCCAGAAGTATCTATGCCGGGACAGAAAGACCTTCTCCAGCACTCACTATATCAGCTACACCGCAATGTTTGCCTGCATGGCCGGTGTACTGATGCTCATTGAGATTCCACTGTTCTTTGCTCCTTCCTTTTATAAGCTTGACATAAGCGAGATGCCCGTTCTGATATGCACCTTCTATCTCGGTCCCGTTGCCGGCACCGTTGCCGAGCTCCTTAAGGTCCTCGTCAAGCTCGTGATCAAGGGCACCAGTACCGCCTTTGTCGGAGACTTTGCCAATTTTGTCGTCGGCTGCACCTTTGTTTTGCCGGCCAGCGTCATATACCACGCCCGCCCCGGCAAAAAGACCGCGCTTGTCGGCATGGCCGTCGGCACGCTGATAATGACCGTGTTCGGCAGTGCCTTCAACGCCATATATCTGCTGCCCAAATTCTCCGAACTCTACGGCATCCCTCTTGACGCCATCATCGGCATGGGCACCGCCGTTAACGGCGCTATCAACAGTGTTTCCACGCTGGTCCTTTTCGCCGTGGCCCCCTTTAACCTGCTCAAAGGCATCATCGTGTCAGCCCTGACCTTCCTGCTGTATAAGCGCATCTCCCCGATTCTCCACAGGAATGACGCCAGGAAGCAGCAGCGCCGCCTCGAACGCGCCGCCGATGCCTCCGTCAGCGCACCGTCCGACGGAGCCTCAGCAGACTCAGAACAAAATTGAACGCCTCGGTAAAGTATATTATCGCTATATAGGCCCCCAGCGCGTACCGCGGCAGCAGCTGCCAGACCAGTACAAGCCCCAGCACCGAGTCGAGTATATTTATGCCCATGCACCACACCTGCTGCCCCAGACCCTTCAGGCATCCGTCCACGGTCATGTCCGTGTACATTATCGGGATGAGCGGGGCGAGCACGCGTATGTAGTACCCCGCCTCATTGCTGTCGTATACGGCCAGACCGAGCTTATCGGCGAATACGAATATGAACGCCGCGACCGCGCCGGAGAATATGAGGCTCAGACGCAGGAGCGTACCGGTTGCCCGGCGTATGCCGTCCCGGTCCTGCTGCACCTGTGCCTCTGTGAGCTCCGGAACTATCAGCTCCGCTACGGCCGCCATTATGCATGACGGGAAAAAGATTATCGGCAGTACCATTCCCTGTATCGTTCCGTAGCCGGACAGCGCTCCGTCAGCCGAATACCCGGCCGATTTCAGTCCGCGCGGCACCAGCAGATGCTGCAGCGTCGACAGTGCGCTGCGTGCGTATGCGGACACCGCCAGCGGCACCGCTATCTTAAGCATCCTGGCCGTGAGCTCGCTGCCGCGGCCGGGCTCGCCGTAGTGCCGCTGCCTGTCGCCGAGATAGGCGATCATCATGAGCAGCAGGCTCATGATATCTGCCGCGACACGGCCGAGCGTCACCGCCGCGCAGCTCTGTTCAATGTCTCCCGACGGCGCGGACGCAAGGAACAGCGCCACAAGGGCAATGCCGAGCAGCTGCTCTATGAGGTGTATCAGCGTCGGCTTCCAGACACGGCCGCAGGCCGTGAAATAGCCTGAGACCGAGGCGCACAGCGATACGCAGGGCATACTCAGGGCCGACAGCTTCAGAGAGGCTACGGTCCTCGCGTCTCCTATCCACAGAAATCCTATAGGTTCGGCGAGCAGCCACAGTATAGCCGTTGCGGCCGCGCCGAAAAGGGCGGCATATCCCAGGCAGCGGCGCATCGCCTGGCTAATTCCGCCGGGGTTCTCGAGTCCCAGCTCCTCGGAAACGAGCCTTGTTGACGCAAACCGTATGCCTGAGATCGCAAATGTCGCGCAGAGATTTGTCACCGATATCACCAGCTGATAAAGTCCTATGCCCGACGAACCTATCCGCCCGACCAGCCACACCTGAAAGGCCATGCCGATGCAGCTCATCAGCAGCGAGGAGAGCGTCAAAAGCGCGGTATTGTATATTAACCGCCGGCGTTTTATCATGTAATCGTCTCCTCCCCATAGTCCGGTATCACAGACATTCTATGCGTCTCCGGCGCCGCACTTGTCCGCGCGACACAAAAGGCTTGAAAAAGCCGCGCCGCAGTGCTATATTTCATACAGAAACCAACGCATATATGGAGGGGATTTCTATGATAATCACTATAGGCCGCTCACACGGCAGCAACGGACACGATATTGCCAGGGCACTTGCCGCCGAGCTCGGCTACGCCTGCTATGACAAGGAGATAGTGGATCATGCCGCTGAAAATTCGAGCTTCAGCAAGGAGATATTCGACTCCTACGACGAAAAGCGCGTATCCAACTATATAATCCCCAATCCGCACTACATAGGCATGAACGAGGGCTTCCGCCTGAATATGCAGATCGCCTCAGCCCAGTTCGATACGATACGCCGCCTTGCCGACCGGGGAAATTCGATCTTTGTCGGCCGCTGCGCGGACTATGTCCTGCGTAACCGCAGTGATGTTGTCAGCGTTTTTATCCTCGCCGACATGCCTTTCAGGATCAGAACCATAATGGCCCGTAAAGGGCTCAGCGAAGATCAGGCCAAAAAGCTTATCAGGGAAGTCGACAAGGACCGCTCCAGCTATTACAAGTATTATACGGACCAACTCTGGGGCGAGAGCGAGAATTACGACCTCTGCATTGACAGTAGCCGCATCGGCGTTGACGGCGCTGTAAAAGTCATCAAAAGCTATATTGACGCCATTCGATGAGAATTTTAAAAAAATGTACGGCAGCATCAATTGATATACGGTGCTGCCGTACATTTTTTTGCTTTGCGCGGGGATAATACTACAAAACGATACTCTCGGAGGAAGATGCAATATGGCAAAGAGACTCGGCGGGCAGACGCTCGCCATAACTGATGCGGTCAGGGTAATGGCCTCAGCCTCTGTCACCGGTAAGCGCGAAGGCGAGGGTCCGCTCAAAGCAAGATTTGACCTTGTGTCGCAGGACTCATATTTTGGGCAGGACACCTGGGAAAAAGCCGAAATATTCATGTTGAACCGCTGTTTTTCTCTCTGCCTCGAAAAAGCCTGCGGCACGGTGCCGGACTGCATACTCGGCGGCGACCTGCTCAACCAGTGCGTAAGCTCATCCTTTGCCGTGAAAGACAGCGGCATACCCTATCTCGGCCTGTACGGGGCCTGTTCCACCTCCGCAGAAGCCCTTTGCATGGCTGCGCTGCTGATAGACGGCGGCGGTATGAACAACGTCTGTACGCTCACCGGCTCACATTTCTGCACCGCCGAACGCCAGTACCGCTTTCCTCTGGAATACGGTAGCCAGCGTCCTCCGACAAGTCAGTGGACAGTGACCGGAGCCGGTTCGGTCCTGCTGGGCAGAGCCGGTAAGGGGCCGTTAATTACGCATGTCACCCCGGGCCGCATAGTCGACGCGGAGATCATGGACGCAAATAACATGGGCGCCGCCATGGCCCCCGCGGCCTACGATACCATCAGCGCGCATTTCAGGGACACGGGCCGTGATCTCAACTACTACGACGCCGTATTTACCGGCGACCTCGGCGCGGTGGGACACGACATTCTGCAGGAGCTTTTCCGCCGTGACGGGATTGACATGGGCGTGCGGTACATGGACTGCGGCGTACTGATCTACGACCTGAATACTCAGGACGTTCACTCCGGCGGCTCCGGCTGCGGCTGCAGCGCCTCGGTTCTCTGCGGGCATATCCTCCCCGCGATGGAAAAGGGCATATGGAACAAAGTGCTCTTTGCCGCGACAGGCGCCCTGATGTCTCCTGTCACCTGCCAGCAGGGCTGCAGCATACCCGGCATATGTCACGCTGTCACATTTGAAAACGAGGTGTAAGCATGGACAGCTTTTTTGAATATCTGAAAGCCTTCGCTGTCGGCGGAGTACTGTGCATCATCGGTCAGCTGCTTATCGACTATACTAAACTGACACCGGCGCGCATACTGACCAGCTACGTCGTCGCCGGAGTCATACTCGGCGCGCTCGGCGTTTACCAGCCGCTTGCAGACTGGGCCGGGGCCGGGGCAAATGTCCCCTTGACCGGCTTCGGCAACGCTCTGGCCAAGGGAGTGAAAAAAGCCGTTGCCGAGGATGGCCTCCTCGGTGTGCTGACCGGCGGTTTTACCGCCGCGGCCGCGGGACTGGGCGCCGCTGTATTCTTCGGCCTGCTCGTCTCGCTTTTGGCAAAGCCTAAGGATAAGGATAAATAATCGACGGAGCGCGGCAAATTCGCCGCGCTCCGTTAGTTTACATAATATTTATTCAAACAGGGCAATCAGTCTCTCCCAGAACTGGATGAGCGCACTCGGTAAGTCATTCGCTCCGTCGCCGGCGCCGCCGTCATCCTGCGGCTCTATCGCCCTGGTCGTCAGCACGAACTGTACGGACTGGGTCGAGCCGTTCTTTTCCGACAGGAAGCTGTGGTCGCTGTAGTCACTGCCTGTATAGGCTGCGAGCATATCATCTATCGTATCCGGGATGTCCTTTGTTCCGTCGTTGAGCTGCCGCGTTCCGTCCGATAGCTGCTCCGTACCTCCGGTCAGCTGGACGATCCCGTCGTACAAACTGCCCCAGTTATCTGCCAGCGCATCCACTCCTCCGGTATACGCCACGAGTCCCTCATGGAACATTTCATATCCGCTGGCAAGCTCCGTGGCCTTCATGATAAGCTCGTCAAGCTGATCTCCCGCTCCGGTCCCGGACATTCCGTCCATCACGTCACGCAGCCTGCGTACGGAAGTGCTCAGGTTCTCCATGTATGCCGCCAGCTCATGCATGGTCTGCACGGCGTTATCGTAGTCTGGCTGTATCTGCTGCCATTGCCCCTTTGCCGAAACGGCCGCGTTTGCCGCCGCTATCACGTTCCGCAGCGCGGCCATTCCGCCGGCATAGCCATCCTCGCCATAGGCTTCAAGCAGCGCGCAGATGACCTCCTCCGGCAGAGCTTCCGCCGCGGCGGCGACGTACGCCGCGTCTGCCTCTGCGGAATCAGGGACGCCGGCAAATGCGGCGTCTATATTTGCCCGCGCCGTTTCAAGCCTAGCCGCGCTCTGCTCCATTTCTGCCGCTGCGCTGTCAAGGGTGGCGCACAGCTCATCCATTGCCGCGATCAGCGAGGCAAGATCCGAAACATCCCCGGGATCCGGCAGACCGCTCACCGCAATCAGCGCCTCTTTGAACATCCTGAACATGTTAAGGAACATCTCCGATGCTGAAACCAGTGACGCGGAGTTTGCCGAGAGCTGGTATAGTCCCTGTCCAAACATCCACGCGCCGTCGCAGAGCTGCCCCGCGCCTCCGGACAGCTGAGACGCGCCGTCCGAGAGCTGGGATATTGCCCCGCTGAGCTGTTTAAGTCCGTCTATCATTTCGGTCATGCTCCCGAGCGAGTCTCCCATAGAAAAGGGCACCGCCGAGAAGGTGATCCCGGGCATGGAGAAGTTTACGACGTCTGCCGTAAGGCTGAACTCCGCCTCCGTACCCGGCATGACCGTGAAGTTAACAAGCTTATCTGCGCCTGAATTTGCGATGGTCGCACCCTCGGCCTCAATATTACTGCACAGTCCGCTGTCAAGCGTGATGCTCACCTGCACCATGAAGCCGTCGTAGAACGAGCTGTCCTTCATTCCGCCGTCTCCGACGGAAATATTTATCCCAAGCCGGCCGCTTCTTCCCCCGAGCTCATCAGGGGCGACCTCGCGTCCGTCAAGGGTATATCCGATTTCCGTTTTCCACGGGAGCGTCCTGTCGCTCAGGGTACTCTGAAAGAAAAAGCGCCCTTCAGGCGCCTCCAGCGACACCTTTCCTTTACCGGCCTTGATTTCCCTTGTGTCCGTCAGGTTTTTCACGTCGGAAAACGGTCCGTATACCGTCGCGTCACAGTCCTTTTTGCTGTTAAGGATGACCACGGCGTACAGGTCGTCAACCTCCCCGTCATAGTCAAGCACGGCATAGAGCACCTCTTCTGCGGTATATACAGGCGTTTCCTCTTCCGTCTGCTCTCCGTCCGCCAGGGCCGCCGGGCACAGGCACAGCAGCACGGTCAGGCTCAGCAGCAGCGAGATCAGCTTTTTCATCTTCACACCTCCACAGCACAATCTGAGCAGAATTTTCTCTTTGACAGCTTCGCTGTCAGTGCGTCAAATGTTATCAGCAGCGCCGGCAGCGCGATCAGCACCATCGTCATTGACAGCAGCGTTCCTCTGCACAGCAGCAGACCAAGCTCCTTGACGATCTCCATCGAGGAAGCAAACTGCAGGCAGAGTCCTGCCAGTGACAGTATCAATCCGCTTGTAAGCAGCGAGATAAAGTTTTCATCTATCGAATTAATTACCGCCCGCAGCTTTCCCATACTCCCTCTGTTCTCTGCATATCCGTCGGTAAGCAGTATCGCATAGTCTATCGTTGCGCCGAGCTGCACGGTGTTTATGACCAGATATCCCATGTATACCAGCGGTGTGCCCATGAAATACGGTGTGGAGAGGTTTATCCATATAGCCGACTCGATTACAAATATCAGGATGAAAGGCAGCGTCAGAGATTTGAATGAGGTCAGCAGCGTCAGGAAAATGAAGCCTATGGCCAAGCCGTTCACAAGGCCCGTATCCCCGGTTATTACCTCCATGATATCGTAGAGATTTGCGCTCTGGCCGCAGCTGTAGCTTTCGTCATAGTACTTTGAAGCAAGGTAACGGGCCTGCTCGACAGTGCCGAAAGCGTCTGCGCCCTCCTCCCCGGTATCGGTATACAGTATTATTCGCGCGTAGTGCTCCGAATAGAAATTTGCAACGATGTCGTCGCTGAGAAACTCGCTCGGAATGCTGCTGCCGACAGTCGTGGCATATGACACGACCGTCGTTACATGCTCCAGCCCTTCGAGCTCCGAACACAGCGCCGCCTCGCGTCCCGGGTCCCCGCGCGGCACGAGCAGCACCAGCGCCGTGCTCTCTCCGAAGCTTTCGTTTACCATGACGGTATCGCGGCCGTAGCGGCTGTCAGGGGCCGGGTCGCCGTTTCCATAAAGGAAATCGGAACGGCTCTGCGCGAGATAGCATGGCACTACAAGCAGCAATACCAGAATAAGCGCAGGTATGCGTACCTTTACGAGCGCGCGGCCTACGCCTTTAATGTCCGGCAGCAGGCGTTTGTGCCCGGTTATGTCGAGAAGCTTCACGCATTTGAGCGACAGCGCCGGCAGAAAGACTACCACGGATATATAGCTTATCGTCACGCCCTTCACGAGGTTGAGACCAAGGTCGCTGCCAATGCCGAAGCGCATGAATACCAGAGCCAAGAAACCGAATACCGTCGTTGCCGCCGATGCAGCGATCGAAACGAACGACTGCATTATCGCTTTCACCATCGCAGATTCAACATCCGGCTCGGTTTTTCTCAGGCGCTCGAAGGCCGTGAGCAGGAAAATCGCATAGTCCAGCGACACGGCCAGCTGCAGTATCGGGCTGACTGACTGGGTTATGTATGAGATATCCTTAAAGAAAATATTCGTGCCCATATTGATGAGCACCGCGACGCCTATAGTCAGCAGAAACAGCAGCGGCGCTATCCACGAACTCGTCGTCAGGATAAGTATCAGTATTATTACCGGCACGAGCACGCTTGACGCCCCCAGCACTTCGCTGAGCACCTGGCGCCGCGAATAGGCAATATTCGCCGCGTTGCCGCTTATGCAGCCCTCGTCGCCGATAATCCCGTATATCTCATCCGTGGCCTGAAGCTCCATGTCCGCTGCTACAGTCACGTCATAAAGCGCTGCGCCGTCCCGGTAGTACTGCCTGACGAGCGTAGCGTCCAGCGTCTCCAGCGGCAGCTTCACATCCGCCGCATCGTCCAGCCACATGACGCCGTCAACTCCGTCGACTTCCCGTAGCTTTTCCTTCATCTCCAGCGCCTCTGTCAGCGAAAGATCGGGGACCATAACGCGTGCGTTCGGTACGGACGCGTCAAATTCGGTCTGCATAAGCTGCAGCGCCACCGTGGACTCAGCATCCTCCGGCAGATAGGCTGTCATGTCGTAGTTGACCTTAACGCCGAAAAACAGCGCCGCGCATACAATTGCCGCCGCTGTGAAAAAAATCACGATTGCCGTAGAGTGTCCGGTTATCCACCGTGCCGCTTTTTCCATAACCGTCTCCGTACAAATCAATTTATGTATTTAGTTTAAACTATTTATTGTCTCCGTACAACAAGCAGGTTGTAAATATTCGTAAAATATTATATCAAATTTTTAAAGTATCTTCTGTTTTTTACAACCTCTTAACATTGCCCCGACTCCACCCGGCGCCGACCTTTGTTTGATTTACGTAATCTTATTCACGTAATCTTATTTACGTATTTATATTTACATATTATTATTGTCGTAATAATGTATACATAAATTCAGCGCTTCTCGCGCGGTTTATACGATATGAGGCGGGCCTTCAGCTTCCTCAGCTTCCCCGCTGTCACCTGTCACACTCCTCTGCATGCTCACTTAACGGTATGACAACAGCCCCGCCGTGAGGGCAGGGCCGTTGTGGTGAGTATATGCTATTCAGCGGGAGGCGTGCCGGCTTTTTATTTTATCTCCAGCCTGCGGCTTGCCGGTATCTCCGCAGCCTTCTTGGGCAGTATAAGAGTCAGTATGCCGTCAGTATAGGAGGCCTCTATCTTGTCGATATCTATATTCGACACATCGAAGCTGCGGCTGTAGGAACCGTAATAGCGCTCACGCTTCACGTAATTGTTCTTGTCATCTTTCTTGTCGAAGCTTCTCTCGGCGCTGATGGTCAGGCATTCATTATCAATGTCGATGCTGATGTCCTCTTTCTTGAAGCCGGGGAGCTCAGCCTCGAGTTTGTATGAATCGCCGTCATCACTGACGTCGGTGCGGAAAGATGTCACTGCCGGAGTGTTTGCGAAGAAGCTGCGTTCAATGTCATCCAGGGTACGGAAGGGATCAAAGCTGACTACGCTGCGGTTGCGGTGATCAAAAGGAATAAGTTCAAACATAGTATATAAACCTCCATTTTTAATTTACTGTTTTTAATTGTCTTTTCCACTCTTGTGAAGTTCTTTATTTCTTTTGTTTTATCTTGTATATAGAATACTGTGCAAATATTAATAAATATAGCAAAAAGTATGAATAAAAAGTTAACATTAGCACTCTCAATATCTGAGTGCTAATGTTATTATCTGCAGTATTCTTTTATTTATACGTACAATATCACTCAAACGGCCGGTCTGTGTAGACTCTCGCCACACGCCCCGACAAGGCCGATGTCAGGCCGCAGCCCTCCGCGGCGCTGATGAGCATTGCCTGATCCTGCGAGGAAATGAATCCTCCCCTGCCGTCATAGCCGAATACGGTCAGCTCATCTCCTGGCGCGCAGTCTATGCCTGTGACGTCCACAAGGCACTGGTCCATGAACACCGCCAATATCCTCGCCTGACGCCCGTTTACAAGCACCGGTGCCTTTATACCGGCAAACCTCTCATCAAGCCCGTCGCCGTAGCCTATACCGACGGTCGCAATGTCCCGGTCCGAATCCAGAGAAATACCTTTCCCGTAGCCCACACGCTCGCCGGCACGCCGCTTATAGACGGCTGTTATATAGGTCCGCCATGAGGCCAACTCCCGTATGATTCCGGTTTGATGCTCTTTCTCCGGATTGTCCATATACAGCCTTCTGCCTACACGTACCGCGTCCAGCTCCATGCCTGTATACAGCTCCGAAGCGGCAGAGCAGGCAATGTGCCTGAACGGGACATGCACGCCGAATCTCTCCAGCCGCCGCAGTGCTGACATGAAGTCCGCGTATTCCTGTTCGACACGCTCCGTATCCCCCGCGTCCGAAAAATGCGAAAACGCGCCGTCGACGGAGATCTGTCCTCCCGCCTCAGACAGCTCAGAGGCAAGAGCCATGAGCTCGTCTCCTGTCTCAAAGCCGATACGGTGAAGCCCGGCGTCAATCTTTATATGTATATGCGCCGTCTTGCCGGCGGCCCTCGCCGCAGCGGCGAGCTCCGATGCGAAACCCGGGCGCGCGCACGCGAGCGTGAGCTCCGCATCCACTGCCGTTTCAAGCTGAAACGGCAGCGCGCAGCTCATCACCAGTATGCTTTTTCTTATCCCGGCGGCGCGAAGCTCCATACCCTCAGACACATGCGAAACGGCAAAGGCGCATATCTGCTCCATCGGCTCCAATGCCGCCGCCACGGGCACGAGTCCTAGTCCATACGCGTTGTCCTTCAGCACCGGGATGATATGTACCCCCACAGGCAGCGTCCTTCCTATAGCGCGCACGTTCTCTCTCAGGGTGTTCAGGTTCACTTCAATATACGAATTATTCATTGATTTATTCATTTTTATCTCTCTCGGCAAATGTATATTCGGCCGTATAATGCATACGCAGTATCTGCCGTGTTTATTATAACTCAGAACGCGTTCTGCTGCAAGCATTTTCAGTACTTCAGCCCGCAGGTCTGCCGCCTTCCCGGATTCTGCGCCGGCTTGTACGCTGTACTGTTATATAAAACCCGACGGCCCGTCTTGGTCAAAGAGCACAAAAAAGAATTTTTCAAATTTTTCAAAATATGAATAATTATCTATTGACAATGTATAGAACCGGATGTATACTCAATCCATCCTGAATGATAGCGAATGAATTTTCATTCAGGCAATGCGACAAATAAATTTTTGAGGAGATAAATGAAAATGAAAAAGATCACTGCTCTGCTTCTGGTTCTCGTGATGGCCGCCGCGCTGTGCGCCTGCGGTTCATCTGCCAAGACCGACAGCTCAAACACTCTCGTGCTCGGCACCTCCGCCGACTATGCTCCCTTTGAGTTCATGTATCCCAACGACAAGGGCGACATGGTCTACGGCGGCATCGACGTCTCCGTCGCTCAGTATGTTGCCGACTACACCGGTAAGGAACTCAAGATTGAGAACATGGGCTTTGACTATCTGCTCGCAAGCCTGCAGAAGGGCGACTTTGATATGGTCATCGCCGCCATGGAAGCTACTGAAGACCGCAAGAACTCCGCTGATTTCTCTGATCCCTACTACACCGACTATCCCGCAATGATCCTCGTCAAGGCCGATAAGGCTTCCGAATACACTTCTCTCGAGTCCTTCTCCGGCAAATCCGTCGGCGCCCAGACCGCTACCACCAAGGAAGAGATCGTTAAGAACGACATGCCCGGCGCAAACCTCGTTTCCCTGCAGCTCGTTACCGACCTGGTCAACCAGCTCGTCAACGACAAGGTCGATGCCATTGTCCTTGACGGCTCTGTCGCCATGCAGTATGCCGACAGCAACAATGATCTGGTCATTGCCGATGTAAGCCTCGGCGAAGCAGAGCCCTACTGCATCGCTGTCGCGAAGGGCGACCCGAAGGGTCTGCTTCCCGGCATCAATGAAGCGATTGCCGACATGCTTAAGAACAACAAGGTCGATGAGTTCATCGCCGCCGCCGATTCCCTCAGCGATGTAGCTGTCGAGGTCAGTGCGGAAGGCTGATAAACCGCTTAAAAACTGCTTTTCATACAGAGCAAAGCCCCTCAAAGGCTTTGCTCTGTTGAGCGTATTCTACCGTCAGCTTACAGGGGCGCGCAGCTGCTTCTGCGCGCCCCTGTAAGCTGACTGCAAACAAATTCCATAAAGACAGTTTATTTGAAAGGAATTTTTGTCCATGTGGTGGAGCAATCTGTTCGCGGATATGAGCCCGGCGAGCTTTTTTAATTTCTCGTTTTTACCTAAATACGGCGTATTCTTCATACAGGGTATCGAGTATACTCTGCTGCTTGCGGTCGTATCGGTCGCGCTTGCGGTTATCCCCGCGCTGCTGCTGGCGCTCATGCGTCTGAGCAGACATAAGTTTATAAAATGCATCTCCGGCGCGTACATAGCAGTTTTCCGCTCCACGCCTCTGCTGGTCCAGCTGTCCATCATTTACTTCGGACTCTTCGGACTTATCCCCATCCCTCGCTACTCGCTATTCGGTTTTGTCGATCTGAGTCGTTTTATCCCCGGCGTCGTCGCTCTGGCGCTCAACAGCTCGGCCTACGTGGCCGAAATATTCAGGGCCGGTATACTTGCCGTTGACGCAGGCCAGATGGAAGCCGCGCGTTCCCTCGGCCTTTCCCAGTGGAGCGGCATGAAGCTTGTCGTACTTCCGCAAGCCATCAAGAATGTTCTCCCCGCGCTGGCAAACGAGGTTATCACGATGGTCAAGGAGAGCTCGATCTGCTCCATGCTGGGCATGGCGGAGCTCATGTTCGGCGCAAAGGCCGTTGCTTCCTCGACATATATCACCCTCGCGCCGTATACTCTGGCCGCGCTTATATACTTCTGCATCAACTATCCCGCCTCCAAGGCAATAGAAGCAATAGAAAGGAGGATGCGCCGTGGCGACAAGCAATGAGCTCATCCGTGTAGAGCACATCAGAAAGGAATTCAACGACGGTGAAGTCAAGGCCCTCAATGACTGCAATCTCACCGTACACAAAGGCGAGGTCGTCGCAATCATCGGCCCCTCCGGTTCCGGCAAGTCCACCCTGCTGCGCTGTCTGAACCTGCTGGAGACTCCGACCGCGGGCAAGGTGATATTCGACGGTGTCGATATAACCGACACCAAGGTCGACCTCGATCTGCACCGCCGTAAGATGGGCATGGTGTTCCAGCACTTCAACCTTTTCCCGAACATGACCGTGAAGAAAAACATCACCCTTGCGCCCGTTACCCTCAAGCTGAAAACTCAGGCCGAGGCCGACGGACTCGCAATGGAACTGCTCGAACGCATCGGGCTTTCCGAAAAAGCCGAGACTTACCCCGCGATGCTTTCCGGAGGCCAGAAGCAGCGTATAGCCATTGTCCGCGCTCTCGCCATGGAGCCGGAGGTAATGCTCTTCGATGAGCCCACCTCCGCGCTTGACCCCGAGATGGTCGGCGAGGTTCTTGACCTGATGCGCACTCTTGCGCAAAACGGTATGACCATGGTCGTGGTAACCCATGAGATGGGCTTTGCCCGTGAAGTCGCCGACCGCGTGATTTTCATGGACAGCGGCGCGATAGTCGAAGAGAACACCCCTGCCGAGCTGTTCGACCATCCGCAGAATCCGCGCACGCAGGCTTTCCTTTCCAAGGTCCTCTGACCCGAATAACTTCTGATGAAAAACGGAGCAGCCAGGCTGCTCCGTTTTTTATTATACATTTACCGTTTTGTCGTGGTCAATCTCCGTATACATGCTGTCGGCCGGTTCCTCTATAAGCGACAGCACGCACTCCCTGACCTCCTGCACCTCCGCATACAGGACCCCGCGCAGCTTTTCCAGCTTTTCCTCGATCTCCTCCGGCGTGTACATTACCTGATGCCCTATGTAGATAAGATGATTGTCGGTTTTCTGCAGGCCCTCGGATTTGAGCAGCAGCTCTTCGAACAGTTTCTCGCCCGGCCGGAGTCCGGTGTATACAATCTTGATGTCGACGTCCGGCTCAAAGCCGCTGAGCCGTATCATTTTTCGTGCCATATCGTCGATACGCACGGGGCTGCCCATGTCGAGCACGAAAACCTCGCCGCCTTTGGCGTAGGCGCCGGCCTGCAGTATCAGCGACACTGCCTCCGGAATGGTCATGAAAAAGCGCGTCACACGCTTGTCGGTGACGGTTACAGGCCCGCCTTCCGCTATCTGCTTCTTGAACAGCGGTATAACGCTGCCGTTGCTTCCCAGAACGTTGCCGAAGCGGACCGCGATATAGTTGGTGCCGTTGTGTCCGTTCATCGACTGTATGACCATCTCGCACAGACGCTTTGACGCGCCCATGACGTTTGTCGGGTTGACGGCCTTGTCGCTGGATATCAGTATGAACAGAGCCGTTCCGAAGTCTCCCGCCGCCTTTGCGGTGATGTAGGTGCCGAATACGTTGTTTTTAATTGCCTCGGCGGGGCTGTCCTCCATGAGCGGCACATGCTTATGCGCGGCCGCGTGGCAGACGACCTCCGGACGGTACCTGTCGAATACATACCGCACACGCTTCTCGTCTCTGACCGAGCCTATCAGCACCAGAAGATTGAGCTCCGGATGCTTTCTTTTCAGCTCCATCTGTATATCGTAGGCGTTGTTCTCGTATATATCAAAGATTATCAGCATGCCTGGCTCCAGTGCGGCGATCTGGCGGCACAGTTCACTGCCGATAGAACCGCCGCCTCCGGTAACGAGCACGGTCTTGCCCTTCACCTTGCCGCGTATCTCCCCGTTATCGGTGCATACCTGGGTCCTTCCCAGCAGATCGTCGATGCTGACATTCTTGACCTGCTGCAGCGTTACCTCGCCGTTGACGAGCTGGCTGAGCGTAGGGAGAGTTTTGAGCGCGACGCCGGGAATACTGCACTTTTCAAGGATCTCGTTTCGGACCGACACCGGTGCCGAGGGGATGCAGAAGATTATCTCCTCCACCCCGTATTTCTTTACGGCTTCTTCTATATTGTCGCGGCCGCCGACGACCTTTACGCCCCTTATGCGGGTTCCCTTTTTGTTTACGTCATCGTCGATCAGGCATACCGCCATATTATGGGAGGCAGGGTTATCGTCAAACTCGCGTATTGCCATCGCTCCGGCAGTTCCGGCGCCGATCACCATCGTACGTTTTCTGACCGCGTTCTGCCTGTGTCCCTTCATTTCGTGACTGGCGCGCCGGTATATATAGCGGGATATGGCGAGACATACAAACATGAGCATCGCGCAGATAAACGGGAAGCTGCGCGGAAGGCTGCAGCGCATGACGAGTGCCAGCGTGTAATACAGCGCCGAGGCGCATACAGCCGCAAAGCCCATATAGAATACTTCCTTCTCGCCGGCATATTCCCATCTGCTGCTGTACATTCTGAACGCGCTGAACACCATTAAGGACACCAGCGTCCCCGGAATCAGACACACCTTCATCGTATGGTAAAACCCGAGCGTTGCCGCGAGTTCCGAGTTGAACTCCACCCTCAGTATTATGGCTGCAAAAGCAGACAGATTTATCAAAAGCGCATCCACCGCTATAAGAAACGCTGTGCGTATCCATTGACGGCGGTAAAGCCTTCCGTTATCCAACATCTTTCCTCCAGTAAACAGGACCGCCTTCAAATGCACGCGGCCCGTGTTCAAAAAAGCAAAATCTCCGCTGCATCCGTCGATGTGCGGCTGACTTTTGTAATTATACCAAAAACGGGTCCTCAATGCAAGAATATTGTACCGTTCCGTGCTCCGGCCCCTGTACCGTTCCGTGCTCCGGCCGCATGACTCTCCCGGTCTGGTATCCCGGGGGCCGCAGGCGCGCCCCTCCCGTCCGCAGGTAAAAATTTTCAAAAAAAATAAATTGGCTATTGCTTTTTTCTCCCCTTTGTGCTAATATAATCGAGCACTGGAGATCCGGGTGTAGCGCAGATGGTAGCGCGCTTGAATGGGGTTCAAGAGGCCGCTGGTTCAACTCCAGTCACTCGGACCAAATAAGCACGATGGTTTTGATACGCAACCATCGTGCTTATTATTTGAAATGAACATAATCATCTGATATAATCAATTCGACAATTCAGTATCTACAGAGGTGATGTGCCTGGCGAAACACGAGTTTGGGATTATGATGGACGCTCCTCAAGCTGGCAAAAGATATGACGAGTACGAACCATGGAAATACGCCTGTATTTCTGTTGATGATGACTATTTTGAAGGTGTTGCTGAAAAGCTTACCTCTGTTGACTTCTATTGGCATACGCTTTCTGTCAAAGGCAAGGGGCTTGCCTATTGTGGTATCACCCTTGTTCCGCCTCGCTCGCTAAAAGCATTTATTGATGTTACCGCTGATACTTCTGAACTATGCGAACTGAAGAAACTGTTGGAAAAGGCATTGGACAATAATAAATGGGTCATTCATTATGGACTCTGAGAGACTGACAACTTCCAGATTGACGAACGGATAAAGTATGGTTTTACTTCCACCGTTATGGTTTCATTTTTAAGTGAAACCAAATGAAACCCTGTGAACCCGTATCAATATATCAACTGTCGCCATGCCGGAGCAAGCTTTATATCGCTTGCCCCGACTTTTTTTATAAAAGTCAGAGCGCGCTCATGCCGCTGCTCCACCTTACCAAATCGAACCCGCTGCGCTGCTGCTATCTGCGTCTTTGCATATTCAACCGACATGCGACACGCCGGTGCATAACAGCATAATCGCTTGAATCCGTCTATCGCAGCCTGCAAATTCTGAAAAGATTCTGCTGGTAATATTACACTCCGCCGCTTGGGACAAACCCTTTCCTCGGAGTGTCCCATTCATTACAGATGCATAGTGAATTCACCCAGCTGCAGTCTCTTCGGACTGTCAGCCGGGTGAATTGCGCTGAGGCCCCACCTGTTCATGAACAGCACAAGCAGAGAATGAACGTAAGAAATTATCTCTCCGAAAATAATCTGTCCAATTATCTGAAACAAAACGATATAAATCGGAGCTTGCCATTATGGGGATCACCGACGGCCGTACCAACGGGCTGTTGCGTACTGCCGGAAGAATAATACTTACGAATCCGGGCTCACTCCAATTAAACCGGCTCCGCCGGGCATGACTCACAAAAATGACCTTACAGAAAAAGCTGCGGGAGAATGAATATTGGCCCGGACGGAAAGCTGCAAATTGAATTGCAAAAAGACTCGTCCTCCCACACAAGCCGCCCGCCCCGCGCGGCTGACCATCAGCCGCTGCACGGCCTGTGTACGGCTTTGACCTGTACACGTGACTGCTTAGCCTTCCGCCGCATTCCCCGGGTGCACAGCGCCCCCTCGTATCATACCCGGATTATATACGGATAAACGATAAGAATTTTCAGTGTACTTTACCGTTTCCTGCCGCCAGTAAAGCCGGAGCTCCTCTCCCCGCAGGCGCGGCCTCAACAGTGTGATGCGCGCATTCCGCTGTTGACAGCAGCCTCAGGTTTCGGGTATGATACGTGTAAACGTAAGGCAGCCGTAACACTCAAAAAGCAGGCTCATCGGCCTGCTTTAAAACCGCGGCCGGAAAAAACGCCATGAGCGCCAGCTCCCGTGTCAGCGTCATGGGAGGGGTGCGGCTTACCGTGCTTTCCAATAAATAATCTGGAGGTATACATGAGAATTGCCGTGATTACCGGAGCATCTGCCGGTATCGGAAGAGAGTTTGTCTACGCCGTCGACAGGCAGGACAGTTTTGACGAGATCTGGGTCATTGCCAGAAGGAAAGAGCGTCTCGAAGAACTGCGCGGCGCATGTAAAAACCCCATACGCCCCATTTCGCTGGACCTCTCCAGCATCGAAAACGTCGACGAATATAAGGCTTTGCTTGAAAAGGAGCAGCCTGAGATTGCCATTCTGGTTAACGCCGCCGGCTGCGGCGTCTTCGGTCCGTTTGCGGAGAAGGACCTGAAAAAACAGCTCGGCAGCGCCCAGCTGAACGCGCTTTCTCTCACCGCCATGTGCCATGTCAGTCTGCCGTACATGCGCGCCGGAAGCAGCATCATCAACATGGGCTCCAATTCCGCATGGCAGCCCGTCCCGTATCAGGCCGTATACGGCGCCAGCAAGAGCTATGTGCTCAGCTTCTCACGGGCTCTTGGAAGAGAGCTTCGTTCCGATGGCATCCACGTGATGTGCGTCTGTCCCGGCTGGATAAAGACAGAATTCCAGCAGGTCGCGCACCATGACGACTACATCCGTTACGTTGACAGATGGTACGGCCCTGATGAAGTAGCCGCTCAGGCCATGGAGGACCTGAAGAAGAAAAAAACTGTCTCCATACTCGGTCACCCGGTACGAAGACAGGTCCGTCTCGTTAAATTGCTCCCCGTAAATCTGGTAATGGATATCTGGTGCAAACAGCAGGGTATCCGCTGAGGGCGGTCCCTGACCGCTGCGCCCGGCCCCGCCGCGGCGCGTATCCGGCAAAGCTTTCCTTCACAGCCCTAGTCCCCTGGAAATAAGCGTAATAAAATCCTGCACATTGGTGACTATGGTCGTCGCCGACAGGCTGCCGCGGTCAAGCAGCTTGTTTACCACGAACTCGTCCGCATCCACGGTGTACAGATACACCGGCCTTATGCTTCCGTCCGGCAGCACACGGAAGGACGGCGTCATATTTCCCGCCGCGATCGTGTGCAGCATGGTCGCGAGGCATATGAGCGTGGTCGCGCTGCGTATCATATCCCTCATCGCTCCGGCGGCCTCGTATGCGTTTGCGTACACCTCCGGCAGCGGTCCGTCGTCGCGTATTGAACCTGCCAGAACGAACGGCACCCCGCTTTTGACACAGCTGTACATTATTCCGTTGTCGATCCCGTAGTCCTCAATGAACTGCGGGATCGATCCGCTTTTTCTGACCTTGTTTATCACGTCGAGATGGTTATAGTGGCCGTTCGGCTGCGACCTCTGCGTGTAAATATCCTGTCCCAGCGCGGTGTGCAGCAATGCGCCCTCCAGATCGTGGGTCGCAAGCGCGTTCCCCGCCAGCAGTCCCTGGGCATATCCGTTCTCTATCAGGGCCTGCATTGCCTTTCTTGCGTCATAATCAAAGGCAAAAGCCGGTCCCATGACCCATACGACTTTTCCGCCGTGCTCCTTCTCATAACGCAGCAGCTCCATGAGCCTGTCATAGTCACGCGCGTATGATGTCTCGCGGCTCCTCCCCCGTCGGAATGTGAAGCGGTCCACGGCTGCTTCGCCGCTCTGAGCAAAGCCTCCGCAGTGCATGTATATGCCCTCCTCGCAGTTCTCTGTCCGCCCGAGTATTACCCTGTCCCCTTTTTTCAGGTTCCGGTTCTCCACCACTTTCAGACTTCCGTCACCGCATATAACCACGCTGGAGTCCATACGGCTCTCCTCCGCCAGGATCCACTTGCCTTCTATCTTGAAGTATTCCGGGTACATGGAGGTGCTGTGAAAGTATTCCGGTGCCACACCGTCGATCTCCACGGTTTCATAACCGGCGTCCGGGGCATTCACAAATTTCGGAAGGCTGAAATCAGGACCGTGATATTCAGGCATTACAAATGACATTATTCTCTCTCCCAAACCGCACAGATTAAACTTTTATCACGATTATAGCATCCGTCCTCCGCGCTGTCAAAGCACTTCTGCAGGCCGGTGAAATAAGCATACAGTGGAAATTTTCCGGAGCACGTGATAAAATACAGTATTACAGATAAGCTTAATCACATCATACGGAAACGGAGGCGGCGCATGAAACTGTCATTAAGAAAGATCCTGCTGTATATTCTTCTGTTTCTTCTTCTCGTTTTCATCGCTTTCACCACATACTACTGCATCAAAGGCTACAGCATGTACCGGTATGCCGTTGAGCAGATTCCGATCTCCCGGATCATGGACGATATACGCAGCCGCGAGCACTTCGTAAGCTATTACGAGCTGCCGGAGATCTACATCAATGCCGTAATATCCGCCGAGGACCAACGCTTTGACAGCCACCACGGCATAGACATCCCCGCGATCGGGCGCGCCATATGGATAGACATCAAAACCATGTCTTTCGCCGAGGGCGGCAGCACAATATCCCAGCAGCTCGTGAAAAACGAGCTGTTCACACAGCGCAAGCATATCGAACGGAAATTTGCCGAGGTATTCGCTGCCCTCGCACTGGAGCGGGAATACAGCAAGGAAGAAATATTCGAGATGTACGTCAACTCCATATATTTCGGCAGCGGCTTCTACGGCATTTATGACGCCTCCGAGGGCTTCTTCGGCAAGCCGCCCTGTGAACTGAGCGACTGCGAAGCCGTCATGCTCGCCGGGCTTCCGAACGCTCCGTCGGTCTACTCCCCCGACGTCAGTCCCGAGCTTGCCATGCAGCGCATGTCTGTAGTCCTCGACAGAATGGTCCAGTACGGAGTGCTCACCGAGCAGGAGTCAGACAGGATAGAAGCTGACGCCGGGAATATGACCATCATCCATCATGCTATCCCCGCGGCGGGCTGAATCCCCGTTACACCGTGATCTCTATGCGGTTGCCTTCGCCGTCCAGCACACAGCTCTCATAGTAGCCGTCGCCCGTCGTGCGCGGTCCGCTGACCACGCGGTATCCGTCCTCTCTCAGCCGCGCGGTGAGACTGTCGACCGCCTCCCTGCCGCCCACGCTGAAGGCTATGTGGGCAAAGCCCGTCCTTTTTTCGCTCTTTTCCGCGTCGTCCATATCCGGAGCCTTCATCAGCTCCAGTCTGCTCCCGCCGCTGAAGCTCAGAAAATATGAGCGGAAACCCGTTTTGGTATTGTGATATCCGTCATTGGAAACCGCTCCGAAATATTTCTTAAAGAACTCCCGCTCGCTTTCCGGATCGTTTACATACATTGCGGCGTGCTCTATCGTCATGCCTGTCTCCTTTCTCTCCCCCGCACGGATTTTCTGGGCATCCTGACAGCCGCACCGCCGAAAAACGGAGGAATATACAATGAGAGAATTAAAACTTAAACGCGTATACCGCCATTTCAAGGGCGATTACTATCTTGTAGAGGATCTTGCCCACGATTCCGAGACCGGCAGAGCCTATGTCGTATACCGCAAGCTTTACGGTGACGGCGGGCTCTGGATACGCCCGCTGGATATGTTTCTCGGCGAAGTGGACAAGGTAAAATATCCTGACGCTTCCCAGACCTACCGCTTTGAGCTGCAGGAGATAGACAGCGTCGCCGGACATTGAGCCACCACCGGCGCAGCCGGCTCACTGTACTGAATATCGGACAGTTTTTGTTTTATACTACAGACATAAAGCAAAAAAGGAGCTGACTGATATGAAGGGTTACAACGTCAGATACGGATACATGGGACTGGTGGACGGAAAGTACCGCCTGTTCGCCTCCGAAGCGGACTATATGGACTATATTGAGGCCTGAACCTCCGGTCAGATATACCGGTAAAACAGTCCGTGCCTTGTGCAGTACCACAAAAGCGTCCCGTGCGCGAAAAACGGCAGCGTCGTGTCCAGTCCCCACTCAGGGTACAGTTTTCTTATCGTGAGCATGTCTCCGGTCAGAAAGGCCACAAATGAGATATAATGCTCCCTGCTCATTTCGTGCTCCGACGAGATATACCACTCTCCGCCGCTGTTTGAAACCTTCAGCTGCTCGCCGCTGTCCGCTTTCTGCGCTGTCACTGCCTTCAGTTTTTTGCCGCAGCAGCTTATTTCTGCGTCGTCCGTGGAAAACAGCAGGTTGCCGCAGCAGGGGCAGATATAAAACCTCGCCTTTTTCAAATTTCCGTTCGTCATCTGATTCTCCTCCATATCCCCCCGGAGCAGGGCTTCCGTGTCGGCTCCAAGGATTTTTGACAGTACAGGGAGGACAGATATGTCCGGTGCGCCGCAGCCGCGCTCCCACTTGGAGACGGCCTTGTCGCTGACGCCGATGCTTTCGGCAAGCTCCAGCTGCGTCATGCCCTTTTCCAGCCGCAGCGAACGTATAAGTTTTCCGGTTTTTGTCTGATCCATAAGTACACCTCCCGAGGGCTATTCTAGAAAAGATCGGAGCGCTTTTCAATGAACGCTCCGTAGAGTCAGGCTGCGCAGATTTTTGGCAGTTGCCAAGCGTGTGCGCGCATGGTAGAATACCGGCAACAGCAAAACACAGCCATGTAAAGGAGACATGTTTGTTATGATAGAACCGAACGACGTAATGAAGGTCGACGACGAGCACTGGGAAGAATTTAAAAAGGAAGCCGTTAAGGATGAGCTGTACTACAACGGCCCCGGCGATATTCTGGACACTCCGGAGGGGCGTGCCAGGTTCTGCCGTCTCAATGAGTCAAGCGT
Organism: Clostridiales bacterium; assembly: GCA_029010715.1. Classification (GTDB taxonomy): domain Bacteria; phylum Bacillota; class Clostridia; order Oscillospirales; family Oscillospiraceae; genus Limivicinus. The sequence continues at coordinate 46,841 of JAQXKZ010000025.1, forward strand.
ATTCAGGAAGCCTGACCCTGAGTTTCCCAACAGCAAGATCTGGGTATTTAATCTCAAGGGGCAGGGCATGGTAATTAAAAAAAGAAGCCGCGTAGACCCGACCCTCATGGAGGACATCGAATACAACGCGGAGGGTATAGAGGTCAGCAAGTCCTATGAGCCCGCATAACCGCGTCTGAATAACGCCATAAGGTCATGCCGCACCGCGAGCGGCGGTGTTATTCTTCGGTTCAAGGCGGTCGGAACATATAAAAGCACCGTATGGTTACAGTATGCTTTGCAGCGCAAGTTTTTCCATACGGTGCTTTTCTGTTTATTCAGCTGCCGGTTTCTCCGTGGTCTTTCCGGAAAGAGCGGCGAAGTAATCGTAAACCTTATCCGATGCGTAGATTTTTACGGATAGGCGCTGCGCCCACTTATTGACCACACGTCCGGTTTGGGCGCTGCTGCTGAAATCGCACGGATAGCAGTGCCACCTGACGTCGCAGCGCTCACCGTTATCCAAGCTAAGCTCCCAGACGAGATTATCCACAGCCCCCATGGTCTCAAGATTCTGCGTGATGATCCGGTCAGGCCCGGTCTTTTTAGAAAGAGCCGCGGTAAGCCGCCCTTCATCCATGCTCCAGAGCAGCTCCGTCAGGCGCAGCTGCTTTTGCCAACAGTCCCAGTCCGGTTCCGGCTTTTCGGTCTGTACCGTACCCTCAAAGCTAATGAGCAGATAGTCTCCGCCGGCTGCGTTGCCGCTGCTGACGATGGCACGGAGGGGATTTCCTTCGCCGCCTGGGTACGTCATGTCAGCATCGCGCAGGACGTGGCTTCGTTGATTCTCCGAATACGCCTGGCTTTCATCCGGGGACAGCTCCCACGAAAGCTTCATCTGTCCGACGGCAGCCAAGACCTCGTCATCGGTAAGCGGAAAGCTGACAGGTCTCACCGCTTCTCCGCCGCAGCCAAAGAGTGCGCATATGACTGCAATTGTCAGGTAAAAGCACAATATGCGTTTCATCTGTCATATCCTTTCGTTTTCTCTTTCAAGCTTATCCGGAATAAGGACGGTGTGCAGTATAGTATTTATTTACTTTTTATTTCCGAAAAGTCCGCGGACTATGGAGTTTGAGCCGGAGCGCATAACGGAACTCAGCGCGTTTCTCGCCGCGCGCTTGGCAATTGTCTTGCTGCTGGTGGTTTTTCCGCCCGTAAGCGAATTAATAATGTTTGTGCTGAGAGAGCTTGCTACAGAGGATGCTGCGTTGGTCGCGGCGCGCCGGACTACCTTTGTTCTCTCTGCCGCCTGCTTCTCGCGCGCTTTTTCGGCCGCCTTCTCTTCTTTCAGGCGCTGCCGCTCCGCCTCTTTTTCCTCTTTGGCGCGCTGCTTTTCTTCTGCGGCGGCCGCCGCGGCCTCCTCACGCTGCTTTGCAAGCTCCTCGTTGGCGCGTGTCAGCAACTCGTAGGCCGACTCCCTGTCGACCGCCTCGCGGTACTTGACGTCAAACTCGTCGGTCACTATAAGGCTCTGCACGGTCTCTTCATCCGCCGGCCCCATAAGGCTCTGCGGCGGGAGTATGCCCGCGCGTTCAACGACGCAGGGTATACCCTCCTCATCAAGGAAGCTGACCAGCGCCTCTCCTACGCCGAGCTCCATGATCGCGGTCTCGGTATCGAACGCAGGATTTACCCTGAATGCCTTCGCCGCTGCGCGGACTGCCTTCTGCTCCGCCGGGGTGTAGGCACGCAGAGCATGCTGCACACGGTTGGAAAGCTGGGCAAGCACATCGTTCGGAATGTCCGACGGGCTCTGGCTGATGAAGTATACGCCGACGCCCTTGGAGCGGATGAGCTTTACGACCTGAACGATCTTCTGTACCAGCGCTTTCGGCGCGTCGGTAAAGAGAAGGTGCGCTTCGTCGAAGAAGAATATCATCCTGGGCTTCTCAAGATCGCCGACCTCAGGCAGGCGCTCGAACAGCTCGGTCAGCATCCAGAGCAGGAAAGTGGCATACACGGTCGGGCTCTGAACAAGACGCTGGCTGGACAGAATGTTGATGAAGCCTCTGCCGTCGACATCCGTGCGCATCCAGTCTCTGATATCCAGCTCCGGCTCGCCGAAGAACAGCTCTCCACCCTCGCCCTCGAAGGCGAGCAGCGCTCGCTGTATCGCGCCTATGCTGGCGGCGGAAACATTGCCGTAGGCCGTGGTAAATTCAGCGCGGTTATCTCCGACGAACTGCAGCATGGCGCGCAGATCCTTCAGGTCCAGCAGGAGCAGGCCGTTGTCGTCGGCCACCCTGAACACAATGTTGAGTACGCCGGCCTGTATCTCGGTCAGGCTAAGCAGCCTTGCCAGCAGGGTAGGTCCCATTGAGCTTACGGTCACTCTGACCGGATGTCCCTCGTCTCCGAATATATCCCAGAAGCGTGTGGGATAGGACTTATACTTAAAGTCCTCAAGGCCGAAGCGGGCAATACGTCTCTGCATATCCTCGCTGTCTTTTCCCGGACGGCACATACCGCTGAGATCGCCCTTTATGTCCGCAAGAAACACAGGCACGCCCATATCGGAGAAAGATTCTGCCATTACCTTCATTGTTATCGTCTTGCCGGTACCTGTCGCGCCGGCTATAAGGCCGTGGCGGTTTGCCATTGACGGCTGCAGAAAAAGCGCCTTATCTGACTGGGCAAGCATGATTTTCTTGTCAGTGTACATTTTTGTATTCCCCTTTTCTTGAGCTTTGTTGTGCCTTGTCTTCAATAATAATAGCATAGCATTGCACACGGTACAATACAAAAGTTTGCATTTTTTGTATTACAAATTTATGCCGTTCGGTCATGCTGCAAAAGCTGCATATTGAGTTTGACGGCGATCTGTGCTATTTTAAATAATAATTAAGTGTTTATTAACTTTTTTTAACCCGCCGGATCTTATAATACAAACAGTCATATATGAGAGAGAGGACCTGCAATTGAAGACCAGAGTAATTTCCGCGACTGTCCTGATAGTCATAACGCTGACATGCGTGCTCGTATCCCCCGTCACCCGCGTTCTTTATTTTGCCATTGCCGGCGGTCTGTGTGCCTATGAATTCAGCAAGAACGTCGAAAAGCTCGAGGCCCGCTGTACTCTGTGGGTAATGTTCGTCTACCTTGCAGTACAGGCTGCGCTCGTTATTATTCAGGAAGTGGCCGGTCTTTTTGACTTTGGTCTGTTCGCCTACTCGCTCCTGTTCATTTTCTGCATTTATCTCGCGCTCTTTTCCGGTGTGATACACAAGCGCGTTGCCGGACGCGGCGCGCTCTTCACCCTCGCCGGCTTGACCTATCCCTGCGTTCTTTTCGGTATACTGATGGTCATTTCCGTCAGCCGTATCTGGGTGCCGACGCTTGTGCTCGCGTGCTTTTCCACCTGGGTGTGCGACAGCTTCGCCATGTTCGGCGGCAAATGGTTCGGCAAGCACAAGGTCGCTCCTCTCGTCAGTCCCAACAAGACCGTCGAGGGCTGCATATGCGGTGCGCTCTCTTCGATCCCTGTCGGTATAATCGTATATTTTATTTTCAGAAATCACAGTGCCATGTCTCTTTGGCTGTGCATAAGCACGGCGCTTATTGCCTCCAGCGCGGGCCAGATCGGCGACCTCGCGGAATCGCTGCTCAAGCGTATGATCGGTGTGAAGGACTTCAGCAATCTCATACCCGGCCACGGCGGTATGTTCGACAGGGCCGACAGTCTCCTGTTCTCCATTCCCACCGCCTATATCTGTCTGTTTCTGGCTAACATCTGAAATCATTTCATTGTTGTTTTATTAAGGAGCAATCATGGAAGACAATTCTCTCAGCATCAAAAACCAGTACGCAAAACGCGCCCTTCTAATAATCAACCCCGTCTCCGGGAAAAAAACTATCATCAAGTACGTTCCAAACATCATACGCACGCTCATGGACGCGGGCTATCTTGTGACCACCGTTGTGACCTCCCGCAGAGGCGAGGCCGCAGACTTTACCGGCGAGCTCGGTCAGGAGTATGACCTGGTCTGCTGCACCGGCGGCGACGGCACTCTTAACGAGGTTGTGACCGGGCTTGCCAATGCAAATGCATGCATCCCTCTCGGTTACATTCCCTGTGGCAGTACCAACGACTTTGCCGCGTCGCACGGGCTGTCCGTGGACATCCCTTCAGCCATAGACGCAATCGTGACAAAGGATATCCGGACGCTGGATATCGGCTGCTTCGGCGAGAGCTATTTCAGCTATGTTGCGGCCTTCGGGGCTTTTTCATGGCTTAGCTATACTACCGACCAGAACATGAAAAACAAGCTCGGTCACACGGCCTATATACTTGACGCTATCAAGGATGTATACAAAATAAAACCGATACATCTGAAAGTCACGGCTAATGGCGCGGAGTATGAGGACGACTATATTTTCGGCGCGGTATGCAATTCCACATCCATCGCCGGCACCATCGTCCTTCCGTCCAATGTCGTCGATACAAATGACGGCAAGCTCGAGGTTATGCTCATAAAGATGCCCAAAACCATCCTCGAACTCGATATGATAATCCGCGGCATCTTTTCTCAGGACTATTCCTGTCCCCTTATTGACTTTTTCCAGGCCGGGGAGATTGAGATTGATAATCCGCCCGGGCTTGAATGGGCGCTTGACGGTGAGTGTAAGGTCGCCTACGATAAAGTGCTCATCTCCACCAAACGCAGCTTCCTGCACCTCAAGGGCTGACATTAAGCTGCGGACAGCAGTTGCGGCAGAGTCATTTTCGACTCTGCCGCAACTGCTTCAGCCCGGCAAATCAGCCCGCGGGGCTTTTTGTCTGCGCTCAATGCGCATCAAAAAATCCTCTCCCGTCTCCGCACATTCTGAATATATTAATACAAAACCGCAATAAAAACAGGACAATCTTACCGGTCATAATCGTGCCATGCATCCTTGGCATCCCTGACCGCATATCTCCACCGTGCCCTGCGGATACCGGCTCGTATCTCTTTGTCTGTTTTCTATTGCGCTCTCGTATTAAATGCCGATTCGCCCGAATATCCCGATAAATCAGCAGCTCCGGCGGCGGATTACCCAATTTCGGGCAGGACTCAGGCTCCCTCAGGCTCCATGCTGCTTACTTTACGCGCTGCTCAGCGCCGCTTCTTCGGCAGTACAGCTGAGCAGCTGGTATTATTAATCATTTATTCATACTTTTTGTGTTTACATCTGCGGCGGCGCAGTGTTATAATTTGCACTCAGCCAACCCATCAGGCCGCCGGTATAACCCGGCAGCCTGCTTTTTCTGTCAGCCGTGAATGGAGTACATAATGAGATTATCCAATACCGCTTTGAACATCGAATACTCTCTGGTACAGGCCTTCTTCTGGATGGGCTTTTGTATCAGTTTTTCCTTTGCCGCCTTCTATCTTCAGAGCCGCGGCTACAGCAACTCCGAGCTCGGACTGGTCCTGTCACTCGGCAATGTCGGCGGGCTTGTTGTCTCCCCCGTGCTCGCTTCGGTCATTGACCGTTCGAAGAAAAGCGCGCTGTTCGTGAGCCTATGGTCCATAATCGCGCTGCAGTATCTGCTGCTGATCGTGCAGCTTCTGCTCCCCGGCAAAGGTCCGCTGATATCGCTGACATATTGTCTCTACCTTAGCTCCACCATAGTTATGAATCCGCTCGAGACACAGCTGGCGTTCATTATGAGCTCCTGGGGCGGCGAGGTCAGCTACAGTTCCGCGCGCGGCATCGGCTCTCTCGCCTACGCGCTCTCATCCATGTTCATCGGCAGTCTTGTCGCCGTGCGCAGTGCGGCCGTACTTCCCTCCGCCGCGCTTGTTTTCCTGACCGCACAGACTTGTGTACTCATATATATCCGGTTCCAGTACAGCCGATGCGCTCCGGAAGCTGAGTCCTCATTCGCCGGGCCTGACGGCGGTACCCATGAGAGCAGGAGTCTGCGTCAGTTTTTTCTCACGAATAAACGCTTCTGCTTGATGCTGCTCGGGCTTGCGCTGATGTTTTTCGCTCACAACCTCGTCACCGGCTTTATGATAAACATCGTCAGAAACCTCGGCGGCGATTCGTCCGACATGGGCAGGGTGAACGGTGTAATGGCTATGATGGAGATACCCGTAATGCTGCTCTACGGCAGGCTCACAATGCGCGTAAAGTGCTCGTCAACGATACGTTTTGCCGCGGTCATGTTCGTTTTCCGTGCATTATCCATTGCTCTTGCGCCGAATCTTCCCTGTCTTTACGCAGCCCAGATATTTCAGGCGGCCTCCTTCGCAATCATTACCCCGGCCATGGTGCAGTATGTCACCGTTGTGATACGTCCGGAGGATTTCGCCAAAGGGCAGTCGCTCTCCTATGGCATGACGACGCTCGGTTCTATTTTCTCCGGTCTCTTCGGAGGTATCATGTACGACCATCTCTCCGTGACGGCCACAATGCTTATCGGCACCGCAGTATGCGCGGTCGGCGCGACGCTTTGCGCCGGCGCGACAGAAAATACCGGAGAAAAGCCCTGCTGACTGCCGGGTCGCACGGCCTGATTTGACCGTCTCCGGCCCGGTACGGTCCATCGCGGCCCAAATGCAAAAACCCGCTGAGAAAAATTCTCAGCGGGTATTGTATTCATTCGAAATACCGTCGGAATCATACCGGACTTCATATACTAAAGCGCAATAAAAAAGCAGACATTCGGTGCATGCGGTATGCTTTGCGCCCTGCTCCCCGGTTTTGCTGTACCTGCTTGTTATCATGTTACCTCCTGTAATCAACAGAGTTTACCACAGGGTTTTTCACGGGGTTTTCCACATCTTCTGTATCTTCCGTCCTGCTCCCGCTCTGAATTATTCAGATGCTTAACCCTTTCCCTGCGCTTAATGCGCATTAAAAAATCCTCTCCTGTGGGCTTCATAAAAGGCTTTATACTAAAGTGCAATAAAAAGCAGACAAGGGTATACTGGGCAGAATAGTGTCATGCGAGGCGGCATGCGGTGCACAATGGAGATATACGGTCGAAGCTGCCGAGGATGCATGCCGCGTTTATGGCCCAAAAGATTATCTTGTTTTATTGCGCTTCAGTATTATTCCGAAGGCGGGCGGAGGCAGGAGACGGTGAGGAGCCTCGGCAGCCGCCGCAAAACGAAAAACACAGATGGCATTGATATGCTCTCTGTGTTTTTGTATTTATTCTTACGCTGTGAGACAGGTCAGAGGGTCAATACTACCGCCGGCGCCGTACACGGCAATGCACAGGGGTGTTCCCTGTCCGCTCCCGCACATGGCCGTGACGCCGCGGGGCTGATCAGACCGCAGGGACGGACCCGGCTGCCGTCGTTAACGGCGGGGAACTCCGTAAGACCGACATTATTTTATTCTTGTCAGCAGCATTCATCGGTTCTTCGTATCAGTCCCTCTGCGTAAATACCCATTCGCGCTGACGGGAGAGGATTTACGGGGGAGCGCGCCTGCGGGCGCGCTTCATATAATCGGTTCTTCGTATCAGTCCTTCTGCGAAAATACCCATTCGCGCTGGATGTGATAACTGATGAAGAACAGGCAGGTGTCTATGACGAACTTGATGAGCGTGGCAAGTATTGGGATGCTGTTGGAAAGCAGATGGTTTATCAGAGTCACCAGGGCGGCAGAGACAAGCATCTGCGGCACGCACAGGCAGTAGTAACGCAGCAGAGCGCGCTTGTAGTTCTTCCTGTTCTCAAACACGACCGCATTGTTAGCGCTGAAATTGGCAAACGACGAACAGACGCGGGCGACGGCGGTGGATACAAGCTCCCTGTATGCGCCGAGCCCGGCCCCGAAGAGCTTCATGACGAGATAAAACACGCACAGGTCTATAATCGTCGAACCGGCCGAGCTGAGCAGGAACTTGAACATTACCTTAAATATTCTCCACGAGTCCTTTACCGCGTCATAGTGAGAGCTGTAATCATCAGGATCGTAAACCGTCTCTATGGGCTGCTCAACAAAGCCTATGCCCAGACGCTTCATATTCAGAAGCATGTTCGTCTCATACTCAAAGCGCTCACCGGATATTTCGTTGAAGCGCGCAAGATACTGCGCCGGTATGGCGCGCAGGCCGGTCTGCGTATCGGAGAGCTTGATCCCGTAGCAAATGCGGAACAGGCGTGAGGTAGTCTTATTGCCGGCGACGCTCCTCGGAGGTATGCCGGGCTGATCGAAGTCGCGGCAGCCGAGAACAACCCTATCACCGCACTCGAGCATTTTCTGCCCGCAGGCTATTATATCCTTCGTCAGGTGCTGGCCGTCACCGTCGATGGTGATGACGCCCTTCAGTTCGGGGAGGTTTTCGTGTACATAGGCAAAGCCGGTCTTGAGTCCCCTGCCCTTGCCGCGGTTCACTTCATGCGTGAGCACGGTGCACTGCTCATGCGCAGCGGCCTCGTCGAACCAGTGTTTGTGGTCGTCGTCGCTGCCGTCATTGATAATCACAATATGCTCAAAGCCGTTGGCGATAAGTTCCTCGACCACTTTTTTAAATTTTCCGTTAGGATTGAGAGACGGCAATACTACCGCCGTGCTCTGTCTGCAATCTGTTTGTTCTGACATATTCCGTCCTTTGGGAGGCCCGGCCTCTCATAAATCTTTATGAATTTAATAGAGCTCCAGGGAAATGGCACGGATATCGTCGTTCGTGTCAACGACAATGATCTTCATGTTGCTGGTGTTCTGCTCCTCGCCGCGGCCCGGAGTGAAGGTGGTTGCCTCGGCAGAGATATCGCACATATAGAAACCGTCGCCGAGAGCCAGGGCGCCGTTTAGCACGGTGGAGTCGACCCTGACCGAAGCGGTATGTGCCCAGCTCAGACCGTCCATGGCTTCCTTCATTCTGTTATCAAGGTCGGCGCCCAGCTTCAGATAGGGCATGAGACGCTGATACCCGTAACTGGGATCGACCGCGCCGGAGGTGTAGGTCAGGTAACGGTCTGCAAAGGCCGCCGAGAACTCACCGAGACGGGCAAGCTGATCCTCGTTGCAGGGCTTGATGAACTGGGAGTCATCCTTATTCGGATCTATTACGACGACATTGCCGTCCTCGTCCTTAATGACCGGTTCAAGCTTGCCGATGCAATGGTCATACTCATATCTGACCTTGGTGGGCAGGCCGTCGAACTCATCGTAATAGTCCTCCAGGACGTCATACTGTATATTGTCCTCGACGATATACTCGCTGCCGAGTTTAATGTCGTTGAGGTACAGGGAATAGGTCCTCGGAATGACTGCCTCAACAGAGCTGTACAGGCCGTTGAAATCGAACTCCTCGCTGTATATCTTCCAGGGGAGCATGGAGAACTTGACTTTATCCTTATAGCTTTCGTCCTCAACAAGGCTCACGGTGCCGAAAACGCTGCCGTTGCACTTTAGAGAGTAGCTGATAACGGTACCGGAATCCGAGCTGCCGCTTCTGACATAGGTGACACCGTCGGAGAGCATCTGCTTGACATACTCCGCGACCTCCTCATTCGACTGCACCTCATGCGGCATGGAAGCAATAGTCTGTTCTATTCCCTCGCCCCAGAGCTTATCGTTGAGTTCGGATACGTACTTATCCATGGTGACAGTCGGCTGTGCCGCCTGATATTCCTCGGCATAGTCCCATACCTTAGTCAGGGCAAAGGCCGACACGCCGACAAGAACGAGGCCGTAGACCAAAAGGCTTATCCAATAGACGCGCGAGTTATTCTTTTTCTTCTTTCTGGCCATAAGTAGTCACCTCACCATTACCTGAACAGGAACGCATCGGGTAAGGGACGGGGCTGGCCGTTTTCCGCCGAGCAGCTGTTCACATATCTGTCCTCGTAGTACATTACGGTCGAAGAACCGCCGTCCATGTTGCAGGCATTGACCGCGCCGTAGTCGAGCAGCACGTCGATGACGTCCTGATATTTCGCGCCGATACTGTGCACCTGGCGTCCGTCAATTACAAGCATCAGGACAGCGCCGTCCGCCCTCTGCGCAATGGCAGTTCTGGGGTTGACACCGGTAGAAAGATATTCGGAAGGAGTCGGCTCTCCGTTGGAGATCAGAATGGGTCCAAAGGAAACTCCGTTGACAATATTACAGGCAACGCAGTCATCATAGGAATAGAATCCCACATGGAGAACACCGTCCTTGTCAAAGCCGGCAAAGCCGTTTGCCGGGCCGGCATCTGCATTGTAAACGACGCCGTCGATTATTGCGATGCCCTCGGGTATACCGCCGAGTCCGCCGCCGCCGTCGTCCCTGAAGCCGCCGGCGTTGATACCGCCGAGAGCGTCGTACTTGTCCACATACTCATCAAGGCGCAGGCCTACGCCGCCGTAGCTGTCGGGCATACCGACAAAAACGCGCGTGGGATCGAGGATGACGAGCATATAGCCTACAAAGCCGTTGCCCTTGATGTCGACAAAAATGACGCCGTCGCCGTCTTCATCGACAAGACCGTAGTCATCTCTGCCGTCTTCGCCGCCGCTGTTCTCATCCTGAGCATGGACATTTATAAGAGAGGTATCCGTCGAGATGTCCTTATCCATCTCCTCGACGGCTCTGATCTCCTTCAGTTCATCGGCAGTAAGGAAAATCTGCGGAATGAACTTGAAACGTCTGGTCTCGTCCATGGTGCTTATGAACATATCCCTGAGCGCGGGAGAGGGGCCCTTCACGATAATATACTCGAGCGTAAGGCAGGCGCAGCCGACGACAAGGCCGGTGACGATAATGAAGCCGGCAACACGGTCCCAGAAGCGCTGTCTCTTTCTGCGCTTTAGCCGCTTTTCCCTGAGCTCTTTTTCGCCAATTTCGCTGCTTTCCTCTATGTTATGTACTGTATTTTCTGTCTCGTTATCTTTTATTTTCTTTTTCACAGTTACACCTTCGCTTTTGTTCTGATACCGGAGCTTTTTACACCGCCGTATGAACGTAAAGTTCTGCATAAGACGCGATTACACAGGCCGCGCCCCATAACCGATTAAGGCTTATAATCATGAATTATCCGGACACAGTAATCCAATTTACGCGTGTATTTTACCATAAGAGCAAAGACGTTACAAGCAATAATTATACGATTTAATAAAATTGTAAAAGTTTACATAAAATCGCCCCCGTCCTTTCGGACGGGGGCGCGGAAATATACGGTTATCGGGAAGGATTACTCGTTGATACCGATGACGACACCGGAACCGACGGTACGGCCGCCTTCACGGATAGCGAAGCGGAGGCCCTGCTCGATAGCGATCGGGGTAATCAGCTCAACGTCCATGTCGACGTTGTCGCCGGGCATGCACATCTCAACGCCTTCGGGCAGAGAGATAACGCCGGTAACGTCGGTGGTACGGAAGTAGAACTGGGGTCTGTAGTTGTTGAAGAACGGGGTGTGACGGCCGCCCTCTTCCTTGGACAGAACGTAAACCTGGCCCTTGAACTTGGTGTGGGGGTGGATGGACTTGGGTGCAGCGAGAACCTGACCGCGCTCAACAGCCTTCTTGTCGATACCGCGGAGCAGGCAGCCGACGTTGTCGCCAGCCTCTGCGTACTCGAGGGTCTTGTGGAACATCTCGGTACCGGTAACGGTGGTCTCAGTGCTCTCGTCCTTCAGACCAACGATCTCAACCTTATCGCCGATCTTGACGCGGCCACGCTCAACACGGCCGGTAACAACAGTGCCGCGGCCGGAGATGGTGAAGACGTCCTCGATGGGCATCAGGAAGGGCAGGTCGGCCTTACGGTCGGGAGTGGGAATCCAGGTGTCGACAGCTTCCATGAGGTCGCTGATGCACTTGTACTCGGGAGCGTTGGGATCGCTGGACTCGCAAACGAGTGCGTTCAGAGCGCTGCCGCGGATGATGGGGGTGTCGTCGCCGGGGAAGCCGTAGAAGTCAAGCAGCTCGCGAACTTCCATCTCGACGAGCTCGAGGAGCTCCTCATCGTCGACCTGGTCGCACTTATTGAGGAAGACCAGAACGGAAGGAACGTTAACCTGACGGGCAAGCAGAAGGTGCTCACGGGTCTGAGCCATGGGGCCGTCGGAAGCAGCGATAACAAGGATAGCGCCGTCCATCTGAGCAGCACCGGTGATCATGTTCTTGATATAGTCAGCGTGGCCCGGGCAGTCAACGTGTGCATAATGGCGGCCCATGATCTGAGCGCCGTCCTCACCGGTCTTGTAGTTGTGGCCGGCGCGGTCATTGGTCTGGTACTCAACGTGTGCGGTGTTGATGGTAATGCCGCGTTCTCTCTCTTCGGGAGCCTTATCGATGGAAGAGTAGTCGGTGTACTCAGCGCCGCCCAGCATTGCCAGGTACTTGGTGATGGCAGCGGTCAGAGTGGTCTTGCCGTGGTCGATGTGGCCGATGGTGCCGATGTTGCAATGGGGCTTGCTTCTGTTATACATCTGTTTTGCCATTGTAAATTCCTCCTAAATAGAATGAATATAAATTTACTTGTTAAATCCAAAGCCGGTGCGGGCACTGACAAGGGATTCCTGCAGGTTCTTCGGCAGTTCGACGAAGTGGCTGGGCTCCATGCTGTAGGTGGCTCTGCCCTGAGTCTTGCTGCGAAGGTCGGTGGCATATCCGAACATCGTGGAAAGCGGAACGTTGCACTCAATGACCGCAGCGCCGTTTCTGATCTCGGAGCCAACTATCTGGCCGCGTCTGGAGTTGATATCGCCCATAACATCGCCCATGTATTCATCGGGCGCGGTGACGACCACCTTCATTATAGGTTCAAGCAGCGTGGGACCGGCCTTTTGGCACGCCTCCTTGAAAGCCATGCTGCCGCAGATCTTGAAGGCCATCTCCGAAGAGTCGACCTCGTGGAAGGAACCGTCCAGCAACGTGGCCTTTACATCAACGACCTGATATCCGGCGAGTACGCCGGAGAGCATTGCGCCCTGGATACCCTGATCCACACAGGGGATGTATTCCTTCGGGATAGCGCCGCCGGTAATCTTATTCACGAACTCGTAGCCCTTGCCGGACTCGTTGGGCTCGATCATAAGCTTTACGTGCGCGAACTGTCCCTTGCCGCCGGTCTGACGGACGTAGCGGGTGTCGACCGTTGCGGACTTCCTGATGGTCTCCTTATAGGAAACCTGCGGCTTGCCCACGTTGGCCTCGACCTTGAACTCCCTCAGCAGCCTGTCCACTATGATCTCCAGGTGCAGCTCGCCCATGCCGGCTATAATAGTCTGACCGGTCTCTTCATCCGTGTAGGTCTTGAAGGTCGGGTCTTCGTCAGCCAGCTTCTGCAGGGCGATAGCCATCTTCTCCTGACCCGCCTTCGTCTTGGGCTCAATGGCCACGCGGATAACGGGATCAGGAAACTCCATGGATTCAAGGATGATCTGATTTTTCTCGTCACAGAGGGTGTCGCCGGTGGTGGTGTTTTTAAGTCCCACCGCAGCGGCGATATCTCCGGAATAGACCTTGTCGATATCTTCTCTGTGGTTTGCGTGCATGAGCAGGATGCGGCCGAGACGCTCACGGACGCCCTTTGTGGAGTTCATGACCGTTTTGCCGGTTTCGACCGTGCCGGAATAGACACGGAAGAAGCTCAGGCGGCCGACATATGGGTCGGTCATGATCTTGAACGCCAGCGCGGAGAACGGGGCATTGTCATCGGGTTCGCGTTTCTCATTCTCGCCGGTTTTGGGAGCGACGCCTTCAATAGCGGGCACATCCAGCGGCGAAGGCATGTAGTCGACAATAGCGTCGAGCAGCTTCTGCACGCCCTTGTTTTTATAAGAAGTGCCGCATGTCACGGGAACCATCTTTACCGCAACAGTGGCTTTTCTTACTGCGGCACGGATCTTATCCGCGGGTACTTCTTCGCCGCTGAGATACATATCCATTATCTCATCGTCGAAGTCGGAGACTGCCTCCAGCAGCTTATCACGATATTCGTCGGCCAGCCCGCGCATGTCTTCCGGAATCTCCTCGGTGCGCATGTCTTTGCCGAGATCATCGTAATAAATGCGTGCGTTCATATCCACAAGGTCGATAATACCTTTAAAGCTGTCCTCGCTGCCTATGGGCAGCTGGATCGGAACGGCATTGCATTTAAGTCTGTCATGCACCATCTCAAGCACATGGAAGAAGTCGGCGCCCATGATATCCATTTTGTTCACATATATCATGCGCGGGACATTGTAATGGTCTGCCTGTCTCCAAACGGTCTCAGACTGGGGCTCGACGCCGCCCTTTGCACAAAGAACCGTAACGCAGCCGTCCAGCACTCGAAGGGAGCGCTCAACCTCGGCGGTAAAGTCAACGTGGCCCGGGGTGTCGATGATATTGATACGGGTATCACGCCAGAAGCAGGTGGTAGCGGCGGAGGTAATGGTTATGCCTCTCTCCTGCTCCTGCTCCATCCAGTCCATGGTCGCAGTGCCTTCATGAGTCTCACCCAGCTTATAGTTTACGCCGGTGTAGAAAAGGATACGCTCAGTCGTCGTAGTCTTTCCCGCGTCAATGTGAGCCATGATGCCGATATTTCTCGTTTTTTCAAGTGAATATTTTCTGGGCATGAAATTCTCCTGAAAGGATGATTACCATCTGAAGTGCGCAAACGCCTTGTTGGCCTCTGCGTTCTTGTGCATATCCTCGCGCTTCTTGACGGATGCGCCGAGGTTGTTGCAAGCGTCCATGATCTCGCCTGCAAGGCGCTCTTTCATGGTCTTTTCGCTGCGCTTGCGGCTGTAGTCCACGAGCCAGCGCAGAGCCAGGGTCTGGCGGCGGGCAGGTCTGACTTCGATAGGAACCTGATAGGTTGCGCCACCGACACGACGGGCCTTGACCTCCAGAGCGGGCATGATGTTGTTCATAGCTTCGGTGAAAGCATCAAGGGGCTCCTTACCGGTCTTTTCCTTGATGATATCAAAAGCATCGTAAACGACCTTCTGAGCAACACCCTTCTTGCCGTCGAGCATAACGCCGTTGATGAGTTTGGTCACCAGAACGCTGTTATACATAGGATCGGGCAAGATTTCTCTTTTGGGAACATTACCTCTTCTGGGCACGTTTCTTCCCTCCTTCATTAAAAAATGGAATCACAGGTACTCGAACGCCTACGCGTCCGTTGCGCCCCGAGGTCTATCCACATAAATAATATATAGATAAACTACAGGGCAAAATTGCCGCTGAAGTTGATTTTACTTCTTCTTTGCAGCCTTGGGTCTCTTCGCGCCGTACTTGGAACGGGCCTGCATACGACCGTTGACGCCCTGAGCGTCGAGCGTACCGCGGATGATGTGGTAACGGACACCAGGAAGGTCCTTAACACGGCCGCCGCGGATCATAACCACGGAGTGCTCCTGAAGGTTATGGCCGATACCGGGGATGTACGCAGTAACTTCGTAGCCGTTGGTCAGACGGACACGGGCGATTTTACGCAGAGCGGAGTTAGGCTTCTTGGGAGTGGAGGTACGCACTGCGGTGCATACGCCTCTCTTCTGAGGAGCGCTCAGGTCGGTCTCCTTGTTCTTCAGAGTGTTCAGACCCTTCTGCATTGCAGGAGAGGTGGACTTGTAGGTGACCTTTTCTCTGCCTTTTCTCACCAGCTGGTTAAAGGTAGGCATTTTTTTCTCCTTTCTTCAATTGTCGTGAGGCTGCGCAGTTTTCACACAAAAAGCATTGAAAACTCAGGTTTTTTGTGCATCTTGCGATTGGGCGCGCAGATACCCACGCAAGTTCTGATATTAGCATATTTCACAATTTTAGTCAAGAATTTTTGTTGGAAAAAATTATATGATTCTTTCTTACGGCGGTCTTTACTTAACGCTTAAGGATCGCACGGGCGCCCGGCCGGCATAAGCCGGTCGGGCGCCTGTTCACCTCTATGAAACCGGACCGGGCCGGCTGCTGTTTTATCAGAGCGCGTTGCTCTTGCTGACCAGAGCGCTCAGGTCGACATATTCCTCGGGTTCCTGTGCGATGGTGTCATCGGTCTTTTCCTCAAAGTCGCGGTAGACGGAAAGGCCGGTACCGGCGGGGATCAGTTTGCCTATGATGACGTTCTCCTTCAGTCCGACAAGGTGGTCGACCTTGCCCTTGATAGCGGCATCGGTCAGAACCTTGGTAGTCTCCTGGAAGGAGGCGGCGGACAGGAAGCTCTCGGTCGCCAGAGACGCCTTGGTGATACCCATGAGCAGCTGAGTGCAGGTAGCGTAGGTCAGGCCCTCTTCGCCGGCAGCGATACGCTCGTCGATCTTGCGGTTGGCCTCCTTGAACACGGAAATGTCGACGGTCGCGCCGGAGAGCAGCTCGGTACTGCCCGACTCTTCGACTCTGACCTTGCGCATCATCTGACGGACAATGACTTCGATATGCTTGTCGTTGATATCGACGCCCTGCTGGCGGTAGACCTTCTGGACCTCACTGGTGATATAGCTGCGCACACCCTGGCGGCCGAACTCGTCATCGTTCACGCCGCGGATACGCAGAACATCATGCGGGTTGAGAGCGCCGGAGGTGAGCTCCTGGCCTTTATCGACATGGTCCCCGTTGTGGACGAGGATACCGGCGGAGTGCGGCACGGTGTAGACAACGGTAGCGCCCTCGTCCTCGTTGGTAACGGAGATGGAATACATGACGCCCTTCTTGGCCTCGTCAATGGTGACGGTGCCGGAGATCTCGGAGAGGGTCGCCATCTTCTTGGGCTTGCGGGCCTCGAACAGCTCCTCGACACGGGGAAGACCCTGGGTTATATCGTCGCCCGCGACGCCGCCGGTGTGGAAGGTACGCATGGTCAGCTGAGTACCGGGTTCGCCGATGGACTGGGCGGCGATGACGCCGACGGCTTCGCCCATGTTGACCGGGCGACCGATGGCGAGGTTGATACCGTAGCACTTTGCGCAGACACCGCTGGCGGCTTCACAGGTGAGCACGCTGCGGATATAGACCTTGTGGATACCGTGGGCCTCAAGAACGTCGGCGTCCTCGGGCATGAGCATATGGTCGGTATCGAAGAGAAGCTCGCCGGTCGTGGGATCGGTTATGGGCTTCGCAGGGAAGCGGCCGTGGATGCTGGTGCCGAAGGATTCAACGAGCTGGCCCCTGTCATAGACAGCGCCGGCCCAGACGCCCTCGGTGGTGCCGCAGTCCTTCTCGCGGATGATGACTTCCTGGCAGACATCGACCATGCGGCGGGTCAGGTAACCGGAGTCCGCGGTACGCAGAGCGGTATCGGCCATACCTTTACGCGCGCCTCTGGTGGAAATAAAGTATTCCAGAACGGAAAGGCCTTCACGGAAGTTGGACTTGATGGGTATTTCGATGGTCTTACCGGCGGTGTTGGCCATCAGGCCGCGCATACCGGCAAGCTGACGGATCTGGTTCATGGAGCCTCGGGCACCGGAGTTGGCCATCATATAAATGGGGTTGTACTCGTCAAGGCTGTCGCTCAGAGCATCGGTGACTTCCTTGGTGGTCTTTTCCCATTCGGCTACGACCAGACGGTAGCGCTCATCGTCGGTGATGAAGCCGCGCTTGTACTGGCGCTCGATGTTGACGACCTCTTTTTCGGTGGCCTCGATCATCTCGTACTTCGCGCTCGGGACGGTCATATCGGCGACGGATATGGTGATGGCGCCCTTTGTGGAGTACTTGTAGCCCAGAGCCTTGATACTGTCAAGCACCTCGGCGGAGATAGTAAAGCCATACTTCTGGATGCAGCGGTCAATGATATCGCCCAGCTGCTTCTTGCCGACCTGGAAGCCGATCTCATGATCGAAGGCGTGGTTTGGATCGCTGCGGTCGACGTAGCCCAGATCCTGCGGTATCGGCTCGTTGAAGATGATGCGGCCGACGGTGGTGACGATGGTTTTCTGGACCTCGACGCCGTCCACGGTCTTGGTGACTCTCAGGCGGATAGGCGCGTGCAGGCCGACGACGCCCTCGTTATAGGCCATGATAGCCTCATTGGAATCGCGGTAGATAAGGGTCGGCTTATAGGTCGCGGGAGTCTTGCCGTCCCGCTTCGCCTGGAGGTTCGCCTGATAAAGCTCGTCGCCGTCAACGATGCTGCCGGCTTCAAGACCGGTGTCGCCGGGGTCGTCGACGATAAGGCGCTCGGCGCCCTTCTCGGCGGAGCCGATACGGACCATGGTCAGGTAGTAGGAGCCGAGGATCATATCCTGAGTGGGGACGGTGACGGGGTGACCGTCCTGCGGACGCAGGAGGTTATTTGCCGAGAGCATGAGAATACGGGCCTCGGCCTGAGCCTCGGCGGACAGCGGCAGGTGGATAGCCATCTGGTCGCCGTCAAAGTCGGCATTGTAAGCGGTGCAGACCAGCGGGTGCAGACGCAGCGCGCGGCCCTCAACGAGGATAGGCTCGAAAGCCTGAATGCCGAGACGATGCAGAGTAGGCGCACGGTTGAGGAGGACGGGGTGTTCCTTGATAACGTCCTCAAGGGCGTCCCACACCTCGGTGCGCTGCTTGTCGACCATCTTCTTTGCGGACTTGATGTTGTTGGCAACGCCGTCCTCGACCAGCTTCTTCATAACGAAGGGACGGAAGAGCTCGATGGCCATTTCCTTAGGAACGCCGCACTGGTATATCTTGAGGTCGGGGCCGACAACGATAACGGAACGGCCGGAATAGTCGACACGCTTGCCGAGCAGGTTCTGACGGAAGCGTCCCTGCTTGCCCTTGAGCATATCGCTCAGGGACTTGAGCGCGCGGGAGTTTGCGCCGGTGACGGCTCTGCCGCGGCGGCCGTTGTCTATCAGAGCGTCGACCGCTTCCCGAAGCATGCGCTTCTCATTGCGCACGATGATGTCAGGCGCGTTGAGCTGCTGGAGTCTCTTCAGGCGGTTGTTGCGGTTGATGACGCGGCGGTACAGATCGTTCAGGTCGGAGGTCGCAAAGCGGCCGCCGTCGAGCTGGACCATCGGGCGGATCTCGGGCGGGATGACCGGCAGAACGTCGATGATCATCCACTCGGGGCGATTGCCGCTCGCGCGGAATGCCTCGACGACCTCGAGACGCTTGACGAGCTTGGCCTTCTTCTGGCCGCCGGCGGTCTTGAGCTCCTCACGCAGCTGCTTTGCGAGCTCGTCGCAGTCGATCTGGGAGAGCAGCTCCTTGATGGCTTCTGCGCCGATACCGGCCTTAAAATCGTCCTCATACTTCTCGCGCATGTCGCGGTACTCACGCTCGGTGAGGATCTGGCAGCGCTCAAGCGGAGTGAAGCCGGGGTCGATAACTATATAGTTTGCAAAGTACAGGACCTTCTCAAGCATTCTCGGGGTAAGGTCGAGCATAAGACCCATGCGGCTGGGTATGCCCTTGAAGTACCAGATGTGGGAGACAGGGGCGGCAAGGTCGATATGACCCATACGCTCACGCCTGACCTTGCTCTTGGTGACCTCGACGCCGCAGCGGTCGCAGATCTTGCCCTTGTAGCGGATCTTCTTATACTTACCGCAGTGGCACTCCCAGTCCTTGGTCGGTCCGAAGATGCGTTCGCAGAACAGACCGTCGCGTTCGGGCTTGAGGGTACGGTAGTTGATGGTCTCCGGCTTCTTGACCTCGCCGTAGGACCAGCTGCGGATCATATCAGGGGAGGCAATGCCTATCTGTATCGCGTCAAACGGTGTGTAGCTCATTACATATCCTCCTCGCTGTTGTAGTCATTGGAGCTGTAGTCGTCCTCCAGCTCGTCTTCGGGGATATCCTCGATGCTGAAGCCCTCGGCCTCGATCTCGCTGTCGTCGGCAGAGTAAAGCTCGTCCTTCATGTCGGGGATGAAATCATCGTCATCGTCGTCCTTGAGCTCGATCTCGTTGCCGTCCTTATCCAGAACGCGGATATCCAGACACAGGGATTGGAGCTCCTTGATGAGGACCTTGAAGGATTCGGGCACGCCGGGCTGCGGGATGTTGTTGCCCTTGACAATAGCCTCGTAGGTTTTGACACGCCCGGTGACATCGTCGGACTTGACGGTGAGTATCTCCTGCAGGGTGTAGGCTGCGCCGTAAGCTTCGAGCGCCCAGACTTCCATTTCGCCGAAGCGCTGGCCGCCGAACTGGGCTTTGCCGCCCAGAGGCTGCTGAGTGACGAGGCTGTAGGGGCCGGTGGAACGGGCATGGATCTTATCATCGACCAGATGATGGAGCTTGAGGAAGTAGACCCAGCCGACGGTGACGTCGTTATCGAACTTCTCACCGGTGCGGCCGTCGTACATGGTGCTCTTGCCGTCCTCACGCAGACCTGCCTGACGCAGAGTCTCGCGGATGGTGGTCTCGTTCGCGCCGTTGAAGGTAGGCGTTGCGACCTTCCAGCCGAGCGCCTGAGCGGCGTAGCCAAGGTGGACTTCAAGTACCTGACCGATGTTCATACGGGACGGAACGCCCAGCGGATTCAGCACGATATCCAGCGGGGTACCGTCGGGCAGGTAAGGCATATCCTCACGCGGAAGGATGCGGGAGACAACGCCCTTGTTGCCGTGGCGGCCGGCCATCTTATCGCCGACGGAGATCTTACGCTTCTGGGCGATATAGACGCGGACGACCTGATTGACGCCGGGGCTCATTTCGTCACCGGCTTCGCGTGTGAAGACCTTGACGTCGACGATTATGCCGCTCTCGCCGTGGGGGACCTTGAGCGAGGTGTCGCGCACTTCGCGGGCCTTTTCACCGAAGATAGCGCGCAGCAGGCGCTCCTCAGCGGTCAGGTCGGTCTCGCCCTTCGGGGTGACCTTGCCGACAAGGATATCACCGGCAGTGACCTCCGCGCCGACCATGATGATGCCGCGCTCGTCAAGGTACTTGAGAGCATCGTCACCGACGCCGGGAATATCGCGGGTGATCTCCTCGGGTCCAAGCTTGGTGTCGCGCGCGTCGCACTCGTACTCCTCGACATGGATGGAGGTGAACACGTCCTCCATGACAAGGCGCTCGTTGAGCAGGATAGCGTCCTCGTAGTTGTAGCCTTCCCAGTTCATGTAGCCGACAAGGATGTTCTTGCCGAGGGAAATTTCGCCGTTGGAGGTGCTGGGGCCGTCAGCCATGACGTCGCCCTTCTCCACGCGCTGACCGGCGGAGACGATGGGACGCTGGTTGATGCAGGTGCCCTGGTTGGAACGGGCGAACTTGATGAGCTTATAGTCCTTGGTCTCGCCGCCGTCGTACCGGACGGTGATATACTTCGCGTCGACTCTCGTGACGGTGCCGCTGTCCTCAGCGAGGATGCAGACGCCGGAGTCAACGGCGCACTTATGCTCGATGCCGGTGGCAACGATAGGCGCCTGAGTGGTCATAAGAGGAACTGCCTGACGCTGCATGTTCGCGCCCATCAGAGCACGGTTCGCGTCGTCGTTCTCAAGGAAGGGAATCATCGCCGTCGCGATCGAGATCATCATCTTGGGGCTTATATCGACATAGTCGACATCCTCACGGTTGACTTCGATCGTATCGTTGCGGTGACGGCAGGTTACACGCTTGTTGAGCAGACAGCCGTTTTCATCGACGGGCTCGGAGGCCTGAGCGACAACGTACTGATCCTCAACGTCAGCGGTCATGTAGTCGACCTGATCGGTGAGGCGGCAGGTGCCCTTCTCGACCTTGCGGTATGGGGCGACGAGGAAGCCGTACTCATTGGCTCTCGCATAGGAGGCAAGGTAATTTATAAGGCCGATGTTCGGGCCTTCAGGAGTCTCTATCGGGCAGAGACGGCCATAGTGGCTGTAGTGAACGTCTCGGACATCGAAGCTCGCGCGCTCTCTGGAGAGGCCGCCGGGGCCGAGAGCGGACATACGGCGCTTGTGGGTAAGCTCTGCCAGAGGGTTGGTCTGATCCATGAACTGGCTCAGCGGCGAGGAGCCGAAGAACTCCTTGATGGCTGCGGTCACGGGGCGGATATTGATAAGGCTCTGGGGAGTGACGATGTCCAGATCCTGCAGGGTCATGCGCTCGCGGATAACGCGCTCCATGCGGCTGAAGCCGATGCGGAACTGGTTCTGGAGCAGCTCGCCCACGCAGCGGACGCGGCGGTTGCCGAGGTGGTCGATATCGTCCGCTTCGCCGATGCCGTGAGCAAGGCAGTCGAGGTAATTGACGGAGGCGAAAATATCGTCGTTAACGATGTGCTTGGGAATAAGCACGTCGATATTCTCACGGATAGCGTCCTTGAGCGCGTCACCCTGGAACTTCTCGCAGAGCTCCTTCATAACGATGCCGCGAACCTTTTCCTTGATGCCGAGCTCTGCCGGGTCAAAGTCCACATAGCGGGAAATGTCCACCATGCCGTTGGAGAAAACGCGCACGGTCTTGCCGTCGACATTGAGGAGAACGTCGATAACACCGGCGTCGGAAATTTCACGTGCCTTGTCGCGGCTGATGATATCGCCGGCGTCGGCAAGAATTTCGCCCGTGAAGGGGTCTGCCACAGGAGCTGCCAGCTCAAAGCCCGCGATGCGCGGGAAGAGTGAGAGCTTCTTGTTGAACTTATAGCGGCCGACGTCGGATATCTCATAGCGGCGGCGGTCAAAGAACAGACCGTCGAGCAGGGTCTCCGCGGACTCGACCGTGGGAGGATCGCCCGGACGCAGCTTGCGGTAAATTTCAAGCAGGCACTCATCGCGGGTGTCGCAGGTGTCCTTGTCGAGAGTGGAGATGATACGCTCGTCCTCGCCGAAGACCTCCTTGATGCGCTCATTGGTGGTGACGCCGACGAAGGGATCCTTCACGCAGCTGAGCCAGGTGGAGGGGCGGTTCTCGTCGTAAGCACCCATGGCCTTGATGAACCAGGTGATGGGGAGCTTGCGGTTCTTGTCTATACGGACATAGAACACGTCGTTTGCGTCGGTCTCGTACTCCAGCCATGCGCCGTGGTACGGGATGACCGTTGCGGCGTAGGTGTTTATCATGGCCTTGTCGGTGGTCTTGTCAAAGTAAACGCCGGGGGAACGGACGATCTGGGAAACAATAACGCGCTCGGCACCGTTGATGATGAAGGTGCCGCCGTCGGTCATGAGCGGGAAGTCGCCCATGAAGATCTCCTGTTCCTTGATCTCCTCCGTCTCCTTATTGCGCAGACGAACCCTGACCTTGAGGGGGGCGGCGTACGTGGCGTCTCTCGCCTTGCACTCCTCCTCGTCGTACTTCGGCTTCTCGTTCATAGAGTAGTCAATAAAGCTCAGCTCCAGATTGCCGGAGTAGTCAGTTACGGAATCAACATCCTTAAAGACCTCTCTCAGACCCGTTTCCAAAAACCACTTGTAGGAACTCTTCTGGATTTCCAGCAGATTGGGCATCTCCCTGATCTCCTGGGTGCGGGCAAAGCTTTTTCTCAAAGTCTTGCCGTAGAGGACATCTTTTGGCATTGGCGCACTCTCCTTATAAGTAATTGCAAACGCCCGGCTGTGTTGTCAGACTCTTTGCAGCCGGTGTTGATTTAACACTTCGGCGATGGTATACTTGCTTTGTCAGTGGAAAAGGGCATAGATACCCCTCCCAATACACATAGCGCTCTATTTTACCATCGCAGGTACTGCAAAGTCAAGGATTATTTTGTAAAATCGTGGTTTTCGTCAAGGTGATATGCCTTGACTTTTTTGTTTCTATTCGTCGTTAGCTTTCTTTCACGTTATGTAATTTGAATTATGTAAACTATATACGTGTTTTCAAATGTTTTACAGTATCCGCGTTGATTTGTCAGGCGGCTTATGGTAAAAAATAAACTGTATTTTTAGAATGTGTAAGAGGTTTGTATGGACTTCAGAGTTATCCTGATACTGATCGCCGAGGCACTGTTCGCTTTTCTGCTCCTGCTGCGTGCGGGAGTTTTGAAAAGCAGGCGTGCTGTGCTCGTTTCGGTGCTGCTGATCGCCGCCGCATTCACCGTGCGTGGGCTGTGCCTTGACTATGTGACGCTCGATTATAAGGACTTTCTCAGCAAGTGGGTGGATTTCTACCGGCAGAACGGCGGCTTCAAAGCGCTGCATTATCCGCTGGGAAATTACAATATCCCGTACCTCTACTTCCTGTGTCTGTTCTCCTATTCGTCGATAAACGACCTTTATCTGATAAAGCTGCTGAGCATATTCTTTGATGTGCTGCTTGCCTACGGCGCGATGATGCTGCTCGGCAAGGTCAGGGAGAGCATCCCGGCGCGCATCGCCTGCTTCTTTACTGTTCTCTTCCTGCCGACGGTGATCCTCAACGGCTCGCTCTGGGCGCAGTGCGACAGCATCTATGTCGCGCTCGCCGTGCTTGCGATATATTTTGCACTTGACGACAGGCCGATCCTGTCAGTACTGTTCTTCACGCTGTCCTTTGGCTTCAAGCTTCAGGCGGTGTTCCTGCTCCCGGTCATGGCTGTTCTGTGGCTGAAGGGCAAGTATAAGCTCTGGCACTTCCTGCTCTTCCCGGTATTCTATGTTCTGCTCGTGCTCCCCGCCGTTGCGCTCGGGAAGCCCTTTCTTGAGACGCTCACCCTGTATGCGAGCCAGACAGGCAGCATCGGCGATGGGCTCAACTATAATTCCCCCTCAGTATATGCTTTCTTCCAGTACGACCCGAGCGTGACCGACCTTGCCGCTGCATCGCGCGTGGGCATCATTGCCGCGTTCGTGTTCATGTGTGTGATACTTGCTGTCTGTGCCATAAAGCGCCGCAGTATCACAAACGGCGTGATCGTCGCGGTGTCCGTGCTTTTCGCCGTGGGTATCCCTTTTCTGCTGCCGCACATGCATGACCGCTATTTCTTTGCTGCCGACGTGCTGACAGTCGTCATGGCATACGCCTATGTTAAGTACGCCGCTGCCGCGCCGCTCACGCAGTTCGCGTCCCTGCTCGGCTACCATGCCTATCTGAAGATGCGCTACCTCCTGCTTATGGATCACGGCGCGCGGGCGCTTATCGTCGCGCTCATGCTCGGTATAGTGCTGTTTGCGCAGCTGCTTTCCGCTAATGGGGACACAGGCGCAGCAGGTATGCATACAGATGCCGAATGATCGGTTTTCTTTTCGGAGCGGCTGTTAAACCGCTCCGAAAAGAAAAAATTTCAAAAAGTCGAAATTTACCCTTGACAAATCCAAATAATCTGCTATAATTCTCCATGCCTTAGATGTGGCACGCCGAGTAATGCGGACGGCTTTAAATGTAGTCAGCGCATCGGCCAAATATGCGAGAGTGCTGGAATAGGTAGACAGGCACGTTTGAGGGGCGTGTGTCAACCGACGTGGGAGTTCAAGTCTCCTCTCTCGCACCAAAATAACAGCTCATCCGTTTGGAGGGGCTGTTATTTTTATTCATATAGAGACTTGAACTCCCGAGGGCTCTTAGAAACGTGCCGGTGGCACGTTTCTACCCGAGGCGGCCCCGCGCCGCAGCGCGGTTTCAAGTCTCCTCTCTCGCGCAAGGCTTGTCGGCCAATTTTGATGACACTGCGTTTGACGCAGCGTCATCAAATTGGGCTGACCATGGTGGTGCGGGTAACAGGGGTCGAACCTGCACGCCTCTCGGCACGAGAACCTAAATCTCGCATGTCTGCCAATTCCATCATACCCGCGGAATATTAAACTAAAAGCCTACTGCTTTCGCAATAGGCTTTAATGGAGCGGGCAACGAGGCTCGAACTCGCTACCTCCACCTTGGCAAGGTGGCGCTCTACCGGATGAGCTATGCCCGCATCAGCAACAAATGTATATTACCACATTTTTTCCCATTGTCAAGCACAAAGATCATTTTCGCAAACTTTTGTACACAAAGCACAAAAGTTCGTTCAGTTTTTCGGCGGACTGCCGCATAGTACGGCAGTCTTGTTACTTATGATACCTTGAGCCTTCGTTTATCTTGAAGCCGCGGTAGAGCTGCTCTATCAGCATCACGCGGGCGAGATGGTGCGGAAAGGTCATCTGCGACATGCTGAGCTTCATATCCGCCCTGCTCTTGACCTTATCCGAAAGCCCGAACGAGCCGCCGATCACAAAGCACAGCTTCGGTTTGCCGGAATTCTCGCGCTCAGCGATGAGCTTTGCCATGCCCTCGCTCGGCATCTGCCTGCCCTCGACGCACATCGCCGTGACAAAAGCATCCGCCGGGATGGCCTTCAGGATATCCTGCGCTTCTCTGTCAAGTGCGGCGGATATCTCCGCGCTCGACGGATTATCGCCCAGCCGCTGCTCCGTGAGTTCCGCAAGCTCGAAGCGGCAGAGCGAGCGCAGACGCTTTTCATACTCGGCAAAGGCATCGATATAAAACTTTTCCCGCATCCTGCCGACGCAGATGAATTTCACAGACAGCACGGCTGTGTCTCCCCTATTTCAAAGCTCATAAATCCGCTGCTCGGCGCGCAGTAAAGCTCCGCGCGCGTACCGTCAAGCGCGGCGCGCGACTCCGACAGCGCTGTCTCAGGCGTGTTGTTCTCCTTGCTGAGGTGGCCGAGGATGATGCGTGTCGTCCCGTTTTCCGCGAGATGCCTTGCGAGCACGGCGCAGTCCTTATTGGAAAGATGGCCGCGGTCGGACAGGATGCGCCGCTTGAGGTACACGGGATACGGCCCATAGCTGAGCATATCGATGTCGTGGTTCGACTCGATAAGCACAGTCTCCGCGCCGGTAAGACCGTCAAGCACTTCATCGGTCACATGCCCCATGTCCGTTGCGATGGCGAAGCTGCCGGTTCCGCTGAAGCGGTAGCCGACGCTCTCATCCGTATCGTGCGGGGTGTGGAACGCGCGCACGCGGAGCGAGCCGAGCTCAAACACGCTGCCGACCTCTATTATGTTCAGGCTCCCGTCAATATCCGGGAGCATACCGCGCATATGGTTTGCGACCGTATGCGGAGCGTACACGGGCACTTGGTGATACTTCAGCAGCATTTTCAGCCCCGAAATATGATCGGAGTGCTCATGCGTGATGAGCACTCCGGTAATATCACTCATTGCAATGCCCGCTTCGCGCAGCGATGCTTCTATTCTGCGCATGGAGATCCCCGCGTCGACCAGCACATGCGTGCTCCCGTCAGAGAGCAGCAGGGAGTTGCCGCCGGAACCGCTGGCAAATATGCATATTCTCATCAGACTACCGAAATTATCTTCTCCGAATCGTCATTGTCCGGGAAATCAACGATCTTGATATCCGCACCCAGTGCGTTGAGCTTGCCGACAAAGTCCTCATAGCCGCGCTCGATATAATGGATGTCCTCCACGATCGTGGTACCGACGGCACACATACCGGCGATGACCATCGCCGCGCCCGCACGCAGGTCACAGGCCTGAACCAGAGCGCCGGTCAGTCTTCTGCCGCCCTCGATAACGGCGACTCTGCCGTCGACCTGAACCTCTGCGCCCATTTTGCGCAGCTCGTTCATATACTTGAAGCGGTTATCGTACACGCCCTCGGTGATGACCGAGGTGCCGTTTGCAAGGCACAGGAGCGTACCCATAGGCGGCTGCATATCCGTCGGGAAGCCGGGGTACGGCAGCGTCTTGACATTCACGCGGCGGAGTGTGCTTGCACCCTTGACGAGCACAGAATCTTCATTTTCCTGAACGATCGTCCCGGTCTCCCTGAGCTTTGCGCTGATGCACTCAAGGTGGCGGGGAATGACGTTCTTCAAAAGGACCTCACCGCCGGTAGCCGCCGCGGCGACCATATATGTTCCGGCCTCGATCTGATCCGGGATGATGGCGTAGCTGCCGCCGTGGAGCTTATCGACGCCGTTTATCTTGACGGTGTCGGTGCCCGCGCCGCGGATGTCTGCGCCCATGGAGTTGAGGAAGTTTGCAAGATCGACAATGTGCGGCTCACGTGCAGCGTTCTCGATTATCGTCCTGCCCTGAGCAAGCGCCGCGGCAATGATGATATTCATCGTTGCGCCGACGGATACCTTGTCCAGATAAATGCGCGCACCGTGGAGTCTCCCGTCCCTCGCGTCGGCGTAGACGAAGCCGTTCTTTACGTCAACGTCAGCGCCAAGGGCGGTCATGCCTTTGATATGCTGGTCTATGGGGCGCACACCGAAGTTGCAGCCGCCGGGCATGGTTGTCTTTGCGCTGCCGAAGCGGCCGAGCATTGCGCCGATGAGATAATACGACGCCCTGATCTTGCGCATCAGGTCATAGGGAGCGTCCTTATAGGTCGCGTTCCTCGCGTCTATCTCTATCGTGGATTTATTGATATAGCGGATCTTTGCGCCAAGCTCCTTGAGGATGGTGAGGAGCATGTCCGTATCGCTTATCTGCGGGATATTCTCTATGCAGCAGACGCCGTCCACCATCAGAGCCGCCGGGATTATCGCCACTGCCGCGTTCTTTGCGCCGCTTATTTCGACCTCGCCGTGCAGCGTTGTAGCTCCGTTAATAACATACTTTTCCAATATAAGCACCTTCCGATACTGTCGGATGCGGCCCGCATACAGGCCGACCAATTTCAGATTTTACCACAAAAGTCCTGCAATATCAACATTTATATTTTTAGGCCGGTTTTACTTGAGGTACTTTGCCGCCTTGAGGATCGCGATAACGGTCTTCGCGTCCTCTATTTTGCCGTCCGCGACCATCTGCGTCAGCGTGTCGAAGCTATACTTCTCGACGTTCAGAAACTCGCCTTCATCCGGATGGCACTTGGCGGCGTGGAGTCCGCGCGCGAGGTAGACATGGATGATCTCCGTCGAGAAGCCGGGCGAGGTGTAGCAGCAGCCAAGGTCAATAAGCTCGTCTGCCGAAAAGCCCGTCTCCTCCGAAAGCTCGCGCACCGCGCAGCTGAGATGCTCCTCGCCGTACTCGAGCTTGCCGGCCGGAGTCTCCAGCAGGGTCTTGCCTGCCGGGTAGCGGTACTGGCGCACCATGTAGCACATCCCGTCACTGTCGACCGGGAGCACCGTGACGCCGCCGGGGTGCTTCACGACCTCGCGTCTCGCGATCTTCCCATCGCAGAGCTCCGCCCTGTCAAGATATACGTCAACGATGACGCCTTTGTATTTAAGCTCGCTGCTTACCTGCTTTTCTGTCAGTTCCATTTTATATTCTCCATATGTATCAAATAATCTGATTTACATAATCCTCAGAAAGTATATCACACTATCCCGCGGATTTCCATAATTTTTGCATGGAAAATCATTTTTTGTTTAAGTATCATACTAATCAGCCCCCGACATTGGCGAAAATGCAGAATTGCTTCAATAAACGGAGATGATTAATTACAGTATGGTAACAGAATTTGTATCATCAGACGGCGTGGCTATATCACTTGCCGACGGAGAAGCCGGGGATATCCGCGGCTTGGTGCGCCTGTGCCTGCGCTCCGCTGGGCTGCGCCCGTGGGGCGACATGGAGGCAGAGCTTTTTGAATCCGGCAGCGGGTGCCTGCTGCTCGCGCGCCCCCGTCCCCCGCGGCAGCAGCGCGGTACATACCGGCGGCGGGTCAAACACTGATGGGCTCACTGTCTTTAACAAAATGTTCTTTTATTTTCCGGTGTCCTGTGCTATAATATTCCAGCAAACAGACAGGCGTATGTGCGCGGAAAGGAAGTGAGCGCTTTGCCGAGGCAGACCGGTATAAAGGAGATCAGCAAAAACCGGAAGGCTTTCCATGAATACTTCGTGCTGGAGCGCTTCGAGGCCGGCATTGAGCTGGCAGGTACCGAGGTCAAGTCGATCCGGGCTGGTCAGGTAAACCTCAAGGATTCTTTCTGCACCATCAAGGACGGCGAGCTTTTCGTCCGCGGGATGCACATAAGCCCCTATGAGCACGGCAACATTTTCAACAAAGACCCGGTTCGGCCGCGCAGGCTGCTGATGCACAAGCGCGAGATACTCAAGCTTCAGGCGCGCGTGATGCAGGACGGCGTCGCGCTCATTCCGCTGTCGCTGTATTTCAAGGACAGCCGCGTCAAGGTGGAGCTTGGCCTGTGCAAGGGCAAAAAACTGCACGACAAGCGCGACAGCGAGGCCGACCGTGAATCCAAGCGCGATATCGACAGAGCAATGAAAGAGAGGAATTACTCATGAGCAATCCCATAGTCACCTTTGAAATGGAAGACGGTGCAGTCATGAAGGCTGAGCTTTATCCCGAGGTCGCTCCCAACACCGTCAACAACTTCATCTCCCTTGTAAAGAGCGGCTTCTATGACGGGCTTATTTTCCACCGCGTCATCCCCGGCTTTATGATCCAGGGCGGCGACCCCAAGGGCATCGGCTCCGGCGGCCCGGGCTACTGCATCCGCGGCGAGTTCAAGGCAAACGGCTTTGACAATTCCCTGCTCCACAGCCGCGGCGTGCTCTCCATGGCACGCACCATGGCTCCCAATTCCGCGGGCAGTCAGTTCTTCATCATGCATGAGGATGCCCCGCATCTCGACGGCCAGTACGCTGCCTTCGGCAAGGTCATTGAGGGCATCGAGGAAGTCGATAAGATCTGTTCCGTCCGTACCGACTACAATGACAAGCCGCGTATCCCTCAGGTCATGAAGAAGGTCACGGTCGACACTCTCGGCGTCGATTATCCCGAACCGGTAAAAGAATAATCCACCTGCCCTACCCCTACTTTTTACGTTCTTTACAAAAGTGAAAGCTGGGCTTTCACTTTTGAGAGGAGCATTGATACAGCCGGTTTTCCCAATGAGTTCATAGCTTAACACCAAGCTACGCTTTCTTAACAGCCTTGAAGCGTCTGCTTCAAGGCTGAGAGGAAAACAAACTCAACCGGTCGATTTGGTTTCGCTTGCGATACCAAATGACCCCTTGAGTTTGTTTGACGAGACGAGGGGATGTAACGGTTTCGACGGGGGTGCGGAGGCAGGAATAGCGGGCGGATGCGCCTACCATCCATAAAATGGGCAACCTTTATAAATTAAAGAACAACGACAACGAAGTTCTTCTCGCTGCTTAATTAGCGAGCGTTCCCTCCGGGAGGACCACGGCCCGGAACGGAGCGTCGACAAGTGGTGCACGTGCGTGCGCAAAGCTTTGAGCGCACCATGAACAATGAAGCTACCAAGCTTTCGAGGGTGACGGCTCCCGCGGAAGCAAGGGAATACAAATAACCGTCTGCGCCCGGAGAAGTTCCTGTTAAAGTGCTTTCGGACGCGGGTTCAACTCCCGCCATCTCCCCCCTAAAATATACCCCTCACCTTACGGTGAGGGGGATATTTTATGGCCAAGTGGGAGTTGAACCCGAGGGCTCTTGGCAAAGCGCTGGGAGCGCTTTGCAACCCGAGGCGGCCTGCCGCGCACGGCAGGTCAACTCCCGCCATATTGCCCGCTGTGCCGCGACTCGCTTGCATGGCGCCCGCGGGCGCACACGCAGCGCAGGTCAACTCCCGCTATCTCCTTGCCGTCAGCACTATTTTAACACGCTTTTTTACTAACGCCCCACGCTGCCACGGTAGTATGCCGAACGTTTTTCCTTCCTTGCATGGCTGAACACATTATGATAAAATAAATTATCTTCAGTCTGATTTGTGGGAAGTGCGTTATGTCCGTTAGTCTATATCGCTGCGAATTTGTAAACGCTCTCACCCTGACAAAGGATATCACCCGCATAAGCATAGCAAAAGACGATCCTGACTTTTTGTTTTCGCAATCGTGCATCGTTTACAAATACGAATATCTATACCGCAAGTACGAGGACTGGTACATCCAAAAGCACAAGCAGCTCGGAGAGCACGCGCCTTATGCCCTGCCCGGAAAGAGCAAGAGCATAAAGGTCTATAACGGCCTTGACCGGGAGCCTTTGGCTCATACCACCGGTGAAGCGGCACAGTGCTCATATGATGAAATGCGGGAAACATACCAATCGCTGAGCGACAGAAACGATCTGGAAGTGATTTTTGTCAGAGCCGCCGGTTCCGATGCGGACATCCCGTACGGGCTGCACTTCTTAGGCTATGACGTTTGCTATCCACCCGGCGGCGACGGCTTTTCTGCGATATGCGACTGTATGTTTTTATGCCGCTGGCACGGCTGTGATGAAGCTGGAACTGAGTTCACCGACGACTTTATGCGGCTGAATGAAAACGGACTGTTTGACAGCAAGCAGGAGGCCGAAATCTATCTCCGCCATTACGCAATTCAGGATTGGGCGGAAACAGGTGACTTCTGCATACTCGAAATATACAAATAAGTGAGGCTTACCCATGGCAAGAACCCTTGAACCATATCAGCTTGTTGAGCGCAGCATTATAACAAAATACCGCAAGGTGCTGTGGAATCCGTTCATCGAGGCGGTGAAGCGGTACGAGATGATCCAGCCCGGCGACAGGATCGCGGTGTGCATCTCCGGCGGCAAGGACTCCATGCTGCTGGCAAAGCTCATGCAGCAGCTGCAAAAGCGCAGCGACTTTCCCTTTGAGCTTGTCTTTCTCGTGATGGACCCGGGCTACAATGAGCTCAACCGCCAAAAAATCGAGAGCAACGCGGCGCTGCTGAACATCCCCGTCACGATCTTCGAGAGCGACATATTCGAAGTTGCGGACAGCGCCGGCAAATCCCCCTGTTATCTCTGCGCCCGCATGCGCCGGGGCTACCTGTACAGCCGCGCGCAGGAGCTCGGCTGCAGCAAGATCGCTCTCGGGCACCATTTCAACGATGTGGTCGAGACGACGCTCATCAGCATGTTCTACGGCTCTCAGCTTCAGGCCATGCTGCCGAAGCTGCACAGCACAAACTTCGAGGGCATGACGCTGATCCGCCCGCTCTACTGCGTGCATGAGGACGACATCATCGCCTGGGCGCGCGACAACAGCCTTGAGTTTATCCAATGCGCCTGCCGCCTTACGGAAAGGAGTGCCGCGGACACAGGGGACGTCAACGTCTCGAAGCGGAAAGAGATCAAGCTTCTGCTGCGCCGTCTGCGTCAGGGCAACCCGAACATTGAAAAGAGCATCTTCAACAGCATCCACGCCGTCGCCCTTGACACGATGCCCGGCTTCAAGACCGGCGGAGTCGAGCACAGCTTCCTTGAGCGCTTCAACGCAATGGAGTCGACAGAGGCCGAGTAATATAGCACAAGACCAGCAGCGCCGTTACGATTACGAACGATCGTAACGGCGCTTTAATATTTCACTCGGGCTCGTCATAGGATGTACCAAAAGGAGTGATGAAAAGTGACGGAGCAAAAAAGTGTTTTCCACAGGTACAGGCGCGTGCTGTCCGCCTTGGGTACGCTGCTGATAGTCGTGCTCATATTCTGGACGGTGAACAGCCCGGCGATTGTCGGTGTCTCTGCCTCCAACAGGCAACTGCCGGTTTACTGCGTGCAGCGGGACGACAGGGTCGTCGCCATGTCCTTTGACGCTGCGTGGGGCAACGAGGACACGCAGACGCTCATAGACATTCTCAACAAATACGATATAAACACGACCTTCTTTGTCGTCGGCGACTGGGTGGATAAATACCCTGAATCCGTCCGCGCGCTCGCCGAAAACGGCAACGAGATAATGAACCATTCCTCGACGCATTCACACTTCTCGCAGCTGAGCCACAGCGACATCATTGCCGATATAACCGCCTGCAACGAGAAGATTGCCGAGCTGACCGGCGTCACGCCCACGCTCTTCCGCTGCCCATACGGAGAATATGACGACCATGTGATAAACGCCGTGAACAGCATGGGCATGACGGCAGTGCAGTGGGACGTCGACAGTCTTGATTGGAAAGGCATTTCCGCCGCCGAGATACAAAAGCGCGT
>JAQXKZ010000026.1 GCA_029010715.1 Clostridiales bacterium
GCTGCTCAGTCAGGCGGTCGGCCTGTACTGCGCGGGCAGGCTATCCGTCCGCGGAGCCAGAGTTGTGGTCGAAGAGGAAAAAGAGAAAGTATAAACTTATACATAAACGCCCCGCCGTTTCACACGGCGGGGCGCTTTGTACCGAAAACCCGAGATGCAATGCGGGGCCTGCCGCGCCTGCCGCGCCGTGCAAAGCCTTTGACGCTTTCCGTGAGCTTAGTCCAACGGGAGTCGAACACTCATGGGCTTTTATAGGGCGGATTTCCGCCCGGAATCGCCTTATGCGCTTTTTCGGAAAAACAAAACAGAGCGGAGAATCCGCTCTGTTTTGTTTTATATGGTTGAGGACAAAATGAAAAAGATGAAAAACTGTTACTTGCAGTTATTAATATACCCGAAAGATGTTTCGTAATAAACCGCAAAATTGTTTCAAAATTGTTAAACACCAAAATATTTTAAATAAATAAAGCGAAAGAGCGGCGCGCTGCGCTCAGTCGAAACTGATATTCCAGACACAGTCCGGCGGAATACTGCCGGGAAGCGCTGCCAGATAGACTTCGCCCGACACGTCGGGAAGGAAGTACACGGCGCGCTCCGCTCCTATGAAAGCGCCGACAGAGGCGGCGATAGTCCCGGCGTCCCCCGGTACGGAGGTGATAAGCTCCTTTATGACGGCGGCGCCGTTCTCAAGATACGCCGAGCATATGCCGCTGCCGCAGGCATAGAGACCGCCGCCGAGGGCTTTGCAGAAGCGGCGCTGAAACTCGAGCGTAGGGTTCGACGGGTGCATATGACATTTGTCCCGCAGCATGCTTTCGCGCCAGAGCATGTATTCGGTGGAGCTGAGCTCCATGACGCCCTCGTCGGCGGAACAGGGCAGCTCAAAGCGACGCCTGCGCAGGACGCATTCGACGCCGAGAACATCCCTGTACCAGCCGTAGAGCGACTCTTCGGCGGGAAGCGTGCATATGACCTCTGCGCCGCGCCGGCGCGCAAGCTCCGCGCAGCGCAGCGTGAGCTCTCTGCCGATGCCGAGACGGCGGCAGGCGGGATCAACGGCGACGGCGTAGATGTAGCCGCAGACGGGCGGCCTGGCGCCTGCGCCGATGAGCTCCATGCCGGCAATGACATAGGCAGCACCGACGACGGAGCCGTTAAGCTCGGCCACGGCGGCGGTGCCCATGTCCTGCAGCAGGGCCATAAAGCTCCCGATTAGCTCCTCGGTGTCTCCGAAAACGCCCTGCCAAAGCGCGGTCATGGCGGGAATGTCGGAGCGGCGGTACTCACGGACAGTGTACTTATTCATCTTTCATCCTCGCGGTGTATTTCTTCAGAAGG
The DNA here is from genome assembly GCA_029010715.1 of Clostridiales bacterium. Taxonomy (GTDB): domain Bacteria; phylum Bacillota; class Clostridia; order Oscillospirales; family Oscillospiraceae; genus Limivicinus. The sequence goes on from JAQXKZ010000026.1 coordinate 1,339, forward strand.
TACTCGGGCTTGTACGACAGCTTCGATATGCGCAGAGACTCAAGTCCCATGTCGTCCTCGCGGTTTATATACCTGAGCTCACTGTGGCGCGACATGGCGAGCCGGGTCATCTCGCGGCAGACCATGGGGTACGCGCCGTTTATGCTGATGTCGGCCTTCTCAAAGTGAACGTCGAAAGTATCGCGACTTGCCATCTCGCCGATGGAAAAGCCCATCACCTTCCCGCCCGAGAGGAGCGCGCCGCCCTCGAGGCCAAGCTTTTCGTACACGGCAAAGGCGCGGATAATCGCGTCATGCTCAAGGTGTATGCTGGGATCGAGACGGTCAAGGTTGGTCTCGGTCCACATGTTGAGCATGTCGAGGCAGTCGGGTATCAGCTCTCTTGTCAGCGGTACGAAGCTCCAGTCATGCTCAGCCTCAAAGCGGTTGCAGTGGTTCTTCTTGCCGTGCAGAGCCCTGCCGGAGTATGTGGCGAGCTTTCCGGCCTGGTATATATAATCGGCGCACTCGACGTCCTCTGTATACTCGAAGCGCCCGGGATACTCATCCTCGAGCATGAGCATGTGTTTTTCGGTTATACCGCGCAGGGTCATCGGGTAGCCCTTGAAGGCGGCGAACTCACGTATGGCCTCGATCGCCGGGCGCAGCGGCCCCGAGCCGACCGGAAAGACGAAGGTGGGCTTGCCTCCATAGCGGAGCTTTGTCAGCATCCTGTCGCCGCAGCGGCAGATCAGCTGGCGGTAGTGCTTGTCCCAGATATAGATATTGCCGAAGTTGTAGTCGGCGCTGGGACTGTTCTCATTCATAACAATTTCGTCGACCCAGGATTTGTCGCCGAGGGTGACGGTTTTGAATTGTACCATAAGCTATAATCAGTATACTCCGTCGCAGACGGCTCTGATTTCCTTTCTTATGCTTCGCAGATCCATAAAGGCGTCGGGGCGCTTACCGACGTCGCGCAGCAGCGCGGAGGGATGGAAAGTGGCTGTCACGCGCCGGCCGTCTATATCGAACCACTGGCCGTGCTCGCGCGTAATGCGAAAATCGTCCCTGATGATCTTCATCGCGGCGATACGGCCCAGACAGACGATTATGCGCGGCTGTACCAGCGCAATCTGACGCTCCAGCCAGGGCCAGCAGGCGTCCTGCTCTATGCCGAGCGGGTCGCGGTTTCCGGGCGGGCGGCACTTTACGATGTTTGCGATATATACCTTCGTGCGGTCGAGGTCGATCATTTCGAGCATGTCGTCAAGCAGGTGACCGGCGGGCCCGACAAAGGGTACGCCCTGCTTGTCCTCCTGCTCGCCGGGACCCTCGCCGATGAACATTACCTGCGCCTGCTCGCTGCCGACGCCGAACACAAGATTGCGCCGCGTCTCGCACAGCGAACAGGCGCGGCAGGCGGCACAGTCGTTTTTTAAGCTGTTCCAGGAATCCATAGTTATTCCTCCGAGGCCGAGGCGAGCGACAGCAGAAGCTCACGGCGGTTGTTGCCGGGGTATTCCATAACGTAATCAAGAAGAAAATTGAGCATCTCGCCGAGCTCCCTGCCGCGCAGGCCGAGCCGCATGAGATCGTCGCCGGTGACGGCGAGGTCGTTCATGGAGCAGCACTCGCCGCTTTTGAGCACAGCCCTGAGCGCGCGGTAGCACTTCGTACCGGTCAGCGCGTCGCGGCAGCGGGCGGAACAGCAGACGCTGTCCGTACCGTAACGACTGAGCTGGCGCTTCCATTCAAACGCGGAGGCGGGACACGGACAGGCCAGAAGCTCGGCGGCGCCGCAGCAGCAGCGGATGCTGCGGTTGTCAAGGCGGAGGGCGGTCAGAAAGTTTTTGACCGAGGCGATCGCGTGGGAGGTGAGCAGCAGCCGGCACAGGGCCGACCAGCGCTCCGGCGCGCGCTTCGGGAGCAGGGAAATACGGTGAAACGTATCCGGGTCAAGCCGGGCGTTGCCGTTGAGATACCGGTCGAGAAGCCCGAGCTCAATAACCTGACACAGGGTCTCCGGACGGGGACTCAGAATAATCCTTTCCGTCTCGTCTCTGACACGCTCAGCGGCGAGCCCGGCGGCCAGCGGGGCCCGTTTTTTTATTGCGGCGAGCGTGCCCGCCTCGATATCAAAGCCGAGCCGGGACGAGAAGCGGAAGGCACGGAACATACGCAGCGCATCCTCGTCGAAGCGCCGCTCCGGGTCGCCGACGCAGCGGATGCAGCGGGCCTTTATGTCGTCCGTCCCGCCGAACGGGTCGGCGATCAGGCCATCGGCGGAGATCGCCATCGCGTTCATCGTGAAATCCCGCCGGCCCAGGTCGGTGGTCAGGTCGCCGACAAAACGTACGATATCCGGGTGACGGTGATCGGCGTAGCTCCCCTCGGAGCGGAAGGTCGTGACCTCGGCGCTGCGAGAGCCGACAACGACGGTCACGGTGCCGTGCTTCATGCCTGTCGGACGTGAGCCGGGGAAGATCTCCATGATCTGCTCGGGCAGGGCGGCAGTGCATATATCCCAGTCATGCGGACGGACGCCGAGCATTATATCACGCACACAGCCGCCGACAAGATAGGCGGCGTAGCCGCGGGACAGCAGGGATACCAGAATGTGCTTAACATATTTGGGAGGGCTTACGGCAGCCATGGCCTCACTCCTTGCCGGACGTTGATAATACACAAAAGATCGTCAGCATAAGATTTACTTGCAAGAAATACGTCTGCGTATTATAATTACATCCGTATGTAAATTGATTTTATCATTTTTTGCCTTATGTAGCAATACTCATTGAGCAAAAACACTTTGACGGAGACATATATGGAATTTGACAATTTTCTTTCCCCCGGAAGAAGGGGTCATCTGATAGGTATAGGCGGAGTGTCCATGTCCTCCCTCGCGGAAGTCCTGCAGGGCATGGGGCTGAACATAAGCGGCTCCGACATGAACGACGGCGTCAACGTTCGCGGCATTGAGGCAAGAGGCATCCCCGTGCATATCGGACACAGCGCCGACAATATCACCGACGACATTGAGTTCGTCGTGCGCACCGCGGCCGTACATGACGACAACCCCGAGATAAAGACCGCCCGGGCCAAGGGTATCCCGGTCTTTGAGCGCACCCAGGCTTGGGGCGCGATCTCCAAGGACTACGAGAACGCCCTGTGCATCTGCGGCACCCACGGCAAGACGACGACCACCTCGATGTGTACGCACATCATGATGGCCGCCGATAAGGACCCGACCGTCATGATCGGCGGCACCCTGCCGCTGCTGAAGGCCGGACACCGTGTGGGACACGGCAACACCATCATCATGGAGGCCTGCGAGTACTATAACTCCTTCCTGTCGCTGCATCCGACGGTGGCGGTGATACTGAACATAGAGGCCGACCATCTGGATTTCTTCAGGGATCTGGACGATGTGAAGCACTCCTTCAGGGAGTTTGCGATGCGTGTACCCGAATACGGCTACGTTGTTGCCAACTGCGACGACGTCAACACCATGGATGCCGTGAAGGATATAAACGCAAGGCTGATAACCTTCGGTTTGAGCCGCGAGGCCGACGTCTATGCCGAGAATGTACGCTTCATCGGCGCAAACTCCAGATTCGACATTATGTACAAGGGGAAGCTGTTCACCGACGTGACGCTGCATGTGCCCGGCATACACAATGTGAAGAACGCGCTGGCGGCCACCGCCGCGGCGATCAGTCTCGGCGTGAGGCCGAACGCGGTCAAGTACGGACTTGCCGGCTTTAACGGCGCGGGACGCCGCTTCGAGTTCAAGGGCAAGTACAACGGAGCCGACGTGTACGACGACTATGCCCATCATCCGGGCGAGCTGAAGGCTCTGCTCGATACCGTCGAACAGCTTGATTACAAGCGCACCGTGCTCGTTTTCCAGCCGCACACCTACTCACGCACCGCGGCGCTGTTTGACGATTTTGTGGAGCAGCTCAAACGCGCAGACGTACTCTTCCTCGCGGAGATATTCGCCGCGCGTGAGAAGAACGCCATAGGTATATCCTCGGCGGCGCTGGCCGGGAAGATAGACGGCGCGATCTTCTGCCCGACCTTCGAGGTGCTGGAGGATGCGCTGCGCGCCATCGCGCACCCCGGTGACATTGTGCTCACTGTCGGCGCAGGAGACGTGTACAAGATAGGCGAGGACATTCTCAAAGGGAAATAACGGCATATGCAAGCCTGACACTCCTGTCTGACCGAAATATATGCCGCTGCGGCGCAGGCGTGCGCTGCACAGCGGCTCAGGTCAAAGGATATTTCAATTGAACAGCAGCGGTATAAATCCCCGGAAGCGTGAACGCTCCGGGGATTTGTTATATCAAAGAGCATAAAACCTCATGCGCAGGATTGCGCACCACGATCATGGACAAAAGCCGGAGCGCATGAAGCTTTGCGCAGCATTTTCGGTTGCCACGAAGGGGCGGGAAAATGGCGCATCCTGTTTTTTGCTATGCTTTTGCATAGCAAAACAGTCCGGAACGAAAGCCCGTCCCGGACTGCGGAATGTACAGTGGCTTACTTACTCTTGCTCCTGATGTATTTGTCGATGCTCTTTGCACCGGCTTTGCCTGCGCCCATGGCGAGGATGACGGTAGCGGAACCGGTGACGGCGTCGCCGCCGGCGAACACGCCCTCGCGCGAGGTCACGCCGCCCTCGTCTGCCTCAATGCCGCCCTTGCGGGTGAAGTTCAGGCCCTCGGTGGTGTTGCGGATCAGCGGGTTGGGGCTGGTGCCGATAGCGATGATAACGGTATCCACATCGAGGATCCAGTTGCTGTCGGGCACGGGGACGGGCTTGCGGCGGCCCTTCTCGTCAGGCTCGCCGAGCTCCTGCTTCTGGAGCTCTATGCCGGTGACATGACCGTCCTCTCCGGCATGGATGGCGACGGGGTTGTTCAGCAGGCGGAACTCGATGCCCTCCGCCTCGGCATGCTCGACCTCTTCCTTACGTGCGGGCAGCTCGTCGCGGCCGCGGCGGTAGGCGATGTATACATGCTCGGCGCCGAGACGCTTGGCAACGCGCGCGGCGTCCATGGCGACGTTGCCGGCGCCGACGACGGCGACATTGTGGAAGTGCTTGATCGGTGTGTCATAGTCGTCACGGTAAGCCTTCATGAGGTTCACACGGGTAAGCAGCTCGTTTGCACTGTAAACGCCGAGGTAGTTCTCGCCGGGGATGTGCAGAAACTGGGGCAGTCCCGCGCCGGAGCCGATGAACACGGCCTCGAAGCCGTCCTCAAACAGCTCGTCTACGGTCTCACTCTTGCCGATAATGGCGTTGTTGACGATCTTGACGCCCATGGCCTTGAGATTGGCTATCTCGGCGGCAACGATCTCCTTGGGGAGACGGAACTGGGGAATACCGTAGACCAGAACGCCGCCGCTCTTGTGGAAGGCCTCAAAGATGGTGACGTCGTAGCCCATCTTTCTCAGGTCGCCCGCGCAGGTGAGTCCGGCGGGGCCGGAGCCGACGATGGCGATACGGTGGCCGTTGGACTCGGGGACCTTGATCTCGTCCCTGTCGGCCTTGTTCATATGATAGTCAGCGACAAAGCGCTCGAGACGGCCGATACCGACGCTCTCGCCCTTGATGCCGCGCACGCACTTGCTCTCGCACTGCTTCTCCTGCGGGCAGACGCGTCCGCAGACGGCGGGCAGGGAGTTGGTGGAGGTGATGATCTCATATGCGGCGTCGAAGTCTCCCTCGGCGACCTTGGCGATGAACTCGGGGATACGCACGGAAACCGGGCAGCCGGTGCGGCAGCGGGGCTCACGGCAGTTGAGGCAGCGCTTGGCCTCGTCGATGGCCATCTCGGGAGTGTAGCCGAGAGCGACCTCGTCAAAATTGCCGGAGCGGACTACGGGGTCCTGCTCGGGCATGGGGTTCTTGGTAAGACTCATATTAGCCATTGCGTTTACCTCCGGTCATGTTGCATATGTGCTTTGCGGACTCATCCTGCTCGTCCTTATAGAAAGCGGCGCGCTTGATGAGAGAATCAAAATCGACCTGGTGCGCGTCGAAGTCGGGACCGTCGACGCAGGCAAACTTGGTCTCGCCGCCGACGATGACACGGCAGCCGCCGCACATGCCGGTGCCGTCGACCATGATCGGGTCGAGAGAGATAATGGTCTTGATGCCGTAGGGGCGGGTGACGTCGGCGAGGAACTTCATCATGATGTCGGGACCGATGGCGATAACGCGGTCAAACTGGGGCTTGCCCTCGGCGATGTTGGCCTCGATCTCCTTCTTGAGGTACTCCGTGGTGAAGCCTTTCTCACCGTAGCTGCCGTCGTCGGTGCACATGATGAGCTTGTCGGAAGCTTCCTTGAGCTCGTCCTTGAGGATAACGATATCAGCGCTGCGGAAACCGGCGATGAAGGTGACGTCGATGCCCTTGTTGTGCATCTCCTTGGCGATCGGATATGCGATGGCACAGCCGACACCGCCGCCGACAACACAGACCTTCTTCAGTCCGTCCATCTCGGTAGCTCTGCCGAGAGGGCCGACGAAGTCGGAGATATAGTCGCCCTGTTCAACGGTGTGCAGCATTTTGGTGGTGCGGCCGGCGGCCTGAACCATAACGGTAACGGTGCCCTTTTCACGGTCCCATCCGGCGACGGATACGGGAACACGCTCACCCTGCTCGTCCAGACGGAAAATAACAAACTGACCCGCCTGAGCGTGTCGCGCCGCGAGGGGCGCCTCGATCTCGAACAGGCAAATAGTCTTTGCCTCGTTCAGAAAACGCTTAGTAACAACCTTGTACATTTGTCCACCTCTGAAAATTTTTGAAAAATTGCGCGGAGCTTAGTCTTTGTGCTGGAGATCGGCCTTTTCTACAACAAAGTTATTCTATCTTTACACAAAGCTAAAGTCAACTGCCGCAGATATTATTTGTGGATATTACACAGTTTAATAGAGATAAAAACTTATATATGCACCGAAAACAGCATAATGACAGAGCAAATGATAAGCCCGGACCCGAAAGCGGCCGGGCCCGGACTGTCCTTGCCATATTGTACTCGTTGTCTTTACTTATACAGGATGAGCGCAATGAACTCCAGATCCTCATCGCCGGTGTTTTCCACGCTGTGCCCTTCGCCGGAATCGACAAAGGTCATGTCGCCGGGGCCGACGGGGATAAGGCTGCCGTTATCGCTGTACTCGCCGTGACCCTTGAGAAAATAATAGGTCTCGCCGTCGCCCTGATGCACGTGCCAGCCGAGACTGCAGCCGGGTTTGAGCACCACATGGTTGAACAGGCGGCCCTTGCCGTACATCTCGTCGGCGCCGACCAGGATCTTGTGGGCCTCGACTTCGCCGCGGCCGCCGAACATGACCCTGCTCTCTACGGGGACTTCGCTTTTACGTCTGACAATACTCATTTTATTTACCTCACATTCCCAATTCTTCGTCTATAAGTATTACTTCGGTTTCCATTCTGCTCATCGGCCCCCAGAGGACCTCGAGAGCATGGCATATCCGCTGCGGGTGGCGGCAGTCATGGCATTTGCCGTCGAGCTTGCAGGGAGTGTCCACGTCGAAACGCCTGCAGTTGCGCACAGCGGCGACATTGCGCGCGCGGTGCAGCGCGGAGTCAAAGTCCGGACAGATCTTGTTGGTGCCGGCGATTATATACACCTTTCTGTGCCCGAACACAAGGCTGGAGATGCGGTTGCCGGTACCGTCAATATTGAGAATCTCACCGTCCTCGCTGATCGCGTTTGCGCTGCTGAGGTAGATGTCGGCTGTCGCAGCCTTCGCCTGAGTCTCCGCTCCGGGCACCTTCCAATGCCAATACACGGTGTTGTTCTCCGAGAGCTTTTCATACAGCCCGAGCGCATCGACAGTACCGCTGCCGCCGATGCCGACGCTGCAGCCGTTAATCGCGCCGCAGATGTAATCCGCCGCCTCTGCTCCGGACGCAAAGTGCCTGACCCCAAAGCCTCTCAGCTCAAGGTTTTTAATTGTTTTTTCGAGATCCATGCAGCACACCTCACTTATATAATTATGTAAGTAATTATACAGGTATGCGGCATGGATGTCAAAGCATTATTGCATACTCTCACTGCCTTTGCATATAAAACGGGACGGAAGATGTGCTGTGCAAAAAACGCACAGACGAGAATGAAAAAAACTCTTGCTTTATTTCACTAATGTGTTATTATACTACCGTAATAAAAAACAACTCACTTACGGAGGGACTTGAAAATGAAAAAAATTCTTGCTATGATACTTGCCGCCGCCATGGTTTTTGCACTGTGTGCCTGCGGGCAGAGCGAGCCTGCGGCTCCCGCGACTGAGGCCCCTGCGGCCGAAGCGACCGAGCCTGTGGCTGAAGAAAAGGGCGCCGATTCCATGGTATACGCCGTTGAGGCCGGCTCTGCCGGCGAGGCTGTCGCTCAGGAAAAGGGCTGGGAGATCGTCAGCGTCGACACCCAGAGCAAGGCTCTGATGGAAGTCGCAGCCGGCACCTCCGACGCGGCGATAATCGACCTGCTGATGGCCGGCGCGATGGTCGGCGAGGGCACCAGTTACCCCGACATGAAGCTCGGTGATGAGCTCACCACCGAGGAGTACGGCGTAGGATGCCGCAAGGGCAGCGATCTGGCCGACTTCATCAACAGCGTGTTCGCCGAGACCTATGCCGACGGCAGCATGATTGATATTGCAAAGACCTACGGTGTGCAGGCGTCCCTCATTGAGCAGCCCGCCGCAGCCGAAGTCGACTATGCCGACGATGGCGATGTGGCCTACATCAAGGCAAAGGGTACCCTGATAGTCGGTATCACCGATTTCGAGCCGATGGACTACAAGGATGAAAACGGCGAATGGATCGGTTTTGACGCGGACATGGCAAGGATCGTCGCAGAGAAGCTCGGCGTTGAGATCCAGTTCATCGAGATCGACTGGGACAACAAGATCCTTGAGCTTGACTCCAAGAGCATCGACGTCGTCTGGAACGGCATGACGCTCACCAGCGAGGTCATGAACGCCATGCAGTGCACCAACCCCTACTGCAACAACGCGCAGGTCGTTGTCACTGCGGGCTGACAGATAACCAACGGAATACCGAAAGGCGAACCGACGCAGGTCAGTTCGCCTTTCGGGCGCTGTATATTCCGCTGCCGACGGGCGGATGCCCGCTTGCCGGACAACGGAAAGAGACTAATTTTCAAGGAGAATCCGTATGTTTTGGACTGTAACAATGAGCCTGCTGGCCGGACTCGGCACAGCGACGAAGCTCTTTGCGCTGACGCTGCTGTTTGCGCTCCCGCTTGGACTTATTGTGGCCTTCGGCTCAATGAGCAAGTGGGCCCCGTTTTCACGTCTGGCTAAGAACGCGCCGGGGCTTGCCGCGTTCCGCCCCATAAGCGCGCTGACGAACATTATTGTCTGGATAATCCGCGGTACTCCGCTCATGCTGCAGCTCATAATCATCTATTACGGCCCGGGACTCTGGTTCGGTCAGAACGTATGGGGCGCCAGGCGTATGCTCGCATGTACCGTTGCCTTTGTCATCAACTATGCCTGCTACTTCTCGGTCATATACCGCGGCGGCATTGAGGGCGTCCCGCAGGGGCAGCGCGAAGCAGGCGAGGTGCTCGGCATGACTAAGACACAGATATTCTTCAAGGTAACGCTGCTGCAGATGATAAAGCGCATCGTGCCGCCGATGAGCAACGAGATCATCACTCTTGTCAAGGACACCTCGCTTGCGCGTATCATTGCGATCATTGAGCTGACCAAGGCCGGCGAGGCCTTCATGAAGTCCGACGGTATAACATGGCCGCTGTTTTACACCGGCGTGTATTACCTGCTGTTTGTCGGCGTACTGACGCTGCTGTTCAACTACATAGAGCGCAGGCTCAGCTACTTCAGATAAGGAGGCGCCCCATGGCTATACTTGAAGTTGAAAACCTGAAAAAGAGCTTTGATAATCTGGACGTCCTCAAAGGCATAAGCTTCTCGCTGAATAAGGGGGAGGCTCTGAGCATCATAGGCTCCTCCGGCAGCGGAAAGACGACCACGCTGCGCTGCCTGAACTTTCTGGAAATGCCGAGCTCGGGCAAAATAACCGTAAACACCGAGGCAGGCTCGCATGTGCTCTTTGACGACAGCGTGGAGAGGAAGCTCACGGATGGGGAGATAAGGAAAAACCGTCTGCATTTCGGCCTTGTGTTCCAGAACTTCAACCTTTTCCCGCAGTATACCGCCCTGGAGAACGTCACCCTCGCGCCGAAGCTGCAGGCAAAGGCGGGGGAGGACTATAAGTCCGACGCAAAGTCCGTGGTAAAGCGCATCGAGGAACGGGGCGTGGAGCTGCTGAACCAGATGGGGCTGGCCGACAGGGCCGGCTATTATCCGCACCAGCTCTCCGGCGGCCAGCAGCAGCGCGTTGCGATTGCGCGCGCTCTCGCGCTTGAGCCGGATATCCTCTGCTTCGATGAGCCGACCTCGGCTCTCGACCCGGAGCTCACCGGAGAGGTGCTGAAGGTGATACGCAGCCTTGCCGACAAGGACACGACGATGATAATCGTCACGCACGAAATGGGATTTGCCCATGATGTGTCCGACAACGTCATATTCATGGACGGCGGCGTCATCGTGGAGCAGGGGCCTCCGTCCCAGGTGCTGGAGAACCCGGCGGAGGAGCGCACGCGCCAGTTCCTGCGCGGCTACAGCAAGTGAGCTGATGGCGCATAAAGCGCACAGGAATCTCAGGTATAATTGAAGTTTTTTTAATAAAGCTGTTGACATTATGGCCCTGTATGTGGTATTATCCTAGGGCTGAATGGGAACAGCCATGCGGGTGTAGTTCAATGGTAGAACACCAGCCTTCCAAGCTGGATACGTGGGTTCGATTCCCATCACCCGCTCCACCTGCTGGATGTGGGCTGGATATGCGCCAATAGCTCAGCAGGATAGAGCAACTGCCTTCTAAGCAGTAGGTCGGGGGTTCGAATCCCTCTTGGCGTGCCAAAAGTAATCTATGGTGGGATTAGCTCAGTTGGTAGAGCACCGGATTGTGGTTCCGGGTGCCGTGGGTTCGAGCCCCATATCCCACCCCATATATAAATTTACGGGGCTGGCGATGCCGGCCCCGGTTCATAAGCATACAATGATGGGATGTAGTGTAATGGTAACACACCGGACTTTGACTCCGATATAGTGGGTTCGAGTCCCGCCATCCCAGCCACGTTGACGGCTTTCTTCCGCTCCCGCTCCCAGCCCAAGCGTAATATCGCGGACTCAGAAAGCTCTCTGCTTTTCAATCGTGAACCCGGCGCTGCGGGTCACGATTGAAAAAACGTGAACCGACTCCCGGGATTTGTCTCCTTGCAGGCCATGACCTGACGGAATATATGCCCCGGTAGCTCAGCAGGTACACCGGGCCGCAGCCCGGCGTGTCGAGCCGCAACCGCCGTAGGCGGCGCCTGGCGGCGAGACTGAGCACCGCTCCGGCGAAGCCGGAGAGCGTAGGTATAGGGAAAAGTTAAGATGACCTGACAGAATATATGCCCCAGTAGCTCAGCAGGTAGAGCACCGCCCTTTTAAGGCGGGTGTCCAGGGTTCGAATCCCTGCTGGAGCACCACGTCGTCGCGGACTTCGTATCGTTCGCGACGACGTTTTCTTTTTCAAAGCAAACGTCATCTCTCATTCACTCCGTCGCTCCTCCTTTCCAAATCACAACCGCTGCGCTGGGTTGTGATTTGGTTATGGGTACGGAGCGGAAATTCTTTGCTTCGAAAGAGTTCGCGCTATCCAAGCCTGAGCAAGCTTTATATCGCTTGCTCCGACTTTTTGCAAAAGTCAGAGCGCGCTCATGCCGCCGCTCATTTGTTCCGCAGTCCTTCATTTCAGAATCGCGGCCTTACCGCGACTTCCGAAAACGAAGACCCCGTAATCCGGACGATCTGACGGGGTCTTCTTTATTTTTCTCGATGCTTTGAGGACTTTCCTCCGATATCCGTTTTATGCTCCCCATCCGGGAAGAGTATAAACGACCTGAGTTATTGATATGGCGCATCGGCTCACTGCGCAAAGTTGTATTTCAGGGTGTCGGCATAGCTGTAATAGCAGGTGTCGCCCTCGGAGAGACCGGAAATTATTTCGACATTGGTACCGTCAGAGAGCCCGGTCGTGACCTCAACGGGATCGGTCAGCTCTTTCCGGCCGCTGTCGTAAGCGGTATATACATATATCCCGCCGCTGTCCTCGTTGATCGCCGCGAGCGGCACGAGCAGCAGTGAGGGATGCTCTTCGAGTACGATGTATACGCTGGCGTTCATACCTGTAAGCATATCCCGGGTACGTGACAGACTTACTGTGACGGTATATTTCGTGTTTCCGCCGCTGTTGTCACCGTTTGGGTCTATTGAGCTTATCGTGCCCTCAAAGCGCTGACCGCCCAGAGCGTCAAGAACTACCGACGCTGTCTGTCCGGTTTTAAGACGGCCGATATCAAGCTCATCCACTGTCAGAAATATTTCGGCGCTGCTGTAATCCGTGAGCGTACATAATTCCGTTTCGCTCATGCTGTAGTTGTAGTCTGTGTCCGTTTCCTCGCCTGCCGCCGCTGCTCCGCTGCCGGCTCCGCCGGACATGCCGCTCCCCATGCCGCCGTTCATATCACCGTCACCGGGAAAAGCGCCGCCGGAATCGCTGCCGCCGCTGCTCTGGTAGACGGTCACGCTGATAAGCTCGCCGCTGTCCTGCCTGTAGCGGAGAGCCAGAATGTCACCCGTCTTTATGCTGCCGGCGTCGACAGAGCCGGTCTTGCCCTCCAGTTCGGAAAAGCTCAGTGTCAGGACGCTGCCGTCGGTGAGCTGGACGGTAAGTGTATCGCTGTCGGGATCCGTACCGCTGACCCTGCCGATATACTCGACAGTCGGTTCTTCTTCGCCGGGATCCGTTGTCTCGCCGCCTTCGGGATCTGGGGATACATCGGGTAGAGGCCCGGACGGGTCCGGATCCTGACCCGGGTCAGGGGACGGTTCGGCTGCGCCGGCGGGATCAAAACCGGTACTTCCCGTCAGAGCCGCCGTATAACGTATCCTCGCGGAGCGAAGGCTGGGGAGCAGGTGGGTGCCTCCGGAGGCAGCGGCGGGGGAGACGAGAGCGTCCGTGTTCAGGCCGGAGACGCGTCCGGAAGTGGCGGCATATATGCCGCCGCGCTCATATACGGAAAAGAGCGCCTGCATCTGCTCTTCAAGCTTTTGCCGTTGGCGCATAAGCTCACCTTGCCGCCCGGAATATTCAGTGTCAGTCAGGCTTATCAGAGCCTGACCGGCGCTGACCTGATCCCCGGGCGCGACGCTGACCCAGGAGACCGTGCCAGTATACCCGACTACCCTGACGGCTTCACCGGAGACGTCGGAATTGAGGACGATAAGCGCCGTGCTTTCATACATCGTATCGAGCACGCTTTTCCCGATCTCGGCGTATACCGCCCCGACAGTTCCGGATACGGGGGCGTATATAACGGAAGATACGCTGTCTGAGCGGCTGCTTTCCAGCTCCGCGTCGAGCTCCTGCATCAGCGTGCTGAGCCCGGATATTGCGCTGAGCACGGAGGTCCTGTCAAGCGACGCGAGCAGCTGGCCGGCTTCAACGTAGTCACCCTCGCCTACTTCCCAGCTTTTTATTTTTATGTCGCCGGCAAGCGCGACAGTTTCGCGTTCCGCATCGCTGATTGTTCCGCCGCTTATCAGCTGTTCGGAAAGAGCTGCGTACTCTGCCCCGGCAGTCCGGATCTCCTCAATGACCTCATACGCTCCGGCCGGGGCTTTTGCGGGGAGCAGCGCAAGAGTCAGAGCAAGTATGAGCGCGACGGCAGCCGCGGACAGCCATATTTTCTTTTTGCCGGTTTTTTTGAGCATCGGTTTAACCTCCATAATGAAGCGCGTCTATCGGATTCATTTTTGCCGCCTTGTTTGCCGGATAAAGACCGAAGCATATGCCTATCAGAAAGCAGAACAGCACCGCCGTAACTACGACCCCTCCGTTCATCCTGAAGGTGAGGCCGAGACTTGACACGACAATGCTGATAACCTTCAGGCTCACCCAGGACAGCGCTATACCGATCGTGCAGCCGAGCATACATAAAACGACACTTTCCAGAAGAAACTGCTGCAGTATCACGCCGCGGCTGGCGCCTACGGCTTTTCTGATACCGATCTCGCGAGTGCGCTCCGTGACGGTGACGAGCATGATGTTCATGATACCGATACCGCCGACTATCAGGGATATGGCCGCAATTCCGCCGAGGAGAATCGCGAGTACGGAGGTGACGCTGCTCATCGTGTTTTCGAGAGCGTCCTGCGAGTCGACGGAGAAAGCGTCCTCGTCCTGGTCGAAACGTTCGTAGAGTATGGGATATATCGCGTCCATCGCCTGCTCGACTGTATAGCCGTCCGCCGCGCTCACATAAAAGGAGCTGATCTTCGACGAAACGCTGTCACTGAGCCTTATAAGAGCGGTATACGGAATGTATACGGCCAGCGAACTGCTGCCGAAAACGGCGGTGAGCGAATCGTCATCATCCTCAAGGATACCGACGATCGTGAAGCGTATCCCGTTGAGCGAAATGCTTTCGCCGATGCAGTCGGTGTAGCCCACAAGCTCTCTGGCCCCGTTTTCATTGATAGCGCAGATGTTGGAGCCGTTTTCCACGTCGGCGCTTTTTATATACCGGCCGAGCAGCATGTTAAGGCCCTGAATGTTGTAGTAGGCCGCGGTGGTTCCGTAGACCTGCACGGTCTCGGCGGTGTAACCGTATTTGCCGACGGCACTCTCCGACTGCCACGCGGCGGTCTGGCCCACGCCCTCAAGATCCGCCCATTCCGACAGATCGTCCAGGCTTATCGCCGAGCCCTTGTCGTCGGATACGGTGACAGTGAGCAGATTGGTACCGAGAGAGGATACGGTATCCGTCACGGTTCTGGTCGCTCCGTTTACAAGGCTGACGAGAATAACCAGAGCCATAACGCCGATAATGATGCCGAGCATGGTCAGGAAGGCACGCAGCTTACTGCCGTTTATCGACTTGACGGCCATGCGCAGAGACTGTTTAAGAGAATCCATCATCTTTCCTCCTTCGTCAGCTTTCCGTCCAGAATGTGGATGCGCCTGCCTGTCTGCGCGGCAACCGAGTTGTCGTGTGTTATAAGCACGATAGTGTTGCCCTGCCCGTGAAGTTCGTGGAAGATATCCATGATCTCGGCGGTGGTCCTGGAATCGAGGTTGCCGGTAGGTTCGTCCGCGAGTATAAGCGAAGGACGTGTGACGATCGCCCGCGCGATGGCGACGCGCTGCTGCTGGCCGCCTGAAAGTTCGGCCGGGAAATGCTTGGCGCGCGCTTCAAGCTTTACGCGGCGCAGTGCCGATTGAACGCGTTCGTCCCGTTCGGCTTTTCTGACGCCCTGATATATGAGCGGAAGCTCGACGTTTTCTTCGGCGGTGAGCTTGGGGATAAGGTTGAAGCTCTGAAAAACGAAGCCTATCTTACGGTTCCTTATCTGCGCCAGATCGTTTTCGGAGTAGTCCTCTATGGGCGTGCCGTCGAGCAGGTATTCTCCGGAGTCCGCCGTGTCGAGACAGCCTATGATATTCATAAGCGTGGATTTACCGGAGCCGGACGGCCCGATTATGCCGACAAACTCACCGGGAGAAACAGTGAGATCGGCGCGGTCCACGGCGCGGACTTCTTCATTACCTATGCGGTAATGCTTTGAGATGTTCTTCATGCGTATCATGTGCTCACCGCCTTATCTGCCGCCCGGTGCGCCGCCGGGAGTGCCGCCGCCGAAATCTCCTCCCGGCATATTCCCACCGGGAGCGCCGCCGCCGAAATCTCTGCCCGGCATACCGCCGGAGAAGTCTCCGCGGCCCGGCGTGAAGCCGCCGGAGCTCTGCTTCTCTTCGTAATATACAGTGTCGCCCTCGCTCAGCCCGCCGGTGATCTCAACGTAATTGGAGTTGGAGATGCCGACGGTGACCTCGGTCATGCCGCCAAGCTCACCGGCCGTCTCATCATACGAGGTGCAGACATAGTAGCCGCTGCCGGTTTTGTTGAGCGCGTCGACCGGGATGAGGAGCGCGTCGGTGACGCCGTCTATGACGATGGTAGCCGAGGCGGACATGCCCGCAAGCATGCCGTCCCTTTTGCCGATGCTGACGGTTGCCGTATAGGTCGTGACTCCGCTTGAGCTTGTTCCGGCGCGGTCGATCTCTGTCACGGTGCCATCAAAGGTCATGCCGCTTATGGAGTCGACGGTGACAACGGCGCTCTGACCGACGGAGACCGAAAGTATCTCGCTTTCGTCAACGCTTATGGAAACAGACATGGTGCTGTCGGGGCTTATGCTGAAATACTGCTCCCCGGCGTCGTCCGAGTCGCCGCTGCGGCTGTCGTTGTCGACGGCGTTTATTTCTTTTACGGTGCCGCCGATATCCGAATATACCGCGCCCTCCTTGTATATTTTCACGAGCTTTTGGAGCTCGTCCTCCTTTACGGCGCGCGTCGCGAGCAAAGTCTCGTAATCCGCCGTGTAACCGGTGTCCGTCAGAGCGAGCAGGGTGGAGCCGGAGTATATGACGCTTCCCTCGCTGACGCAGAGATATGATACCGTGCCTGCGTAGCCGACTATTCTGAGCTGGTCGTGTATATACAGCTCCCCGCTGCCTAGAATATTCCCGCCGCTGTCAGACACGCGGACCGTGTCGCCGCAGCACGGCCCGTTGTCTGTAATCAGAACGGTCGCCGTGCCGGCAGATACGGCGGAGACGTCTCCGGGGTACTCCGTGCCGTCCGGGGCGGTCACTGTAACGCTGTCTCCTGCGGCGAGCTTGCCGCTATCAATATCGACGGCCATATATCCGTCGAGGGAGACGAGCATCAGCGCTCCGTTTTCGTACATGAGGTCTGCGACGCTGTCACCGGCCGCCGCGTATATTTTCTTTACGCGGCCGGAGACTGCGGAGCTTATATAGCTGCTTACGCTCTCCCCGGCTGCGCTGCTTATCTGAGCGTCGAGCTCGTCAAGCTCGTCGCCGGTATCCGACATCGCCAGCATGACGGAGTTGAGATTTACCGTGGCGAGAAGGTCGCCCGGGCTGATCCTGTCGCCGGCGCTGACCTGTATTTTTTCCAATTCCACGCCGCTGGGTATTTCGAGCTCCTCAACGCCGTCGTCACTGAGAAGTCCCGAGCCGTAGACAGAGGTGCTTATACTGCCGCGGCTGACCTCGGCCGACAAAATCTCGGCCTCATTATTCCGCCCGTATTTATCCGAAACTGTTTTCCTGAGAATGACTACCGCTGACACTGCAGCGACCGCAATTACGGCGGATGTTATTATCAGCTTCTTTTTCTGCTTTGGACTTAGCTTTGCGCTGCGTCGATCCTGCTTCATTACTGCCTCCTCCGGGCAGGTGCTGCCCTGAATACCTGCGGCAGGGGGGCCGGATGCATGCCGCATATTTTGTGCAGACCGGCCCGTGACTGTCCGCTGACA
Organism: Clostridiales bacterium; assembly: GCA_029010715.1. GTDB lineage: Bacteria > Bacillota > Clostridia > Oscillospirales > Oscillospiraceae > Limivicinus. Next base: position 18,872 of record JAQXKZ010000026.1, read on the forward strand.
GTATTTTACAGACGGAGACTAAAGCGGAGCTTAAGGGAGAGGGAGAAAGCCGTGAACTTTTTTTAAATAAAACGGTGCAGGGCGGGCGCAAAACAAATTGCGCTTGCATAATGACAAAAAAGATGTATAATACAGCAAAAAACGGGAGGGTGTACATATGAAGCTTAGTACGGCGAAGGCGACGACTCTGGGCCTGCTGCTGGCCGGCCTCGCTATCGGCTTGACAGGGCAGTTCACGCTCGACGAGGGCACGCAGATGTATGTTGTGACCGAGGTGCTGACTCTGGTTCTGCTGGCCGGAGGGATCGCGGTCGGGGCAATCTGGGCCCGCTGCCCGTATTGCGGGAAGAGTCTGTTCATGAATATGCTCAAATGGAAGAATTGCCCGCGCTGCAACCGCGCACTTACGGATAAAACCGCAAAGTCTGCCAAACGCAAGTAAAAAAATGAAATAGGATCTGCCTATGCGGAAAATCCTGATACAGCTGTAAGAGCGAATGTGACAAGACCCGTGCCAAAAAATTGGCACGGGTCTTGCTGCGTATATGAGAGTACAGGGATAACCACCGACAAATGGAAAGGAAGCGTATAGGTATGATTAAGACAACAGTGATGCCGAACTGCTACATGGACTCAATTCTTATCCTATCCGTGTCCAGAGAGATGATGAAGCTGCCGACGGTTAAAAAGGCGGTTGTCGTCATGGCGACAGACATGAATAAGACGGTCGTGGATGAGTTCGGCGGGATGACCGCGGCGGTCAGAAGCGCCGGCCCCAACGACCTGATCCTCTCGCTGGACTGCGGAGACGAGGATGTCATAAAGCAGGCCGAAGCAAAGGTCAGGGAGATCGCGGGCGGCAAGAGCAGCGGCGGTGCCGGCGAGACTCAGGTCGAGTACCGCAAGCTCGGCGCTGCCAAGAGCGCCATGCCGGAGGCGAACATCTGCATCATATCCCTGCCCGGCGAGTACGCGCTGGACGAGGCAAAGACGGCTCTTGACAATGACATGAACCTGTTCATTTTCAGCGACATGGAAGAGGACGAGGAGCTCGAGATCAAGAAGATCGCCCACGAGAAGGGCCTGTTCGTCATGGGTCCCGGAGCCGGCACTGCGGTTGTAAACGGCGTTTCACTCGGCCTGATGAGCAAGGTGCGCCGCGGCAGGATAGGTATAGTTGCGGCCTCCGGCAGCGGCCTTCAGGAGGTGGCGGTGCTCGTGCACAACATGGGCGAGGGCATCAGCCAGGCCATAGGTACCGGCGGACACGATCTGCGTGAGAAGATCGGCGGTATTATGTTCCTGCAGGCCATAGACTACTTTTCAAACGACCCCGAGACCGAGGTTGTCGTAATGGTCTCCAAGCCGCCGCATCCGAGCGTGGCAAAGAAGATATACGAAAATCTCCCCGGGAACAAGCCCTCCGTCATCTTCTTCCTCGGCGGGAACACGGACGAGATAAAGGCCGCCGGCGCCTACGCGCCCAGGACCCTTGAGGAGGCGGCCATCATGGCCGTAGATCTGGCACGGGGCAGAAAGCCTGCCGAAAGAGATATCGTGGCCGTGGACAAGGCTGAGCTTGCAGCGCTCGCGGCGGCGGAAAAGGAAAAGCTTGCACTCACGCAGAAGTACATGCGCGGACTGTTCTGCGGCGGCACACACAGCGAAGAAGCCGTGACCCTGCTCCAGGAGTTTGTGCCGGACATGCACTCCAACATTCTTTTCGGAAAGGTCGATCTGCTTGAGGACCGTTATCAGAGCGTCGAGAACTCTCTGGTCGACATGGGCGACGAGGTATTCACCAAGGGCAAGCCTCATCCGGTCATGGATCCCTCTATACTTGTTGACCGTATGATACAGGAAGCGCATGATCCTGAAACCGGCGTCATCCTGTTCGACCTGCTCTACGGTCACGCGATCCACGCCGACCCCGTAGGCGCGATGGAGGACGCGCTCAGGGAGATACGGAGGATCGAGAAGGAAGAGGGACGCCATATCTGCGTCATCGCCTCCCTCTGCGGCACCGATATCGAACCGCAGGATGTGGCCGATCAGGCACGCAGGCTCAAGGAATACGGCGTAATACTCCAGCCCAGCAATGCGAAGGCAGCGCTGCTGGCCGGCCTTATAGTTTCCTGAGGAGGTGCGAAGATGGAATATAAAATGTTCAAGCAGGAGCCCGCAGTCATAAATATTGGCGTCAAGCCCTTTGCGGACGGTATTAAGGATCAGGGCGTCAAGGCGATACATCTTTCGTGGAAGCCGCCCGTCGACGCGAAGCTCTGCCGCATGATAGGCGCGATAGAGCCCGGTCTGAAGGAAAAGATAGAGAAGTCAAACGCTGAGGCTGTCGAGATACTCAACGCCGCCGAGGGGCACTGGGTAGGTCTGGAGAAGGCCATCAAGGCCATCCCCGGCTTCAAGGAGAACGTTATCATGCACTCCGGCCCGCCTATCGAGTGGGACCGCATGATCCCCGTTCAGAAACGCGGCGTATGCTACGGCGCCATCCACGCGGGTCTGGCCAAGACTCCCGAAGAGGCGGACGCCATGGTCAAAAACGGAGAGATCGAGCTCTGGTCCTGTAATGACCATTATGCTATCGGCGCTGCCGCCGGTATCGTTACCCACAACATGGTCGTCAACGTCACCGAGGATATAGTACACCACAACAAGGCCTACTGCATCCCCTTCGAAGGGCGCAACGGTCTTGGCGCGTGGGCCATGTGGAACCCCGAAATAGAACGCAACCTGCTCGAGATAGAGGACTTCTTCGCTCCCATCGTCGATTCCGTGCTGAAAAAGAACGGCGGCATAAACGTCCGCAACATCCTTGCAAAGGGAATGATGATGGGCGACGAGAGCCATACCCGTCAGGCGGCCTGCGGCAACATGCTCGTCAGCGAGATCGTCCCCATGCTTCTGGCAGACGAGGATATTCCGGTCAGAGACATGAAGCGCGTCGTAGAGATGTTTGTCGGCAACGAGCGCTGGTTCCACCCGCTCGGCATGAGCTGCTCGCTGGCGTCCATGCGCAGCATCAAGGGCAAGGAATACTGCTCCATCGTCACCTCCATCGCGCAAAACGGCGTCGAAACCGGCATAAAGGTCGCCGGTCTGGGTGAGCAGTGGTTCAAGACCGCGGCTCCCCGCTTTGTCGGCACGCTGTTCTCCACCCAGTGGACTCTCGACGACGCGGTCCCTTACATGGGAGACTCCACCGCAACCGAATCCTACGGCATGGGCGGCTTTGCGGCTGCCGCGGCGCCGACCGTGCTGCGTCTGCGCAACGGCGGCTGGCGTGAAGCGAAAGCGCAGAGCGAAGAGCTGCGTACCATCTGTGCCGGCGTCAACAAGAACTTCCCGATACCTCTGCTCGACTTCACCGGCCCCGGTATGGGTATAGACATCCTGAAGGTCATCGAAACCGGCATCACCCCGATCTGCCACGGCGGTATAGTCAACAAGACCGGCGGCCAGATCGGCGCGGGCGCCGCGCGCTACGGCATAGAGCACTATGTAAAGGCCGCGTATGCCTTCCTCGATAAGTACGGCAGCTGAATGCGTTTCTCCGTTACAGACTTGTTTTGAGCCGCTGTGCATGCACACCGGCGAATATCATAAGGGATCCAACACGCCTCCGGCGCCGTAAAAAGCGGACAAAGTCCGCTTTTTACGGGATCCCGTTGTACTGAGCAGCTTATACGGACAAAGAGAACAACATGCCCCGGCAGTATTCCCTGCCGGGGCATGTTGTTTGTCAGGACGGCGCCGGAACGCGGAAACCCGGATGAGCGGCAGGCTCCGCAGCCGTTTCCGGCGCCTGCGGCAGTGTTAATGTTTTAGCACGTGTCCAGAACATATCACCCGTACGCTTTGTAATATGTAGCAAAAATCGTGCCAACTTTTTGGTTAAAACATAGAAAAGCCCGAAAACAGGAAAAACAGCTTAATCTGTCCGCCCGATTATGATAAACTAACAGAAGGAGCGGACGGGGGCAGCTACACATCCTCTGTCTCTCCGGTAAGAGGGAATGGAGATGATATATGTGGAACTGTCTTTAAAGCGGGAAACAAAGCTTGTTATCGGACAGAAAATGTATCAGTCCATGAGCTTCCTTCAGATGGGGGCCGATGAGCTGGACTCCTGCCTGAACGAACTGAGTATGGAGAACCCGCTGCTGGACGCGGCTCCGCCCAGAGAGGAGTACATGGCGGCACGGCCGGCATCCTTCGGCGTCAGCAAGGGCGGCGACGGGAGAGCGCATGAGCTGCCTGTCCCGGATAAGGTGAAGAACACGCTGCGTATGGATCTGGACGATCAACTGTTGTCGATGGATCTGGAGCCGGAGCTGCGCAGGGCCGTCAGCTTCCTTATCATTAATCTGGATGACAGGGGATACATCACGGACGGTGTGCTGGAAGCGGCTGAGAGGGCCGGGCTGAGCGGACTTATGGGGAAGGCGCTTAAGCTGCTCCAGTCGATGGAGCCGGCGGGAGTGGGCGCGCGGAACCTCAGCGAATGCCTGTGCATACAGCTCGAACGCAGCGGCTGCGCCGGAAGCGCTGCGTATCAGATCTGCCGTGACTATCTGGATCACCTTGCGAAAAACCATATTAATCACATATCCAGGGCGCTCGGCCTCCCGGAGCGGGAGATTGCCGCGGCGCGGGAGACCATAGCGGGACTAAACCCCATACCGTCCAACGGCTACGATGACGGACGCTGCACGGTCTGGGCGACTCCGGACGTGGAATTGCGTATAGACGGCGGAAGGATGGTGCTGGAATGTGCCGACCGCTATGCGTCAAGTTACAGTGTAAATTCTTTTTACGTCGATATGATAGACGACGACAGTATAACCGAGCCGGAGCGGGACTATCTCAGGGAAAAGCTGAGTCAGGCGCAGTGGGTCCTCGGCTGTGTTAAGCGGCGCAACAATACTCTCCTGCGCTGTGCGCGCGAGATCGCGCAGGTGCAGAAGGACTTCTTCCTCAACGGCAGTACGAAAATAAGGCCCTGCTACATGGCGGATATAGCCTACAGGATCGGGGTGCATCCGTCCACGGTGTCGAGGGCGATAAAGAACAAGTACATATCCTGCCCCAGAGGCGTTTTTCCGCTGTCTCAGTTCTTTTCACCGGAGGTGTGCGGAGACTCGGCAGACAGCATCCTGCAGGAAATACGGCGGATTATATCCGGGGAAAACCCGCTCAAGCCGTACAGCGACAGCGCAATATGCAAAAAACTGGGGGAGAGCGGCTATGAGATAGCCCGGCGCACGGTCGCCAAATACAGAGACGCAGCCGGTATAGCGCCCGCTACGGGCAGGAAGCAACGCAAAGATTGAAACACACAGTAAAATAATGTTACACAATGCAGAAAGTCCGCAGGCCGTTTATTGACGGAGCTTAATGGATTGCCCGGAACAAATCAGCTGCCGAGAGTCCATCAGGCTTTTATCCTGCGGATTTTGTTGCGTTTTGGGCTGGATAATAAAGTTGGCATGATGTGTGCTGTTATTAAAGCAAAGGAAATTCCGGCGGATACAGACGCGTGGCGGCTGCGCCGGACGGAGGAACAGTATGAAAATTCTTGTCAGCAACGTCGGAAGTACGTCCCTGAAGTTCAAGCTCTTCGATATGCCGGAGGGAAAGGTCCTCTGCGAGGCAAAGATAGAGCGCGTCGGAAGCGTGACGGATGCGATATTCCGGTATAAGAACCTGCTCGACTCTTACTCAGAGCACAGGGAAAGCTGCTGCGTTCCGGATTACTCCGCCGGTATAAAAATGTTCCTCGACTCGATGACCGCTCCTGAACACGGAGTGCTCGGGAGTACGGATGAGGTCGGCGCGGTCGGCTTCAAAACCGTGCTCGCCAAGGGCTTCTACGGTGTGCATGAGCTGACCGGAGAGGTACTGGAGGCCATGAGAGAATTCCTGTTTGTCGCGCCGGCGCACAATGCGCCCTATCTGGAAGCGATAGGACAGTTCCGCAGCGTTATGCCGCAGGCGGTCCCTGTCGGCGTTTTCGAGACGGCCTTCCACACTACCATACCTCTGGAGCGGAGAATGTACTCCGTCCCATATGAGTGGTATGAAAAGTACGGGATAATGCGCATGGGATACCACGGCGCGTCACACTCATACATTGCCGGCAGGGCAAAGGCGGCGAAGGTCATATCCTGCCATCTGGGCGGCAGCTGTTCGGTGTGCGCGATTGAGAACGGCAGGAGCGTCGACAGCAGCTTCGGCTTCTCGCTGCAGACAGGCATACCTCACGCGAACCGCAGCGGTGATGCGGACCCGTATATCATTCCCTTCCTGATGAACGAGGGCATGAGCCTTGACGAGATACTGGGCGGCATGGCCAAAAACGGCGGACTGCTCGGTTTGTCCGGCGTCAGCAACGATCTGCGCGCGGTGCAGGCGGCGGCGGACGGTGGCAATGAGCGCGCAAGGCTTGCCATCGACGTGTTTGCCGTGGCGGTGAGAAGATACATCGGCTCGTATTACGCGGAGCTGGGCGGACTGGACAAGCTTGTCTTTACCGGAGGCATAGGCGAGAACTCCGCGATGCTCCGTGAGAAGGTCTGCGCCGGGCTGGAGCACATGGGTCTGATTCTCGACAGGGAGAAAAACGCGGCCTGCAGCGGAGAGAGCGTTATCTCCGCCGTGGATTCGCCGGCAGAGATACTTGTGATCCCTGCCAACGAGGAGCTGGGCGTGGCAATGCGCACCTACGAATATACAGAGGCGAACAAAATCCGATAGAAATAAAGAAAAACAAAAAGAACAGGAGAGATGAAAATGAAAATGTTCATCGACGGCAAACCGGCAGACGCTTCCAACGGTGAGGTTATAGAGGTTTTAAATCCCGCTACCGGCGAAGTTATCGACACCGTGCCCTCCGCGACAAAAGAGGACGTGGAAAGAGCCGTTACCGTGGCGGTTGATGGCGAGAAGGCCTGGGCCAGGGTGCCGCTGCATAAGCGCATTGCCATGATGCAGAAGTTCATCGACCTCGTTATGGAGGAGGAGAACCACAGCAAGCTTGCGCTGATCCAGTGCAAGGAGATAGGCAAGCCTTACAGGGAGTCTTACAACGACTTCGGCGGCTTCAAGGCTCACATAGAGGGATTCATTTCTGCCGCGAAGAACAACCTCGGCGGCACTACCATACCGTTTGGCGTACAGGCCGGCATGGAAAACGACTTTGACGTATCTATCCGCGAGCCCATCGGCACAATAGTCGGCATAGTACCTTTCAACGCGCCCCTGGTGCTCTTTGCCAAGAAGGCGGCGCCTGCCCTGCTCAGCGGCAACTGCTGCATCATCAAGCCCGCAAGCGACGATCCTCTCACCGTGCTCAAGCTTTCGGAGCTGATGTACGAGGCGGGCTTCCCCGGCTACGCATACCAGTGCGTTACCGGCCGTGGCGAGACCGTGGGCGAGTGGCTCACCGCTGACGACCGCATCGCCGGCGTCAATTTCACCGGCAGCACCGCCGCCGGCAGGAGCGTCGCGGAAAACTGCGGCCGCAACCTTAAATACCAGAGCCTTGAGCTGGGCGGAAACGCGCCCATGATAATCTGTGCCGACGCCGATATCGACAATGCCGTCGCAGAGGCTACGGCCTGCCGCGCTTTCTACATGGCCGGTCAGATCTGCTCCGTTCCGAAGCGCTTCATAGTCCACCGCAGCGTGCATGACGAGTTTGTCGAAAAGCTTTTGGCTAAAGTAAAGACCGTCAGGGTCGGCGATCCCATGGACCCTGAGACTACCATGGGCACGCTTATCAGCGAGAAGGCGGCCATGCGCGTCGAGGCCCAGGTCAACAGGGCTATAGAGCAGGGCGCCAGACTGCTGCTCGGAAATGAACGCCGCGGCGCGTTCTACGGTCCGACAGTGCTCGACGGCGTGGACACCGGCATGGATATAGCGCACAATGTCGAGGTTTTCGGACCCGTGTTCCCCATCATCACCTTCGATACGCTCGAAGAGGCGATCTCCATTGCGAACGACACAAAATACGGTCTTGGTTCCTGTATCCTCACCAGGGACCTCAGCGTTGCCTTCAAGGCGGCGCTTGAGCTGGAGGCAGGCTCCGTGGTCATCAACGGCCAGAGCCTTTACCGCAACCTGCTCACCGCTTACGGCGCGAACAAGGACAGCGGTCTCGGCCGTGAGGGCCAGACACAGACGCTGCTGGCAATGACGCAGACCAAAAACATAGTATTCAAGAATATTCTTAAATAAGGAGGCTGCGGACTGAAGTAAAAACGGCGGAGGGCAGAGCCGCCGAATCCCCCGCGTTTCTGCATTAAATCTACAGATGGGAGAGAAAAAACTTGATAAAAGCAACAAAAAAGCTCATGCAGTTTGTCGAGCTGCTCGTGACTGTCATGTTTGCCGTCTCGGTTATTCTGGTTGTTGCACAGGTCATATGGCGCTATCTGCTGAATGACCCCATAACCTGGACAAACCAGATTTCCAGAGCGCTGTTCTGCTGGATGACCTACCTTGGCATACCAATACTTTTTAACCGCAATATACTTATGTCCTTTGACCTTGTGCAGGATTCCATAAAGGGCGCGGCAAACATCTGGCTGAAGATCGCCTTCAGGGTGCTCGGACTGTTCTTCTGCATCTGCTGGTTCATTTTCGGTCTGGAGTTGTGCGTCAAATCCGTCGGCTTGGTTTTCCCGGGAATAGCAATACCCAAAAACGCGCTCTACGGCGCCCAGATTGTATGCTGCGTGCTGCTGTTTGTCGTTCAGGTCAGCCAGATCTTTGAGCTGCTCGGCCGCCTGAAGGAGTTCGGGAACGGAAAGGAGACGGATAAATGATACTCTGGATTTGTATTGTGATATTTGTGGTGCTGCTCATCATAGGCGCGCCCATCATCCTCTGCCTCGGCGTTCCGCCCATCATCTGGCTGCTTCAGAACGGCAGAGTACCCAATATGGTCATGGGCCAGAAGATGTATACCGCCGTCGACAGCTTCTCGCTGATGGCGATACCCTTCTTCATGCTGGCCGGACAGGTCATGGAGCGCACGGGCATAACCGAAGCCATAGTTGATTTTGCCAACGCCCTGATCGGCTGGGTACGCGGCGGCCTCGCCTGTACTGTCGAGCTTGCGGGTATGCTGATGGCCGGCATTTCCGGATCTTCGAACGCTGACGCCTCCGCGCTCGGCGCCATCTGCCTGCGCGCGCTGAAAAGAGGCGGTTATGAGGAGGGCTGGGCTTCCGCCATCGTCGTCTCCGCGTCCGGTATCGGTCCCATCATCCCGCCCAGTATTATCATGATTGTCTATGCGACCGCGGCAGGCCTTGATATAGGCCAGCTGTTCACGGCCGGTATAGTCCCCGGCGTCTGCCTCGGCATCGCCTATATGCTCGTTTCCGTCAACTACGCCAGAAAAGTCGACATTCCCAGAATCCCCTTCAAGGGCTTCAAGCATGTATGGAAGACCTTTACCAGGGCTATCTGGGCGCTGCTCATGCCGGTCATCATTATCGGCGGCATTCTCGGCGGCCTGTTCACCGCTACGGAGTGCGGCGTTATCGCCACCGGCTACGGAATAGTTTACGGCTTCATCATCAGAAAGCTCAACGCCCGTCAGATCTGGGAGGCTCTCAGAGAAGGCATCCTGGCCGCCGTCGGCCCCATCTCTCTGATCGCCATCTCCTCAATATTCAGCTATATGCTTGCCCGTGAAGGCGTTACGGCGAGCATCGCGGCTTTCCTTGAGACGAATATCCACAGCCAATTCGGCGTTATGGCTTTCTGCGCCGTTATCTGCATTATCGCGGGCTGCTTCGTCGACGGCACCGCTACCATGCTGCTGCTCACGCCTATCTTTGTCCCGGTGGTCCAGGCTATGGGTATAGACATGATGCAGTTTTCCATGATCTTCATGATTACCATCATGTCCGGAGGTATGACTCCTCCGGTCGGCTCCATGCTCTTTGTTATCTCCAGCATCGACGGTACTCCGATCAGCAAAATGGTCAAGCCCGTCATACCCTTCATGCTTGCTCTGATTGTGGTCTGCATACTTATTATGATCTTCCCCGGCATTGCAAGCTGGCTGCCCGGCCTGATCTACGGCTGAGCGCCGTATGAGCAATAATGCGCTGAACCGTTGACAACAGCGGTTTTAATACAGCTAACAAAAAAATTAGGAGGAAAAAAACAAATGAAAAAAACCCTGGCTCTGCTTCTCGCTCTGGTCATGGTCGTTGCCCTCTGCGCCTGCGGTCAGTCCGCTCCCGCGGCAAGCACCACCACTTCGACCGGTGAGAACACCACCGCAGCGGCGACCGAGGAGGGCGGCATCGACGCCCTCGAACCCGTAACCATCGTTTTTGCGACCCCCAATGCCAACGTTAACATCGAAAGCGAATATGCCCAGAAGTGGATCAAGGCCGTCGAAGAAGCCTCCAACGGCAAAATCAAGTTCGATTACACCGACTCCGGCGCTCTCGGCAACTACGAGGAGCTGCTCGAAGGCACCGTCAACGGCATCTATGATCTGACCATCACCGAGCCTTCCTACATTGAGACCTATGTTCCCGAATCCAATCTGCTCAGTCTGCCCATGCTCTACGGCAGCTACGAGGAGGCCGGCTGGATACTCGACGGCGAGGTCGGCCAGTGGTACGGCGAGCTCTGCCGCAATGCCGGCATCGAAGTGCTCAACTACTTCTACTGCGGCTTCCGCTACATCATCTCCGAAAATGAGATAACCTCTCTCGATACCGCAAAGAACGTCATTATCCGCTCCCCCAACATCCAGACTTACCTCGACACTCTTCAGATGCTCGGCTTCAAGTGCGAGACCATGGCTTTCTCCGAGGCATACACCGCCATGGAGACCGGCGTCATCAGCGCGGTTGAGTGCCCCCTGCAGAATCTCTACTCCACCGGATATTATCAGCTCTGCCCCTACCTGCTCGGCTCCCGCCACATGCTCAGCGCCAACTGCATAGTTGCCAACGAGCAGTTCTGGTCGAATCTGGCTCCCGAGTACAAGGAGATCATGACCAGCGCTCTCGAGGGGATCACCGCTGAGGAGCGTGTTGAGTGCGCCGCCCGCGAGCAGCAGTTCCTTGAAGACTTCGCCGCAAAGGGAACCACCTTCAATGAGTTCGACGACGCTTCCAAGGCAAAGATCAACGAGATGTTCTCCGCATATTGGACTGAAAAGGTCCAGAGCCTCGGCGACGAAGCCGTTGAAAAGCTCAACCTCATCATTGAGCACAAGGGCTGATTGTCCCTGAAAGCACCACGGAGCCTGCGCCGCCCGGCGCAGGCTCTCACCGGATAAAGAAAGGAGAACAAAGACTATGATGAAGATCGAGGCCTCCAGATCGGCCTTCTCCTCCTGCAACGACAGGTTCATGAAAAACTACAAGGAGGACATCCCCTTCGAACGCCAGATGGAGATCCTCCGCGACATCGAATATGTCAACGCCATCCCAGTGACCTACGACCCCGGCGTCAATCCTGCGGAGCGCCGCGACTATATGGCGCAGTACGGTATTGCTCCGGGCACCATAGTTGTCGACACCTACTCCCAGCCGCGTTTCGCCAAGGGCACTCTGACGAGCCGCGACGCCGGCATCCGGCGCGAATTTGTCGAGAAATCCAGGAAGGCTATGGATTTCTGCAAGGAGATAGGAGGCGTCGACGTAATGCTGTGGCTTGCCCATGACGGCTATGACTATCCCTTTGAGGATGACTACGCCGAGCGCTACGGCTGGCTCGTCGGGAATCTGTATGAGATCGCCTCTTACCGCAGCGACGTCAGGGTCACCATTGAGTACAAACCCGCTGACCCGCATATATATCAGTATGTCTCCACCGCGCCGAAGGCGCTCACTATATGCAACGAAGTAAACCTGCCCAACCTGGGTATAATCCTCGACTACGGACATGCGCTTGTAGCCGGAGAGAATCCTGCGGAGAGCGTCGCGCTCATCGACCGCTACAAGAGACTGTTCCATATTCATCTCAGCGACTGCTACGGCAAGACTGACGACGACTTCCTTATCGGCAGCATAAGCGTCTGGCGTACGCTGGAGTTCTTCATGCAGCTGCAGGATGTCGGATACGACGGAAACTACGTGCTGGATATCTGGCCCCCGCGCATGGACGGCATAGAGGCCACAAAGGTCTCCGTCCGCCGCACGCTCGGCATGTGGGAGCTGGCCCGCGCTTTGCCGAGGGATGAGTTCAAACGCCTGCGCCGCGAGAACAATGTCCCCGCTATATATGATCTGCTCACCACGAAGGTGCTGAACATCAGGTAAGGAAGGAGCTTCGGTATGGAAAGATTCTGCTGGAAAGGCCATGTGACCCCGGGTAAGCTCGAGGAGTACGCCGCGAAGCACAACGCGATGTATGAGACTCACCCGGAGATGGAGGAACTGATGCGCGCGGCCGGTATGCGCAACTACTCCATCTGGGCAAACGGCAACGACACCATAGGTTATTACGAATATATCGGCCCCGAGAGGAAAGCCGGGGTATATGAGCAGCACAAGGACATCCTCGCCAGATGGAACGAGAACATGGAGGGGCTGTCGGGAATGGATCTGGACGAGGACGGAAAGCCGAAGGTCTGGAAAATGATATGGTTGATGGAGTGAAAAAAATGAGTTATAATTATTCCAAACCAAAACTTGTGCAGGTCGGACTGGTCGTGAAGGACCTGGACAAGACGATGGAACAGTTCCGCCTCCTGCTGGGCGCCGAGCCGAACAGGGTGATTGAAAAGTCTCCCTCCGCTCCCGGCAGGAAGTATTACCTCGGAGAGGAACGCGATTTCTACCAGAGAGTGGCTCTGTATGAAATGAACGGTATCGAGTTCGAAATACTGCAGCCCTATAACGACCGCTCTGCCCTGACAGATTTTCTCGATGAGCACGGAGAGGGCATACATCATGTTGCCTTTGACACCGATAATTTCGACGCCTTTGAAAAGCACCTTAATGAAAACGGCGTCCGGCTCATCCAGACCGGCCCCAACTCCCGTCACCCCGCGCTCAAGTGGGGATTCTTCAACACCAACGACAAGCTCGGCACCATGATAGAGGTCACCAATTTCGAAGAGGTGGCCAATATTGAAGCGGCCGGGAGGGAGAAGAAGTAGGCCGCGGCATATAAAGCCGCGCGCCGGCCGGTAAATAGAGACAGATCAGTCAGATATGCTTTAACAGGTATCTGGCTGATTTGATTTATTATACATATTAAAAGGGGGACACACCATGGCATCCAACAAAGTGTTCAAGACAATGGACGGCAACGAAGCGGCGGCATACGTATCGTACGCGTTTACGGAGGTCGCCACAATATACCCGATCACGCCGTCAAGCCCGATGGCGGATCATGTTGACGACTGGTCGGCCCATGGGAAAAAGAATCTGTTTGGCCAGCCGGTAAAGCTGGTTGAGCTGCAGGCCGAGTCGGGCGCGTGCGGCGCTATGCACGGCGCGCTGGAGACCGGCTCGCTCGCTACGACCTATACCGCGTCCCAGGGCCTGATGCTGATGATCCCGCCGATGTTCCGTATTGCGGGCTCCATGCTCCCGGGCGTAATGCACGTCGCGGCAAGAACGGTCGGCACACACTCGATCTCCATCTTCGGCGACCATTCCGACGCTATGGCCTGCCGCCAGACGGGCTTCGCCATGCTGGCGTCCGGGAGCGTGCAGGAATGTATGGACCTCGGCGCCGTGGCGCACCTGAGCGCAATCAAAGGAAGCATACCCTTCATGCATTTCTTCGACGGCTTCCGTACCTCCCATGAGCTGCAGAAGATAGAGGTCCTGGACTATGAGGATCTCAGAGAGCTGGTCGACTGGGACGCCGTGGACGCCTTCCGCGACCACAGTCTCAACTCCGAGCACCCGTCCATACGCTCCACCCTGCAGAATCCGGACACCTTCTTCCAGTCCCGCGAGGCCAATAACAGCGCCTACGCCGCGCTGCCCGGCATCGTGCAGAAGTACATGGACAGCATCAATACCCTTACCGGTAAAAACTACCGCATCTTCAACTACTACGGCGCACCCGACGCGGAGCGTGTCGTCATAGCCATGGGCTCCGTCTGTGACACCCTCACCGAGGTCGTGGATTACCTCGTCGCCCGCGGCGAGAAGGTTGGCTTCATCCAGGTCCACCTCTACCGTCCCTTCTCCGCGCAGCACCTTATCGCCGCCCTGCCCGGGAGCGTAAAGTGCATCAGCGTGCTCGACCGCACCAAGGAACCCGGCAGCGCCGGCGAACCTCTGTACGAGGACGTCTGCACCGCTCTGGCCAACAGCGCCTTCAGCGGCGTGAGTGTCATCGGCGGCCGCTACGGCCTTTCCTCCAAGGATACCACCCCGGCACAGATGAAGGCCGTGTTCGACAATATGAAGGGCGAGCGGAAGAACCATTTCACCGTCGGCATCAACGACGACGTGACGCATCTGTCCCTCCCTGTCGGCGAGAACATCGTCACCTCAGGCAGGAGCGTCATATCCTGCAAGTTCTGGGGACTGGGTTCTGACGGAACAGTGGGCGCGAACAAGAACTCCATCAAGATCATTGGCGACAATACCGACCAGTACGCCCAGGCATACTTCGAGTATGACTCCAAGAAGTCCGGCGGCGTGACCAAGAGCCATCTGCGCTTCGGCCACGAGCCTATCAGGTCGGCCTACTATGTCACCATGGCGGACTTTGTCGCCTGCCATAAGCAGTCATACATAAAGACCTATGACATCGTCTCCGAGATCAAGGAAGGCGGCACCTTCCTGCTCAACACCGAGTGGAAAGGCGACGAGCTCACGGAGCACCTGCCCAGCCGCGTCAAGAGACTGCTCGCCCAGAGACATATACACTTCTACACCATCGACGCCACCGAGATCGCCCAGGAGCTCGGCCTCGGCAACAGGACCAACTCCGTGCTGCAGTCGGCCTTTTTCAAGCTCTCGGGCATAATGCCCATCGACGAGGCGGTCAGACTCATGAAAGAAGCCGTCGTCCGCTCCTACGGTAAGAAGGGCGAGAAGGTTGTCAACATGAACTTCGCCGCCATAGACGCCGGTGTGAACAACATACGCAAGATCGACGTTCCCGCCGAATGGGCTGAGCTCACCGACGAGCTGCGCAGTATAGACCCGACTCTGCCCAAGTACATCCGCGAGATACAGATCCCCGTCAACAACCAGTACGGCGACCTTATCCCTGTTTCCGCGTTCATGGACTATGCCGACGGCGTTACCCCGGTGGAGACCTCCAAATACGAAAAGCGCGGCATTGCAGACAACGTACCTCAGTGGCTGCCCGAAAACTGCATCGGCTGCAACCTCTGCTCCCTGGTCTGCCCGCACGCTGCCATCCGTCCCTTCCTGTTTACCGCGGAGGAATCGGCTGCCGCTCCCGAGGGCTGCGTAACGAAAAAGGCGCTCGGCAAGGGCATGGAGAGCTACAGCTACAGGATACAGGTCGACCCGCTTGACTGTCAGGGCTGCTCCTCCTGTGCAAATGTCTGCCCGGCAAAGAACAAGGCTCTGGTCATGAAGCCGCTCGGGAGCCAGATGCACGAACAGGCCAACTGGGACCACTGCCTGACGCTCAGCGAGAAGGCAAATCCCATGGACAAATTCAGCGTCAGGGGCAGCCAGTTCCAGCGCCCGCTGTACGAGTTCAACGGCTCCTGCGCCGGCTGCGGCGAGGCCCCGTACATGAAGCTGATGACCCAGCTCTACGGCGACAGGATGTATGTGGCCGACGCGACCGGCTGCACCTATGTCGTCGGCTCCTCTACTCCATCCTTCCCGTATGCGAAGAATTCCCGCGGCCACGGTCCCGCGCCGTCCAACTCCCTGTTTGAGAACAACGCCGAGTACTCGCTCGGTATGTGCCTGTCTGTTGAGCAGATGCGCAATCAGGTCAAGACCAAGGCCCGCCTTGCCGCGGAATCCACCTCCGACGCGGAGCTGAAGGCGGCGCTTGAAGCATGGCTCGACAAGGGTGACGGAGGCGAGACCCGAGAGGTGTCCGAGGCGCTGAAGCTCGCGCTGGCAAAGACTGAGGACAGCTCCGAGCCGGTAGAGTTCCTGCGCAAGCGCACCGACGCGCTCGTGAAGAAGATAATGTGGATGTACGGCGGCGACGGCTGGGCCTACGACATCGGCTACGGGGGACTGGACCACGTGCTTGCCTCCGGCGTGGACGTCAACATTCTTGTCGTCGACACCGAGGTATACTCCAACACAGGCGGTCAGGCGTCCAAAGCGACGCCCATCGGCGCCGTGGCGCAGTTTGCAAACGCCGGCAAGGCGACTGCAAAGAAGGATCTGGGCCGCATAGCGATGGCCTACGACGGTGTGTATGTCGCCAAGGTCGCAATGGGCGCAAGCCCGGCGCAGCTGCTGACCGCTCTGAAGGAAGCGGTGGAGCATAAGGGCCCGTCGCTGATAATCGCCTACGCACCGTGCATCAACCACGGCATAGTAAACGGCATGGGCGTGGCTCAGGCCGAGGAGAAGAAGGCGGTCGAATGCGGCTACTGGCCTCTTTTCCGCTACATTCCCGAGAATATCGACAAGGGCCTCAACCCCTTCGTGCTCGACAGCGGTGAACCCAACGGCAAGCTGCGCGAGTTCATGATGGGCGAGGTGCGCTTCGCTTCGCTGACCAGGACCTTCCCGGAGATCGCCGAGCGCCTCTTTGCCGATGCCGAGCGCCAGTGCGACGCAAGATATAAGGGATACAAGGCCCTCGCCGGCAAATAATCCAAAAAATACAAGCGCCAAAAGCTCAGACCCGATGAGCGGATTTTGAATCAGGCCCTTCGGGCAGCTCGGCATTTTGAATGTTGTCAGAATGCCCGGCGCATCAAGCTTGCCGGAAAGCCGTATCCGGCTTTCCGGCAAGCTGAACAGGGCCGCCGCCGTGCGGCCCTGTTATTATTACTGCCTCTGGATACCGAAAAAAAGTGCAACACTTTTACAACTGATGTGTTATAATGTAACGCATAGCTGAGCGGCTGCACTGACGGAGGATGAATATGAAAGAGATAGCTTTGCTTGTCAACAGCGACGATATGGTCAGCACCGTTAACGACGCCATAAAACACGCGGGAGCCGAGAGTGAGATAGAGACGGTGATGACGCATACCTATGAGGGGAGTCTCAATATTGCGCGGGAATTTGAAGCCCGGGGCGGAAGGCTGATAATCGCCCGCGGCGGCCACGCGAGGGTGATACGCGAGTCGGACATAGGCATACCTGTTTCTATGATCCCTTTTACCGGCAACAATATCGTGAACATGCTGAGAAGAGCCGCGGACGAATGGGGGGAATTTGCCGTCATCGGAAACCCTACCATGATCCAGATGACCCGTGAGCTGGAACGTCCCATAGGCGCGAAGATACACTACTATGAGATAAACCAGTGGGCGGACTTCGACTCGATTATGCCTGAAATAAGAAGCAACGGTATAAAGGCTGTCGTAGGCGGATACGACGCCGCGCGCTCGGCGCGGACCTACGGCCTGCACGACTACTGCCTGAAAACCAGTGAGTACGAGGTGCTGACGGCCATAATGGAGGCCAAGAGCCTCCTGTCGGCGCTGGACCGCGACCGCCATTGGGACAGGATGTTCGAGGCCGCGCTCAACACGATAGGCGAGGGTGTTGTCGTGACGGATGTCGACGGCAACGTGACGCACGCGAACCACCGTGCCGTGAAGATACTCGGGCATGACGGGATACTGAACCATCTGCCCTCGGCGGAGATGTGCCGTATGCTGGAGAAAGTGGTTGAGACCCGCGAGCCGATATACGACGAGTTGTTTGAATACAACGAGTACAAGTTTTCCACATCCTTCCTGCCGATAAAGGGCAATGAGGACAACCTTGTGCTTGTCATGCAGGAGGTCGAGTATGTACACAAGATAGAACGCAAGATAAGGCAGAAGCTGGCAAACAAGGGCCTTGTTGCCAAGAACAGCTTCGACAACATATATGCCGAAAGCCCCGCCGTCCGGCAGGCGGTGCGCGTGGCGAAGCAGTACGCCGTGGTCAACTCATCGGTGCTCATCTCCGGTGAGACAGGCACCGGCAAGGAGATGTTTGCCCAGAGCATACATAACTACTCCAACCGCTGCGATGAGGCCTTTGTCGCGGTAAACTGCGCGACCATACCGGCAAACCTCCTGGAATCGGAGCTGTTCGGCTATGTCGAGGGCGCGTTCACCGGGGCCAAGCGCGGCGGTAAGATAGGCTTGTTCGAGCTGGCTCACAAGGGCACAATATTTCTCGACGAGATAGGCGAGACGAGTCTGGACATGCAGGCGCGCCTGCTCAGAGTGCTGGAGGAGCATGAGATAATGCGCGTGGGCGACGATAAGGTCATACCCATAGACATAAGGGTAATCGCCGCGTCGAACCGCGACCTGAAGAAGATGGTCGAGGAGGGCAAGTTCCGCAGCGACTTTTACTACAGACTGGATGTGCTCTCGCTTCAGCTGCCGCCGCTGCGCGAGTGCAGAGAGAATATAGCCGCGCTTATAGAGCATTTCAGCCGCCGTTATGCCGACGAGAACGGCAAGCACAGGCTTGAATATGCCCCGGAGAGTCTGGAGATACTGACAAATTACGGATGGCCGGGCAATGTGCGTGAGCTTAAAAACGTTGTCGAGAGACTGGTCGTCACAAACTCCGGCGGAGTGGTCCAGCCTTCGGACGCGCTCGGCGCGCTGCATCTCAGACAGGATGAGATCCCCGCCCCTCCGGAGCCTGCCGGCGGGGAAATGGGCCTTATCAGCGCCGCGGAGATGAACCTGATCCGCGAGGTGCTGAAGGAGTGCGGCGGAAACAAGACGGCAGCGGCTAAGAAGCTCGGCATAAGCCGGCCGACTCTGCACCGGCGGCTGAAGCTGATGGGGGAGCCGGCGGATGAGGCTTGAAGCGACGGTACGCAGCGCCGCGCTGGCTGCCCGCTGCAGAGCCGGAGAAAGGCTGGAGGTGCAGGGCGTTTTCAGCGGCGCCGTGTATTTTTCCGGTAAGGGCGGCGCCTGCCTGATGCTGCATGACAGCTGCCGGGGCAGCCTTCCCTTCGGCTTCGCGGCGGACGGGCTGGAGGGACACGGACGCGGTCTCGGCGCGGAACCGGGCATGTACGCCGAGCTTTGTGCCGGCGTCCTGACCGTACCGCAGGCGGGGCTGGAGATCAGGCTGAGGTATGTTCCGGAGGAGGACGCGGCCTCAGCCTGCCCGTCCCGGGAAGAGTTCTCCATGATACGGTCAAACGCAATGGCGGCCCTGGAGAGACGGGAGGCGTCCCTGCTGCCGTACGCGGAGTTCCGGGAAAGTCTGCCGGCGGGGCAGACGCCGTCTGATCCCTTCGCCGCCGCCGGCGCCGTCGGAGTGGCGCTGCTGACAGAGGCGCTCACCGCCGCGGACGGGGAGCTGTGTGAGGCGGCGCTGATGAAGCTGCTCGGGCTTGGCCGCGGGCTGACCCCCTCGTTTGATGATTTCGTATGCGCCGCGGTGTTTACGCTCAACTACTCCGCAAAAAACTGGGGCCACGGCGCAGAACAGGCCGCCTGCCTGAGCAGGGCGGTCAGGAAGCTCGCCGCGGGAAGGACCGGTTCATACAGCGCGGCTTACCTGCTCGCCGCGGCGGAAGGCGGCGATATATCCGTACTTCGGCGCTGCCTGCAGGAAAGGGATGAAACGGAACACGCGGACTGTATCGGCCGACTGCTGAGAGTCGGCAGCAGCTCTGGAACGGATATGCTCTGCGGGCTGCTGTACGCGCTCGGCTGTCTGAGGAAAACAGCTTTGCGCATGATACAGTAAAAAAATGATACACTGCCGTCATGTAAGCCCGCACTGCGATTAACAGCGGACAGGCGGGACGGCGGGCTTGACGTCGGCATAAGTACGGCGCGCTGCCAAAACGGCTCCAAAAGCGGCTTCTCCGGAGCGGGAGACGGCCGGGAAGCTTGTTTTGCGGCGCGCTCTTTTTTTGAAAAAAGTTGGCATGAATGTTGCTTAAATAAAAGCAGACAAAAGGCACAGAACAAAACTGCAAAATATACATCACAAATCTGAGGAGGACTGATTTCAATGGCTGACAGAGAAACTATTGAGCGCCTTAAAGATCAGGCACTGGAAATGCGTGAGCTCGTGCTCAAGCTCTCCGCTAAAACCGTTATCCATCTTGGCGGCGACCTGTCCATGGCTGACATGATGACGGCGCTCTATATGTACAAGATGAAGAAAAATCTTGATTACCCCGGCAAGTGGCCCGAGCGCGACCGCTTCGTGCTGTCCAAGGGACACGGCGCCGGCTGCCTGTATATCGCCATGGCAATGGCCGGCTACGGCAGCATCGACGAGATATTCAACACCTACGGCGCGTGGGGCAGCCGCTACGGCATGCACCCCTGTAAAAACCAGAATCCCGGCATGGAGGTCTCCTCCGGCTCTCTGGGGCACGGACTCACTCTCTGCTCCGGTCTGGCGCTGGCGGCAAAGGAGCGCGGCGATAAGCATCATGTGTTCACCATGCTCGGCGACGGCGAGTGCAACGAGGGCGCCGTCTGGGAGGGCGCGATGATGGCCGCCCACTATAAGCTCGGCAATCTGGTCGCGCTGGTCGACAGGAACATGGTCTCGCTCAGCTCTCCGACGGAGGAGTACTACGGCGGCATGAGGCTCGAGCCGCTCGGCGACAAGTTCAAAGCCTTCGGCTGGAACGTCGTTGAGATCAACGGCAACTGTATGGAAGAGGTCGTGAACGCGCTGGACAACATCCCCGACGCGGATTCCGACGTCCCCACCGTTATCATTGGCCACACCATAAAGGGCTACGGCGTCTCCTTTATGGAAGGCAAGGCCGAATGGCATCACGGTATGCTGACCGATCCCGAGCTTCTGAAGAAGGCTCTGGAAGACGTCAGGCAGACCCGCTGCAGATAAGGAGGGTATTACAATGATCGAAACATATGGACTTCGCGAAAAGCTCGGCAACGCCAGGCCCGAACTGGATAAGGCAATGCAGGAATATGCGGTAAAAAACCCGGAGTTCCGTCTGATCTCGGCCGACGTCGGCCGTGCGGGCATGCCCGAATTTATAAAGAAATTCCCCAGGCAGTACTACAATACAGGCATCGCCGAGATGGCGGCCATGGACCTTGCCGCCGGTTTGGCCCTTGAGGGCTACAGGCCCTGGATCTACGGCATGTCCGTATTCAACACTCTCCGCGCGGGCGAGGGCATCAGGACCAATATGTGCTACCAGCATGCAAACGTAAAAATAATCGGCTGCAACACCGGCCTGTGTCAGGGCCCCTGCGGCTCCACGCACTATGCGCTTGAGGATCTCGCCATCCTGCGTACCTTCCCCGAGCTGACGCTCTGCGTCCCCTGCGACGCGAATCAGGCGGTCAAGGCTTTTGAGGCGGCGAACGGGATCGAGGGTCCCGTGTATCTGCGTCTCGGCAACGGCCGCGGCGAGTCCGACGTCTACAAAAACGACTATAAGTTCGAGTTCGGTAAGGGGATCGAGATCATGGAGGGCAAGGACGGCTGCATCATCGCCTGCGGCATGATGGTACCCTACGCGGTCGAGGCTGCAAAGCAGCTGAGAGCGGAGGGCATGGATGTCGGCGTTGTCGACATGCATACGCTCAAGCCTCTCGACACAGAGCTTATATGCAAGGTCGCAAAACAGTGCGGCAGAATAGTCACCTGCGAGGACGCCTTCATCATCGGCGGTCTGGGCGGAGCGGTCTGCGAGACCGTGGCTGAAAGCGGTATCCCCTGCAAAGTCAAGCGCCTGGGCGTGCCCGACCTGTTCCCGGGCTTCGGTTCTTTCGACGAACAGATGGAGCACCTCGGCTTTGGCGTGAAGGCTATGAAGGAAGCGATAAAGGCGCTCTGAGCCGCGTGCCGACGCGTTCCCGCCGTCCGCGGGGGCGCAGAATATCACAGGCCGGATGCATATTCATCGGGTCAATACCTGTGTATGGAGGAGTACTGCTTGAACTATAAGACTGTTTATTCTGACGTGCTGGTCCTCGGCGGAGGCGTAGCGGGTCTGCGTGCCGCGGTTGCCGCGGCGCAGAACGGCGCGTGTACCGTCATTGTCAGCAAGGAGACCTGCGCGTCTCCGGAGATAATGGGCTTCAACGCGCCGGTTATGCCGGGAGACTCCGAGGAGCTCTATTTTCAGGACCTCGAGGCGAGCGGCTACGGGGTGAACGACAGCCGTCTGGCCAGAGTCCTTTCCGAAAATGTCCTTAAAGAAGTCGAATGGCTCGAAAACAACGGCATACATTTTGACCGCGACGGGAACGGCATGTACTCTGCCATACATACTCTGGGTACGAAATATCCCCGCCTCATCAAGGCCGGTATATCCACGGGCTCGGCCGAGATGAAGATGCTGAAGGAAAAATGTGCCGAACTCGGCATACGCCGCGACATGCCGGTGGATATACTCGGCCTGCTTACGGCGGAGGGCAGCGTGCTCGGCGCCTATGCCTGGGACAGCAAAAACGGACAGCTGCTGCGTTACTTTGCAAAGGCTGTCGTGCTTGCCGTCGGAGGCTGCGGCGCGATGCAGAGCTTCTCCACCTACCCGGCTTCCATCATCGGCGACGGGTACGCGATGGCGTATGAGGCCGGCGCGTCTCTGGTCGATATGGAGTTCCAGCAGTTTGAACCCTGCTGCTTCATATGGCCGAAGGAGATAGAGGGCAAGGTAATTGCCACTACGCTGCTGCGTCACGGGGCGGAGCTGCTCAACGGCGAGGGGCGCGATTTCATGCCGGACTACGGCCTGACGAGGGACAATGCCCAGAAGGGCAGTCTTGCCAGAGCCATGGAGAGCGAGGTGCGCGCCGGAAGGGGTACGCCGCACGGAGGGATATATTATAACCTGACGATGATGAGCCGGGAGTTTCTCTACCGGGATCACGCTATATTCACCCGTCCGACGCTCTCCGTGGGGATGGACCTGACAAAGGTCATGCCTGAGATGATGCCGGCCGCGCATACGAATCTGGGCGGCGTTACGGTCGACGGCCGCTGCGCGACTGAGATAAAGGGCCTTTATGCCTGCGGAGAGGTCATCGGCGGACTACACGGCGCCAACCGACTCGGCGGCTGCGCCGGTGCGGAGACCGTGGTGTTCGGTCACATTGCCGGGGACAGCGCTTCGGCATATGCGGCCACCGCCGGCGCGCCGGACGGGCTGGCGGAAGAGGCCTGGCAGAAAGCGGAGCTGGAGATCGGCAGACTGCTTGAACAGGTCGGAGACGTTGAGCTCGGCAGCATCAGAAAGCGCCTCGGAGAGTGCCTGCACGACTGCCTCGGCATAATGCGCGACGGCGAGAGTATCGCCAAAGCCGCGCAGACTGCCGCGGAGCTGACTGCGGAGCTGGAGAAGGCGCGCATATCCGGAATGGACGATGCGGCGGAGTATATCCACTGCAGAAATATGCTGCTGCTCGCCGGCATGCAGATAAAGGCTTCCGATATGCGCAGAGAGAGCCGCGGCGTGTTTTACCGCAGCGACTATCCAAACAGCAATGACGCCGAATGGCGCAGGAATATAATTATCAGAAAGAGCGGCAGCGGAATGGAGCTGTCCGTCCGGGACGCCGTAAAGAACATAAACTTCTGAAAGGTAAAGGAAAACGCAAATGAAAAAGGCTCTAAAGTTCGATCTGCATGACAACGTTGCAGTTGCGCTGGATCCCATGAAGGCCGGAGATCATATACTGATAAACGGCGAGGAATCCTCCGTGGTAGTTACCGGGGATTTGCCTCAGGGCCATAAAATAGCGGTAAAGGACATTGCCGCCGGGGAGACCATATACAAGTACGGACATCCTATCGGTACGGCCGCCTGCGACATCAGGGCCGGAGACTACGCACATGTCCACAACGTGAAGGACCCTATCTCAAACTGGAAGGAGAACTTCCTTTACGAGTTTGACCCGAAGGGTCCCGCGGAGATCGACGACAGCTTCCTGCTGAAGGATCCCCCAAAACTTTACGGCTACCGCCGCAGGGACGGGCGCGTTGGCTTCAGAAATCATCTGGCCGTGCTGTCGACCGCGGTGTGCGCAAATAAGATAGTCTCGGACATCGAGTATAAATTCCGCGATGTCGTGGCTATCACGAACCCCTCAGGCTGCGTCATACTGCCCAACGAGGTCGAGCGCGTCAAGGCGATACTGCTGGGTATCGCGAGAAACCCGAACGTGGGCGCGGTCATATTCGCCGGCCTTGGCTGCGAGAGCGTCGAAGCTGAGTGGTTCTATGACCGGGTAAAGGACGAGAAGCCCTGCGCCTTTGTGCGTTCCCAGAACTACGGCTCTACCGAGCTGGCCTATGAGGCGCTTGAAAAGCTGGTCGTCAGCATGAAGGCCGAGCTGGACAAACAGGAGCGCGAGGAGGTTTCCGTCGCCGACATATGCCTGGGCGTCAAGTGCGGCGCGTCCGACTGGACCACTGCGGTTGCCTCCAACCCGTCCATAGGCTACGCCTCCGATATCGTCGTGAAGAACGGCGGGACGTCTCTGCTCGGCGAAACCGTCGGCTGGTACGGCGGCGAGGGCGTGCTGACAAAGCTCTCGCGCAGCAGGGAGACTGCCGATAAGATCATAGATATGCTCATGGTTATGTACGACAGGGCAAAGTCTATGGGCCGCAGCATTGAAGAGAGCAACCCCGCACCCGGCAATATCGCCGGAGGCATAACCACGCTCAAGGAGAAGGCGCTTGGCAACGTCAAGAAGGGCGGCACCGCGCCAATTGAGGGAGCGCTCGACTTCGGCGAGTACCCGCGCGGCAAGGGCCTGTATGTTGTGGATAATCCGGGGCTGGACCCGATATCCCTGCTCGGCCTGACCTGCTCCGGAGCGAACGTACTGCTTTACAGCACCGGACGCGGTACCCCTGTCGGCAACCCGATAGCCCCGGCAATAAAGCTGACCGGTTCGCCCGACGCGATGAAGCTGATGGGCGCGAATATGGACGCGGACCTTACCGGCGTGTCGCTCGGCAATATGACGATAGCCGAGGGTGGGCGCATCCTGTTTGACAAGGTGGTCGCGGCCTGCAACGGCGAGCCGACCATAGCCGAACAGCTCGGACATAGGGAATATGCTTTCCCGCTGCTGATGGGCGCGCTGTGATAATGTCCCCGGGATAAGGCGCTGCGGTTTCGCCGTAGCTGCCGGGTCCCTGCGCGGCGGAAGGCCCATGGCCGCTTTACGGAATGTTCCGGCGTGACGCGCGGACAGTCATATACAAAAAACGGAAAAGGAGCCGGGGCAAAATGCGGGCACAGCATTTGCCCCGGCTCTTTCTTATGCGCGCGTGTCCGGCTTAAAGAGGAAAAAAACAGGCCCGGAAAAATTTTCCGGGCCTGTTTTTTCTGGCGAGCTCAGACGATTTTTCTGTTGCGCACCTGAGAATCGTAATGCTTGTTGAGCAGCGGACGAACGACGTAGTAGATGAGCTTATTCTCACCGTTGGTCATGTAAATGCCGAAGGTGACGACAAAAAACACCAGAGCGACGACCAGCAGCTTGCCCAGCAGCCTGAACAGGAACTTAAAGAATTTCTTCATAGCAGTTTCCGCCTTTCTTAGTATGCCATGGAGTCGTCAAACTCTACGATAGTCGGGTCAAGCGGCTTCTCGTTGAGAACCACGGACATATAGTTATTGACGCAGTTTCTCATATCCTGACGGGAGACGGTGCGGCTGTCCTCCAGGTCATGCTCAATGAAGATGAAGTGGAAGCCGAGGTCGCGGGCCTGCTCCTCCATGAGAGCATGGACGCCGAGCATACCCTTGCAGGCGATATTGTCGTTGAAGAGGACCATGTCGCAGTTGAAGTTCTTGGCCCACTCCCAAACGGCATTGACATTCTCCCAGCCGCCGACGGCGTGGTGGCGCATGCATGCGCGCTGCGTCATTGCGGTCAAATCGTCCATGGCCTTGTCCGGGTCGACAGTGCTTATCATGTTGTAACCCATGGTGGAGTCCATGTTAAGAACTATCGTAATACCTCAGCAGTTCTGAACCCAGGTCGGGAAGTCGGTATAGTAGACCGCGGAGGGTCCCCACAGGAAAGCGCGGTGGCGGGTCTTGCCGCCGAAGGGTATATACTTGTCCTCGTAGGCCTTGCGCATGATCTCAATGACCTTGCGGTCGACCTTGTTGAAGTAAGGATCCTGACCGTTGACGGACTGCCACTCGTACAGCTTGTACAGAGATTCCGCAATGCCGGACAGGGGTGAGTAAGGAGTCTTGAAGAAGTCCCACTTTTCGAGCTCAATGGTGTTCTGCTCGTTCAGGAGCGCGGCATACTTGAACAGCTCGTTCCAGTCGTACTTGACGCCGTATTCCTTCTCGACGAAGGCTATCATCTCTTCGAGCACGGCTCTGGAGTAGGGGAGTGCTTCGGGCTCGGTATGCTGCATCGCGAGGGTCACTGCGTAGTCGGGAAGCGCGACGCGGCGGCGCTGGAACATGGAGGTCGCTTCGGAGGCGTTGCAGGGCATGTTGGTGGTGAGGAAAGCTTTGCCGAATATCGGGAAAGCGTCGTCCAGGGCAACGCCGGTCTCGGCCGCGCAGCGGGAACAGACGTCGGCGGGCAGACCGAAGGATTCGGCCACGTCGATGTAGTAGGGCTCAATGTGCTGGTCGACGTCGCAGATGATGAACTCCGGCAGAGTCTGGAGCGGGAAGCCGGTGAGACCCTTGAAGCCCTTCATTATAAGCCCGGGGATGACCTCGTCCATGGGGACGATCTTGTCGCTGTCGGGGCCGCCGCCGAGGCGCTTGTCGTTTTTGAGCGCGAAGGCGATGCGCTTGGTCAGGCTCTGCACGATGGCGTGCATGTTCATGTGGGCAATGCGCAGCTCGGTGCCGCGGTAACCCTCAAACAGACGGTCGATGAACATGAAGGTGCCGAGGTAGGAGCCCATCCAGCGGTATTCCCAGAAGCCCTTCAGGCAGGGGACGGGGGCCGAAGCGACCATCTGCACCATGCTCAGGAGGTTGTTGAGCCACTGGGTGTAATCATAGAAGGTGTCCTTGACGCCGCGCCACTCACGGTATTTGGCGACGCCGGTCTTGTCATAGTAACGTGAACGGAAGCCGCCCACGCCGTGCTCGGCCTGCCACAGGGGGTTAAAGCGCTCGAGCTTCTTATCGATAGCGGCAATAAGCTTTTCAGTTGCTTTCATATCACTTGCCTCCCTGTATCTTTTTGATTTCCAGAGACTCAATAAAGGCCTGGAAGCGGGTACGGAGCTGGCCGACTGCGCCGAGCGCGTATTCCTTTTCTATCGTGCAGGTGGGAATATGCAGCTCATTTATGAAGATGTGGCTTGCGAGGACCTTTTCATAGCTCCAGAACTCGCAGAACTTCATATTTTCATAGATGATGCCGTCCGCCTTGAACTCCTCAGAGAGACGCTTGACCTCCGATTGACGCTGGTCGATCTTCATGCCGTCCATAAAGCGCACGCACTGGTTCCAGTGGAGGTAGTGGCGGCATATGGCGTCGAACGCGGACTCGCCGTCCAGAATCTCGATCTGCTCACGGCTGGGGAAGGAGCCGAAGCAGTAACGGTCGGCGACGACCATCGCGCCGCAGCTCTCGATGAGCTTGGTGAACTCGGGGTCGTCGATCTCGGAACCTACAAGGAGAACTCTCGCGCGGAACGGGAATTTGGGCTCCGGCTCGCGGGTCCGGATCTCTTCAAGGGTTTCTTCGAGATAGGGCTTAATGAGGTGGTGCGGACAGACCTGGCTGACAAGCTGGATGACGTGGAATTCGTAACCTGTTATCTGCGGATTGTCGAGCTTTCTGTAGTCACCGATGCCGGTAACTATGCGGCTGATCTCGTTATGGTCCTCGATGGCCTTGCGCATGGCTTCCTCGGACACGTCGATACCGCGCTCGGCGAGCTTGTCGACGATCTTGTGCCGGAGCTCCACCTTGTAGTATTCGAGGTTGGTCTTGTCGCCCTTCATGGGAGGGTCGATGATCGTGGTGAAGAACTTGTCGTTCTTGACCGGGTGTATGAGGTCAAAATGCTCTTCCATACGCTCCATCGCGGCGCAGCACTCAGCGCCGAACAGAGCCTCAAGATAGTTGTAGCCGCCTTCTATGGCGCGCTCGAGAATGGATCGGACGTAAGGGCAGGTACGCGTGGTCATGTAGTAGTTTGCAAGATCGGTGGATGTGCAGCGGGGAGCTCTCAGGCGTGTAGAGAAGCAGCCTGGCAGGTTGAGCAGGGTCTCGGGTATGTAATAGCAGTCGTAGCCGAGCGCATGCATGCCATCCTCTACAGCTTTGGTGACAAGCTCATTCTGAGCATCCTGAAGCAGGTTCTCAAAATAGATAAGATGCTTTAGATCCTTCAAGCGATACACCTCTTTTTTTGTTTTATTTCAAATTGACATATCCGTATACGCTACATGATAAAATATTAGCACATCCGGTAAACATAGTCAAGGAAATAGCCCTGAGGAAGCTGTTTCATGTACACAAAATACATAAAATTACAGACGTTTACTACATATATGGACTGATGTATAAACTTATACGCGGTTTTGTTGCAATGGCTTAATACAAAATTTACCGACGATTCACATATGTCCTCTTGCACCCCGGGCAAAAAAATGCTAATCTGTATTCATCGGTAATCCACAAATATTTTAAGGAGCGTGGTAATCATGGTCAAGTTAATCATGGGTCTTAAGGGGTCCGGTAAAACAAAAGCATTGGTGGGTCTGGTATGCGAAGCTGTCAGCGAGGGCAGCGGCGACGTCGTCTGTATCGAAAAGGAGCGGAAGCTTACTTATGACATACCGTATCAGGCCCGTCTCATTGACGCCGGCAGCTATGACATTGGCAGCTATGAGTTTCTTAAGGGATTTATTTCCGGTATCCATGCAGGTAATTATGACATAACCCACTTCTTTATAGATAACTTTCTCAAACTTGTTGAGGACAAATCCGTCGAAGCGCTCACCGCATTCGTTCAGTGGCTGGACAGGTACGCCTCCAGAGAGAAGATCGACTTCGTTATAAGCATTACTCTCGACCCGGAGACCGCGCCGGAGGAACTGAAAAAATACGCCATATAATGGCCTGTGGGCATGCGTGAATATGAAAAGAGCCGCTGCGGCCGCCGCGGCGC
>JAQXKZ010000027.1 GCA_029010715.1 Clostridiales bacterium
CGCTATGGACGTGAGGTTCGAGCACATATCTGCTTGGTGCTGGAACGCGACCATGAACATGATGTACTCCGACTACTACAATACCGCGATGAAATTCGGCGTATGTACACCGGAATTTTTCGGAGAGCTTGCAAAAGAATTCCTCTTCGACAAGGACGGCCCTGCACCTAAGGAAAAGCTCGCGGCATACTACCGCGGCATCGTAGAGCGTTAGTAAATCCGTTAGTAAAATTACACGTTAAGATAGTACTGACGGCATCGGAAAAGCGATGAACACAACGCGAAAGTGAGCGGGGCGAAAAACCGCAAACGATTGGTATAAAAGAAAAAGTCCGAAGTTTCAATGACTTCGGACTTTCTTCGATATGGTCGGAGTGGGGAGACTTGAACTCCCGGCCTCTTGGTCCCGAACCAAGCGCGCTACCATCTGCGCTACACCCCGAAATAATAAAATGAATAAACCTGCGTGTATCTGCGTCCAACGGCAGTCCGGATTACCAGGACAGCTTTTACATTATAATTATCAAAGCCGCAGTTGTCAAGATAAAAGTGCGGGAATATGCGCTGCGGGAAAAAAATATATTTTGCAGCGGGGGGTGGAATAGTGAAACCCGTGCTGCTTGTGTTGCTGTTTGTTCTGCTGACAATTCTTAAAGTGATATTTCCTCCAGGATACGGGATCGTCGGAGGAGTGCAGGAAGCGGTATTCGGCCGCGGAAATAACCAAATTGTAAGCGCGCTCGGCCGCAGCCTGACATCCACGGATGAGAGAGAGCAGCTGAGAGAAACGCTGAAATATTTCTTCGACACCGATACGGCGGAACGAGACGGACTGCCGCAGGACGTGTACGGATGCGGCTGCTGCAGTGAAAATGGACGCTGAACGACTCAGCTCGAGCCTGGCCTTTGCACTCGCGGTAGCCCTGGTATACTATATACTGAGCATGGAAACGGTGCTGGCGTTACTCCTTGCCGTGACGGCACATGAGCTGGCGCACGTCATTGTACTGAGAATGGTCGGATTGAGAGTAAAAAGGCTTCGCCTTGAGCTGACGGGACTTTGCATTGACTACTGCGGTTACGCCTGTCCTGCCGGGCACGCCGCTGCTGCGCTCGCCGGACCGGCGGGAGGGTTGGCCTATGCGTATTTTGCGTCGCTCCTTGCCCGAAGGCTCAGCTGCGGCTGGCTTGAAGTCAGCTCGGGACTGAGCCTGCTGCTGTCGCTGTTTAATATGCTGCCGGTAATTCCTCTCGACGGCGGCAGAATTGCAGTACAGCTTCTGCAGAAACTCTTGGGTGAACGGTCGGGAAACCGTGCGGCCGGCTTTCTGGGGCTTGCAGTGTCTCTGCTGCTGTCGGCTGCCGGTCTGCTTCTGGCACTGCAGGGGAAGGGAACTGGGCTGCTTATTGCGGGGGTCTGGCTGCTTCTGTCCCAAAACGCGGGTCAGGGTATTGTAAAAAAACGGGAATTATTATAGAATATACAGACATAATACGCTTGAACCGCATGGAGATTTTTATGGATAAAAGACTCGAACGTATATTGCCGCGGGTCCAAAAACCGGCCAGATACACCGGCGGCGAGTACAATCAGATAATAAAGGACAAGAATGCCGTGGATGTGCGCATGGCTTTCTGCTTCCCGGACACATATGAGATCGGCATGTCCAATCTCGGTATGAGCATACTGTACCACACCATGAACAGTCTGGACTATGTATGGTGTGAGCGTGTCTATGCGCCGTGGAGCGACATGTACGAGGAGATGCGCAAGGCCGCTTTGCCGCTGTATGCACTTGAGAGCGGGGACAGTCTGGATAAGTTCGACGTGATCGCCTTCTCCATCGGCTATGAGATGGCATACACGACGGTGCTGGATATGCTCGACATGGGTAATATACCTCTCCACGCCGCGGAGCGGACGGAGCTGCTGCCGCTTGTAATTGCCGGAGGCTCCGCATGCGTAAACGCAGAGCCGGTAACGCAATTCATAGATCTGTTTATCATCGGCGAGGGTGAGGAGGTCAATAACGAGCTGCTCGCACTGCTGCGCCGGGCAAAGAATGAGGGCTGGAGCAAGCGCGATTTCCTTGTCAGGGCGTCTGGAATCGGCGGAATATACGTGCCGTCGCTGTATGATATAGCATACAACGATGATGGGACGGTTGCGTCGATCACGGCCCGGGAGGGCGCACCGGAGAGAGTCCTGAAGCGCATCGTCGCAGACCTCGACTCATCCCCGTACCCGGTGAACCCGATAGTGCCGTCGACGGAGATCGTACATGATAAGGTCAATCTTGAACTGTTCCGCGGCTGTGTGCGCGGGTGCCGGTTCTGTCAGGCGGGACACATATACCGTCCTATACGCGCCAAGAAGCCCGAGACGCTTATACGCCAGGGTATTGAGACTCTTAAAAATACCGGGCATGAGGAGATCACGCTCCTGTCTCTGAGCACCAGTGACTACAGGCATTTGCCCGAGCTGTGCGACGGTATGCTTGAATACTGTTCAAGCCGGAGCATCGGCCTGTCGCTGCCGTCTCTGCGTGCAGATAATTTTTCGATGGAGCTGATGGAAAAGCTGCAGAGGGTGCGCAAGAGCGGCCTGACCTTCGCCGTGGAAGGCGGCAGTCAGAGACTTCGCGACGCCATAAACAAAAACGTGACGGAGGACGACCTGCTGCACACCTGCGCCATAGCCTTTGCCGGCGGCTGGAATACGGTCAAGCTCTACTATATGCTCGGGCTACCGACGGAGACTGACGAGGATATCCTGGGAATCGCCGAAATGGCTGACAAGGTACTGCGCTGCTGGCGCGAGAATGCAAAGACCAAGAGCCGAGGCGTGAGACTGACTATTTCAACCTCGTGCTTCATTCCGAAGCCGCACAGTCCGTTCCAGTGGGAGAAGCAGGTGAGTCTGGAGGAGTATCTGCGCCGCGTCAATCTGCTGCGTTCAAGGCTATCGTCCATGCGCGGCGTGACCTATAACTGGCACGACGCGGACACCAGCGTTGTAGAGGCTCTCCTGTCCAGAGGCGACAGGCGGCTGGGCCCCGTCATCGAGGAGGTCTGGCGCAACGGCGGCAGGCTGGAGGCATGGTACGATTTCTTCAGCTACGAGCGCTGGAAGAACGCCATGGACAAGTACGGTCTAAGCGTGGATTTTTATGCCTCGCGTGAGAGAAGCCCTGATGAGGTCCTGCCTTGGGACATGATAGATGAGGGCATACTTAAGAAGCACCTGCTGCACGAACGCGAGATGTGCTATGCCTCTGAGCTTTCGCCGGACTGCCGGCATCAGTGCTCCGGCTGCGGGGCAGTCAGACTTATGAAGGGAGGCCGCTGCGATGGATAAGCTGAGACTGCGCTTTGAAAAGACCGGCCGTGCCGTGTATATCTCGCACCTTGACCTGATGCATACGATGCAGCGCGCTTTTTCCAGAGCGGGATACAGGCTCAAGTACTCCGAAGGCTTCAACCCGCACCCGAATATCTCCGCCCCGCTGCCGTTGTCGGTAGGCACTGCAAGCATATGTGATGTGCTCGACTTCAAGCTTACTGAGGATGTAGATTTAAATGAACTGCCTGCGCGCCTGACGGCGGCCATGCCGGAAGGTATTGTAATAAAGGAGTGCTACGAGCCGGAGCGTAAGGCCACAGAGCTCAAGTATCTGGAAGTGGAGGGACGCTACGAGTACGATGAGCGGCCGCTGCAGGATATGGCCTCGGCGCTGCGT
Source organism: Clostridiales bacterium (assembly GCA_029010715.1). Taxonomy (GTDB): domain Bacteria; phylum Bacillota; class Clostridia; order Oscillospirales; family Oscillospiraceae; genus Limivicinus. Next base: position 3,741 of record JAQXKZ010000027.1, read on the forward strand.
GATTTCTACGCGGCGGACGAGATTGTAATAACAAGAAAGACCAAACGCGGGGAAGGGGAGAGCGATATCAGGCCGGCCATACGCAGTATTGATATCTCAGCCGGAGCAGAGCACGTGACGGTCAGGGCCGTCATATCCGCTCAGGAGCCGACGCTGAACCCGGATCTGCTCGTTGCGGCGCTGAGGCAGAAGGCCCCGGAGATAGCGCCGGATTTCGTACAGTTTACCAGATTGGAGACTTACTGCAATAATATGGAGATATTCCGCTGAAAGGGCTTGCATTGCAGGAAAAATTATGTTAATATATATCGGCTTGTGCGGAAACACGCACTGCGCGAAGAAAGGCGGTCCGCTGCCGAGGCTCCGTCCCTCCGGTAAGAACGTCTATATAAAGGAAGGATTAGATTATGGATCTGGTCAAAATTCTCAGCGAGCAGTACATGAAGAAGGAACTGCCCGAGATGAACGTCGGCGATACCGTCCGCGTTCTCGTTCTCGTCAAGGAAGGCAGCCGTGAGCGTACCCAGGCTTTTGAAGGCACCATTATTGCCAAGAAGCATGGCGGCATCAACGAGACCATCACCGTCCGCCGTATTTCTTACGGTGTAGGCTGCGAGAAGGTCTTCCCCGTTCACTCTCCCTCCATCGTCTCTGTTACCACCGTCCGCAAGGGTAAGGTCCGCAGAGCAAAGCTGTACTACCTGCGCGATCGCGTCGGCAAGAAGGCAAAGGTCAAGGAGCGCATCTGAGACTCAGACAAATGCAGAAAAGCAGCTTCCGTATGGGGGCTGCTTTTTTGCGCCCGAATGAACTTTACATACGGGCGTTTTTGAGATAAAATATATAATCAACGCAAGAATCGGACGAAAGGATCTCATGCATGAAGAGGATCGCTTTTTTTCAGGACAATCTGGACGTCGGCGGTATTCAGAAATCAATCATGAATCTTCTGAAGAACTTCGACTATGAGGATTATCAGGTCGATCTCTACCTTTCAGACAGGAAAAGCTTCTGGGACGTTGACTTCCCGGAGCAGCTGACCATAAAGTATCTCCCGCATATACCGAGGATTTATTCCTTCATGCCTTTTGATACGGCCAGAAAGTTTGTGCATCTGGATTTCCGGGGATGTGAGGAATACGACCTTGCCATTGATTTTAATTCGTATCAGTTTTCATGCGCGCTCGGCGCAATTACAGTTCCCGCGAAGCACCGCGTAATGTGGATACACAACAATGTCAGCGTAAAGCTCCAGAACGAATGGAAATACCGCGTGCTCTGGGAGAACTTCAAGGGCAAGTTCAAATACTATGACGAGTTTGTAGGCGTGTCTGAGGGCGTGATCCAGCCGTTTAAAGAATGCAGCGGGGTATACGACAAGAAGTTCAGCGTCATCCAGAATGTAATAGACACGAGCGAGATATATTCAAAGGCCGCCGAAAAAACAGATTTTTCAGTCGACCGGAGCAAGATGAACTTCGTGGCTGTCGGACGACTGTGCCATCAGAAGGGCTACGACATAATGCTCAACGATTTCTGCGAGGCGTCAAAATACAGGGACGATCTGCATCTGTATATTATCGGCGACGGCGATAAGCGCCTGTCGCTTGAATATATGCGTGACAGCCTCGGGCTTACGGACAAGGTGACTTTCCTTGGACAGAAGCCCAACCCTTTTGTATACATGGATAAGATGGACGCCTTTGTTTCCACCTCGCGCTACGAGGGGCAGCCGCTTAATATTATGGAGGCACGCGCGCTCGGCCTGCCTCTGTACTGTACGAAGAATCTCGAGATATACAGCAAGGGCCTTGTCGGGCGCGAGGATATTGTCTCGGCTCTGGCAGGTGCTGAGAAAGAGGAAAAACACCGCGATGATCTGCATGAGTACAACATGGAGATTATCGGGCGCATAAAGGCGCTGGCGGAGCAGCGTACAGACGAAGCGCCTGCCGAAACAAAAAAGCGCGTGAGCATAATTGCCCTGCACCTCGGGATGGGCGGCGTTGAGAAGGCCATCGTCAGCATGGCAAATCTCTTTGCCGAGCGTTACGATGTGTATCTTTACAGCGTATACAAAATGCCGGGCTCTCCGGCCTTCCCGCTGGATAACCGCGTCCGGCTGCAGTATCTTCTTTACGATACGCCGAACCGTGAGGAGTGGAAGGCGGCGGCGGGACGCCTTGCCGTAGTGCGGTTCTTACGGGAGAGCTTTCGCAGCGTGAAGATACTTATCGGCAAGAGGCTTGCCGTAATAAGTGCGGTGAAGTCAGTTAAAGACGGCGTGCTGATATGTACGCGCCATGAGGATAATCTCTGCCTGTCACGCTACGGAAACGACGGGGTGCTGAAAATAGCCCAGCTTCACCATGACCACAACTTCAAACACAAATATATACGCGGCTTCAGACACGGCTACCGGAATATAGATTACCTCGCCATGCTGACCCCGCGTCTCACCGAGGAGGCGCGGCAGCTTATGCAGGGCTATAACAGCCATACGCGGGCGGTATGGATACCCAATTTTCTGGAGCACTTCCCGGAGAATGTCGACACAGGGGACCGGGATAAAACGGTACTCGCCGCAGGGCGGCTGACGCCCGTCAAGCGCTTTGACCTGCTGATAGGTCAGTTCGCGCATATGCATGAGCGGGAACCGGAGTGGAAGCTGCGTATACTCGGCGCGGGAGAGGATCAGGCAAAGCTGGAAAAACTCATAAATAAGCTCGGCGCCGGCGGCTATATTGAGCTTGCCGGAAGGAAAAGCGGACCTGAGGTCGAAGCTGAGATGCGGCGGGCGGCGGTCTTTGCGATGAGCTCCAGCTCGGAGGGCTTTCCGTTCGTACTGATGGAGGCGCAGAGCTGCGGCCTGCCGATACTGGCCTACGACGTCCGTGTGGGTCCCGGGGCCGTCGTCCATGACGGAGAGGACGGTTTCCTTGTCCCCGAGGGCGAACGCCAGCTGTATGAGGACAAGCTGTGCGAGCTCATGGAAGCTCCGGAGCTCAGGGAACAGATGGCCGAAAAGGCCCTGACGGCGCTCAGGGAATTCTCGAAAGAGAACGTCGCCGTAAAATGGTATGGGGTGATGGAATGAATAACAGCATAGGCAGAGGCAACGCGGGGGCCTTCGTGCGCAACCACTGGCTGATGGCGCTGATCGTGCTGCAGCCGGTGCTGGACATTATTGCCTACTGGACAAAGAGCCCGGACGGTACGCTCGCGGGGTACGTTCGTCTTATTATAATGCTGGCGCTGCCGGTATACCTGCTGCTTACGCTCAAAGGCAGGGAGCGCAGAAGCTTTGTGTTCTGGATGCTGGGCATCGCGGTGATATGCGCGCTGCATATCATTAACACGATTCGCATAGGGCCGGTAAGCCTTGCGTTCGACATCTCATATACCGCCAAGGTGGCGCAGATGCCGATACTTGCCGTATGCTTCATGTACAGCATAAAAAATGACCAGACGAGAAATCAGGCGTACTGGGGATTGTTCTTTGCCGCCGGGATAACTGCTGCGGCGCTGGGAATTTCCGTTATCACAGGGACCGCGAACTGCACCTACGGCGAGGGACTCGGCGTCAGCGGCTGGGTAATCGACGATAACCGCTGCGCAAACAGCATTATACTGGTCACGCTCGCCGCCTTCTCCGTATTCTGCGCGGTCAAGTCCGACAAGCCCTTTGTTAATATAGCAGTACCTGCCGTCACGGCCGTTGTGCTCATTGTAAACGGCACTATGACCTGCTATTTGTCTGTCTTTGTGATAATGCTGGGATTTTCGGTGTTTCTCCTGCTTGAAAAGAAGGTCAGGGGCTGCAGGCTCAACCGGCTTGCCGTGCTCGTGCTCGTGGCGGTGGTGATTGCTTCCGCCGCGGCGTATCCGCTCACACCGAAATACAGGATACGGCAGAATACGAGCGCCTTTGCCGAGCTTACGCAGAACGATTTTGACGAGGGGCTGGACAGCCTCGGCTATGATCTCGACTCGATGAGCAACGAAGAAAAGCTCGCAAATCCCGAGATACACAAAGCCTATGAGGATTATTACTGGAAGTGCCTTTGGATAATCACGCCCAATATGTTCGAGCGCTTTGACATAGACGAGATCATGCTGAAGTACAACATGACGACCGACGCCGCGACACTCATTGACACAAGGACGATAAAGAACGCCTATGCGTCGCTTATGTGGGATCACTGCGACACGATGACAAGGCTTTTCGGCTTTGACGTCTCGGACATTTGGCTGACCGGCGGTCTTGATCTCGAAAATGACTGGCCGGCTCTGCGCTACTATTACGGATATGTGGGCTTTGCGGCGTATGCGGGATTTATCCTCTATTTTGTGTTCCTCATTATCCGCCGTCTTATAAAGAATTTCCGCGACAGCTTTACGGCGGACAACTTTATTCTGCTGCTTACAATGCTGCTGCTTATAGGTCTGGCCCAGTACTCCGGCGCGGTGCTGCGCAGGCCGAATGTTTCGGTTTATCTTGCGCTTGTGCTGGGGCTTATACACTACCAGACGGCGGTCGCTCCCGGCAGCAGGATCACAAGCTGGAGAGGTGAGTGGATATGAAGCTGAGCATAATCGTGCCGGTATACAAGGTTGAAAAGTTTCTTGGAGAATGTGTGGACTCGCTTCTGGCACAAACGCTGGATGATTACGAAATCATACTCGTTGATGACGGTTCGCCGGACAACTCGGGAAGGATCGCGGACGAATACGCTTCCGCGTATCCGGACAGAATCCGGGTGCTGCACATAGATAACGGAGGGCAGGGAAGGGCCAGAAACCTGGCGCTTGATATTGCAAAGGGCGACTTTATCGGCTTTGTCGACAGTGACGACTGGGTGACTCCTGACATGTATGCGAAAATGTATTCGCGCGCAGCGGAGACGGACGCAGACGTCGTTATTTGTGATTTTATGGAACGCTTTGACGACGGACGCGAGAGCGTGCTTCCGGCTTCGCTGCAGGATAATTGGCTCGGCTCTGCGGGTTCGTCATGCAACAAGCTTTTCCGGAGAAGCGTTATAGGTGATGTGCGTTTCCCTACGGGCCTGTGGTATGAGGATTTCTTTTTTTCGGCGCTGCTGCTGATGCGCTCAAAGCACACGGAATATATAAACGAACCGCTGTATATCTATCGCCGCGGGCAGGAATCCACGATGCATAACAATAACGCCCGGAAGAATCTGGATATGCTGAGGATCATGGATATGCTCGAAAAGGAGATGCTCCCGTCCGGACACGGGGAGGACTTTGAGTTCTTCATAGTCAATCATGTCCTGCTTGACTCCATCAGCCGTCTTGCCGGGCAGGATTCCGCGGACAAAAAGGAGATCATAGGACGGCTCAGAAGCTACGTGCATGAGAAGATCCCGAGACTGTCGGACTGCAGCAGCTATATGGCCGAAAGCCGCAGGCGCCGTATAATCATGTACCTGAATTATCACGGCCTTGAGGATCTGGGACAGATTATACTTAAAGTTAAAAGTAAACTCTCAAAGGTATAGAAATATCCGGCGGAGGCTTCCGCCGGATATTTCTATACCTTTTTATCCTTGATCAGATTGTTGACTTTCATAATGAGATGTACCGCCATACGCCGTTTTCGCATGAGCAGCCATGTCAGAAGCTTATGCCTGCGCCCCATACTTTTTATGTACGGATTGTCGGCATAATTCGGAAACTCTGTTAGGAATGTCTCCATTAGCGTGTCCTGCGCCGGGCTTTTCGGGTCGGCCAGATTCACCCTGACGGAGGCCGTAAGGAACTCATGATGAAAGGCCATGTACTCCAGAACATCCGCGAGCTCCTCACCACGACCGAGACCGGTATAAAACTGAATCAGGTCGTCTACGGCGGGGATTATTTCCAGATTTCTCTCCGGGTTTCTGTTATTTGTGACAGAGCCGGGACGCTGCAGATAGCGGTGCCAGGCCCTGGGTACATGCACTATCCTGTCTGTGAGCGCGTAGAGCTTTAGCAGCGTTCTGAAGTCCTCGAACCATACGCGGGACGGAAAGCGGATGCCGTTGTCAGCATATATGTGCCTGCGGCATACGCTCCCGCCGCATATCGGGTTTTCCAGCAGAAGCTCCGGAAATTCCCTGAGATTAATACTGCCGTCACGTCTGCAGCCGCTGTAATAGCTGATCTCCTTGCCGTCGGAATTGACAGAGACCGAGTCGAAGATCATAATGTCAAAATCGTCTCCGAGCGAATCCAGCAGCTCCTGCATCGCACCGGGGGCGAGGTAATCGTCGCTGTCTATAAAATAGAGAAACTCGCCCCTCGCGGCGTCTGTCCCGACGTTGCGGGCATGTCCCTGTCCCTGGTTCTCGGTGCTTATGAGCTGTATAAAGCCGGGATATCGGTTTACATAATTTTGAACGATCTCCGCAGAGCTGTCGGTCGAGCCGTCGTTGACAGCTATGATCTCGTATTCGGGAGCTTCGCCGCGCGCGGCAGAGGCGAGCGCCGGAGCGGTGAGGGAGTCAAGGCATTTGCCGACGTAGTCCTCTACGTTATAGACGGGGATGATAACACTGAGTTTAATCATGCCTTTCCTCCTTTGAGAAGCTTATTGAGCTTCATAATTGCTCCGGCCTCACTGTATTTCCCGCGCAGAAGGAGCGAAGTGAGAAGCTTATGCTTCGCCGGCAGGGATTTGATATACGGATTGTCTTTATAATCCGGGCATTTACTCAGGAAGTCGGCTTTCAGAGTATCAAGCATCGGGCTTTTACTGTCGGCGGTGCATATCCTGGCACAGGAGGTCAGGAACTCGTTGTAGAAGCGGATATATTCGAGTTCGTTTTTATAGCGTTCATACAGGCCGCGGCCCCTGTAATAGTCTGTCAGGTCATCGACCGCGTCGATTATTTCAAGATTTCGCCGAAAAGAGGCGGTGTTGGTGATTGAACCGGGTCGCTGCAGATATACGTACCAGGGCCTGCCGGTGGAGTAGATCTTGTCGGTAAGCGTATACAGCTTCGGCATGGTGCGCAGGTCCTCGTACCAGACGCGGCCGGGAAAGCGCAGACCGCTGCCGGTGAAGAGACTCCGGCGGCATATCTTGTTGCAGCCGGAGGGGTACTCCATTATCAGACCGGGGTAGCTTTCGAGGCTTACAGGGCCGCTGACCCGGCAGCCCGGTTCGGTGCCAAGCACGGCGCCGTTCTCACCGACAAAGACAAAGTCGTATATGAAAATGTCGTAATCCTGCCGGAGAGTCTCCATGATCTCCGGCACGGCGTTGTCCGCAAGGTAATCGTCGCTGTCCAGAAAGAGCAGATACTCTCCGCGCGCGTTCCCGGTTCCAACGTTCCTTGCCTGACCCAGCCCGCCGTTGGCGGTGGTGACAAGGCGTATCAGTTCAGGATGACGGTTTACATAATCCGAAGCAACCGCCCCGGAATCATCGGTCGAGCCGTCGTTGACGATGATAATCTCGTAGTCCTCAAGCTGCGGATATATTACGGATTCAAGGCACTTAGGCAGGTAGGCCGCGGTGTTGTATACGGGGATAACTATGCTCAGCTTCAATGCGTATGCACTCCTTTACGGGCTGACTGCCGCGCTTTTTCCATATCATACCACAGCATCAAATACTCTTTCAATAGCTGATGCGGCAGTAGATGAACAAAATGGTTGCCCACATGGCAAAAAAGGTGTATAATACAATGATTCTTTATGGAAATGGAGAACGATATGAGCAGAACAAAGAGTAAGAAGGCCGCGCATGAAGCTGCACTTACGGATGAAGAAGCCTCCGGCAAGGAATTCTATGACTGGGTGCAGTGCCTTATCGTGGCGCTTATAATATGCGTCGTCATGTTCGCGTTTTTTTTGCGCATAATCGACGTTGTAGGCACATCAATGAATCCAACTCTGAATAACAGCGATAAAATGCTGGTCTCTGGCCTGTTCTACAAGCCGCAGGTGGGAGATGTCGTTGTGTTCAAAAAGGACGAGTACAATCCCAACAAAGCTCTGGTAAAGCGAGTGATCGCCGTCGAGGGTCAGGAAGTGAATATTGACTTTGACAAGGGTATTGTGTATATAGACGGCGAAGCGATAGTTGAGGATTACATTGCGGAGCTCACACACAACAAAGCGGATTTTATAGGACCTCAGACCGTTCCGGAGGGCTGTGTGTTCGTCATGGGCGATAACCGCAACGCCTCCACCGACAGCCGCAAGAAGGAGATTGGCATGGTCGATAACCGCCTCATCCTGGGAAAGGCGTATTTTGTGGTTTACCCGTTGTCGGAAATAAGGGAAATCAAGTGATGGAAAACGGCCTTGAAAAAATGAATATCCAGTGGTTCCCCGGCCATATGACCAAGGCGCAGCGGATGATCGAGGAAAACGTGAAGCTCGTTGACGCTGTGTGCGAGATCCTTGACGCCCGCATTCCTTCGGCCAGCCGCAATCCGTATATAGACCGGCTTGCCGCCGGCAAGCCGCGCCTTGTGATACTCAACCGCTGCGACCTTGCGGATCCGGCGCTGACCGCGCGCTGGAAGAAGTATTTTCAGAGACAGGGCCTTGCCATACTCGAGACGGATGCGAAGAGCGGCAGGGGTGTGAACGGCTTTGTCCCGGCGGTGCGTGAGCTGCTCGGAGACAAGCTGAAGGAGTACGAGGCAAAGGGCCAGGCCGGCCGTACTCTGCGCGTCATGATCCTCGGCATACCCAATGTGGGGAAGTCCACATTTATAAATAAGGTAGCGCGCCGGAAAGCCGCCGTCGCCGGCGATAAGCCCGGAGTCACCCGCGGACGCCAGTGGATCAGCATAGACAGCGGGCTAGACCTGCTGGATACTCCGGGGATACTCTGGCCCAAGTTCGACAGCCAGGAGGTCGGCGAGATGCTGGCTCTCACAAACGCCATTAAGGCCGACGTACTTGATAAGGAGACGCTCGGAGCAAACTTCATGCTGCGTCTGCGCGAGCTGTATCCGGACGCGCTTCGTGAACGCTATAAGTTTGAGCCGGATCCCAATGCAAACGGTTATGAGCTGCTGGAGGCTGCGGCCAGGAAGCGCGGATTTCTTGTCTCGCGCGGGGAATACGATATTGGGAGAATGGCGAGTACTCTGCTGAAGGAATACCACGATGGCAAGCTGGGCAGACTGACGCTGGAGGCTCCGAATGACTGAACTCTGGACGCTTGAAAACGAGATATACGCCGAGGGCTATAAGCTCATATGCGGCGTTGACGAGGCCGGACGTGGCCCGCTTGCGGGACCGGTCTATGCCGCCGCTGTCATATTGCCGAGAGACGCCGATATCCCGGGCCTCAACGACTCAAAAAAACTCACGGAGAAAAAGCGCGAGGCGCTGTTTGATGTCATCACCCGCAGCGCTCTGAGCTACGGTATCGCGTCCGCATCCGTGGAGGAGATAGAGAAGCTCAATATTCTCAACGCAACTTTTCTCGCAATGAACCGCGCGGTTGCACAGCTCGATCCGCAGCCGGAGCTGACACTCGTCGACGGCAACCGGAATACCGGAATAGAGACCATGAGCCGCTGCATAGTCAAGGGAGACTCAAAATGCGCGGATATTGCAGCGGCCTCCGTCCTCGCAAAGGTAAGCCGTGACAGGTACATGCTGGCTCTTGCGGAGGAGTTCCCGGAGTACCATTTTGAAAAGCACAAGGGCTATGGCACAAAGCTGCACTACGAGGCCCTGCGCGAGTTCGGCCCGCTGCCGGTACACCGCGTCAGCTTTCTGAGGAAGATGCATTGATGCTTGCGCGGGAGCTTGGCGCGTGGGGTGAGGAAAGAGCGGCAAAGTACCTCCGCCGCCGTGGCTATACGATAGTCGAACGCAATTTCCGCTGCCGCTTCGGAGAGATCGACATCATTGCAAAACGCAGGGATATACTTGCCTTTGTCGAGGTGAAGCTGCGTAAAAACGCGAATTTTGCCGAGGCGAGAGAGTTTGTCACCGCCGCGAAACAGCAGCGGATAATAACCGCGGCAGGGCTATGGCTCGCGTCCCATGCGACGGAGCTGCAGCCGCGCTTTGATGTGATAGAGATATACGCGCCGGAAAGCGAGAACACGCGGGAGCCGAAGATAATCCATATTGAAAACGCTTTTGATTGAGCCCGGATATATGTACGCGGCCCGGACGCAGCGGCCGGAGAGGTCCGGCCCTGCTTTACACGCTGCAGCCTGAGTTTCAGCAGCAGCCCCGCGGACAGAAAGTGGAACAGTAGGTCTCACCCTTGGTGCTGGCCTTCTCGTTCTGGACATTGATTCTTTCGGCGCTGCAGTGGCTGTCGACGGTGTTGTACTTGCAGCCGGTGACATCACAGCCCACGCCGGGTATGGTGCTCTTGTTTTTCCTGTCACTCATTTTGATATACCTCCGTTTCTGATTTTGGAAACGTCAATATTATTTGCTTCACTGCTCTATTTATTCGGAGGAACGGTTTTGGCTATGGCGCTTTACACCATCGGCGATACGCACCTTTCGCTGTCCAGAGACAAGCCTATGGATATCTTTGGCGAAAAGTGGAAGGATCATGCCGAAAAACTTAAAAGCGGCTTTTCGGCCGTCGGACAGGATGACCTGACGGTCATATGCGGCGACCTGAGCTGGGGAATGGGGATTGAGGAGACAAAGGAGGACTTTCTCTTTATCGACGCTCTCCCAGGCAGAAAGATAATCCTTAAAGGCAACCATGACTATTGGTGGAGCACAGCGACAAAAACCAGAAAGTTCTTTGAGCAGAACGGTATCTCCACAATAGATATCCTGTACAACAACTGCTTCGACTACGGCGATTACGCCATCTGCGGCACCCGCGGCTGGTTCTATGAGGAGGAGAAGGGGAACGAACACGACGCAAAGATAATGCACCGGGAGATAATGCGTCTGGAGACATCTCTCAACGCGGCCGGAGACAGGAAAAAGCTTGTGTTCCTGCATTATCCGCCGGTATTCCAGAGCTACCGCTGCGAAGAGATACTGCAGCTGCTGAAAAAGCATGAGGTGCGGCTCTGCTGTTACGGGCATATACACGGAAAAGGCTGTAATTTTGCCTTCAACGGATGGATGGACGGCACCGAGTTCAGGCTGGTGTCGGCGGATTTCGTGGATTTTACCCCTGTAAGGCTCCCATATCAGGCGTAATTAAAGAATTTGTCATTGATTTTACAGTTTATTTCTGTTATCATAATCAGGTGCGTGCAGACACATAAAGAGGAGGAAATCAACCATGATTCTGAAGAATGTAGAAAAAAAAGAAAATAACGCCGCTACCTTTCAGGTAGAGTCCGATGCCGCAGAGTTTGAGTCCGCGGTAAACGGCGCCTATCTCAAGAACAAGGCTTCAATAAATATACCGGGCTTCCGCAAGGGCAAGGCACCCCGCGCTGTCGTCGAGGGTATGTACGGCACCGAGGTGTTCTATCAGGACGCTATGGACGAGCTGGCGCCCAAGGCCTTCGAGTTCGGCCTCGCAGAGTCCGAGCTGCGTATGGTGGGCGCTCCCTCCATCGTGAACGTCGAAGTCACCGACGGACGCACCGTAGAATATACTTTCGGTATCTCCCTCTATCCCGAGGTCAAACTCGGCCAGTACAAGGGACTCGAGGCCGAGCGCAAGGACGAGACCGTTACTGACGAGGACGTCGACAACGAGCTCAACTCCATCCGCAAGCGCAACGCCCGTATGCTCGATATCGAGGACCGCGCAGCCCAGCTCGGAGATACTGTCGACATCGACTTCGACGGTTACCTCAACGGCGAGCGTTTTGACGGCGGCAAAGCGGAGGGATACTCCCTCGAGCTCGGCTCCAACAGCTTCGTACCCGGCTTCGAGGACCAGGTTGCCGGTATGAGCATCGGCGAGGAAAAGGATCTCAACATCACCTTCCCCGAGAACTACACCCCTGAGCTTGCCGGTAAGGACGTAGTATTCAAGGTCAAGCTCAACAGTATCACCACTCCCGAGCTGCCCGAGCTGGATGACGAGTTCGCAAAGGACGTCTCCGAGTTCGATACTCTTGACGAGTACAAAAAGAGCCTTCGCGAGAACCTTGAAAAGCGCAGGAAGGACGAGGTAGAGAATGACTTCCGCGCCAATATAATCAAGCAGGCCGTCAATAACCTCGAGGCGGATATCCCCGAGTGCATGATAAACGACAAGATGGAAGAAACCATCCGCAGCTACGCCGCGAACTTCGGTATGACCGACCGCAGCGTTCCTATGGAGCAGCTGCAGAGCATGCTCGGCCTGAGCGATGAGGCTATCAGGAACAACGTCCGTCCTGCGGCTGAGTTCCAGGTCAAGACCGACCTCCTGCTTGAAGCCATTAAGGAAGAAGAGAAGCTCGAAGTCACCGAGGAAGCTTTCGAAGAGTATGTCAAGAAGGTTGCCGACGATGTCAAGGCCACTGTTGAGCAGATGAAGAACTACTTCGGCGAAGAGTTCATGAAGGAAGAGCAGCTCAAGGAGATGGCTACCAACGTCATGATAGACAGCGCCAAGGTCAAGACAGCCGAGGCCAAGGCCGAATAAATCCCCGGGATTGAGGATATGCTCTCTTGGATGCTGATATTTTAAAGGAGAGTTAAATACAATGAGTTTAGTACCCTATGTAGTAGAACAGACCAGCCGCGGCGAGCGCTCCTATGATATCTTCTCCAGACTGCTTAACGACCGCATCGTTATGCTGTCCGAGGAGGTCAACGACACCACCGCCAGTCTGATCGTTGCCCAGCTTCTGTACCTTGAAGCGCAGGATCCGGATAAGGACATACAGTTTTATATCAACAGCCCCGGCGGCAGTGTCAGCGCAGGTCTTGCAATATATGACACCATGCAGTATATCAAGCCCGATGTCTCCACCATATGCGTCGGTCTGGCCGCTTCCATGGGCGCCTTCCTTCTCTCATCCGGCGCAAAGGGAAAGCGTATCGCTTTGCCTAACGCCGAGATCATGATCCATCAGCCCTCCGGCGGCAGTCAGGGTCAGTGCACCGATATCCAGATACAGGCTGAACAGATTCTCAGGATCAAAAAGCGGCTCAATTCCATCCTTGCCGAGAACAGCGGCAAGCCTGTGGAAACCATTGAAGCCGACTGTGAGCGCGACCATTTCATGACTGCCGAGGAAGCACGTGAATACGGCCTCATCGACAAGGTGATTTATAAGCGCTGATATTGCCTCCGCGCTTTGCGGAAGGTACTGTTATGGGGGAACATCGCTGTTCCCCCATAGTTTTAAGGCGCGGCTGATGCAGACCACGGCTGCGCGGACAGGAGTAGTTATGGCAAAGAATGATGACAGACGGAGCATAAGATGCTCATTCTGCGGTAAACCGCAGTCGCTCGTGGAGCGAATGATCGCCGGCAACAACTGTTATATCTGTGACGACTGCGTGCGTATGTGTATGAGCATCGTCGGAGATGAACCGGCGCAGGATAGGGTCGCAGGCTATGACGGGCTGCCGCTCGCCCTTGAAAAACTTCCCAAGCCCAAGCAGATCAAAGCAAATCTGGATGAATATGTAATCGGCCAGGACAGAGCAAAGATAGTCCTGTCGGTCGCTGTATATAATCATTATAAACGTATCCTCCATGCCGCGAAGGACGATGTGGAGCTGCAGAAGAGCAATATCCTGCTCATAGGCCCCACCGGCAGCGGCAAAACGCTTTTCGCACAGACCATGGCCAAGATGCTCGATGTGCCGTTTGCCATTGCCGACGCCACAACGCTGACTGAGGCCGGCTACGTCGGCGAGGATGTTGAGAACGTCATACTGAAGCTGCTGCAGGCGGCCGAGTTTGACGTTGAGCGCGCTCAGCGCGGCATAATCTACATCGACGAGATAGACAAGATTGCCCGCAAGAGCGAGAACACCTCGATCACCAGGGACGTCTCCGGCGAGGGCGTTCAGCAGGCGCTGCTGAAGCTGCTTGAAGGCACGGTCGCAAACGTACCCCCTCAGGGCGGACGCAAGCACCCGCATCAGGAGTTTATTCAGGTGGACACCACCAACATTCTCTTTATCTGCGGCGGCGCCTTTGACGGCCTCGACAAGATAATCGAAAAACGCACCAATAAAAAGACCATGGGCTTCGGCGCGGACATCACCACCAGTGCCGAGCGCGATGTCGGGGAGATAATGTCCCAGGTGCAGCAGCACGACCTGCTGCAGTTCGGCATTATCCCTGAGCTCATAGGAAGACTGCCTGTTGTCGCCACGCTTGAGAGCCTTAAGCGCGACGATCTGGTCCGTATACTTACCGAGCCGAAGAACGCGATGACACGTCAGTACAAGGCTCTTATGGCTTACGACGGCGTGGATCTCGAATATGAGCCGGAAGCACTTGAGGCGATAGCCGATAAAGCAATAGAGATGAAGATCGGCGCGCGCGGCCTGCGCAGCGTTATGGAGGGCGTCATGACAGATATCATGTACTCCGTTCCTTCTGACACGACTGCCAGAAAGGTCCTTGTTACGACGCAGTGTGTCAAGGAAGGCACCAGTCCGACTGTCATCCACGTCAACGACTGAGCTCACTTTACTCCGGAAAGGAGGAATAATCATGCCACAGAATACCACAGAATTTGTACAACTTCCCATGCTGGCCCTGCGCGGCCTGCATGTTTTCCCGGGAATGATGCTGACTTTTGACGTTGAGCGCGCCGCATCCGTTGCGTCGCTCAACGCCGCCGTGAAGAACGACCAGCTTATCTTCCTTGCAGCCCAGAAGCTTCTGACTGCGGATATGCCGCAGGAGAACGAGATTTATCATGTCGGGACTGTCTGCCGTATACGTCAGCAGCTGCGCCAGCCGCGCAGCAATATCTGCCGCGTTATGGTCGAGGGGATCTACCGTGCCGAGGCAGACAGTATAACGCCGGACCCGAAGGGCTATACGGCTATGGCAGCCCCGCTGGAGGACAAAAAGGAGCGCGTCAGCGCCGCGCGCCGTGAGGCGCTGCTGCGCAGCTGTCTGAGCCAGTTTGAGGAGTACATTCAGTATAACCCTGAAATGGTCACTGAGCAGATACTGAATCTGCTTGCAAATCCCAACCCGATATATGTTTCAAATTACATAGCGCAGAATGTCCGCTTCTCCGTTGAGGACAGGCAGGCCATACTTGAAGAGCTGTATCCGAGCCGCCGCCTCGCGCTCATCAACCGTCTGCTCAGCCACGAGCTCAATGTGCTGAGTATCGAAAAGGAGCTGAGCGAAGCCACGCAGGAGGCCATGAACCGCAGCCAGCGCGACTACTATCTCCGTGAGGAGATGAAGGTCATACAGTCTGAGCTCGGCGAGGATGATGACATTGAACGGTACCGCGAGAAGATCAATGCCCTGCCGGTGAGCGACGAAGTGCGTGATAAGCTTATCAAGGAGCTGGGGAGGCTCCAGAAACAGCCCTTCGGTTCATCTGAGGCCGCCGTGCTCAGGAATTACCTTGACGTTTGCCTCGAAATCCCCTGGGGCAAAACGACGAAGGAGACTGTAAACATTGACAGGGCCCGCAAGAAGCTTGACGATGACCACTACGGTCTTGAAAAGGTGAAAGAGCGTGTGCTTGAATATCTGGCGGTAAAGCAGCTCAGCCCCGATATAAAAGGCGGTCTTATCTGCCTTGTCGGACCTCCGGGAACCGGCAAGACCAGTATCGCCCAAAGCATCGCCGCGGCGACAAACCGCAAACTTGTACGTATATCCCTCGGCGGAGTCCATGACGAGGCCGAGATACGCGGCCACCGCCGCACCTATATAGGCTCCATGCCCGGCCGCATCATCAGCGGCATTATTCAGGCCGGCTCCTGCAATCCGCTCATGGTCCTTGACGAGATAGACAAGCTCGCCTCGGACTACCGCGGCGACCCTTCGGCAGCTCTGCTGGAGGCGCTGGACGGTGAGCAGAACGGCAGTTTCCGCGACAATTTTCTGGAGATCCCCTTTGACCTGTCCGGGGTGTTTTTCGTAACCACCGCTAATACGACGGATACAATACCGCGGGCACTGCTCGACCGTATGGAGGTAATCGAACTGCCCAGCTACACCGATGAGGAGAAGCTGCAGATAGCAAAGCAGCATCTGATTCCCAAGCAGCGCCGCAAGCACGGCCTGAAAGCCGCTCAGCTCAAAATGGATGACGGCGCGATCAGAGAGATCATCGCCTCTTATACGAGAGAGTCCGGTGTAAGGACACTGGAGCGCGAGATAGCGAACGTTTGCCGTAAGACGGCCGGAGGCATCGCTGAAGAGAAATTCAAGTCGCTATCGCTGCATTCGGGCAATGTTGCAGAGCTGCTTGGCCCGGCGAAGTTCAAGCCGGAGGCTCTGCGGCGCCGTGACGAGGTCGGACTCGTGCGCGGCCTGGCCTACACTTCCGTCGGCGGCGAGGTGCTTGACGTCGAGGTCTCCGTCGTTGACGGTACCGGCCGGCTTGAACTGACCGGAAATCTCGGCGACGTGATGAAAGAATCAGCCAGAGCTGCCGTGACCTTTATACGCAGCCGCGCAAAAATGCTCGGTATTGACCCGGACTTTTATAAAGACAAGGATATACATATTCACTTCCCCGAGGGGGCGATTCCAAAGGACGGACCCTCCGCCGGTATAACCGTTACGATAGCGCTCATTTCTGCGCTGACCGGGACGCCGGTGCGGCGTGATGTGGCTATGACCGGCGAGATAACACTGCGCGGCAGAGTACTTCCGATCGGCGGACTGCGCGAAAAGACCATGGGTGCGCTCAGGGCCGGAGTCAGGACCGTCATTATCCCCGCCGACAATGAGAGCGATCTGGACAACATTGACCAGAATGTCAGGGCAAAGCTCAATTTCGTCACGGCCGAGACGGTAGACTCGATTCTGGACGTCGCCCTTGTAAGGCCGGACGGCAGCTCGAAACCGATGCAGCCACCCTGCCCGCATCAGGCGAAGGAGCTTTGCGCGGTCAGACAGTAGGCTTGTATCTGCCGTCAGTTAAGCGAGGTATAAATGGCTTCTTTGAATATAAATAAAGCGGACTTTATCAAGTCCGCCGCCTCACCTGAGCAGTTCGTTAACAGCAGCGTGCCTGCCGTTGCCTTTGCCGGCAAGTCAAACGTTGGCAAGTCCTCGGTCATAAACCGTCTGCTCAACAGGAAAAACTTTGCCCGTGTCGGTTCCGCTCCGGGAAAGACCATACATGTCAATTATTTTCTCATAGACTCTAAGCTCTATCTGATAGACCTGCCCGGATACGGCTATGCAAGGGTCTCTCAGTCGGAGCGCGACCGCTGGGGAAGGCTTATGGAGGATTTCTTCGCCGCCGGACTTTTTGATCTTGGAGTGATGATCGTAGACGCCCGCCATAAGCCCACGGCTGACGACGTGACTATGGCCCGGTGGTTCAAAAGCACCGGACATCCGGTCGTCGTTGTGGCAAACAAACTCGACAAGCTTAAAAAAAGCGAGATAGAACCGAACCTTGCCCTCATACGTGAGACGCTGGACCTGCCTGAAGAGACAGTATTCATTCCCTTTTCCGCCGAAAAGGGACAGGGCAGGGAAGCGCTGCTGTCGGAAATTACAGCATTGCTTTGACGCCTCGCATCAGGCCGGATCCGTTTTTCCCGGCATGCAAAAATTTTCACATTATTTTTCACCCGAACTTGTATTTCGTAAAGCATTTTGTTAGAATATCTATGGTAACGCCGCA
The DNA here is from genome assembly GCA_029010715.1 of Clostridiales bacterium. Lineage (GTDB taxonomy): Bacteria > Bacillota > Clostridia > Oscillospirales > Oscillospiraceae > Limivicinus. Next base: position 21,458 of record JAQXKZ010000027.1, read on the forward strand.
AAAACCGTATTCGGCATCTGGCGGACAATTTGTTCCCCGACTGAGTCGTTTTTCTGAAACACATCAGGTGTTCCGGATAAATGAGCACCGCGGTCAGAACATCAGTTATCCCGGCATAGGCTTTTGCCGGATTATGCGGTATTGCCTTATATCCTGGGGGTGGCTCAGATAAGCGGACTCAGTTCAATATGGGACGGCTGGGATTTCAGTTACCTGCTGAGTATACTGCTTGGCGTCATCCCGTCGCTTCTGTGCATAACAATTCATGAGCTTAGCCACGGCTATATTGCTTTCCGCCTCGGAGACGATACGGCCAAGCGCGCCGGCCGGCTCACGCTGAACCCGCTGAAGCACCTTGACCCTATAGGCCTGCTTATGATGCTCGTTTTCCGCGTCGGCTGGGCAAAGCCTGTGCCGGTAAACATGTACCGCTTTAAGAATCCGAAGCGGGGTATGGCGGTAACGGCACTGGCCGGGCCTGTGAGCAATGTGCTCATAAGCCTTGTGTTCCTGCTCCTGTACGGGCTTCTCTATATACCTCTGCTGCGCAGCCCTGCCGGCGGGTACATGCTTAAGATGCTTGCACTTACGGCTGAAATGAGCCTTGGCCTTGCAGTGTTCAACCTTATTCCGCTGCCGCCGCTCGACGGCTCAAAGGTGCTGTTCTCGGTTATCAGCGACAAGGCATATTATCAGCTGATGCGCTATGAACGCTACGGCAGCGCTGTCCTGTTCATCCTTGTCGCGACCGGAGTGTTCGGAAAGCCGCTGTCTGCGGTCATAAACTTCCTGTATATTCATATGCTGCCGATCGCCCAGTTCGGCTGTGACGTGGTCTATAAGCTGTTTTATAAGTGAGTTATAATGGATAATCCCAGCTTTTTTCTGGAAGGCGTTGTCAAGGACAAAAACGAGCTGCAGGACTTTGAGGGACCACTGAGTCTTATTCTCCTGCTGCTGTCGAAAAACAAAATAGAGATACGTGATATCAGTATCTCCGATATTCTGGACCAGTACCTTGAATATCTCGGGAAAATGCAGAGTATGGATCTCGAGATCGCGAGCGAGTTCGTCCAGATGGCATCGCACCTGCTTTATATAAAAACACGTACTCTCCTATCCGTAGATGAAGGGGTCTCGGAACTGGAAGTCCTGATGGCGTCTCTGGAGCAGCTCAAATGCAGAGATATGTACGCTTCCGTTCAGAAGCTGCTGCCCGAGCTGAAGAAGGCTTCGGAGATCGGCCTGCTGTACTATGCAAAGCTGCCTGAGCCTCTGCCAAAGGCGGGCAGGGAATATGAGTACCGCCATGAGCCGGTGGATTTGCTGAAAGCCATGTACGGCATATATATGCGCGGCGGAAAGGCGCCGGAGCCGGATATGAGCGCTGCCGTCCCGAAGCGCATCGTATACAGCATCAGAGACAAAAGCGTGCAGATTCTGCAGCGGCTCAGATCGGGCCGCGCAAGCCTGAACAGCATATACCGTGATTGCCGCTCGCGTTCGGAGCTTGTGGCCGCGTTTATGTCTATACTTGAACTGTGCAGTATGGGCAGTGTCCGCATCAGCCGTGAAAACGACGACTACAGCCTTGAATTTACCGGCGGCGATATGGAAAGCATAATTGAAAAAATTGTTGAGTAAAGCATGAATGATTTGAACTCGGCCATTGAGGCCATACTTTTCGCCGCGGGGGACAGCGTTCCCATCGCCAGACTGTCACTGATCATCGGTGTGGGCGAGGATGAGGTGGAGCGCTGTGCGAAGGAGCTGCAGGATGATTACAGCTTCAACCGCCGCGGAATGCGTATACTGCGTCTGGACAACAAGCTCCAGATGTGTTCCGCCCCGGATTATGCCGGGTATATAAGCAAAATCCTCGAACAGAGAAAGCCGCCCATGCTCTCTCAGGCTGCCCTTGAGACGCTTGCGATCGTTGCGTATTTCCAGCCTGTCACCCGCGCATACATTGAGCAGGTTCGTGGTGTGGACAGCTCTTATACGGTCGGCGCCCTGCAGGAGCGCGGACTGATCGAGGAGTGCGGCCGCCTGGAGGTCCCGGGCCGCCCGTCTGTTTTCAGGACGACCGACGTCTTTCTCAGGACCATGGGCATAAGCTCCCTGACCGAGCTGCCGCCGCTGCCGGAAGTCAGCGCCAGCGAGGGCATGGAGAAACTTAAGGACGCCATAGACAAGCTGCAGACCCCGGAAGCCGGGGCGCAGCTGAGCTTTAACGAAGTTACAGGAGACGCTGACGAGGAGTGATGTAGTTGATAGGATTGATTGCCCTTGGCGCTCTGGCTGCACTTGTACTGCTGTTCATATTCCTGCCGGTGGTCGCCTGGTCCATATTGGGCCTTATAGTGCTGATTATTGTGCTGGTGCTTATTGTCCCGATAGGCGCCGACGTCTCGTATATAGACGGTGAGCTGAGACTGGCAGCCAGGGCAAACGGCTTTTCTTTCCAGCTTCTTCCGAAGAAGCCCGGGGATGAGGACAAGCCCCAGAAGGAAAAGAAACCTGGAAAGCCGAAAAAGGAGAAAAAGCCAAAGCCCAAACCTGAGGCCGGTTCAAAGCCAAAAAAGAAGCTGGATTTCACCATGGACGAGATCCTGGAGCTGCTTAAGCGAGTGCTCAGAGGCGTCGGGAGATTCGGCAAGATCACCGTCAACAGGTTCATGCTGCACTATGTCGCGGCAGGTGACGATCCGTACAATACGGCGGTGACATACAATTATGTCAATGCCGCGCTCTCGTCGCTCATCCCGATATGTGAGCAGAAGTTCATCGTGAAGGACGCGGATGTCCGGACGGACATTGATTTTACCGCCGACAAGATGAAGGTGGATGCCGAACTGTGCATTACGATCCGTCTGATACAGGTCGTGCGTATGGCCTTTGCCGTTGCCTTCGGCGCGCTCGGCATACTCATCAGGAATAAGCTCCGCCTGCTCAGAGAAAAACGTCAGGCCCGGAAAAACGGAAGCGTGGATGCGGACAGCGATAATGTAAATAATACAGATAACAATAGAGAACAGCCTGCACAGGCAGAGGAAAGGATGGACTCAAATGGATAACAACCCTATCGGCGAACTCATGCAGAACACTATGGAGAGTGTCAGGAACATTCTCAAGGTGGACACCGTTGTCGGTGATCCCATCTACACCCCCGACGGCATAACCCTCGTGCCTATTTCAAAGGTCAGTGTCGGCTTCGGCGGCGGCGGAGTTGAGTTCACGGCCAAAAAGGCCGGCGAGGCCCGTCCCTATGGCGGAGGCAATGCAACCGGCGTCAAAATTGAGCCGATCGGTTTCCTCGTCATCAAGGAAGGCGTCGTGCGCATGATTAATGTCACTCCTCCTGCCAGCAACACCGTCGACCGCATCATCGACCTCGTACCGCAGGTCATGGACAGGGTTGACGCTTTCATTGAGAAGCAGAAGAGCGACAAGTAATAATATCAATTACGTCTGTCAATAATAAGCACTGCCCATTTTATGAAGGGTGGTGCTTATTATTAAGTCAAAAATCATTTCTTCGTTTCTTTGCATTTGCCTGATGGCCGGCTTGTGCCCGGCTGCTGAAGCCGCTTACCCTGCGCCGGGAGTCAGCGCGGAGTCCTGCGCCGTCGTGTTTCAGGACGGCAGCTGTGTATATGAAAAGAACGCCGACGAACGCCGGCTCATCGCAAGCACGACCAAGATCATGACCGCGCTGCTGTGCATAGAGAACTGCAGCCTTGACGAACATGTCGAGGTCAGGGCAAAGCACTGCCTTGTCGAGGGCTCTGCGATGTACCTGAAGGCGGACTATGACTATACCGTGCGTGAGCTTTTGCTGGGCCTGCTTCTAGCCTCCGGAAATGATGCCGCTCTTGCCCTTGCCGAGCATGTCTCCGGCAGTGAGCGGGCTTTTGTCCGCATGATGAACAGTCGGGCAAAAGAGCTTGGCATGTCGGATACGTGCTTTGCCAATCCGCACGGACTGGACGAGGCTCAACACTACTCCACCGCACGCGACATGGCCAGACTCATGCTCTTCTGTATGGATAACGAGTGTTTTCGGGAGCTTTGCGGCACACGCTCCGCAAGCATAAACGGAGAATATTATGTAAACCATAACAAGCTGCTTGACCGCTGTTACGGGTGCGTGGCCGGTAAAACCGGTTATACGATGGCAGCCGGGCGCTGTCTTGTCAGCTGCTGCGAGCGTGACGGGCTGCGGTATGTGTGTGTGACTCTGTCCGCTCCGGACGATTGGAACGACCATATCGCATTGTATGACTGGGCCTATGCTGCGTTTTCGTACCGCGATCTCGGCTCGGTATCTTTTGAGGTTCCGGTGATTTCGGGCAGCGCGGAGAGCGTGAAGGCCGTGCCCGGCGAGAAGCTGTGTATGCTCGTGCCTTCGGATAAAGAGATAGAGCTGCGCGCGGAGCTTCCTCTATTTGTCTTTGCTCCGATAAATTCGGGGGAGACAGCAGGGGAGATATGCGTTATAATAGAAGGAAAGACAGTGGCCGCCTGCCCGCTGGTGTACGATGCGGATATCGCGCTTGCCTATCCCTGTATCAAGAGCACTTCGGAGGTTAGTCTGTAATGACGGAAAGAATACAAAAACTGATCTCGGCCGCGGGACTTATGTCCCGCCGTGCTGCAGAAGACGCCATTGCTGCCGGGCGTGTAAGTGTCAACGGCGTGACCGCAGCACTCGGCAGCAGGGCCGATCCGGAGACGGATACGGTCCTTGTTGACGGAAAACCCCTTCCCCTTCAGGAAGGAAAAAAATACATAATGCTTAATAAGCCGCGCGGTTATGTCACCACAATGAGCGACGAAAAAGGCCGGCGAAATGTGACGGAGCTTGTGAAAGGCGCCGGATGCCGCGTGTACCCAGTCGGGAGACTTGATATGTACTCCGAGGGGCTGCTGCTCATGACAAACGACGGGGACTTTGCCAACCGCATTATGCACCCGTCTCATAATATAAGTAAGACATATCTTACCCGCGTTGAGGGGGAGGATGTCGGTCTTGCCATGGAATACCTCAGAGAACCCATGGAGATCGACGGCTATGTTATCAGCCCCGCCGAAGTGGCGCTGTGTACTCTGTTTCCCGGCGGCGCGGAGCTTGAGATCACTATCCATGAGGGACGCAACCGTCAGGTCAGAAAGATGTGTGAACTGGCCGGACTGAAGGTCCTGCGTCTGAGACGCATTGCCGAGGGCCCGCTGGAACTCGGCGAGCTGAAGCCGGGCGCATGGAGATACCTGACGCCTGAGGAGCTTGAAACGATAAATACATATCGGGAGCAATGATATGCATCTTGAGTATACAGATCTTGTCGTCATCGGCGGCGGCCCCGCCGGGATGATGTGCGCATATAATGCCGCCGGGCGCGGCATATCAGTCACGCTGCTTGAACCGAACCGTCAGCTTGGACGCAAGCTGCGCATTACCGGCAAGGGCCGCTGCAACGTGACGAATAACTGCGATATAAAAACCTTCATGTCCAACATCCCCGGGGACGGGCGCTTCCTCTACAGCGCGCTTAACCGCTTTTCGCCGGCTGATACCATTGCTTTTTTTGAAGCTCACGGCTTGCCGCTCAAAACCGAGCGCGGAAACCGCGTGTTTCCGTGCTCGGATAACGCCAACGATGTCGCCGCGCTCATGACAAAGCTCTGCCGCACTGCCGGAGTAAAGATCATGCAGGCCTCCGCCAGCGGAATTGCGACGGAGGACGGCGCTGTCTCGGGCGTAGCGACCGATCACGGATTTATACCGTGCCGTGCCGCTGCGGTGTGTACAGGCGGCCTGTCATATCCGCTGACCGGCTCGACCGGCGCAGGGCTGGATTTTGCCCGGCGCTTCGGGCATACCGTAACGCCGCCCCGGCCGTCGCTGGTACCGCTGGAGAGCGCCGATGCGTACTGCTCCGAGATGCAGGGCTTTGCACTCAAAAATGTTACGCTCTCCGCCTATGAGGACAATAAGCTCATTTACCGTGAACTCGGCGAGATGCTCTTTACTCACTTCGGCGTCTCCGGTCCGCTTGTTCTCTCGGCAAGCTCGCATATGCGCAATATGGGCAAGGCCGAATACAGGCTTGAAATCGACCTGAAGCCGGGCCTTGATGAGAAAAAGCTGGATGCGCGCATACTGCGGGACTTCGAGAAGTACTCGAACAGGGAGTACAGGAACGCGCTGAGCGACTTGGCCGGCAGAACCATGATACCGGTGCTGGTGAGCCTGTCGGGGATCCCGGAGAATACAAAGGTGAACGCGATAACGCATGAACAGCGCATGAGGCTGCTGCACCTGTTCAAGGCATTCCCGGTCTCAGTCACCGGTACGCGCCCCATAGACGAGGCTATCGTCACCGCCGGCGGCGTCAGTACGAAGGAGATCAATCCGCGTACCATGGAATCCAAGCTGATTCCCGGCCTTTATTTTGCCGGCGAGGTACTGGATCTTGACGGATACACCGGCGGCTTCAATCTTCAAATTGCGTGGTCTACCGGCTATGTCGCCGGCAATTCTGTATAAACGGAGAAATGATATGGATGCTTTCTATTCAATAGCCATAGACGGGCCCGGCGGAGCCGGCAAAAGCAGCATGGCAAAAAAACTTGCCGCGAACTTCGGCTTCATATATGTTGACACCGGCGCGATCTACCGCACCGTAGGACTCGCTGCGTACAGGGCGGGTATAGACAGGAAAAATGAATCCGCAGTCGCAAAGCTTCTGCCGTCGCTGGATATATCCATGAGATACAACGACGCCGGGGAACAGCGCATGTTCCTCAACGGAGAGGATGTTTCCGGGGAAATTCGCACCCCGGAGATATCCATCTGCGCCTCCGACGTCTCCGCGCTCCCTGCTGTACGTGCTTTCCTGCTGGAGATGCAGAGAAAGCTCGCACGTGAGCACAACGTGATAATGGACGGGCGTGATATCGGCACGGTCGTTTTGCCGGATGCCGATCTGAAGATATTCCTTACAGCCAGCGCTGAGACCAGGGCGAAACGCCGTCTGCTGGAGCTGGAGCAGAAGGGGATAAATACAAGCTTCGCGGAAGTGATGAAGGACATAAGCTACCGCGACGAGCAGGACAGCAGCCGAGCGGCGGCGCCGCTGAAGGCGGCTGAGGACGCAGTAGTTGTCGACACGACTTCGCTGAACTTTGACGAGAGCTTTGCACTGCTTTGTGAGCTTGTCATTAATACCCTCGCCATGGATAGAAAGGACTGAACAATGCGTAAAATAGTTGTTGCAGACAGCGCGGGATTCTGCTTTGGCGTGAACCGCTCAGTCGGAATGGCCGAAAAACTCCTAGAAGAACACGGCAGCTGCGCAAGCCTCGGAGAGCTCATACATAACGAGGATGTCGTTGCCGGACTTGTCTCACGCGGCCTGCGTGTCATAAACGGGCCGGAGGAGGCACGGAGCGGCGAGAACGTCCTCATCCGGGCGCACGGCGCTGCGCCGGAGGTGTATTCCGAACTGGAAAAAACAGGCGCAGTCGTTCATGATGCGACCTGCCCCAAGGTAAAGGCAATACATAAAATCGTAGCCGCTGCAAAGGCTGAGGGGCGCTTCACCATTGTTATCGGCATGCGGGAGCACCCGGAGGTCGAGGCCATATGCGGCTGGTGCGGCGAGCATCAGGTTGTGGAAAACGCGGCAGAATTGAGAGACTGGCTTGACAAAAACAGGGACTATTGGGAAAAACCCATAACAGTAGTCGTGCAAACAACACAGACCAACAGTAATTTTACCGAATGTTGTGATGTTATAAAAAAAAGATGTACAAATTCGAAAATATCTGATACAATATGTCTTGCTACGTTCACGCGTCAGGAAGAGGCGGCAAAGCTGGCCTCTGAGTGCGGCGCCGTTGTTGTGATCGGCGGGAGACACAGCGCGAACAGCATGCATCTGGCTGATATATGCCGGGAGCACTGTTCGAACGTCCAGTTTATCGAGAGGGCAGACGGGCTTGATAAGGACAGGCTTAAAGATGTCGATACCGTTGGCTTAACGGCGGGGGCGTCCACGCCGGCGTGGATAATTAAGGAGGTAAGAAACATAATGAGCGACGAAATCAAAGTTGAAGAATCCGCAGTTGAGAAGGAAAAGTCCTTCGATGAAATGCTGGAGGAGACTCTCAAGACTATATATAATGGAGATAAGGTAACCGGCGTTGTAGTTGCAATTACCGGTACTGAGATCAGCGTTGACCTTGGTACCAAGTATTCCGGCTTTATTCCGACTTCCGAATTCACCGATGACGGCATTAAGGTCGAAGATGCTGTCCATGTCGGCGACACTGTCGAAGCTGTTGTTGTCCGCGTCAACGATATCGAAGGCACCGTCATGCTGTCAAAGAAGCGTCTTGACGCTGCCAAGATGTGGAATGATATTGAAGAGGCCGTCGACAATGGCACCGTTCTTGAAGGCACTGTTACCGAAGAGAACAAGGGCGGCGTTGTCGTCAACGTCAAGGGCGTTCGCGTATTTGTTCCTGCCTCCCAGACTGATCTGCCCCGTGAGGCTGACCTGAGCCAGCTGCTCAAGCAGACCGTACGTCTCAAGATCACAGAGGTCAACAAGGCACGTAAGCGTGTTGTTGGTTCTATCCGCCGTGTTGCACAGGCCGAGCGCCGTGAGCGCATAGAGACCATTTGGAACGAGATAGAGGTCGGCAAGAAATACAAGGGTGTTGTCAAGTCCCTTACCAGCTACGGCGCATTTGTCGACATCGGCGGTATTGACGGTATGGTCCATGTCTCCGAGCTGAGCTGGGGCCGTATTCACCAGCCCTCCGAGGTCGTCTCCGTCGGCGATGAGATCGAGGTTTATGTTATCTCCTTTGACAAAGAGAAGCGTAAGATCTCCCTTGGTTACAAGGATCCCAACGGCAACCCCTGGACTGTTTTCACCAACAGGTACAAGGTAGGCGACGTTGCTTCCGTCACTATCGTAAAGCTCATGCCCTTCGGCGCCTTCGCAGAGATCCTGCCCGGCGTTGATGGCCTGATCCACATTTCTCAGATAGCCAACCGCCGTATTGGCAAGCCCGAGGATGTTCTGACCGTCGGCGATGTAGTCGATGCGAAGATCACCGCTGTCGACGATGAAAAGCACAAGGTTTCCCTCTCCATCCGCGCCCTGTCCGAGCCTGCACCTGCTGCAGTCGAGGAGCCTGAGGAGGACGAGCCCGCTGAGAGCGGCGAGGACGCTCTGGTTTACGAAGTTTCCGCTGATGGCAAGGCCACCGGCATCGCTCCGGAGACCGAGGAAGAGTAATTCCTTCAAATTTGATGATAACAGCCGCGTGCATACGCATGCGGCTGTTCTTATTTTCTCCACCGGAGCATTTCAGCGGGAACCGGCATCTGCGTATTTAAGATACTATACTGCCCGCAAAACTACGAAAATAATTTCAGGGTAACATTATTATGTAAACGATGTTACGGAAATAAAATTACGTAAATCCAATAAAAGGGCTGCCCGGCCCAGAATACGGTGGGCAGGGCAGCGCTTTTCTATGCAGCGTAAAGACGCCGGGCAGCGCATCTTCAGATCTTTTCGTTGATCCAGTTGAGGATATCCTGATACACGTCTGCTTTGTTGGTTTCGTTGAGCATTTCGTGGCGGCCTCCGGGGTAGAGGCGCATAAACACATCTCTGAGTCCGGCGCTGCAGAAAGCCTTATATGCGCGTTCCACACCCTTGCCGTAATCTCCGACCGGATCAGCGTCTCCGGACATGAAGTACACGGGCTTGTCCTTGTTCATTTTGGCGATGTTTTCCCTGTCGGTAATAAACTTTATGCCCTGCATCAAGTCACGGTACAGACCGGTTTTGCCGACAAAGCCGCAGAACGGGTCGGCAATATACTTATCGACCTGATCGGGATCTCTGGACAGCCAGTCGAACTTTGTGCGGGGGTTCTCAATTCTTTTGAGGTAAGTGCCGAAGGCAAGTGCATCAAGCTTGCTGCCGTCGCTCATCGGGCCGTGAAGTCTGGCCATGAGTGATGCCGCAGCGCCGCCGCCAAATACGAGCGCGGGGCTCTGATGCCCGGTGCCGCTGATAATAACGGCGTCATACCTGTCCGGATGGACGATTATATATGTGCGGGTAAGAAAGCTGCCCATGCTGTGACCGAAAAGCACATATGGCAGGCTGGGATACTGCTCCGACATGATATCATGCAGCTTGTCCATATCCGCCACCGCATAGTTCCAGCCGTTCTCAGAAGCAAAGAAACCCTGCTCCTCAGGTACGCGTATGCTCTTTCCGTGGCCGAGGTGGTCGTTGCCGACGGCGACAAAACCGTTACTTGCGAGAAATTCCATGAACGGTCTGTAGCGGTCAATGTGCTCGGCTATACCGTGGGCGATCTGTACTACTGCGCGGGGCGCAGCGTCGGGGACACATTTCAGCGCGTGGATACTGGTTCTGCCGGTGCTCGACTGAAAACAAAAATCCTGAAAATCGGGCATGGAAAAGTCCTCCTGTCTGTGATATTATATCGGTGACCGTCGAAATAACGATGGTGATTATTTATATTCTCATTTTACCCGCGCCCTGCGGAGATGTCAATAATTACAGGAGGCCTAGTGTATAGCCATGCAGGTGTTTATCAAATATTTTGACGATGAGATATCAAGGGTTGAGAAAATTGCGAAGGGAGACTGGATAGACCTTCGTGCGGCGGAGACCGTTGAGCTGAAAGCAGGGGAGTTTCGCTATATACGTCTCGGAGTCGGTATGATCCTGCCCGAGGGATACGAGGCTCATGTCGCTCCGCGCAGCAGTACTTTCAAAAACTTCGGCATTGTGTTTACCAATAGTGTTGGAGTGGTCGATAACTCGTATTGCGGTGAAGAGGACGAGTGGCGCGCTCCCGTATATGCTCTGCGCGATACGCTTATTGAAAAGAATGAGCGCATCTGCCAGTTTAGGATAATTGAAAAGCAGCCCGAACTTGAGTTCGTCACTGTCGATCGGCTCAAGGATGAGAGCCGCGGCGGCTTCGGCTCGACCGGGACAAAATAATCGCCCTGCCCGTTGAAAAAACGGGCAGTTTTTCGTCTGCTTGTGATTTGTTAGGGCAGAGACCTGCAGCGAAGGGAGCGGCACAGGGGAAAACAGGAGGCGCTTCGTCGGATATCCGTGCGGCGGATACAAGGGCAGAGAGCTGCGGATGCTGCTGCAGGGAGCTTTGCCGGAGCTTAAATCAGGGCGGTATTTTTTGGCAAAGTGTAATCAGGCCCATCCTTAATGAGGATGGGCCTGATTTGCCGTTGAATGTATTTGTTGTGCCGGTTCTCAACCGACGATGGCCTTGGTGTCTCTTGCGATAACAAGCTCTTCGTTGGTGGGGATGACAAAGACCTTGACTCTGGAGTCCGGAGTTGAAATCATGATGTCCTCACCGCGCTTGGAGTTGGCTTCGTCGTCGATCTCGACGCCGAGGTAGCCGAAGTAGCCTGCAATTGCAGCTCTGGAGGACTTGGAGTTCTCACCGACACCGGCCGTGAACACGATCGCGTCTACACCGTTCATAGCTGCGACGTAGGAACCGGCGACCTTTGCGACCCAGTAGTGGAACATGTCGAGAGCCAGCTGAGCCCTGTCGTTGCCCTTGGAAGCAGCGTCATCGAGGTCACGGAAGTCGGAGGAAACGCCGGAAACACCCAGCACGCCGGACTTCTTGTTGAGTATGTTGAGCATCTCGTCAATGCTGATACCGTACTTGTTCATGATGAACTGAATAACGCCGGCGTCGAGATCACCGCAGCGTGTGCCCATCGGCAGGCCGACCAGAGGAGTGAAGCCCATGGAGGTGTCGACACACTTGCCGCCGTCAATGGCGCAAATGGAAGAACCGTTGCCCATATGGCAGGATACGATCTTCAGCTCTTCGATGGGTTTGCCCATGAGTTCTGCGCAGCGGGAAGATACATAGCGGTGAGAGGTACCGTGGAAGCCGTAGCGGCGGATTCCGTCGTTCTGGTAGTACTCATAGGGGACGGCGTACATGTATGCCTTGCCGGGCATGGTCTGATGGAAAGCGGTGTCAAACACGGCAACCATGGGAACATCGCCCATAACGTCTCTGCAGGCCTTTATGCCGGTGATATTGGCGGGGTTGTGCAGCGGCGCAAAAGGAATGCATTCTTCGATGGCTGCCATGACGGAGTCGTCGATTCTGACGGACTGGGAAAACTTCTCGCCGCCGTGGACGACGCGGTGACCGACAGCGTCGATCTCCTTCATGGACTCAACGACACCGTATTCCCTGCTGGTGAGCTTTTCGATAACGGCCGCGATAGCTTCGGAATGGGTTGGCATTGCCACATTCTCGTCAAAGACCTTCTTGTCCCCGACCAGAGGAGTGTGCTTGAGGTGACCGTCAATGCCTATACGCTCGCACAGACCCTTCGCCATGACCTGCTCAGTCTCCATGTCGATCAGCTGGTACTTGAGGGAGGAACTGCCGGCATTGATAACAAGAATTTTCATTATTCATTTTTCCTTTCTGTTGCTATTGTAAAAATCGCATTGTTCAGATAAAATAACCAACAGAGATATTTTAATACAATTACAGGAAAAATCAAGGATTTTTTAGGCGGGTGCATTTTTGTGAATGTAATCGGCATAGTCTGCGAGTATAACCCTTTTCACAGCGGGCATTTATATATGATTAATGAAAGCCGCCGGAGACTTGGCGAGGACTCCGTGACGGTCTGCGTCATGTCCGGCGACTTTGTTCAGCGCGGAGAAGCGGCGCTGTATTCCAAGTTTGCGCGGGCTGAAGCCGCCTGCCGCTGCGGCGCGGATCTGGTGCTGGAGCTTCCTCTGCCATGGAGCGTCAGCTCTGCAGAGGGCTTTGCTGAGGGGGCGGTGTCAGTCCTTGCTGCGGCCGGATGCACGCATCTCAGCTTCGGCAGCGAGTGCGGGGAGCTGGAGCCACTCGCGGCGCTTGCGCGGGAAATACTGAATCCCGCGACTGCGGGGAAAATAAAGGACTGTCTTTCCGCCGACGCGAGTCTGTCTTACGCCATGGCTCGCCAGCGCGTACTGAGCGAAGCTCTTGGAGAAACGGGAGAGCTGTTGTCAGGACCGAATAATATCCTCGCGGTTGAGTATCTCAAAGCCATATATAAGCATGCATATCCTATAATACCCATGACCGTGAAACGTATCGGAAGCGGGCATGACAAGGCGGGTGAGAGCGGGCCGAAGTCAGCCTCGGAGATTCGCGCGCTGATTGAGCGCGGCGGGGACGTTTCCGGATATATCCCCTCTGAAGCGCTGGAAGTGTATCGCCGCGAGTCGGAGGCGGGACGCGTGCGTCGTCCGGAGCTGCTGGAAACAGCGCTGCTTTCGCGCCTGCGAATGTTTGAGCGGCCGCACTATGAAGCGCTGCCCGACGCCTCGGACGGCGCGGGAATAAGGCTGTACAACGCGGTCCGTGAAGGCGGCAGTCTGGAAGAGATTACAGCTGCGGCGAGATCGAAACGTTATCCTCTTGCACGCATGCGGCGCATGCTGTACTGTGCCGCACTTGGCATTAGTGCAGAATGTACAAAGGGACTCCCCCCGTATGCAAGAGTACTGGCTGCCGATAAAAAAGCCTGCGCACTCTTAAGAAAACTGGAAGGAGAAACCGCAATTCCCGTGCTCACAAGGGCTTCCGCGGTCAGGAAATTCGGGGAGCGCGCAGAGCGGGTGTTCGCCGCAGGCGCATCTGCCCACGACCTCTATACACTTCAATTTGTAACAAATGATGACAAAAAGCCGGGTAATGACTGGCGAAGGGGTCCTTCTATTGTGTAATTTATCCAAATTGCCCCTTTGTTGTAAGTGGAATTTAGTAATTAAAGTTTATTGCAATTTACCGTGCAATAGTGCATAATCAACATATCGTTACCGGGAAACATGTGTCCGCGCTCGAAAGACACGTCCGGTGACAAGGTGACAATCTGAATAGGAGGAACAAAAATGAAAAAAATTATAGCACTTGTTATGGCGCTTGTTATGGTCTTTGCTCTCTGCGCCTGCGGCGAGAGCTCTGCACCTGCTGCAGGCTCTTCTGATTCTTCCGCCAGCGGCGACAAAGTCGTCAAGATCGGCGTGTTCGAGCCCACTTCCGGCCAGAACGCGGCAGGCGGCAAGAAGGAGATACTCGGTATAGAGTATGCACACTCCCTGTACCCCACCGTCGATATCAACGGTGAGACCTACAATATCGAGCTCGTCTACGCAGACAACGCATCTGACGCTGCAAAGGCTCCCTCTGCCGCTCAGCTGCTCATCAGCAACAATGTATCCGTTGTTCTCGGTACTTACGGCTCCGGCTGCGCCATTGCCGCAGGAGACCTGTTTGCCGAGGCAAATATCCCCGCGATCGGCACCTCCTGCACCAACCCCCAGGTCACTGCCGGAAACGACTACTACTTCCGCGTATGCTACATAGACCCGTTCCAGGGCGCAGTCATGGCGAGCTATGCACTCAAGCAGGGCTGCAAGAACTGTGTCGTTATAGTTGAGGCCGGCGACGACTACTCTGCGGGCTTCGGCAACTACTTCTCCGAGGCTATGCTCAAGGGCGGCGCTGCCTGCGACACCATCCCCTTCCAGACCGGTGAGACTGACTTCTCCACCATTATGGCCAACATCAAGTCCAAGGGCTATGACGGCATCTTTGCTCCGGTTTCCATAGAGACCGCTCCTCTGATAATCAACCAGGCCCGTGAAAACGGCGTTGAATGCCAGATCATGGCAGGCGACACATGGGACGATATCTCCATTGCCGAGCGTGCCGGTGAGAATGCAAACGGCGTTTTCTTCTCCGCTTTCTTTGATGCAACCGATACCAGCAACGTAGCCGGCGTTGAGTTCAACAAAGGTATCCTCGAGTGGATCGCGGCCGACGCTACCAGGACCGAGAATAACGGCGGCACTGCCGATGCTATCTCCTCCGTTACTCCCTGCGGCTATGATGCATACATGGCAGCTTACAATGCCATTCTGGCAGCACAGAGCACCGACGGCGCAGCTATCCGCGACGCTCTGGCAGGACTCGATGTGAAGGGCCTTGTCACCGGCGACCTGAAGTTCGACGATAACGGCGACGCCATCAAGAACTATGTTGCAATCAAGACCTTCCAGGACGGCAAGATCGTATTCTCTGACGCTTACACCGGCTAATAATCAATAGCTGATTTAAGCTGAATTATAAGCACACGGAAGCGTTTTCCCCGGCTGATTTATGCCGGGGAAACGTGCCGTTTTATGTATTATTAAGAGATACAGAGAAACACAAAGAGAGACACAGAGTTTTTGATTTTAGGAGGCTGTAATATGCATACTGCCACATATTACATAGATTTGCTGCTGTCGGGAATCACGGTCGGCAGCCTTTATGCGTTGATTGCCATTGGCTACACCATGGTCTACGGCATCCTGCGCCTTATCAACTTCGCACATGGCGATATTTTCATGATGGCCGGCTTCTTCATGGTCTACATCAGCGCTACAATGCCAATGGCAGTAGCTATCCCGGTTGTACTGCTTATGACGGTTCTGCTCGGCGTGCTTATTGAGCGCGCGGCGTATAAGCCCCTGCGCAGTGCACCGCGTATGTCGGTCATGATCTCAGCGATCGGCGTGTCCTACCTGTTGGAGAATCTGGCGACATATATTACCGGCGGCCTTGCCCGTCCTTATCCGACTATCCCCTTCCTGAAAGGTACCTTTATGGTCGGCTCGCTTTCTGTTAAGGTAATCACGGTTGTTACCCCGGTGCTTACCATCCTTCTTGTAGTTGCCCTTGTGCTCTTTATAAACCATACCAAGACAGGAATGGCCATGCGCGCAGTGTCCAAGGATTTTGATACTGCCCGCCTTATGGGCATCAAGGTCAATAACGTCATTTCGGTGACTTTTATCATCGGCTCGTTTCTTGCCGGTGTCGGTTCTATTCTTTACTTTACAAACTATGGCCAGGTCAGCCCTCTGATCGGCGCAATGCCGGGCCTCAAAGCTTTTGTTGCTGCGGTGTTCGGCGGTATAGGCTCTATCCCGGGAGCTGTACTTGGCGCATACATAATAGGTGTCTGCGAGTCGCTCATCAAGGCGAACGACTCGATCTCAATATTCAGCAACGCCTTTACCTTTGCCCTGCTGATCATGGTGCTGCTGTTCAAGCCTAACGGAATGTTCGGCGAAAAGCTGACGGAGAAGGTGTGATATTATGGCGAACAAGAAAAGAGATTTCATCCTGTCTGCTGTATTCGCGGCCATAATCGTTGCGCTGCTGGTGTACGTTGACAAGGAACAGCACTATTCAATGCTTGCCTCTGTTATACAGAAGGCCTCGATATACGCCCTGCTGGCGGTTTCGCTAAACCTGCTGAACGGATTTACCGGCCTCTTCTCGCTGGGTCAGGCGGGTTTCATGATGCTCGGCGCCTATACATATGCAATTCTGACAATCCCGCTTGCACAGCATGCCAGCGTTTACCAGTACTTTGACGGCGGCATTGTCAATGTATGCCTGCCCCCGGCTGTTGCCATAGTTGCCGCGGGACTTGTGGCGGTGGTATTCGCGTGGCTCGTCGGCAAGCCCTGCCTCAAGCTCAAGAGCGATTACCTCGCTATTGCGACGCTGGGCTTTGCGGAGATCCTCCGTGCCATCATCCAGTGGGAGGTTCTCGGCCCTGTGACCAACGCCTCCAACATTCTGAAGAAATTTCCCAAGTTTGACAGCATCATGACTCCGGTCATCATTTCCGCCTTCTGCATTTTTCTCATTGTGCTGCTTATCAACTCTTCCTACGGCCGTGCCTTCAAGGCCATCCGCGAGGATGAGATTGCGGCTGAGGCCATGGGCATCAACCTCGCAAAGACCAAAATGCAGGCCTTCCTTACCAGCGCTTTCTTTGCCGGCGTAGGAGGCGCGCTTCTGGCTATGTTCCAGGCGAGCGTACAGGCAAGGTCCTTTACATCCGCTATGACCTATGAGATCCTGCTTATAGTCGTTATCGGCGGCATCGGTTCGGTCACCGGCTCTGTTATCGGCAGTTTCCTGTATATAGCCTGCTCTGAGTGGTGGCTGCGATTCCTCGACGACTCGCAGACCTATCTGGGCGTAAATATACCGTTTATGCGCGGAGGTTTCCGTATGGTTGTTTTCTCCGTTGTAATAATGCTGATCGTTCTCTTCTACCGCCAGGGTATTATGGGCACAAAGGAATTCTCGTGGCAGGGGATAATCAATTTCTTCAAACGGATTTTTTCGGCACGCGGGAGAAAGGCGGTAAAGGATAATGGCTGAAAACGTACTGCACATAGAAAATATAACCATGCAGTTCGGCGGCGTTGTCGCTGTCAATAACCTCACCCTGGATGTAAATCAGGGCGAGATAGTCGCACTGATCGGGCCGAACGGCGCGGGAAAGACTACTGCGTTCAACTGTGTCACCGGCGTATATGAGCCTACAAACGGGAAAATTGACTTTTTCGGCGAAACCATTGTTGAGAACTATCCGCAGGGCAAGATGAAAAAGCTCTACGCCGGAGAGAACATGGGCATGTATGATCATATTGTATCCCATACTCCGGATGTTATCGCCTCCAGAGGGATCGCCCGTACATTTCAGAATATAAGACTGTTCTCCAAACTCAGCGTTTTTGAAAATGTTATCATTGCGAAGCATATGCGCGCAAAGCAGAATTTCTTCTCGGCTGCTCTTCACCTGAACCGCGCAGAAGAAAAGCGCATGCGCGAGGAGACGATGGAACTGCTCGCGGAGCAGGGGCTTGACAAGTTTAAGGACGATGTTGCCGGCAGTCTGCCCTACGGTATCCAGCGTCGTCTGGAGATTGCGCGTGCCCTTGCGACTGAGCCGAAGCTGCTTCTGCTGGACGAACCGGCGGCAGGCATGAACCCGCAGGAGACCCTCGATCTGGCTGCGTTCATTAGTGAGATAAGAGATAAGTATGAGCTCTCCGTTTTCCTCGTTGAACACCACATGGATCTTGTCATGAATATAAGCGACAGAATATACGTCCTTGATTTCGGCAAGCTGATCGCACAGGGTATACCTTCAGATATACAGAGCAACACCAAGGTCATTGATGCGTACTTGGGGGTGAGCGAGGATGAGTGAGAATATACTTAAAGTAAATGATCTCAAAGTTAATTACGGCGGTATAGAGGCGGTCAAAGGAATATCCTTCGATGTACCCAGAGGAGAGATCGTTACTTTGATCGGAGCCAACGGCGCAGGAAAATCGACCACACTGAAAGCCATAGCGGGTCTCGTCAAACCAACTGCCGGGTCAATAGAATTTGAGGGCGACAGTATTACCGGTAAGGATTCGTCCGATATAGTATCAAGAGGCATAACGCTCGTACCCGAAGGTCGGCGCGTCTTCTCAAACATGACCGTTCTTGAAAATATTAAAATCGGCGCATATCTTCGCTCAGATGATCTGACGGATGACATCAACTGGGTATATGATTTGTTTCCACGCCTGAAGGAGCGCAGCTGGCAGCTTGCCGGTACTCTGTCCGGCGGCGAGCAGCAGATGCTTGCCGTGGCACGCGCGCTGATGAGCAGGCCGCAGGTAATAATGATGGATGAGCCGTCACTCGGCCTTGCGCCTCTGATTGTTAAGGGCATATTTGATATCATTAAAGAAATCAACAAACGCGGAGTTACAGTTTTGCTCATCGAACAAAACGCGAATATGGCTCTGAAGGCGGCAAACTATGCGTATGTACTGGAGACCGGCAAGATATCCATGTCCGGTACCGGCGCTGAGCTGCTTGTGAACGAGGATGTCAAGAAAGCCTATCTCGGCAGCTGATTTGCGGGCTGAACCGGTAAAAACTTTACTACTGAAAAACAACCGTTGCTGAGCAGTGAGACAAGTGAGCAGCGTGGGAGCTTGAGGGCTTGCATAAACTTGGATAATCCGCCGCAGAAAGGCTTGATTCATCGAGACTTTAGGGCGAAGCGGCATTTTGAAAACTTTCAAAATGCCCGGCGGCTTAGGTACAGGCAAAAAGTCCCTGAGGTTTCTCGACAATTCGACAAACCGAAAGAAGCAGACCGTATGGTCTGCTTCTTTTTTATATTCAATGGAATGCATGTAATACTAATTCCTGATAGAAAGATTGAATCAGCAGCGAAGGGATATTGGTGCAAGACAAGGCAGAGGAGCGCAGCCATACTGTATGTATGGCAAGCGACGATAACGATGTATTGCGCCAATAGGCCAAGCTGATATTAAAGATTTTAATCAACAATTAGTATTAATT
>JAQXKZ010000028.1 GCA_029010715.1 Clostridiales bacterium
TTCAAGTTTTTCGTCGTTCCACCCCATCTCTTCCGCCAGTTGATCGGCGGTACGTACCGCCCTGTTCAACTCTTCCTGCCAGCTCATATGCTGCACCGTCCTTTCTTCATAAAATCATTTACATGGACAGTATATCACAATATCGCTGTTTTGGAAAGAAAGGTATATAGGCGGCTGTGTAAATAAAATGTAAAATACTTGATGAATTTTCGCATAACCCGCCTTTAATCGACAAAATACGAACGAATATATTCGAAAATTGGTTTAATATGATATTACGGTAATTGAGAGTATTACAATATATATGGAAAAAAGGCCGCCGCTGTTCAGCGGGGCCGCAACTTCTGCTGCGCTGGCGCAGAACCGGTTGACAGCTTATGCGGCCGATGCTAAAATGTACCTGAACGTCAGGAGGTGTACTTCAAAATGAAAAACACAGTAAGCACAGACAAGGCTCCGGGAGCCATCGGACCGTATTCTCAGGCTGTACGCGTGGGCAATATGCTTTTTGCTTCCGGTCAGATCCCGCTTGATCCGGCGACCGGTAAGTTCCCGGATGGCATAGAGGCACAGACCAGACAGTCGCTCACAAATGTTAAGCACATTCTGGAGGCTGCCGGCGGCAGCATGGATAATGTGGTAAAAACCACCGTTTTCCTGTCTGATATGAATAATTTCGCGGCCATGAACGCGGTATACGGTACTTTCTTCAACGAGGGCAGCTATCCTGCCCGCAGCGCTGTAGAGGTGGCAAGGATACCCAGAGACGCACTTGTTGAAATCGAAGTCGTCGCTGTGCTGTAAATCCAGAACCATGATTAAGAGAGGCGTGCACTGCCGGATGTCCATAAGACAGCAGAGGCAGCTGAAGCCGGTATCCCTGCGGAGGATACGGCAAAGGCTGTGTTCATCACCGTCAACAGTCGCTGCAGAGACAGCCGGTGAAAGTCCTTATCTGAATACAAGCAGGAACGCCCGGACAAAAAAATGTCCGGGCGTTCTGTATTTCTTGAAATGTCGCAGAGCATTTGACCGGGGCATACACAGGAGCGATTCGGTATTTTCACTCAGAACGCTGCTGTCGAGCACCTGAAAGCCCTTGATCCCGGCATGTTCATATTGCTCCGTTGTGCCGTTTTCCGGCTTCGGCGGCGCGATTACAGCCGTAGGAGCGCTGAGACCGAGGAATCCGGGAGCAGCAGTACCGCCATGCACAGAAAACCTATGGTGTATTTAAGCCATTTCTTAATATGCCGAACCTCCGCGCCGCTGAAAAGCTGCCGCCAGCCGTTTTAAACGGCAAGCGGCAGCTTTCAGCACGGCCCTTACTTGTCAAGATAGCATTTAAGCAGCTCCTGCATGAGCTCGTCCCTGTCTATACGGCAGATCAGAGTGCGGGCGTTGTTATAGTTGGTGATGTACGTAGGGTCCTCCGACAGAATATAACCGACTATCTGGTTTATGGGGTTGTAGCCTTTAACCATGAGGGAGTTATACACGGACGACAGAATTTCTTTCATCTCGGCCTTGCTGTCCAGAGCGGTGAATTTCCGGGTCGCATCTTCCATGACGTACCCCTCCTTTTCTTTTGTCCTTGTACTGATTATAACAGAAATCGGGGCCAAGTAAAGCCGAAAAACCGGAAAAAATAGTTAAGAATTATTAAACATTGAAGTATACGCAGGAAAAGCTGTGCACTGCAAATGCAGCGCACAGCTTTTTCCCGGTATAATTATCCTGTCCGGATGCAAACACATGTGTGTGAGCCGTCTATCTGACGCTGCTCTGCGCGATTACCGCCGAAATATCGTCCGCAGTCTCACCGCTGCGCAGTGCACGGCAGCAGACCATAAGCCTGCCGTCGGGATCTTTATAACTGCAGGTGACAAGCACAAGAATGCGATCATCTTCCGTTACCTCAAGCGGAATATCGAACAGAGAGCGCCCGCGCAGTTCATCCACAAGCTTCTTCATTTCCGCCGGTCCGCCGCGGCGGAGCTCGTCAAAGCGGCGCAGATAGAAGTAATCCGGGTCCTCTGGGAGCATGGAGGCGTTAAAGACCGAGAACACCGCGTACTCTTCAGCGTGCCCGCTGACTATGGTGTCCCATTCTATTACGGCGTTATCCTTCAGTGTCTGCAGCTCGCAGTATTTCGGGAGCTTACCGAACATGCTCCCGGTCTCTATGTTGTGACCGTACAGTATCAAATACGGGTCGGTCGGCCAGCCGGTATTTTCCTCGTCGGCAAATACGGTTCCGCCGCCTCCGTCAGCCCCGCGGAAGCTATGGCTCAGATAATACTCATTGTCCCGGTATACCACCGGCTCGTCGGCCAGCTCACCGGCCTTTATCCAGCCGATGAGGTCCCTGTTGATCTCCCACAGCTCCCGGAAGCGCTCCGGGATATCCTCCGGGCGGACCGTCGTGAGCCCGTGCTCCCAGCCGGACTCCGGGTCCGGTTCGGCGGTAGAGAGGGCTTCAAGGCCGCCATGACTGTAATAGAGCTCTCTGAGCGACTCCGACTGGGCGGCCTCCTGCCGCCGCATCAGCAGAGTTATCAGCAGCAGCACGGCCAGCAGGGCGAAAACCCCGAGCCCGACAAAGGAAAGTATTCTGTATTTCCGGGCGGGACTGCGTCCTGCGCGGGCACAGGGACTTGTGTTATCAGACTGTTCCATGTTTTTCCCCGGTTTCATTCATTGTCTCGCTTCCCGTGTTCCAAAGTGATTTGCGCCCTGCGCCGGGCCGCCGCGCAGTATGGGCGGCAGCTCAGTATTCTTTCCTTTTTGCGAGAACGCTCGCCGTCCCGGCCAACGCCAGACTCAGCAGCGCGCAGACTGCAAGGACAAGCTGTATGGGATAAAGGTTATCGCCGGTACTCGGCACCTCGGTGTTTCTGCCGCCTTCCCCGACGCCGTCGTTACTGAAGGTGTAATAGGATGCGGCCCACTCCAGCTTCTCGCTCTCGGAGTCGGAGCTGGCGGAAGTTACCACAACAACAGGGTCTTCTACGCTGAACTCAAAGTTTACGTTCAGGTCGATCTCCTGCTTGGCGGAACCTGTGCCCACAAACGTCTGAGAGGGGTTGTTGACGTCCGAGCAGGAGAAAAGGTAAACGCCGTTTTCGATGTTCTGCGTACCCTTGAGATTCAGCGTTACGCTTTTACCGGAGGGGAGCATCACACCGGACAGAGTGTAGGAACCGTCAGAGTTGAGTACAGCGCTGCCTATTCCGTTTTCGGCGTCATTGCTGACGTCGCCGCAGAGGCGGTAGGAAGCGACGGTCTCTCCGTCGGCGCTTACATAGACTATCAGGTCGCTTGTCGTGTTGTCCGGTATAACGGCCATGGTGATAACGATGTCGGTGTTGTATTTGCCGTCGCCGTTCATTTCGCCTACGGTAAGATCGACTTTACTGGCGAAATCGTCTTTGGTAATAAGGGTGTTTCCGGCGTCAGCCTCCTGGCCGGGCAGACCCTTGATCAGATAGCGGTAGATCCTGTTGACAATATCCTTTTTATCCGGGTCCACATCGTAGAATGAACTGCCGTTATAGTAATTTCCGACAATGTCTTTGCTGTCAAGCTGCGTACTGCCGCTGCTATCGCTGTTGCCGTAATACCATATGGCGGCCTGCGTGGCGGTAAGCGCCATGCCGTCGGTAATCTTTGCGGCCTCAGTTTCACTCAGTATATTTGCGTCCACCAGCATTTTCCGGAAGGCTTCCAGACTGCCGGGAGCGGGATTGGCGGTGTCGCTGCCTGCGTCCGTGCCCCAGTAGCCGTTGAGCACGATCGCGCGGATCTGCTTCTCCGCGGCGCCGCCATGGTTGTGCTTGTAGTAATCAGCGTCCTCAAGCCGCTGCAGGTTGTAAGGAGAGCCCGCTTCCGGACTTACGTTAAAGTCGGCGCAATAGACATAATATTTCTGGTTGCCGGCGCCCTGGAGGACAAACTGGTGAGGCTGCCATGTAGTGACGTTTCCCGACTTCACGCGTATGGTGCTCTCAATGCCGTATTCGCCGAGCCACTGGAAGTAATGGCCGGAGCTGTCGTAGCTTGAGAGGGTGTACTGACGGTTGTACAGGTCTTTATTGGAGTTTACGGCAGCGTTGTTGCTGTTCCGGAGCGCGGGCAAAAAGGTACTGAATTCTTTCGCGTAGTCCACAATTACCGTGCCGTTGACATCGCCCATCGAGCCGTTCACGGTGCGGTACCCGTCGGAGACAGCGCCGCCCGTGCCTGAGCTGCTGAAGTTGACAAGGGTGGTTTTTGTTGTCGTCAGCTTCCTGAGTCCGTTCTCCAGAGCTTCCTCCCTGGTGGTGGTAGCGACATATCTGCCGAGCACGGGGTCGCTGTAGCTGACGGGCTTGCCGTTTTCTATCCTGACGACCATATAGCCGGCAGTCTGGCCGTTTCCGTCGAGGATCTCCGCCACGATCTCGCCGTCGATGACATTGCCTTCTTCATCGCATTTCGGATCCGTGGCGACGGTGGGCCTTTCAGGCAGCTCATATCCGTAGGTCGTCCAGCCGCCGTCGGCGTGTACAGTGGCGTTCTCGGGCGGCTCGGTCTGCTCGGTCGTTGCAGGCTCGCTCTCGGTCGTCATAGAGTCATAGCCGGTGATGTTCCCGTTTTCGTCCGTCGTGTAGCTGACGGTCTCCCGGGTCACCTTGCCGTCCGGGGAAGTGATCGTGCGCGTGTATGTTCTGGTATTCGTGTCCGGGTCCGCCTGAACCGTCACGTTGGTGACAACGCCGTTTTCCTCGCTGCTGCTGCCATCGGTGATCCATTCGGGGCCGCTTTCGCCCGTGGGTCTGACCCATTCCGGGATATCCAGCGTGCTTTCGTCGAACCAGGCGCCGGTGAGTTCGCTCTGCTCATCGCTGTTGCCGGGAGTGAGGCTGACAGTTACGTCGGGCACATCGGTCTCGATATCCGGGCCGCCCTCGCCGGTCTTGCCTGCCCCGTTGTCTGTCTGGACATTATCCTCATAAATGTCGGAGCTTCCGCTGGTTGTGGTCTCGCTGCCGCTGGCTGTGCCCTCGGCGTTCACGGTGCTGCCGTTTTTATCTTTGGTCTCTATGACTTCGCCGGTCTCCATACCTTCCACGCTTTTGCCTTCGGCATTTTCGCCGGCCCATTCCTTTTGAAACTCAATGTCAATCGTGGTCTCGCCGGTTTTTCCGTCTGTGCTGGTCGTGGTGGTGGACGTGATTTTAGGGTCCTCCGTCGTACCGGTACCAGAGCTGTCTACAGTGGACGAGCCGGTCTCTCCGCTATCCGCCAGAGCTGCGCTGCCTACGCTGAGACTCAGGACCATACCCAGTACAAGAATGCATGACATCAGCCGTATAAGACTTTTTTTCATTTTACACTACCTCCATTTTTTACTGTACACCGTTTCCTCTCTTAAAGAATCGGTTTTAGTTGCAGGTATACTATTGATGTAAGCATATCATATTATATAGATGCGTGCAAGCATAACGGGTCAAAAACCGTCTGTGACAAGCCAGTATTTTCATGGCGCTTATCCGGATCGGTAATCGTAGCTTACGTAAGATATAAAAACGTGCGATGCGTGGTGTTTTTAGATGCAGCGTGCGTTTTTTATCCGGCGTATGCTTATCTTATGACAGCGCCGAGGCGTTCTTCCAAAGCCTTCAGTACGGCCTTGACGGTCTCGTCCGCGTGTTCGACGGTAAGAGTCTGCTCGTCGGAGCGCATGGTCAGCGAGAAGGCGACGGACTTCTTGCCCTCGGCTATGTGGTGTCCTTTGTAAACGTCGAAGAGCGCGCAGTCCTTCAGGTATTTTCCGCCTGCGTCAAGAATGCAGTCGGTCAGCTCGCCTACGGGTATGGAGGCGTCACAGACTACGGCAATGTCACGGCTAACGGACGGGAAGCGCGGCAGCGGCGTGTAGACCGGAATCCCACCCTTGACGGAGTACAGCGCGTCGAAGCTCAGTTCCGCGCAGTAAAGCTCAGTGTCGACGCCGTAGTTCGCGGCCACGGCGGGATGGATCTGACCGAACACGCCGATACAGGTGTCGCCGGCGCAGACCTTCGCGCAGCGCCCGGGGTGATAGGAGGCGTTGCCCTTCTCGGCCGTGAAGCGGAGCTCAGGTGCGCCGAGCTCCTTCAGCAGGGACTCGATCCAGCCCTTGATAACGAAGAAGTTCATATCGGGGCCGTAGGCGCCGAGGGAGACGATCTTCGGCTCGTCGGCGGTACCGTCGGGGCGCTTCAGGTAGATCCTGCCGATCTCGTAGAGATAGGCGGCCTTGTTGCGGTAGTTATAGTTGCGCGTGAGGATCTCGAGCATAGACGGCAGAATGGTCGTGCGCATGATGGAGGTGTCCTCGCCGAGCGGGTTGAGTATGCGCAGGCTGTCGCGCAGCGGGGAGTCTGCCGGCATACGGATCTTGTCGTAGTAGCTCGGGCTTATGAATGAGTAGGTTATGATCTCGTCGAGACCCAGACTGCGGCAGACCTGGCCGACCTGACGCTCGCACTGCTGTACCTCGCTGAAACCGCCGCAGGTAGTGGTGCTCCCGGCGAAGCGGGTGGGTATCTCGTTGTAGCCGTAGAAGCGGGCGACCTCCTCGGCAATGTCAGAGTAGTGGGACACGTCGCCGCGCCAGGACGGGACATGGATGATGTCTCCGTCAAGAGTGAAGCCGAGGCGGATGAGAATATCGCGCATGGTGGCTTCGTCTATGTCGGTGCCGAGCAGGGCGTTAATTTTGTCCGGCTCGAGCCTGACGTCGGTGTGCGGCAGGGGATTGGGGATCACGTCGATAACACCCTCGACGACCTCGCCGGCGCCGAGCAGCTCTATGAGCTCGCAGGCGCGCTCAACGGCTCCGTAGGTGTTGTATACGTCAAGTCCCTTCTCGTAGCGGGAGGAGGCGTCGGTGCGCATGCCGAGGGCGGTGGCGGTGCGGCGGATGGAGGTACCGTTGAAGTTCGCGCTCTCGAAGAGGACCATGTCCGTGTCGCCGACGATCTCGCTGTTCTCGCCGCCCATTACGCCGGCGACAGCGACGGGCTTTTCGGTGTCGCAGATGCAGAGCATGGAGGGCGTGAGCCTGCGCTCGGCGCCGTCGAGAGTGCGGATGGTCTCGCCTTCGCGGGCGAGACGGACGTGTATCTCATGATCCTTGACGCAGCTGAAGTCGAAGGCGTGCATCGGCTGGCCGTATTCCATCATGACGTAGTTGGTGATATCCACAATGTTGTTGATCGGGCGCATGCCGGCGTTGCGGATACGCTCGCGCATCCATTCCGGCGACGGAGCGATCCTGACGTTCCTGACCATGCGCGCGGTGTAGCGCGGGCAGAGTTCGGGCTCCTCGATGACTATCTTTGCCATATCGTTGATGTTGCCGCCGGCTGTGGCTTTGACAACGGGAGTGTGCAGCTTCAGGGGCTTTTTGAAGGTGACGGAGGCCTCGCGCGCCAGACCGATCATGCACAGGCAGTCGGGGCGGTTCGGGGTGATCTCGTAGTCGACCACGTGGTCGTCCAGACCGAGCATCACGGCGACGTCGTCGCCGGGCCTGCAGTCCTCATCGAGGATGAGTATACCGTCGGAGATGCAGTGGGGGAACTCCTCCTGCTTTGCGTGCAGGTCGTCAAGCGTGCAGACACGGTTCTTTTCCGTGTCGTATGCGACGAGGTCACCGGCGTGGAGGTTCGTGCAGCCGGTCTCAGCCATGACGGATTCGGAGCCGGTGTTGAGGGTCAGGGCGTATTTGGAGTAGCCTATGGTGTCGACGGAGCCGACCTGCGCTGCAATGACCTTGCCGAATATCCTGCCGCCGGCTTTGATGCCGGCGGGGACAGAGGGCTTTGCCGGGTCGAGCGGGTGGTAGTCGCCGAGAATCGCGGCGGGAGTGATGACGGCGTAGGGGAAGTCATGCGCGGTCATGCCCAGCTCCTTGTATGAGCAGAGCATACCGTTGGAGAGCACGCCGCGGAGCTTGCCCCTGGTGATCTTGACGCCGCCGGGCAGCAGGGAGTTGTGCAGGGCGACGGGGACCATGTCGCCGGCGTGGACGTTCCATGCGCCGGTGCATATCTGAACGGGCTCCTCCTCGCCGATATCTATCCGGGTGACGAGCATATGGTCGGAGTTGGGGTGCTTCTCAACGGAGACGATGCGGCCGACCCTGACGTTCTTCATGCTCCGGCTGAGGTCGTCGGTGACCTCGACCTTGGAGCCGGATACAGTCATGGCTTCGCCGAAGCGGTGGTCGTCATATTCCTCAAGGCTGAGATCGACGAACTCGTTCAGCCATTTTCTTGACATCTTCATATATCAACTACCTCCCTGATCAGAACTGCTCGAGGAACCTGACATCGTTTTCGAATATCAGCCTCATATCGGTGATCTTGTACTCGCCGAGCGCCAGACGCTCGAGCCCCATGCCGAAGGCCCAGCCGGAGTATACGTCCGGGTCAATGCCGCAGCCCTCGAGCACCTTGGGGTGCACCATGCCGGCGCCGAGAACCTCGATCCAGCCCTCGCCCTTGCAGGTCGGGCAGCCCTTGCCCCCGCACTTGTGGCACTGTATGTCGAGCTCGCAGCTGGGTTCGGTGAAGGGGAAGTGATGCGGACGGAAACGTGTGACGGTGCCCTTGCCGTAGATCTTTTCGACGACGAGGTTCAGCGTAGCTTTCAGGTCGGCCATGGTTATGCCCTTGTCGATGACCATGCCCTCGATCTGGTGGAACATCGGAGAATGGGTCGCGTCGACCTCATCCTTGCGGTAGACCCTGCCGGGTGCGATGATGCGTATCGGCGGCTGGCGGGTCTCCATGGCGTGTATCTGCATCGGGGAAGTCTGCGTGCGCAGAAGTATCCTGCCGTCCTCGGTGAAGTAGAAGGTGTCGGTCCAGTCACGGGAGGGATGTCCCTCGTCTATATTGAGCCTGGTGAAGTTGTAGTCGGCAAGCTCGACCTCTGGTCCGTCGAGTATCTCAAAGCCCATGCCGACAAAGATATCCTTCAGCTGGTCAAGGACATTGTACATCGGGTGCTTGTGGCCCATGCGGCGGTCGACTCCCGGGAGGGTCACGTCGACGGCCTCGCTGGCGAGCCTGTGCTCCATCATCGCGGCGGAGAGCTCCGCGCGCCGCTTCTCGATTGCGGCTTCAATGTCGGCCCTGAGCTGGTTTGCGAGCTGGCCCATGGCCGGACGCTCCTCTGCGGAGAGGCTGCCCATCTGGCGGAGCACAGCCGTAAGCTCGCCCTTCTTGCCGAGGTATCTGACACGCATCGCCTCGAGACGCTCGGCATTGTCGCAGTCGAGTATCTCTTTGATGGAGGACTCTCTGAGTTTCTGCATTAATTCTTTCATTTGCCCAATTCTCCTGTAAAAAAATAAAGCCTTCGTCCCATGACGTATCAAGGGACGAAAGCATAGCTTCCGCGGTACCACCCACGTTCGGCCTGCGCGGCCGCTCTTAACGGCGCTTAACGCGCGCCTCACGCCGGTGATTGGCCGGAGCTCCCGGGCGAACCGGACGCCTGCCGCCTCAGGGGGCTTACAGCCGTCGACCCCCATTCTCTGTCAGGTGCAATCTGCGTCATTTTCCCGTTCATTGCTACAAGCATATAGAATCTATCACATACGCCTGTATTTTGCAAGGGTAAAATTCAGACGGATTTGACTAATCATTGTTTAGTGATTATAATTGAACAGGCTGCATATGGTAAAGCATAATATGTTTCGGAGGTAAGTATGAAACGGATATGCCTGCCATTGCTGCTGGTTTTCAGCCTGCTCCTGTCCGGCTGCGGGGGAAAGGAGATCGAAAAGGCCTATGACTCGTTTACGGAGAGGCTGGGCGCACAGGATACGCTCTCTTTCACCGCGAACGTCCGCGCCGAGTATGAGCATAAGACCGCGAGATTCACGCTCGCGTATACGGAGGACGCCGAAGGAGCCTCCGTGACCGTGCTTGCGCCGGAGCTTATAGCCGGGGTAACCGCGCGCGTGGAGCCGGGCAGCACCTCTCTGCAGTATGACGGCGTCGTGCTCGATACCGGCGCGCTCGATTCCTTCGGCCTGTCGCCGATGTCCGCTCTGCCCGTACTGGTGCAGGCCATGAGGTCCGGCCATGTCGACAGCTTCTGGGAAGAGGACGGCATGTATGTTTACCGTCTGGAGCCGGGAGATGAATACCGCTGTACCGTCTGGTTCCGGCCGGACGGCATGATACCCGTCCGCTCCGAGCTTGAAAGCGCCGGGCGCGTCGCGGTCACGGCGGAGATAAGCGGCTGGACGGAGGGTGCCGCAGATATGCAAAGCAGCGAAGAGCCGGATTGAGACCGGCGTTTACGAAAGGCAGAGAAATAAATGAACGATTTGCAGAAAAGAACCTGGGCCGAAATCAGCCTGGAAAACATCCGTCATAACTATAACGCCATACGTGCGGCGCTGCCGGCCGGCTGCCGTTTTCTGGGCGTCGTCAAGGCCGACGCCTACGGCCACGGCGCCGTACGGGTATCGCACCTGCTGCAGGACTGCGGCGCGGATTATCTGGCTGTGTCCTGTCTCGACGAGGCCCTGGAGCTGCGCCGCGGCGGTATAAACATGCCCATACTCGTGCTTGGGCACACACCGCCGGAGTACACAAACATGCTCATAGACAACCGTATCACCCAGACCGTCAGCTGTCTGGCCAAGGCTGTGGAGTATTCCACGGCGGCTACCGCGCTCGGCGCGTCGCTGAAGATCCACATCAAGCTCGACACAGGCATGTCCCGCCTCGGCTTCCTCTGCTCCGGTGCTTACTTCGAGGAGGGCGTGCAGAACGTCGTGGATTCCTGTAAAATGCCCGGGCTGGACCCGGAGGGCATATATACCCACTTTGCCGTCTCCGACGAGGAAGGGCCCGACAATGAACAATACACTCATGAACAGTTTAAGCTGTTCATGGCGATGATCGACGCCGTCAGGGAGCGCGGCGGCGTTGAGTTCAGGATCCGTCACTGCGCCAACAGCGGCGCGGTCGTAAACCGGCCGGAAACGGCGCTGGATATGGTGCGCCCCGGCCTGCTCCTCTACGGCTACGGCGATACCTCCGGCCGCCTGGGCCTTCGCCCGTGCATGCGCCTTGTCACTACCGTCAGTACAATAAAGTTCTATGAGCCGGGCACCTCCGTCAGCTACGGCCGGCGCTATACCACGGACCGCCGCATGCGTATGGGAGTGCTCGCCATCGGCTATGCCGACGGCCTGCCGCGGCTTATATCCAACAAGTGCTGCTTTGCCGCCCGCGGCGGCTTTGCGCCTCAGCGCGGCAGCATATGCATGGATATGTGCATGGCTGACCTTACGGATCTTCCGGAGGTAGATGTCGGCAGTGAGGTCGAGATATTCGGCGAGCGCAACAATATATATAAGCTCTCCGACGCGGCTCAGACCATACCGTATGAGCTGCTCTGCGCGGTATCCAAGCGCGTGCCGAGAGTGTATAAATAAGCGCGTTGCGGATATAAATTCGGAAAATTCCCGGCGGATCGGGCGCGGTAAAAAGCCGAGCACGGTTTTGGACAGGCTGAGGGCTGCGGCAAAATGCAGATACGCATTTTGCCGCAGCCCTTTTTTACTCCGCCTGCTCCGCCGGATTTTCATGTATCATTATATGCTTTATCTCCGGGTGTTTTTTTTCTACCGCATTGTGAACGCGTTCGGCAATGCTGTGTGCGTCGGTCAGCGTCATGCTGCCGTCGACGCCTATTTCCGCGTCGATATAGACCTTGCTGCCGAACTTGCGGGTGCTTAGCTTGTCGAGCTGCTGCACGCCGTCCTGCGCGCGGATAAAATCTCCGAGCGACTGCTCATATTCGTCGCTGCATGCGGTGTCGAGCATCTTGTCGATCGCATCCTTGAGAATGTCATATGCCACCTTCAGAATACAGAGGCATATGACGACACAGGCGATCGGCTCAAGCACGGGTACGCCGAGCCTGGCCCCGCCGATGCCGATAAGCGAGCCGACCGATGACAGCGCATCCGAGCGGTGATGCCAGGCGTCGGCCATGAACGCGGAAGAATTGAGCTTCTTCGCGTAGTATCGGGTGTACCAGAACATGCTTTCCTTGACTATAATTGATACGATGGCTGCGGACAGCGCTATCGTGCCGGGCACGGCAAGCTGATCGTAGTGCCCGGCGATTATTTTCTGCACTCCGCCCCAGCCGATGCCGAAACCGGTGACAAGCAGAATAACGCCGAGGACGACCGAGGCCACGCACTCCAGACGGTCGTGCCCGTAGGGGTGGTCCTTATCCGGCCCTTTTTGGGCGAGCCTCACGCCCAGGAAAGCGATAAAGGTTGCGAACACATCGGACAGAGAGTGAATGGCGTCTGAGACCATTGCCCCGGAATTACCGGCTATGCCGGCATAAAGCTTGAAGGCAACGAGAATAATGTTTCCGATGACGCCGATTGACGTGAGACGGGCGACGATTTTCTTTTCAGACATGGGATATACCTCCGGATCATTGTATGCAAACTCGCAGCACCTTGCCCGGAGGCGCAGAAAAGCCTCCCCGGAACATACCACTGTCCCGCAGAGGTTGCATGTTTGTCCGCTCTGCTGTTACCCGAGGTAACCCGGCTCCACGGTAATAAACCGTCGCCTGCTCAGTTTGTACTGTTGATTTCGCATCAAGCGCGATGCAGTGCAAAGAGTTTGAGTGATACTAACATTTTTGGACGGGAATGTCAATATCCTGATGCTGTGCGGGAAAAGATTCATAAAAAACGGCGGAACAATGCGCTGGCGCCGCAAAGCGCAGCATTATTTTAAATTGAATAAGAACGTAAGAACCCGGCACCGGCGGCAGCTTTCCGGCTTTGCAGCGGCGTCATTATACTCCGGGAGCGTCCATGTCAGACAGATTCCGGCCATTGCGGCAGGAAAACGGGCATATGAGGATGAAGGGATGCGCTTTCAATTTCCGCCAAAACTGATTATTATATGTCCGGTTCTTTGAAAGACAGGTCATACCGAAGCCGACGCAACCGGAGATAACGAAGATCCCATTATTTTGACAAGTTGCGTTGGTGGATAAGACCGCAACCGTATATTACAATATTCAAAGAAATCTAACGAGGAGGATGAGCGTGTTAAAGGATAATCTGATTATGCTGCGCAGTACGCACGGATACTCTCAGGAGGAGCTCGCGGAGAAGATCGGAATTTCACGTCAGGCGTACGCCAAGTGGGAAAGCGGCGCGACCGTTCCTGATATCGAAAAATGTAGGCTGCTTGCCGACGTGTACGGCGTAAGCATCGACAGTCTGGTAAAAACGGAAAGGATCGAGGGCTGCGGAATGCTGCCTCCAGCACCTAAAGGCAAAAACATATGGGGCTCTGTAACTATCAACGACCGCGGCCAGCTGGTTATCCCAAAGGCCGCGCGTGAGCGCTTCGGTCTGACAGGCGGGCAGAGACTCATCGTACTGAGCGAAGACAACGAGGGGATTGCGCTTGTCCCGGCTGACATATTTGAAGAAAAAATCAATGCTTTTGTCGCCGGTTCGGCGGTGAGAGCGGATGAATAAAAGAGATGCGGCTATGAGAAAAACATATATTGACAATATCCGATGGATTACCGTGGTTCTGGTTGTTTTATATCATGTATTCTATGTTTTTAACGCAGCCGGTGTTTCGGGAGGCGTCGGCCCGCTTTCTGACACGCAGTATCAGGATGCTGTGCTGTACATATTGTATCCATGGTTTATGCTGCTGCTGTTTGTGGTTTCCGGTATGAGCGCCCGGTTTTATCTGGACGGGCATTCGTGCAGGGAGTTTATGAGATCAAAAACGACAAAGCTGCTTGTTCCGTCGACGGTTGGACTGTTTGTTTTCTGGTGGATCCTCGGCTTCTGTAACATAAAAATGAGCGGCGCATATGAAAGCATTGCTTCGCTGCCGAAGCCGGTGCTGTATCTGATCATGTCCGTATCCGGTATCGGACCGCTGTGGTTTATCCAGATGCTGTGGCTGTTTTCCGTGCTGCTGATTATTTTCCGAAAAGCGGAAAAAGACAGGCTGTACCGTTTTTGCGGCAGGGCAAATCTGCCGGCAGCGGTTTTGCTGGCGGCGGTCGTTTGGGGTGCGTCGCTGATTCTTAATACTCCCGTTGTCAGCGTGTACCGCTTTGGAATATACGGAGCGGGGTATCTGATCGGATATCTGGTATTTTCCCATGACGGGGTGATGGAAAGGCTCGAAAAAGGGTGGCTGCCGCTTTCAATTGCAGCACTCCTCCTGGGACTTGCGTTTACGCTTTTATTCTGGGGAAAGCCCTATGCGGAACACGAGGTGCTCGATACGCCTTTGTGCAATATATATGCCTGGATCGCGACCTTGGCGGTACTGTCGTTCATGAAGAAATGGGGCGGCTTTGCTACTGCGTTCTCCCGGTATATGGCGAAGAAGTCCTGGGGACTTTATCTGTTCCACTATTTACCTCTTGCGCTTTGCGCTTTCTTTATATATGATTCCCCAATTCCGGCAGGCGTAAAATATATTGCCGTTGCTGCCGCGGCCTTCGGAGGCGCTTTTCTGCTGTACGAAATCATCAGCCGTATTCCCGTGCTGAGATGGTGCGTATGCGGAATCGGGAAAAAACAACACTCGGTGCGGTGCAGACAGGCAGACCTGTAACGGATAGTGTGCATCCGTACCCGGCTTCCGGTTTGCAAACCGGAAGGCGGCAGCTGCGAGAGACTAAAATGAGGATTAAATAATTTCTGACTTAAAAAGCATTCCGGCCGGATATTACGGCATTGTACAGCGCCGTTTGCAGCCGCGGCAGAGTGAAGTGTTTCCGTACATAAATTAACGCCGCTTTGATTGCGAAGCATCCGCGCTTACCGGTGAAATCATCGCATCAGTCCGCGTGGAGGCAGGGCTGCCGCCGGGAGAAAAAGGCTCCGCGCCGCTGGAGTAATTCAGCGGCGCGGAGCCTTACTTTCTGTGCGGCCCGTTGACGGCGGCATACGTATGCCGCTGCTTTATGAACGCCGGGCCATGGCGTTTTCACTGCTGCCGGTATTAAAGAAAAAATTGTCTCACCCTCTGAGAAAAATGTAAGAATAAGACGAAAAAAGCGCAGGAAGCATTGACAGAATCTCATTTTGCAGATACACTTGAAAAAAGAAAGGCGGTGTGTATATGCCCGTGAACTATATTGAGACGGGGAGCACGGACCCGTGTTTCAACCTTGCATTTGAGGAATACATCCTGAAAAACAGGCGAGAGGGCGATTGGCTGATGCTCTGGCAGAACGCAAACACTGTCGTGGTCGGCCTCAACCAGAATACGGCGGAGGAAATAAACGCGGCGTTTGTCCGGGAACATAACATTACCGTCGTGCGCCGTACCACAGGCGGAGGGGCTGTATACCACGATCTAGGCAACCTGAATTACTCGTTCATCACCGATCTCGGCGACGCGGCCAGCATGAGCATTGAGCAGTTTTCGCGTCCTGTCTGCCGGGCACTTGCGGCCATGGGCGTCAGGGCTGAGGTCAGCGGGCGCAATGACATAATGGTCGGCGGGAAAAAGGTCTCCGGCGTGGCGCAGCGTATATATAAGGACCGCATCCTGCACCACGGCACGCTGCTGTTTGATTCGAACGGCGCGATGATCGCCGGCGCACTGAACGCGGACAAGGCAAAATTCGACTCGAAAAGCGCCAAGTCGGTCAGCGCCAGAGTCGGGAATATAAAGGACTGCTTGGCGGAAGAGATGAGCATGCGGGAGTTCTGGGCCTGCCTGCAGCGTCAGCTGAGTCTTGACGGCGCCGTCAGGCGCAGTCTCAGCCGGGAGGAACTCGAGCGCATATCGGCCGAGGCGGATTCAAAGTACCGCTCCTGGGACTGGACTTACGGCCGGAGCCCGGACTACAGCTTCAGGAACCGCGTCAGATATCCGGGTGGGACTCTGGAGGTGCGTATGAACGTCGAGCACGGAATAATTAAGGATATCTCGTTTACCGGCGATTTTATGGCGGTGACGGATAACGGCGCCGCCGTAGCGGCCCTGACCGGGCAGAGACTCCGCCGCGGGGATGTGCGTGCGGCTCTGGCCGGGACGGATATTGCCGCGGCCTTCGGCGGCATCACTCCGGACGAGATAGTCGCGGCTATATTCATGGACGGCGCAGAGAGAAAGGAAGGGTGCGAAAATGGATAAGAGCATTGACATAGAGCTTGGAAAAGAGCTCTGGGCTGACTTTATATATGAGGGGCGGCTGGATCCGAGAATACGCCCGGAGATAGCCGACTCATGGAAAAAGTGCCGTCAGGCCGGGGTGAATCCAGCCGGGGGCGAGGGCAGGTATGTTGATGCGGCGGTATTCCAGAGCATATACTCCGCTAACCGGATACTGATAGACACGGCTCTGCCGATAATGCGCAGCGTTTTTCAGATAGTCCAGGACACAAGCTATCTCATGGTCCTGACTGACAGTGTCGGGTATATTCTCGAGACCATGGGCGACGAGGAGATACTCATAAAAAGTGAAAACATGCGCTTCGGAAAGGGACGTCTGTGGAACAGCCTTGAGGTCGGCACCAACGCCATAAGCGTCGCGCTGGAGTATGACCGGGCCATACAGATGGTCGGGGCGGAGCACTATTGCCGTTCGCACCAGACCTGGACCTGCTCCGCCGCGCCGATACACGGTGTCGAAGGGGAGATCATCGGGTGCATAAACTTCTCCGGCACTATTGAAAGCGCGCATGAGCATACGTTGGCGCTAGCTCTTGCGGCGGCCTACGGAATAGAGAGCCAGATAAAGATAAAGCATAACGCACAGCTGCTGAACACAGCCCTCGATGCGAGCAATGACGCGATATTTCTGGTCAATGGCGCCTACAGGACCTTCTGGATGAATGCTGCCGCCAGGAAGCTGGCCGGCCCAGAGGCCGATAAAATGTCAGAAAACGATTTCCGCGATATACTTCCCGACGTGAACTGGCAGGACCGCCGGGATTATTTCTCAGATGATACGCGTTTCGCGCTGGGAGACAAGCTGATATACTGCGGCGTCGACGTGCACTATCTCGACAGCTTCGGTACGCCGGCCTACAGCATTACTCTTAAGAAGCAGAAGCATTTGCTCAACGCGGTCAACCGCCTGAGCCGCAATAAGGCCAGCTATAAATTTGAGGACTTCATGACCAACGACGGGGCGACGCAGAAAATGCTCACGCTTGCGAAGCGTTACGCCGAATATGAGGGAAACATCCTGATCGAGGGTGAGAGCGGGACAGGCAAGGAGATGATCGCGCAGGCGATACATAACGCAGGATCGCATCGTGACGGGCCCTTTGTCACAATAAACTGCGCCTCCATTCCGAGGGAAATGCTGGAATCCGAGCTTTTCGGCTGTGAGGTAGGGGCTTTCGGCGGGAAAATAACCGAGAGCAGTCCGGGCCGCTTTGAGCTTGCGCAGAACGGCACGGCCTTTCTCAACGAGATATCCGAGATGCCGCTGGAGCTGCAGGCCAAGATACTGAATACAGTGGAGACCCATACGGTCAGGAGACTTGGCAGCACGCGTGATATCCGTCTGAATATCCGTATCATATCTGCCTCGGGCCGGCCGGTAGCGCCGTTGGTCAGGAGCGGCAGCTTCAGACGCGATCTGTACCACCGTCTTGACGTGCTGCGTCTGGACATAAGGCCCCTGCGGGAGCGTCAGTGCGATATAATTCTCTGTGCGCAGAAAATGCTTGACCAGCTCAACTTCAGATACCCCGAACTCAAAAAGACAGCGACGCCGGAGTTTATGACCGGGCTTCTGAACTGCGACTGGCCCGGCAATGTCCGCCAGCTGCAAAACAGTATTGAACGTGTCTTTTATTCCGAGACCGGAGGCACGCTCACGGAGGAAAGCCTGAAGTATGTATACGGAGAGCTCACGGAGGAGATGCCGAAACGGCTGTGCGCAGAGAGCAATCAGGTGTCGGAGATAGCGGATGCGCTGGAGAGCTGCGGCGGCGACGTGGGAGCCGCGGCGGCTGTGCTGGGTATAAGCCGTGCGACCCTGTACCGCCGGCTCAAAAAATACAATATCGACCTGAAACGCTCCAGAAAGTGAGAGCGAAAGCGCTGTTAATACCTGGCGCGGGGGAGTGCTGTTAATATCCGGTGAGGCAGCGTGAATACCATTTTGCAGGGCGCCGGATCATGCGGCGGTGCCCCGGGACACAACTGAAAGCGGGCGTGAACGCTTTGGATTCTGCATTATATGCGTCGATGCGCAGGGTACAGCGGCTGAAGTACGTCATTTAATCGAAAAAACATTATAAAGAGCTTATCCTGCGGTAGCGGCGGAACAGAAGAGATTCTGTTCCGCCGCTTTTATACCATTTCCGTCACCTGGCGGGGAGTCCTTGCCGAATGCCGCCGGAGGCCGGTATCGTCTCATAATCGCAGCTCTGTTTCATGTGCAGTGAGACGGGGAGTGAGAATGAATAGCATTCGTTTTGATATTGCAATTGCAAATAGTGCAGGTCGTGAGAAAACAAATGCGTCAACCTGTATAAAGTTCTGAAAAATGATTAAACAGACGTTTTTGGTTGATAAATAGGTGAGAATAGTATATACTACAGAAAAAGAAAAAACGGCCACGGCACCTGCGGACATGCGGGTTTCGCGACTGCGGCGCATGTTCGACATAAATATCGCGGGTATGTGGCATATAATCCGTAGGAGTTGAAATATATAAGGCAGGCGGAGAAAAACGGCGGCCGTATATATTGACACTTATACATAAGTATATAAGAAAATGTTGAAGGAGGTTATTTAATGGCAATCAGCAACGAACTGATGAAGGACATGTATGTGCGCATGAGACGCATACGTGACTTCGAGAGTACCGCAGCCAAGCTGTTCGCAGAGGGCAAGGTACCCGGCTTCGTTCACCTCTATCTGGGTGAGGAAGCCATCGCACCTGCGGTATGTGAGTGCCTGCGTGACGACGATTTCATCACCAGCACTCACCGCGGACACGGTCATATCATTGCGAAGGGCGGCGACCTCAAGCTTATGATGGCCGAGCTTTTCGGACGGGAGACCGGCTACTGCAAGGGCAAGGGAGGCTCGATGCATATCGCCGACCGTGACAAGGGCATCCTCGGCGCCAACGGTATAGTCGGCGCGGGCCACTGCATCTCCACCGGCGCGGGCCTGTCCATCAAGCTTAGAAAGACCGACCAGGTATGCGTCTGCTTCTTCGGCGACGGCTCGACCAACCAGGGTACTTTCCATGAGTCCCTAAACCTGGCGTCCATCTGGAAGCTGCCGATAGTCTTTGTCTGCGAGAATAACCATTACGGCATCTCGATGAGTCAGGCGCGCCATCAGGCCATCAAGGACGTGGCCGACAGGGCCGCGGCATATAACATGCCGGGTATCAGTGTCGACGGCAACGATCCTCTCGCGGTTTATGAGGCGGCCTTTGAGGCGGTCGCCAGAGCGAGAGCGGGCAAGGGGCCCACGCTCATCGAATGCAAAACCTACCGCCAGCACGGCCACTTCGAGGGCGACCCGGCTACATACAAGCCCAAGGAGGAACAGGCGGCGTGGATGGCCAAGGATCCGCTGCCGCGTTTCGCCAGGTTCCTTATTGACAACGGCGTTATGAGCGCGGAGGAGGTAGAGGCGGTCGACAAGAAGGTCGCGAAGGAGATCGAAGACGCCATCGCCTTTGCCGAGGCCCAGCCCATACCGTCTCCGGAGAGCAGCGTCGTGGATGTCTATTCCGATATCGTTGAGGAGGTGCGCGAAAGATGAAAATGATGACTTACGCTGAAGGCATCCGCGAGGGCATGAGCATACGGATGCGTGAAAACCCCAACGTCGTACTGTTCGGCGAAGACGTCGGCGCGTTCGGCGGCTGCTTCGGTGTCAGCGCCGGAATGATAGATGAGTTCGG
Source organism: Clostridiales bacterium (assembly GCA_029010715.1). Lineage (GTDB taxonomy): Bacteria > Bacillota > Clostridia > Oscillospirales > Oscillospiraceae > Limivicinus. The sequence continues at coordinate 19,978 of JAQXKZ010000028.1, forward strand.
CCCCGATAGAGTGCGCGACACGCCTATCTCCGAAGGCGCCATCGTCGGATGCGCGGTCGGCGCGGCGGCGACCGGACTGCGGCCCATCGCCGAGCTGATGTTCTGCGACTTTCTGACCGTCGGCATGGACCAGCTGGTCAATCAGGCGGCGAAGATGCGTTATATGTTCGGCGGCAAGATCTCGATGCCCATGGTACTGCGTATGCCCGCAGGCGCGGGTACCGGTGCCGCGGCGCAGCATTCCCAGTCGCTCGAAGCCTGGGTTACCCATGTACCCGGACTTAAGGTCGTCTATCCCTCCACTGCGGAGGATGCACTCGGCCTGATGCTCAGCGCCATCGACGATGATAACCCCGTCGTATACTTTGAAAACAAGCTGCTCATGGGCGTCAAGTCCGAGGTAAAAAGCCTGGAGCCCATTCCTCTCGGCAAGGGCAGGATAGTCCGCGAGGGCGGCGATCTGTCCATAATCACCTACGGCCGTCAGGTATTCGACGCGCTGAAGGCCGCGGAAGAGCTCGCTAAAGAAGGCATAGAGGCCGAGGTAGTCGACCTGCGCAGTCTCTATCCGCTGGACACCGAACTCATGGAGCAGTCTATCAGCAAGACCCACAAGGCCATCGTCTTTACCGAAGAGGTCAAGCGCGGCGGCTACGGCGGCGAGCTGAGCGCCATCATCGGCGAGGAGATGTTCGATTATCTCGACGCTCCCGTCGCGCGTATCGGCGCGCTGAACACGCCCGTGCCTTTCGCGCCGAACCTTGAGCAGTACTATATGCCCAACGAAAAGGACGTCATCGCTGCGGCGAGGAAGATGTTCTGATACCGGCTTCCAATAACAAATCAAAGGGCTTCCGGGGCCAGCCTCCGGAAGCCCTGCCAATACAGGGAGGTATGCCCATGGCTTCCATAGGCATTATTGCCAACCCCGCGTCGGGCAAGGATATCCGGCGTCTGGTATCCTATGCCACGATAATAGACAATAATGAAAAGGTGAATATATGCCAGCGCATAGTACTGGCTGCTCAGGAGCTCGGCATAGATGAGTGCGTTTTTATGCCGGAGACCTTCATGATAGGACCGAAGGTGGCGGATAATCTTGAAAACGACGGCGTCATGAAGGCGAGGATAAACGTTCTGGACTTTGAGATTGACGCATCTATGCAGGACACCGTGACCGCGGCCGGGATTATGGAGGAAATGGGCGTCGGCTGCATCGTGGTCCTCGGCGGCGACGGCACCTCGCGGGCAGCGGCCAAGGCAATAAAACGCACGCCGTTAATATCTGTCTCGACCGGCACGAACAACGTCTACCCTGCGCTCATGGAGGGCACGGTCGCAGGCATGGCGGCTGCCGCCGTGACTCATATGCCGGAGCCCTATTCCTGCTGCATACATGACAAACGTATTGAGCTGCGCGTCAACGGCGAACTGCGTGACATTGCGCTGATAGACGCCGTGGTGTCCTCGGATTTCTTTGCCGGCGCCCGTGCCATATGGGACCCATCCCGCATTGAGCGTATCGTCGTCTCACGCTGCCACCCGGCGACCATCGGTTTTTCGGCCATACCCGGAGCCTACAGAATAATCGGCGACGCGGACCCCTGCGGTTTCGCCGTTACTCTGAAGCAGGGCGGCGAAAAGGTGCTCGCATCCATTGCTGCCGGGGTCCTGACAGAGGTTGAGATAAGCGATCCGAAGCTGCTTATGCTGGGGGAGCCGTATGGATTTACGGCGGAGCAGCGCTGCATGATCGCGCTCGACGGCGAAAGGGAAGTGGCTGTTGCCCCCGGAGACAGGGTCGTTATGACCGTGACGGCGGACGGGCCGTGGCGCGTGCTGCCAAAAAAGGCGTTGGAGGAGGCACAGAGACTGGGCATGTACAGACGCTGAATCCCGCTGCTGCATGAGTCCGGGCAGGCCGCGCCGCACCCGGGTTCAGGCAGCATGAAACACATTTATTCTTTTACATAAAGGAGATTTGCAATGGCAAAAGTAGTAGTAATGCCAAAGCTCGGCCTGACCATGACGGAGGGTACGCTCAGCGCATGGAAAAAGAAGGAGGGCGACGCCGTCAAGGAGGGCGAAGCGCTTTTCGAGGTCGAGACGGATAAACTGACTAACACGATAGAGGCCCCGGCCACCGGCGTCCTGCGCAGGATAATCGTGGCCGAGGGGCGGACGGTGCCCTGTCTGGAGCCGGTTGCGGTCATTGCCGCGGCGGATGAGGACATAAGCGGTCTCACGGGCACTGCCCAGGCCGCGCCGGCAGCAGCGGAACCGGTTCAGGCGCCTGCGGCAGCCGCCGCGGTCAGGGCTCCGGGAGAGCGCCTGATCGCGTCTCCGGCGGCAAAAAAGCTCGCGAAGGAGCTGGGCATAGATATTGCCCTCGTCAGAGGCACCGGCCCGAAGGGCAGAGTGACCGAGGAGGACGTGAAAAACTATAAACCGGCAGCTCCCGCCGCAGAGCAGGAGGAATCCGGCACAAAAGCCTCGCCGCTTGCGGCAAAGATCGCGGCGGATATCGGACTCGATCTGAACGAAGTCGGCTCCAGCGGCCGCGTCCTCGCCGAGGACATACTGAAATATTTGGAGGGCACGCGGGAGAGGGCCGCGGAGGCGGCGCGCGAGGAGATCGTAGCGATGAGCGGCATGCGCAAGGCCATCGCGAAAAATATGCTCAACTCACATATGACCTCGCCGACGGTCACGTTCAACCTCTCCGTAGACATGTCGGCCATGAAGCATTACCGGGAGCAGCTGAAAGGGCAGGACATCAAGGTCAGCTATACCGACCTGCTGGTAAAATTCGTCGCCAGGGCGCTGACGGAATTCCCGCTGCTCAACTGCTCGGTCGAGGACAATAAGATAATCTACAAGCACTATGTGAACATGGGTGTTGCGGTCGCGCTTGACAACGGCCTCGTTGTGCCGAATGTCACGGACGCCGACAAAAAGAGCCTGACGGAGATATCTGCCGAGCTGAAAGAGCTGGCAAAGCTCGCGCGCGAAGGCGGGCTGCCGATGGAGAAGCTACGGGGCGGCACGTTTACGATCACAAACCTCGGCATGTACGGCATAGAGAGCTTCTCTCCGATCATAAATCAGCCTGAGGTCGCGATTCTGGGCGTGACCACGATGGAGGACAGGGCGGTCGTGCGTAACGGGGAGATCGTCATACGTCCCATGATGACGCTGAGCCTGACTGCCGACCACCGCGTCGCCGACGGCTCCGTCGCGGCGAGCTTTCTGCAGCGTATAAAGTGCCTGCTGGAAAACCCGGCGCTCATGCTGGCCTGACAGGGAGGAAAAACCGATGGGTAAAATAGTAGTAATGCCAAAGCTAGGCCTGACCATGACCGAAGGCACTGTGGACGAGTGGAAGAAAAAGGAGGGCGAGCCTGTTAAGGAGGGCGAAGTGCTCTTCTCCGTCTCCACCGATAAGCTCACGAACGACATCGAGGCCACGGCCTCCGGCACGCTGCTGAAGATCGCCGTACAGGCGGGGGAGACTGTGCCCTGCCTCGCTCCCGTGGCCTTCATAGGCGAACCGGGAGAGACCGTCGACCTCGGAACGGCGTCTCCGGCCGACACATGCAAACCTGCGGAGCCGGCCGGCGGCGAAGCCGTGACCGTGCTCGTGATTGGAGGCGGCCCCGGCGGCTACACCGCCGCTATCAGAGCGGCTCAGTTGGGGGCAAAGGTCACGCTGATAGAAAAAGCCCAGGTCGGCGGCACCTGTCTCAACCGTGGCTGTATGCCGACAAAGGCTATGCTGCATACCTCCGAGATATACGAAGCCGCGACCGGCAGCGCCGGTATCGGCATCGTCGGAGCGGATGTCCGCGTAGACTGGGAGAAGGTGCAGGGCTTCCGCGCTTCGGTGGTCGAAAAGCTGACTTCGGGAGTGAAAGCCCTTATAAAGCTCAATAAAATCACCCTTGTGGAGGGAAGTGCCGAGTTTATAAGCACAAAAGCGGTAAAAGTGGGGAATAAAGAATATACCGCGGACAGAATAATCATCGCGGCAGGCTCATATCCGATCATACCCGACATCCCCGGGGTGAAGGACAGCCGTGCCTGCATGGACTCGACTGCCTGCCTGGCTCTGGATCATATCCCGGAGAGTATGCTCGTGATCGGCGGCGGGGTCATCGGACTGGAGCTCGGGACCGTGTACCGCCGCTACGGCACAAAGGTCAACGTCATAGAGGCGACAGAGCGTCTGCTGCCCCTGATGGACGGAGAACTCACCGGCCTGCTGCAGGCAAAGCTCATTGGCGAGGGCATGGATATCCACACCGGCTCTAAGGTCATTTCTGTCAGGGACACGGCAAAGGGCGCTGAGGTGAAGGTCAAATGTCCCGACGGCGAAAAAAGCTTTGAAGTCGAAAAGGTGCTGATCTGCGTCGGACGCGGTCCGCTGACCGGTGGACTTGGGCTTGGCGCGGCCGGCATAAAGACTGACAATGGATTCATCCAGACAAACGAAAAGCTTGAAACGACTGTACCCGGCGTCTACGCCATAGGCGACTGCACGGGTAAGCTGATGCTGGCCCATGCGGCTATGGCTATGGGCGAGATCGCCGCGGAGAATGCCATGGGCGGCGCACGTGTGTTCAGACCGGAGCAGAGCCCGAGCTGCGCCTATGTCGGACCCGAATTTGCCGGCGTCGGCTATACCGAGGAAAAGCTCAGGGAGATGGGAGTCGACTACAAGACAGGCCGCTTCCCGACCAGCGGCAACGGCAGGAGCCTTGTCGCGGGACATACGGACGGGATGATCAAGGTCCTTGCCGGGGCAAAATACGGCGAGATCCTCGGCGTACACATCCTTGCCCCGAGCGCGACGGAGCTCATTGAGGAGGCCGCCCTCGCAATAAGGCTGGAGGCGACGCTGGAGGAGTTCACGGATACCATACACTGCCATCCGACGGTGGCCGAGGCCGTACGCGAAGCCTGTCTCGCGGCCGACAGGAAAGCAATACATATACCGAACAGAAAGTGAGGCGGGATTATGCTTGAAGCTGCATTTATTTTCATCGCGCCCGGTGCGGACCCCGAAAAGCATCGCGGCACAGTCGAGACTCCCGAAGTCCGGCTGACGTCCATAGGCGTGAGCACTTACGAGGAGGGAGCCGCTGCGGCCAGGGAGATGGCCGACGCAGGCTGCGCCGCGATAGAGCTCTGCGGCGGCTTCGGTATACGCGGGACATATCTCGTTGAGCAGGCTGTAGGGGACAGGGCAAAGGTCGGCGCGGTGCGCTTTGATCTGCATCCCGGGCTGGGCTGCAAAAGCGGCGACGAACTGTTCTGATTCCGAACCCGGAATCAGCTCCGGGTCCCGCGCACCCCAATGCCGCACGGAGGGCGCGTCACTGCGTATCATACGGAGCCGTCGCGCCTGCGGCGCCGTGAACAGCGCCGGATGTTTTTATGAGAATATATATGAGCGCGGATTAAAAGCAAATACGGTCCCCATGTCCCGGCTGTCCGGGAGATGGGGACGTTGACGGAGACCGGTATGGAGCTTATAGATTTGTATGATGGCAGCCGCGTCAGGACGGGCAGGACCGCCGAAAGGGGCTCCGCCATGCGTCCGGGCGAGTACTGCCTGGTGTCTCATCTCTGCCTGTTCAACGGCTGCGGAGAGCTGCTGGTGCAGCGCAGGAGCGTATATAAAGACCGCTACCCCGACTGCTGGGATGTATCGGCTGGCGGCTTTGTGCGCAGCGGCGAGGACGCGTCAGACGCCGCGCTCAGAGAGGCGCGGGAGGAGCTGGGCCTGAGTCTGGCGAAGGCTGAGCTGCGTTTTGTTCTGACTGAGCCGTTCTCCTGCGTGTTCGACGACTTCTTTTTTGCGCGCCGGGAGCTGGACGTCTCCGGGCTGGAGCTGCAGAAGAGCGAGCTGTCCGCCGCAGCCTTTGCATCCGAAAGGGATGTGTTCGATATGCTGCGCTGCGGGAAGTTTGTCGATTACAGTGCCGAACTGCTGCGCCGTATCTTCGCGTTCGAACGTGCGCACAGGGCAGAATAAAATTTCCGGGGACAGGTCCAATACGCCTGTCCCCGGAAATTTGCGGAGAGAAATCCGAACTTCGGACCGGACAAGTCAATCTCCGGCTTACCTGCGATCAACCCGACCGGAAAAACGCTCCGCCTGAACATTGCTTGTGCCCTGAGCCGCGGCTCAGGGCACAAGCATACACGCCGCCTGATGTGTGTGTGGAAGGCTGAGCCTTGTAAGCCAAGCGGCCGGAGATGCGCGGGGAGGGACCTCAGGCGAAGAGTCACTTTTTTAAACAGGGCCTGCTGCTTACGGAGCGGAGGGTATAGCCGGTGGAGTCAATGAGCTTCTTCAGCGCGGCCTCGTCCAGAGACTCCTCGCTTATGACCCTCGCCGTACCGCTGCGGTGGGAGGAGCTGACCTTCCTGACCTTGAATGCGCCGCGTATCGCGTCGTTTATGTGGTTTTCGCACATACCGCACATCATCCCGTCAATCTTCAAATCTGTTTCATACATGATTGTTTCACTGCGGTGTTCTTTGACCCGGCTGTGGCAGCTGCCCCGCATGGCGCAGTTGGAGCAGCCACAGCCGCAGAAGGATTTGCCGTGCCGCTTCTCCCGCACAAGATGTATTATTATGAGGGCAACTATGGCTATGAGTGCGATACAGATGAGAATCGTGGAAAGCCCGGCTGCAAGAGATTCAGGCATGCAAATCACTCCTTTACGAAAAATAATACCGATGCTGACCGGACAGGGTGCGCACAGACCCTGCCGGAGAGTCCGGAAGCTTCCCTGCAGGGCTTTACCAGCATGAAGATAACGCCGGCGAGAGCGGCTGCTGCGAAGATCAGACCGGCTGCATTGACCTTGCCGGTGAGGAGAGAGCCGAACTGATTGACCATGAGGGCGCAGATATAAGCGAAGCCGCACTGATAACCGATGGCGAACCAGGTCCATCGGGCGCTGTTCATCTCACGCCTGATAGCGCCGATAGCTGCGAAGCAGGGGGCGCAGAGAAGGTTGAACACCAGAAAAGAGTACGCGGTAACCGGGGTAAAGACAAGCGCAAGATTCTGATATACGGTGCCGTCGCCGCCGTTGTAAAGTATGCCGAGGGTGCCGACGATGTTTTCCTTGGCGACGAGGCCCGTGATGGAGGCGACAGCGGCCTGCCAATCGCCCCAGCCGAGGGGAGCGAAGATCCAGGAGATAGCGTTGCCGATGGCGGCGAGGATGGAATAGCTGATCTCGTCATCGGAGAGCATACGGAAGCTGCCGTCAACGAAGCCGAAGTAAGTGGTGAACCATATGAAAATGGTGGACAGCAGGATTATCGTACCGGCCTTCCTGATAAAGCTCCAGCCGCGTTCCCACATGGAACGCAGAACGTTGCCGGGGGTCGGCCAGTGGTATGCGGGCAGCTCCATTACGAAAGGAGCGGGCTCACCGGAGAACATTCTGGTCTTTTTGAGCATGATGCCGGAGATGATGATGGCGGCCATGCCGACAAAATATGCGGAGGTCGCGACCCATGCGGAGCCGTTGAAGATCGCGCCGGCGATCATGGCGATGAAGGGTACCTTTGCGCCGCAGGGGATGAAGGTCGTGGTCATGATCGTCATACGGCGGTCACGTTCGTTTTCGATTGTACGGGATGCCATGACACCGGGGATACCGCAGCCGGTACCGATGAGCATGGGGATGAAGGATTTGCCGGAAAGACCGAACTTGCGGAAGACGCGGTCGAGAACGAAAGCGATACGTGACATGTAGCCGCAGGCCTCAAGAAAGGCCAGAAGCAGGAACAGGACCAGCATCTGTGGAACAAAGCCGAGGACCGCGCCCACGCCGGCGACGATACCGTCAAGGATAAGACCGCTGAGCCAGTCCGCGGTGTTGACGGCTTCAAGTGCGCCGCCGATCAGAACAGGGATACCGGGCACCCATACACCGTAGTCCGCGGGGTCGGGCTCCCCGCCGATTTCGGCGAGCGCTGCCAGGGCTGCCTCATAATCCTCCATGGTGGCGGTCTCCTCGGCGACGGCCAGAGTCTCTTCATCTTCAACATTGTAGCTGAAGATACCGCCGGTGACCGCGCCGTTTTCTTCGACACAGGCTTCATAGCCGTCCACGACGGCGGAGGCACTGCTCCACGCTTCGGAAACTTCGCCGTACTCTGCCGAGCCTATGCCGAACAGGTGCCAGCCGTCCCCGAACAGGCCGTCGTTTGCCCAGTCTGTAGCGGCGGCGCCGACGGTGACCATGGAGATGTAGTATACAAGGAACATTACCACGGCGAAGATCGGCAGTCCCAGCCAGCGGTTAGTGACTATACGGTCTATTTTGTCGGAGGGCGAGAGCCTGCCGGCGTCCTTTTTCTTATAGCAGCGCCTGATAATCTCAGCTATGCAGACGTAACGCTCATTTGTGATTATACTTTCGGCATCGTCGTCGAGCTCCTCCTCGGCGGCCTTGATGTCGGCCTCGATATGAGCCATGACCCCGGGATCAATGCTGAGTCTGGAGAGGACCTTGTCATCGCGCTCGAAGATCTTGACAGCGTACCATCGCTGCCGCGCTTCGGGCATGTCGTGCAGCGCGGCCTCCTCGATGTGGGCGAACGCATGCTCAACCGGGCCTGAGAACCTGTGCATGGGAACGGTCCTGCCGTTCTCGGCCGCGTCTATGGCCGCCTCTGCCGCGCTCATGACGCCGTCTCCCCTGAGCGCGGAGATCTCAACTATCCTGCAGCCGAGCTCGCGGGACAGCTCCCCGACATTAATCTTATCGCCGTTCCTGCGGACGACGTCCATCATGTTTATTGCAATGACCACGGGGATACCCAGCTCGGTCAGCTGAGTGGTCAGGTAGAGGTTGCGCTCGAGGTTGGTGCCGTCGATAATGTTAAGGATGGCGTCGGGACGCTCGTCAATAAGGTAGTTACGGGCGACAAGCTCTTCAGGCGTATAGGGGGACAGAGAATATATACCGGGAAGGTCCATGATTACCACGTCGTCGTGCTTCTTAAGACGCCCTTCCTTCTTCTCAACGGTGACACCCGGCCAGTTGCCGACAAACTGATTGGAGCCGGTCAGCGCGTTGAACAGTGTTGTTTTACCGCAGTTTGGGTTGCCCGCAAGGGCAATTTTGATCTGCCTATCCATGTTTTTTACTGCTCCTTTCGGTTAAAGGCATTTAACCTACCTGTAAAAAATAAATACTGATTAAGAGTTTTTTGAAGTTCCGGTATTACAGGACTTCAATCATTTCGGTGTCAGCTTTACGCAGGCTCAGCTCGTAGCCGCGTACGGTGACCTCCATAGGATCGCCCAGCGGGGCGACCTTGCGCACACAGACCTCGGTACCCCTGGTTATTCCCATGTCCATGATGCGCCGCTTCACAGGACCTTCGCCGTGCAGCTTTACAACTGTGGCAGTTTCGCCTATTCTGACTTCACGCAGTGTTTTCATTCTTTCCTCTCCTTTTTATATATTCTCATACCGGGACCTGATAAAATGCTTCCGGGCCATTTTACGGCGTCGTGGGCGCGCCGGTCTTTGCGCGGAAGGTGATGACGCGCGCAGAGTCTCAAATCATGATTCTGCGGGCCATTTCCTCACTTATCGCGACTCTGGACTCCTTGACCCTGACGATAATGTTGCCGTTCATCGCGGCCACGACCGTCACCGCTCCTCCGGCGACAAAGCCCAGAGCTTCGAGATGCTTCCTGATCTCCGGGCTTCCGCCGACTTTTCGTATGAGGTTCTCCTCTCCGGTGTTTGCGAGTGCCAGCGGCATCATTTACCTTCACGCCTTTCAGGTTAGCTGCATTTAACTGTGGCAGCCGTAAATTGGCTGAAACGCTCAGTGCATGCCGTACGATGACTTGCATCAGCTGGTTAAGCATTTCTAACTGTGCATAGTTTAACATCTCTAACTTCACATGTCAAGACTTATTTCCGATTTATTTAAAGCGCTTGCTTTTTTGGTTATACTGTGTTAACTTTGATAAAAATAACTACAGGAAAGCTGGTGTCTTTTAACTATGGCTATCCAAAAAGCTGCGGAAGACTATCTGGAAGCAATGCTGATGATGAAGGAAAGGCTCGGATATATCCGCTCCATCGACGTTGCGGCACAGTTGAACGTCACAAAGCCAAGCGTCAGCTACGCCACAAAGCGCCTCAGGGAAAGCGGACATATCACCATGGACCGCGAAGGTCTGATTACCCTGACGGAAAGCGGGATGAAGATAGCCTCGGAAATGCTCAAACGGCATAAGACGCTGACGAAGTTTCTTATCACTCTCGGCGTGGATGAAAAGGTCGCGCAGGAAGACGCCTGTAAGCTTGAGCATGACCTGAGTCAGGAATCGTTTGATGCGATATGCGCGCATGCGCTCAGGACCGTCGAAGAGCTATGAACGCAAAAAGAGGCGAACGGATTGTTCCGTTCGCCTCTTTATTTCATGTGCTTTCCAAATCATATTTTTCCGGTATCCCTCGAGCGGACAAATTCCGTGACAAGCGCATATATGACAGCGAAGATGGGGACCCCGAGCAGCATGCCGAGTATGCCGAAGGCGCTGCCGCCTATGGTGACTGCCGCGAGCACCCAGAGACCCGGCAGCCCGACGGATTTGCCGACGATCCTGGGATAGATCAGATTACCCTCTATCTGCTGCAGTATCACAAGGAAAACCACGAACCAGAACGCTTTGAGCGGGCTTATGAACACAATGAGGAAAGCGCCGGTTATCGCGCCGATCCATGCGCCGAATATCGGGATCAGCGCGGTGAAACATATCACGAAGGAAATGACAAGGGGATATGGCAGACGGAAAATCGCCATACCTATAAAGCAGAGCACTCCGAGAATGAAGGCGTCCGTTACCTGACCGGTAATGAAGCGCGAGAAGGTGTTGCCGATAAGCCCCGTCAGACGCAGAAAGCGATCGGCTTTATCGGCTCTCACAAGGGCGTATATCAGTTTTCGGCTGCTTCCGGCAAGCTTTTCCTTCTGAGCGAGAATATATACGGAGAATATCAGCGCCAGAACTGTTTTGACGACGGCCGACACGATTGAAACCGTGAGATCGGCGGCCTTGCCGAAGATGTATTCGCCGTTTTCGCTCAGAAGGCTGCTTATGCTCTGAATAAGCTGATCCGTGTCGAGGGTAAGAATCGGAAGCACTATGTTATGCTGAGCGAAGAATGTGCTTATTGAGTTCCACCAGTTTTCCAGCTGGGCCATCGCGGCCGGCAGCTTGGCCGAAAAGCCTGAGACAGTGGTTCTGATCTGCGGGATAAGTACGAAAAACACCGCCGATATTGTCCCCAGAAACAGCAGCACGCTCAAGGTCAGGCAGACCGGCCTCCGGAGCTTTTCGCAGAGCCTGCCCTTGCTCCGTCTGAAGAGCTTCGTCCATGCGCGCTCCAGAGGACACATTATAAGGTTGAGCACGAAGGCCAGACACAATCCGATCAGGAGGGGCGAAAGCACCGAAAGCAGTGCCGACAGTATACTTCCGACCTGCTCAATGTTGTGCAGCACCCAGTACAGCACAAGCGCGAAAGTGATTATCAGTAATATGCGTTTTATATTCTTCTTGTTCAGCTCCAATTGCAACACTCCCGGATAAAATGATGTTTTATTCATTATACCATCTGCACTGTTAATAAACAGTTAAGTATGGAAAAGATATGTAACATTTGTTTGAACATATACGGAAAAACCGGCAGAAGCGGGAGTTCTGCTTTCCGGCCTTCCCGGGCGGCGCCTGAAAAGCAGCGTGCTTTTTGACCTTTGCATGTTTACAAAATTTTCACAGCAGTTTCAGAATTTGTTCAGCAATATATGGTAAATTATATCCAGCGAAAGTCGTAAGCCAAGCGACGCGCAGCGCGAGGTCTGCCCCTGTGCAGGACTGATGCCCGGGAAATGCCCGGGATAAGCCTACGGCCCTGCATCTTTTGGCAAGGTCAGATCCGGCGGTTTACCATAGATAACACTTGAGCGTAGTCCAAAAAGGCGGACTGCGCTCAAGACAATTTTAAGGCATTTCGGCTGCCTGCGCCGTATACCGGCGCAGGCAGCTTTTTGTCCAGCAGCACCCTGCCGAGGCAGAGGCAGCGGCTGCGCTCGCTTCTGCTCAGATGCAGGTTCTCCCGCTCCCGGGCGGGATTTGCGCAGAGCAGGTGCAACCCGCCGGCATAGTCCTCGCACCACTGACGGCAATATACTTTTCCGCGATACAAAAACAGCCCGGCCTCCATCTCCGCCGGAGTCTGCCTGCGGCTGATGTATACGCGCTCGCCGCGGCGTATGTACGGCTCCATCGTATCGTCGTCGTGGATTATGCACATGTCAGCCGCCGCCGGAACGGCGGCGCCGCGTTCTATCAGGTCGTAATCGTCAGGCGTTTTCCTCGCCCCCTTTATTATAGTCACAGACTAAACCACAATCATAGCTTAGTCAACATCCCGCCGCTTATAATTTGTAAAATTTTAAATAAGAATTAATAATTGGTCTTGGCAAATGCGAATGCCGTGATAAAATATATTAAGTTATTTTAATATCCAAAAAGGCGGTGCTCCTGTGCTTATTATTCTTTTCCTGCTGATTGCCCTTGCGGCGACTGCGATATATGTCCATTATGCAGGCTTCGTTGTGTGGAAGGTCCTGTTGCTGTTCATCGGCTGCTTTGTCGCTCTTAACCTGCTGTGCATACTTTTCTGGGGGATAGTGGCTGTTTTTATCCCTATGTCCAAGCCGATAACGAAGCAGAGCTGGATCTGCCGCATGGGCTGTGTTTCCTTCAGCTCCATCGCGTGCGGCTATGCCTGGGTGCGCACACATGTCTACGGCATGGATAAGCTTCCGTCAGGGGAGCGTTTCCTTTTCGTGTGCAATCACCGATCTTCCTTTGACCCGCTGGTCGTCATGAACAAGCTGAAAAAGTACAACATCTCGTTCATATCCAAGATATCGAACATGCGCATACCCATTGCCGGCAGCGTTTCCTACGGCGCCGGGTTCCTGCCTATCGACCGCGAGAACGCCCGCAATGCGCTCAAAACAATAGTCACCGCTGCCGACTACCTCGTAAAGGGTATCTGCTCTGTCGGTATTTATCCCGAGGGCACGCGCAGCAGGACAAATGAAATGCTGCCCTTCCATGCCGGCTCCTTCAAGATTGCCCAGAGGGCCGGCGCACCTCTGGCTATTGCCTCCATCCGCGGCAGCGAGCAGATAAAGAAAAACCTGTTTTTGCGTCCGACGGATGTATACCTCGACATCCTTGAGGTCGTTCCGGCGGACAAAGTCAGGTCCATGAGTACAAATGAGCTGGCGGAATACAGCCGCAATCTGATCGCCGGCAGTATCGCACACCCCGCAGAGAGGGCCGCCGTATGAAGCAGGTAGCCCTTGTTACCGGGTCCTCGCGCGGTATAGGCGCCGCCTGCGCCCGTGCCCTTGCCCGTGCAGGCTACGCCGTTTGCATCAACTGCGTCGAACGTACCGACAGGGCCGCGGCGCTGGCCGGCGAGCTGAAGGCTGCCGGCGCGGAGGTTATATGGCAGCAGGCGGACGTCGCCGATGCCGCCGCTGTGCGCGCTATGGTCGGGCGCATCGAGCGTGAGCTCGGATACGTGACCCTGCTCGTCAATAACGCCGGCATTGCAAAGCAGCAGCAGTTTCAGGACATCGAGCCTGAAACGTGGAAGCGCATCTTTGACGTCAATCTGGGAGGCTGCTTCAATACCATACAGGCCGTGCTGCCTCATATGCTGTATGAGCACTCCGGCTGCATTGTGAATATGTCCTCCATATGGGGCATCCACGGAGCCTCCTGTGAGGTGACCTATTCCTCGACGAAGCACGCCATCGTCGGCCTGACGCGCTCGCTTGCAGCCGAGCTCGCTCCGACGGGGATCCGCGTCAACTGTGTAGCTCCCGGCGTCATCAACACCGACATGGTGCAGGTGCTCGGACGGGAAACGCTGGACATGCTTTCGGAAGAGATACCTCTGCGCAAGCTCGGCAGAGCCGAGGATATCGCCGAGGCCGTGCTTTTCCTCGCCCGGTCGGAGTATACCACCGGCCAGGTACTCTCGGTAGACGGCGGATTCATAATTTAAAAGCCGAGCTTACAAAGCCATACCGCATAATTTTGCAGCTGCCCCTGCAGGATTATGCGGTATTGTCATAATTTCGCGTATAGCCGCAGTTTTTTGCGTATAAAGCCATTTAATTTTATCGTGCCATGGAGCCGTGTATATTTTCTGCTTTTGCGGGCGAGACTAAGTTCAGCACCCAACTGTTGGACAGCGCCATGCTGTATCCGCGCTGACCGGCGGTACATATTATGTATTGGGCGACTATTCAGGCAGAGGCAGAGCCTCGCCGTCAAGGCGGAGTGTGAATAAGCCATGGTCAAACGAGGAGATATCTATTACGCCGACCTGAGCCCCGTGGTGGGCAGTGAGCAGGGCGGTATGCGTCCGGTGCTTATCGTCCAGAACGATACCGGCAACAAGCACAGTCCCACAGTGATAGCGGCGGCCATAACCAGCCAGGTAGGCAAGGCGCGGCTGCCGACCCACATAGAGCTCTCCGCCCAGAGCGTCGGACTGAACAGAGACAGTGTCATTCTGCTCGAGCAGATACGCACCATCGACAAGTCACGTCTGCGTGAGCGGATGGGAAAGCTTGACGATTCGACAATGACTGCCGTTGACAACGCTTTGGCCGTCAGCTTCGGCCTGCTGAACTGACAAGCGGGCTTCGGCGATTTCTGTAATCTTATACGTCTCCCGCCCGTATAATATAGGGCGGGAGATATTTTTCGGCAGCGGAGGTGATGAGATGGAATATCCGCTTATTATTGACGGGAAACGCGCCGGCAAGCTCAATGTGGAAAGCTCCGGTCTGTATACCTGCTTCGAGGCGTGGACAGGGGAGAGCGACCGCCTGCTCAGAGTTTGGATCCATGGAGGAGGACGCTGCGCCTATCTCGGCGTCATGCAGCCCTGGAGCGGCGGGATGTACCTGCGCCGCCGGATGAGCCGCCGGGAGAGCGCGGACTTCCCGGAATACATAGAGTTTGCGTCAAATGACGGCTGCAGCGAGGCCGGTACGGCGGAGCGGGAGAGCCCGCGCAGTGCCGCTGAGCCGCAAAGGCCCGGCGCTGATGCGGAAAGGAAAGAGTGGAACAGCTGCCCGTACCCGGCACCGATAGCAGGTGACAGCGCAGAGCTGCAGTGGTATCGACGCAGCGACGGCACGCTTGTCAGCCATGACGGCATCAGTAGCCTGATCGCTCTGCCGGCGCAGCTGAGGCATGCCCCGGAGGGGGCTGTAGTGAGCCGGATAGGAACAGGACAGTATATAATATTTCGCTATTGAGAAAGCATGAAATTTGTTATATAATACAAAAGCACAACACAGACACTGCAGGCCAACCGGAGTCCGTACACAGGTGCGCGCAGATGTTCCGGCGGCTGGAACCGGAGGTACATATATATGCTGATGAACGATCTTATCGTAAAAAAGCGCGACGGCGGCGAGCTGAGCACGGAAGAAATAGACTTCATGATCCAGGGCTATACCCGCGGGGAGATACCGGACTACCAGATGTCCGCCATGTGCATGGCTATTCTGTTTCGCGGCATGAGCGACAGGGAGACGCTTGACCTCACAATGTCCATGATGAATTCCGGAGAGACTCTGGATCTCAGCAGGATCAAAGGAGTCAAGGCTGACAAGCACTCCACAGGAGGCGTAGGCGATAAGACGAGTCTTATTCTTTGCCCCATGGTTTCCGCATGCGGTGTAAAGATCGCAAAGATGTCCGGCAGGGGCCTCGGCCATACGGGCGGTACGCTGGACAAGCTCGAGAGCTTCCCCGGCTATAATATCGGTATAGGCGAGGAACGCTTCATAGAAAACGTCAATAAACACGGTATCTCGATCATCGGACAGACTGCGGATCTCGATCCTGCCGATAAGAAGCTCTACGCTCTGCGCGACGTCACCGGCACTGTGCCGAGCATCCCGCTTATCGTAAGCTCCATCATGTCCAAGAAGCTGGCCTCCGGCGCCGACGTTATCGTGCTCGACGTTAAGTGCGGCGACGGGGCTTTTATGAAGACTCTGGACGAAGCCGGAGTCCTTGCCAACGGCCTTACACGTATCGGCCGCCTCGCGGGCCGCAAATGCGCCGCGGTCATCACCGATATGGACCAGCCGCTCGGCTGCGCCGTCGGTAATGCGCTCGAGGTCAAAGAGGCTGTTTCCGTACTTAAAGGCGAGACAAAGGGAGATTTGCTGGAGCTGTGCCTGACGCTCGGAAGCTGCATTCTTACCGAGGCCGGTATTGCGGAGAGCATCGAGGCTGCGCGCGAAAAGCTGCAGTATGCCGTTGACAGCGGCGCCGCGCTCAAAAAGCTCGCCGAGATGGTCTCTGCGCAGGACGGCGACGGCAATGACGTGTACGATACCTCGCGCCTGCCCGATGCCGCGGTCAAGCTCGAGGTCCCGTCGGAGGTTTCAGGTTATGTCGGGCGTATCATGGCCGAGCATGTCGGCCTTGTGTCGATGCATCTCGGCGGCGGCAGAGCCACCAAGGACAGTCCTATCGACCTCTCTGTAGGCGTCGTGCTTCATAAAAAGGTGGGCGACAGGGTACGGAAGGGCGAGAGCCTTGCCACCATCCACGCCTCCTCCGTGGAAAAGGCCGAACAGGCGGCGGAGCTTTTGCGTGACTGCTACCGTTTCTCCGAAGCTCCGGTCGAGCGCCCGCCGTTCATCAAGGCGATAGTGCGCTGAGTGACGCATAAGGAGAACGCCTGTATGAAGCACCGGAGATTGTTTGCCGTCATAATCACCCTTATGCTTGTCTGGTGGACGTTTATACCCGCACGCTATGGCTGGGCCGATTTCGGCGGATACAGCGGAGACAGCGACTATGATTACGGCAGTGACTACGACTATGACAGCGGCTACGATTACGGCAGCGGCTACGATTACGGCAGCGCTGACCACAGCTCCGGCAGCGGACTGAGTATCGGCGTATATATTCTCATAGCTGCTCTGAACCTCATCTGGCTGCTTATACGCAGCGCTTACAACAGAATTATGGACATAAAGGCCAGGAGAGCAAACGCAAAGGTAATGAAGAAGAAAACCGGCGGGGCCGTGGCTGCTTCCGGACAGAGGCTGCGGGATATGAAAAAATACACGGAATTTGACCCGGGATTTGACACCGCAGCCATGACTGAGAAGCTGAGCCGCCTGTACGTGCAGATGCAGCAGTGCTGGACGGCGAAGGATCTCGAGCCCCTGCGTCCGTATATGACCGACGCTTTCTTCAATCAGTCGGCAGGTCAGCTCAGGCAGATGGCGAAAGCCGGACAGACGAACTATGTGGAGCGCATCGCCGTGCTCTCATGCACGCTCACCGGCTGGTACAGGGATAAGGTGAACGACCATGTATTCGCCCGGCTGAATACCAGAATAGTCGATTACACGCTTGACGACGCCAGCGGCAAGCTTGTGTCCGGCAGCAAAAGGAAAGAAAAGTTTATGACCTACGAGTGGGAGCTTGTCCGTCCCGCAGGCAGCACGACGCAGCCGGAGGACAGTCTCCGGTCTGTCTCCTGCCCGCACTGCGGAGCGCCGCTGAGCATCAACGAGTCGGCCAGGTGCCAGTACTGCGACAGCGTTGTGACGCTGCATGAGCACGACTTTGTCATAAGCGGCATACGCGGCATATCTCAGAAAACGGGGAGGGGATAGCTCCCGGTTGAATCAATAAAAAGCCCCGCGTCCCGGCACATGTTCTGCCGGGACGCGGGTTCATTTTGACAAAATAATCTTGATGTATTATAATATAATCAAATAATGAAAAGGAGATTTGATTGCATGTTTACTGCTATCATCGTCTTGTTTTTCGTTTGTCCGTTATTTGTTTTTTATGGCATATATGCTATTATTCTTCTTTTGAAACCAGCAAAAAAGAAAGAAGAAGATAAACATGAATATATTGTAGTAGAAACTGAAGAATCTGATGTTGATAGACAGAATAGAGAATATGGAGATTATTATGGCGACAGCTATTATTTTTAACTTCAATTAAAGTCAGAAATGATTGAAGCGGCAACAGAGTTCAGGAAAAACAGTTTTAATGATGAAGATTCTGCATACTTATTGTTTTGCTTTTCTATCGCCTGCCGAGCTGGTAGAAGGCCACGGCGCTCGCCGCGGCGACATTCAGCGAATCCACGCCGTGGGACATGGGTATGCGCACAGTGTAGTCACAGTGCTCTATAGTCTCGTTTGCGAGACCGTCACCCTCGGTGCCAAGCACTACGGCGAGCTTTTCCTCGGCTGTGAGGCGTGCATCGGCTATGCTGAGAGAGTCATCTTTCAGCGCCATGGCCGCTGTTTTAAAGCCCAGCGAACGCAGAAAACCCTGCCAGTTGCCTTCGGGCAGGTATGTCCAGGGCACCTGAAACACCGTGCCCATGCTTACTCTTATCGCGCGGCGGTAGAGCGGGTCGCTCCCGGCGCTCGTCAGCAGTACAGCGTCCATGCCGAGCGCGGCGGCAGAGCGGAAGATGGCTCCGATGTTGGTCGGGTTCATCACGTTTTCAAGTACCGCTATCCGGCAGGCGTCGCGGCAGATATCCGCGGCCTCGGGGAGCCTGGGCCTGCGCATTGCGCAGAGCATCCCGCGTGTAAGATGGAAGCCCGTGAGCTTCGTGAGCACGTCGAGGTCTGCGGCAAAGACCGGTATGTCGCCGCAGCGGGAAATGAGCTCGCGCCCCTTGCCCTCGACGTGTTTTTTCTCCATGAGGAAAGATACCGGCACGCAGCCGGCGTCCAGCGCGCGGCCTATGACGACCGGGCTCTCCGCGATGAACAGCGCGTTTTCGGGGTCTGCCCGGTTGACGAGCTGATTTTCAGTGAGACGTGCGTATATGTCCAGCTCCGGGGCGGAAAAGTCGCTTATTTCGAAAATGCTGTGCATGATTTGATCCAGCTTTCTGCAGGCGGTGTCTGCGTCTGATTAGATACGCTGCCGGTTTTTGCCTTGCCTCTCGCCGTGCCTGAAAGGCGAAAAACGGGACAAATTTATAAGATCCGCTTGATTATACCGGCATATGTGTTAATATGTATAGACATACACGAGAGCCTGACGGCCCGGAGCAAAGGATAGTGTTGCGGTTATTAAGAACAAAAAAACCAAGCTGTCGGCGATCTCCAAGCTGCATTACTCAAAGCTTGTACTGAGATCCCTGCTGTTTCTTGGCGCGCTCGCCGCCTATGCAGTGAACCGCGCGAACGGGAGCGGCTCGATGTTCGGCGGCTATGACGGCCGGTGGCTCTGGATAACAGTGTTCGCGGTGTATGCGGTGGAGATGGTGCTGCGCTGCTTCCCGTCAGATTACGAGAGCATGGGCTGCCAGAAGCAGTTCAAAAAGAATTTTATACCTGCTATACCTGACAGGCCGGCCGACAGGAAGGCGCTGCGCGCCTCGTCGTGGAAAAGCACGGTCCCGGTTCTGGTGTCATGGGTATTGCTGAACCTGCTGCTCATTTGGCTGTATGAAAAGGCTGTGTTCGACTGGGGCATTATGATACTGATATCGCTGTTTTATTCCGTGTGCGATATGATATGTATCCTGTTTTTCTGCCCGTTCCAGACCTGGATGATGAAAAACAAATGCTGCGGCAGCTGCCGTATATACAACTGGGACTACATTATGATGTTCACACCGCTGACGGTGGTGGATAACCCCTTCGCCAGGGGACTTGTTGCGCTGAGCCTGCTGCTTCTGCTTCGCTGGGAGCTTTGCTACAATCTGTATCCGGAGCGTTTCTATGAGGAAACAAACGGCAGCCTGTCCTGCGCCAATTGCAGAGAAAAGCTCTGCCACCACAAAAAACAGCTGAGGAGCTTTCACAGAAAGCTGTTCAGGGAGCTTCAGGGCATTCACGGAGCCGGTCAAAACGCGGAGCGCTGAGCTGAAGCCCGCTTCCGCTCTTGCCGTGGAGATCACACGTCGGGATTAAAGTGGAAATCCATCGGCGGAGCACCGGCGTCATCAGGTGCGTTCTCCTCTTTGCAGATGCGCACGGTCAGCATTACGAGCGCGCCGGTCATTATGGCGGTTACAAGCTCGGTGACGGCGACGGTAGCGTAGCCCTGAGTGAGCACGGCGACGGCGTCAACAAGGAAATGCCCCGCATAAGCCATTAACAGATAGCGCTTGTTGTTACGCCTGATTGACCAGAATACGAGTATCGACAGACAGATGTGCAGGGTCATCGCAAGTGCGCGCTCAATGCCGGAGAAGAAAAAGTCGATGCTCGGCGTGGTCCAGAGCAGGGATATTGTGTTGAAAGTGCTCAGAGCGGTTTCGGCGTCGAGCGAGGCGAGACTCTCTGCCATCCAGCCGTTATTTATCAGAAGAGAGTTGAGAATGTTGCTGAACATTGTGGTGGCGATGAGAAGTATGGCCTCGAAGCCGCCGTGACCGGCGCCGTACATAAAGGCGTTGTCGAGATCAAGTTCCTTAATGAAGGACTTCATCGCTATCAGCCTGCCGCCTTCCTCGAATACCGCGGCGACGAGACCGCCGTATATGGCGAGCAGGACGATGTTGCCGGTTATTTTATCACCGGTGGCACTGAGCATGAAGCTGTGGACCATCGGCTCTATCACGCGCGCGACGAGGTAGAACACGGCGCAGCCGATGAAGAATGAGGACACTCTTGCCCCGAGTTTCTTCCAGCCGTATATAAACAGTGCGACAGGCAGACCGACGGATACGATCAGCGAAAAAGCCATACCTGCTATGCTCGCGGCGGAAACGGTTCCGATATTCATTGTATATCCTCCCAGAATAATGATGCGTGTAATGCATGTTGGTTTTCGGAAAAATGACGCGTTTTAGTTGAAGTCCTTTTGCTGTGCGCATTGGCGCGTCTGACGCAAAATCCTGCGCGCCAACGGCGCTGTAAAAACCGGCCCGTGGCGGTTTTTACAGGATATTGGTATAGACGCGCAGCGGACCGGCATGAATCCTGACAACAGTATAACATGCCGTATGACAATTTCAAAGGGCTTTTTTGAACGGAAGAAAAACAGAGCAGGCCAAAAAGCCTGCTCTGTCTGTTTATGCCGGGTATGTATTATCCGGAGTATTATTCCATCACACCGACGACGTCGGCAACGGTGAAGTCCGCCTCGGTGCAGGCGCGAATATCTTCAACGGTGTAGCCGGGGGCAAGCTCCCTGAGGACGAGGCCGTTGGGAGTGACTTCAAAGTAGCAGCGCTCTGTGACGATGTCGGTGACGCAACGTGCGCCGGTCAGAGGCAGGGTGCACTTCTTGAGTATCTTGGAAGCGCCGCTCTTCTCGCAGTGATCGGTGGCGACAACGATCTTCTTTACGCCTGCGCAGAGGTCCATCGCGCCGCCCATGCCGGGGACGACCTTACCCGGGACAATCCAGTTGGCGATGTTGCCCTCCTGGTCGACCTGCAGGGTGCCGAGCACTGTGGCGTCGACGTGTCCGCCGCGGATGAGGCCGAAGGATTCGGTATGGTCAATGACGCTGCCGCCCTTGATGGTGGAGGTGGGCTGACCGCCGGCGTCAATCAGATCGGGATCGGCGTCGGACCACTTGGGACTGGGGCCGCAGCCGACTATGCCTATCTCGGCTTCAAGCCAGAGCTCAACGCCTTCGGGCAGGTAGTTGACGCACATGAGCGGAACGCCGATGCCCAGGTTGACGAGATCGCCGTCCTTGAAGAATTTTGCACAGCGCGAAGCTATGAGAGCACGTCCTGTTAATGCCATATCACTTTCCTCCTTCTGCCGCTTTTGCTTCAGCTTTGGCCTTTGCACGCTGCCACATCGGGCAGAAGGGCTTCTTCTCGCCCTGACGGACATAGACCATGTCTATCACGGGAGCCGGGACGTCGATTTCGTCCGGACCGAGCTCGCCGACTTCAACAAGCTCCTCGACTTCGACGATAACGGTGTCGGCGGCGTAGGCGCTGTAGCTGTTTGTAGCCCTGCCGGTCAGCCTGAACTGTATGTTGCCGGCCGTATCGGCGCGCCATGCCTTTATAAGTGCGATATCACCATGGATAGGCAGTTCGAGCAGGTACTCTTTGCCGTTTATCGTGAGCTTCTGCTTGCCGTTTTCGACGTCGGTGCCGACGCCGGTCGGGGTCAGGCAGCCGCCGAGTCCGTAACCGCCGCAGCGGATACGCTCTGCAAAGGTGCCCTGGGGGATGAACTCGACATCGAGTTCGCCGGCGAGCATCTGATCCTTTGCTACGGGGTTGAGGCCGATATGGGTCGTCTTGAGGCTTCTGACACGGTGGTCAACTATCAGCCTGCCGACGCCCTGATCGGGCATACCGCCGGATACGGCTACGGCGTCAATGTTTTTGACGTCGGTTTTGAGGAGACCGGTTATGATCTCTTCGGCGGAAAGCTCGCCGTGCCAGTCGCCGAACAGAACGGTCTGACCGTCCTTGAACGCCGATACGGCCTGCTCCAATGTTACGACTTTATTCTTCAATTGTCTTCCACCTTTCAATTAGTGATTGTGATTTCCGTGCTTACTCCGTACTTACTGATTTGGCCTTGAGCAGAGGCTTCATCAACGGCAATACGGTCCGCCCGAAAGCGGTGTTGAGCTGGACGGCGCTGGCGCAGTACAGGCCAAGCGAACCCGATATGAACAGAAGGATGGCGACGATCATCTTTACGACCGGTGCGGCGGCGCCGAGGATGCAGAGGTCATTGAGCGTGACGCCTATAAGCGCGATGTCCGTAATGATAATCATCATTCCGAAGGTTCCGTTCGCGGTCAGGAGATAGGCGGGGCTCCAGAGGATAAGCGCGATAGTGCATGCGCCCCATCCGAGGCCTTCGACAACGGTGCTGTACGGGACCATGAGCACAAACAGGCAGAGCCATTTGGCAATGCTGCTTATGCCGCCCGCGAGCATGAAAAAGCCCTGGAAGAAGTTGAACACGTTGCCGCCGAGCAGCTCTCCGTGTTCGAGCTCCTTGCATGCGACCACTATCTGAATTACGAATCCGCCGATGAGCCATGCGCCCAGCAGGACCAGCCCTTCGGGACCTACTATTCCGCTAAAGACTCCGAAAAAAGTGTAACAAGCTACTGCGAATGCAACCAGGCCGGAAGGCCCGGGGGAAGCGCTGTGGTGATCCATAGTTTTTCCTCCTTAAAAGTCAGTCGGTCAATTTGCGGCTGCATATCTTTTATTCACTTTTCTGCTTTTTCTGTCTCTGTGTAGGTCTCTTTTCTGCTCAGTCTGCCAGTATTGCGGATAAAGTACCTTTTTAATAATAAAGAGACTTATTTGCCTTCGAACGCGGCCTTACGCTTCTCCATAAACGCCTTGCAGCCTTCCTGGAAGTCCATGGATGCCGCACACTCACGCTGCGTGGGTATCTCGGTCTCTTCGAGCCACTTCTTGTAGTCGGCGTAGCAGGTGTCGTAGATCTGCTTTTTGATGTTCTTGTAGGAAATCAGCGGACCTGCGGCGAGCTTCTTGGCAAACTTCATTGTGACTTCATCGAGCTCCTCGGGAGTGGTGACCTTGTAAGCGAGGCCAAGAGCCTTGGCTTCCTCTGCGCCCATGGGACGGCCGGTGGCGGCCAGCTCCATTGCGCGTGCGGCGCCTATGCTCTTGCCGAGCAGATAGGTAGCGCCGGTATCGGGGACAAGGCCCAGATTGACAAAGGCCAGGATGAACTTCGCGTTGTCGGCGCAGATCATGAAATCTCCGCCCAGAGCAAGACTGACGCCGGCGCCTGCAGCAGCACCGCACACGGAGGTGATGACCATCTTGCTCATCTTCTTCAGACCGTCAGCGACAACGCCGACCTTGCCGATAAGGCCGTCCATGTTGACCTCGCCGCCAGCCTGAATGAGCTGATAGAAGTAGCCGATATCGCCGCCTGCGGAAAACGCCCTGTTGGTGCCCTTTATGACGAGTACCTTGACAGCGGGATCTTTCTCCGCGGCATCCACGACGTACATAAGCTCATCGGCCATCTGCTCGTCAATGGCGTTGAGGTTCTTCATGTAGTTCATCGTGACCACAGCGATACCGTCCTCGACCGTGTAGATCAGTTTCTTGAGTTCCATAGAAATTCCTCCTCAACAGAATTAAGAATATATTGACCGGCGTGGGGTCGGCACACCGGCATTCTATAAACAATATGCGCGAAAGCATGACTGTATGCAGCTGAGCACAAGTTTGTTTCGACGTATTATACAAAAAGCATAATAATTAATACTCGCCATGACGATTTATTGTCTGCTTTTTATACAATTGTAGCACTGAAACAGGTGTTTTACAATGTACATGCTCTACAATAAAAAAGGTTATTTTTTTGGCATTTTGACATGCTCTTGACAAATGTAAATACACTTATCTATTACGGCAGCGTGCTAATTGAACAGAGTAAAACGCGCTCAGAACCCGAAATCCGGATAAAAAAAGCAGTATCGCCTGACGGATAAAACGTTTTCCGGGGCAATGCTGCCGAAATATATGGATGCGGATCCGGACGCTTATTTCAGCGCCGCGGTAAATTCAATGACCGGGCCGGGCTGAAGCTGAGCGCAGATCGTCCCGCCGTGAGCTTCGACTATACCTCTGGCTATTGACAGGCCGATACCGAAGCCGCCGGTAGCGGAGCTGCGCGACATGTCCGGCCTGTAGAAGCGGTCGAATAAGCGGCCGGTTTCGTCCGGTTCAATGCCGCTGCAGGCGTTTGAGCAGCGAAGTACTGTGCCGTGCCGCTCTTTTTTCAGGCTTATGCGGATCGGGCCGGGTGCGGCGTATTTGACGGCGTTGTCGAGGAGAATGGAGCAGAGCTGGCGTATCGCCGACTCATCCCCGTGATACTGCAGGCCGTTTTCGATATCCGTCACGAGTTCATGCCCGGCGCACCCGGCGGACGCCCGGAAGCTCTCCGCCGTGTCAGCGACCGCTGCGCTTATATCAAAATCCGACCTGACCATGCCCGGATCCTCCTCGTCCATACGCGACAGTGTGACGAGACCGCATACAAGATCGCGCATCTTATCGGTCTGGGCCTGTATTTTCCCGAGCCACTTATTTTCGCCTATCTCCATCTTCAATACGCCGAGACAGGTCGTTATTACCGTGAGCGGGGTTTTCAGCTCATGTCCGGCGTCGGTTATGAACTGCTTCTGCTGTTCGGCGCTGCGTATCACGGGTGCGACCGCGCTGCGCGAGAACAGCAGCACCAGCAGGTATGTGGCGAGCGTACACACTGCAACGGCAATGACGGACAGGAGCGCGAAGGTCTTTACGGTGCGCATCTGCTGATAGCAGTCGATAAAGACCGCCATGTAATCCTCGTCCGACTCGCACGTCACAAGAAACCTGTAACCGTCGGTGTAACCGTAGCCCGTGCCGTGACTGAGCGCTCTGGCCAGGTAGTAGTCCACGTTGTCCGGAGTGACGGCGGCGATGTTCCTCAGATTGGCCTCAGACATAAAGCCATCGCCGTTAAAACGCAGCACAAAGAAACGCGTGGAATACGGCGTCTCCTGTGTGACAGGGCCGGCGGGTCTTGAGCCGGGCCTGCCTGAGGGCGGCTCGGAGCGGCCCGGAGATGGAATCGCGCCCCGGTTGTCTGAAATGAGATCGAGCATTACCTTTATTCCGGAGTCGACCGAAATGAAGTTCGCGGCATTTACGATGATGCAGAGCGTGAGCATGACCAGCATGACGGAGAGCATGGAAATGCGTATGAACTTTTTCTGCAGACGCCTTATCATTTTGACGCCTCCAGTACATAGCCCATGCCGCGTATGGCGCGTATGGCGGCGGCTGAGCCTATGGACTTAAGCTTCTTGCGCAGGTTGGAAACATGTACCCAGACGACGTTTATTTCGGCCTCGCAGTCCCAGCCCCAGACGCGCTCCATGATCTTGTCGGCGGAGAATATGACCCCCGGCGAGCCGAGCAGAAGCTCCATAAGCTGATACTCCTTGCCGCTAAGCCTTGTCGCCTCATTTTCGCAGCGGAGCATCGCGCTGCTGCAGTCCAGACTCAGGTCTCCGGCGCTGAGCACGCGCGGCCTGTATTCTCCGCCGCGGCGCAGCATGGCCCTGATACGCGAGAGCAGCTCGTCAGGCGCGAAGGGCTTGGGCAGGTAGTCATCCGCGCCGGCGTCAAAGCCGGTTATGCGGTCATCCTTCTGCCCCTTTGCCGTCAGCAGCATCACGGGTGTGGCTATGCCATCCTCGCGCAGCCGTGTCAGCACCTGAAGACCGCTGAGCCTGGGCATCATTATATCGAGGATGAGCGCGTCGTATGCGCCCGTGGAGGCATATTCATATGCGTCGGCCCCGTTGTTTACGGTATCGACGCTGTAGTTGTGCCTCTCAAGAAAGACCGTCAAGGCTTCGGCCAGATCATTTTCGTCCTCCGCGATTAAAAGTTTCATGGACCGTCTCCTGAATATTGTTGTCTGATGTGATCTACCGGTTGAATCAATCACTATTATATGTATGTACTTAAACTCAGGCTAAAGCAGGACTGAAAAATTGTTCCGGCTGCTTTAGATCAGCTTTAGTTTCATGGCGTACCCTGTGGACTGGGCTCAGGATGAGACTGATACACCAAACGAAAAGGAGTGCTTATGATGAAGAAGCTCAGGCGTCTGTACCGACGCTGTTTTCACTGGCTCCTGCGGCCGGGAACGAGCAGACCTTACCGGGAGCTGTGCCGCCGGAGACGATGGAATATGTCGTTACAGGCCAGGTACCGGAAGTGAATGGTGCGTCGCGGCCGACACTTTAAAGCATTATAACATGTAACGGCACTAAAGTCACTGCCGGAGTTTCCGGCGCCGGAAAATGCTCCGGTGTGGGCGGCCCTCATAGGGGAAAACGGGAAGTCGAACTCCCCACTGACTGAACGTTTTTAAAAATGTGCCCGGATGGCTTCTGCCGTCGGGGCACAAAATGTTTTTGGGGGTATGTTGCTGTCAGGCGAGCTTTACGACAGTCAGGGTGCTGTTGCTGTATGTGACTGAGTTGCCGGTGTTGTTGAGCACAGTCAGCGTCTGGGATGTCGTCGGGCTCAATATTGCGGTGAGTACGACACGCACGCGGCCGCTGCCGGTCTGGCTTACCGACGTTTTTGCATACTGCAGGGCGCTCCCGCCGAGCGCCAGTGCCGCGCCCGTATTACCGGATCCGCAGGCTGTTGTGTCGGCAGCGAAGTTCACCAGATACTCGCCCGGAGCCAGTGTGACGCCGGTCGTGCCGCTGGCTGTGATATTGCCGCCGGAATGTATCACGTTGCTGCCGAGCGCTACCGGTGAGCCGTTGATAATGGCTGTGGGGTAGCAATTGTACAGCATGGCGTTCTCGCTCGTCGCAGCCGTCCCTGCCGGCCCCTGCGGCCCGGTTTTGCCTGCCGGCCCCTGCGGACCCTGCGGCCCGGCGGTGCCCGCCGCGCCTGCCGGCCCCTGTGCTCCGGTCTCTCCGACAGGCCCCTGCGGACCTATCGGTCCCTGTGGTCCCATAGGTCCCTGGGGCCCCATCGGTCCGGCGGGACCTACATTGTTCCCGCAGCCGCAACCGCAGCCACAGCCGCCGCTGCGGCTGTTCTGGTATATCTTGGTGGAATAGAGGTCGTTATCCTGCATAGCTATCCTCCAAAAGGCAGAGATTGAGGTCTCCCTCAGGGCAGTATATGAGGTGAGCTCCGGCTTTGTCATTGCGCCGGGCGGCGTGCATGACGGAAGTTTTTTTAAAAAAGCATATTGACAAAGCAGGAATGAAGGAATATAATACAACCAACCTACAGGATAGGTAGTTAAAAATAACCGGCGCAGCGCCGCAGACATGCGGAGCACCGGGCGAAGAGGAGATGCGGCTGTATGAAGCTTGCTGTAAAACCGGTGAATACCTTTCGATGTATTCGATGTATTATTTAGAAGCCTGTATGTCACGGCGCTGCAAAGAGGGCGCTGCGGCATTACCGCCGGAAAGACAAATCAACAAAAACTGACTGTTTATAGTTTATGAATAAAAGGAGAGCTCATCATGTCCAACATATACACTTCCGCTGACCAGCTTATAGGTAAGACTCCTCTTCTGGAGCTGACTCATATAGAAAAGAAATACGGCCTCAAAGCCAAAATCGTTGCAAAACTGGAGTACTTCAATCCCGCCGGCTCCGTCAAGGACAGGATCGGCAAGGCCATGATAGACGACGCTGAAAAGAAGGGCATCCTCAACGCCGACTCGGTTATAATCGAGCCTACTTCCGGCAACACCGGCATCGGTCTTGCGTCCGTCGCGGCTGCCAGAGGCTACAGGATAATAATCGTCATGCCCGAGACCATGTCCGTCGAGCGCCGCCAGCTCATGAAGGCCTACGGCGCCGAGCTTGTGCTCACCGAGGGGGCCAAGGGCATGAAGGGCGCCATTGAAAAGGCCAATGAGCTTGCCCGGGAGATACCGAACAGCTTTGTTCCCGGCCAGTTTGTTAACGAAGCTAACCCTAAGGCACACTTTGACAGCACCGGCCCCGAAATATATGAGGACACCGACGGCGAGGTCGACTACTTTGTAGCGGGCGTCGGCACCGGCGGCACCATCACCGGCGTGGGCCGCTACCTTAAGAGCAAAAAGCCGGACGTCAAGGTTGTCGCCGTTGAGCCGGCCACATCCGCCGTGCTCTCGACCGGCGTTGCCGGCGCGCATAAGATACAGGGTATCGGAGCCGGTTTTGTCCCGAAGGTGCTGGATACGGGCGTGTATGATGAGATCATCACCGTGCCCAACGAGGCTGCCTTTGCCACCGGTAAGGACATCGGCAAGAGCGAGGGCGTACTGGTCGGTATATCCTCCGGCGCCGCCGTATGGGCCGCGATAGAGATTGCGAAGCGCCCCGAGAGCGAGGGCAAGACTATCGTCGTGCTGCTGCCCGATACAGGCGACAGATACCTCTCCACTCCGCTGTTTGCGGACTGATATGACTGCCGGTCCCGGCGGGAAAAACCCGCCGGGACTTTTTGCGGAAATGATTTCTGACATATACGGATAAAAACATGAATGTTTTGGTTGCGATGAGCGGCGGCGTCGATTCGAGCGTCGCCGCCAAAATACTGACCGATGCCGGCTGCAGCTGTATCGGCTGTACCATGAAGCTATACGGAAACGGGGAGCTTGGCCTGAGCAATATGCATACCTGCTGCTCGATTGACGATACGGAAGACGCGCGCAGCGTTGCATATCAGCTCAAAATGCGCTATTATGTATTCAACTTTTCCGACGGCTTCAGGGAAAAGGTCATGCTGCCTTTTGCCGACGGCTACATGCACGGACTTACGCCGAACCCGTGCATAGACTGCAACCGGTATATGAAGTTTGAAAAGCTCTTTGAGCGCGCGAGGATACTCGGCTGCGACTGTATCGCGACCGGACACTACGCACGTATCGTGCGAAGTGGGGACCGCTATGTTCTCAAGAAAGCGCTCGATGAGACAAAGGACCAGAGCTATGTGCTCTATTTCATGACCCAGTGGCAGCTGGCGCATACGCTGTTCCCGCTCGGAGACATGCGCAAGAGCGAAACGCGTGCGATCGCCGCAAGCTGCGGTTTTGTCAATGCCCTCAAGCCTGACAGTCAGGATATTTGTTTTGCCCCGGACGGGGACTATGCCGCCGCTATAGAGCGCTGTACGGGCCGGAGCCCGGAGCCGGGCTGCTTTGTCGATACCGGAGGAAATATTCTCGGCAGTCATAAGGGCATAATACATTATACCGTCGGCCAGCGCCGGGGCCTTGGCATAGCGGCCGGAAAGCGAAAGTACGTGTGCCGTGTCTGCCCGGAGGACAATACGGTCGTGCTCGGCGACAGCTGCGATCTCCGCGGACGTGACGCGGAGGCCGGCGCAGTGAACTGGATATCCGGCGAAGCCCCGGATTCCGCGTTTCGCTGCAAGGTCAGGATACGCTACAGGCATCAGGAGCAGTGGGCGGAAGTGACGCCGCGTGACGGCGGCGTGCACATACGCTTTGATGAGCCGCAGCGCGCGATAACGCCGGGGCAGGCCGCCGTTATGTACGACGGCGATACCGTCCTTGGCGGCGGAGTTATCACGGCTGCGGAATAATGTGTCACGGAACGGATGAGAAAGGGGACAGGAGAATGATTTCAACGCGCGGCAGGTATGCCCTCAGAGTCATGATAGATCTGGCGGAGCACAGAAACGGCAGCTATATCCCGATGAAGGACGTGGCGCGTCGGCAGGAGATCTCGCTTAAGTACATTGAGCGGATCATGCCACTTCTGACAAAGGAGAAGTTTGTGGAGGGCCAGCACGGAAAGGGCGGCGGCTACAAGCTGTGCCGGGAGCCTGAGGATTACAGCGTCGGCGATATACTGCGCGCGGCCGGGGAGGACCTTGCACCCGTATCCTGTCTGAGCTGCAACGCGCCTGTGTGCAGCCGCGCGGCGGAATGCCGCACACTGCCTATGTGGAAGAAGTTCTGTGAGATCACAAACAGCTATTTTGACGGGATAACCCTCGCCGATCTAATGAATACCGATTCGTGCAACGACTATGTGATCTGAACGGCGGACATATGGACTGCGTTTGAAAAGGGGCAGGCTGCTGATTTGCGGTCTGCCCCTTTGCCTGTTCATTTCGTTAACGTGTTTCATTATTTTGTGCCAAAAGCGCAAAAGCGACCTCTAATCTGCCGGCAATCAGACTAAATGCTGTCGGATTTGGCAATAGATTTATAGAGCACCCGCGTGCTATAATATGCTACAATGCGACAGAATTTTTTACGCAAATTCGGAAAATCTGTACAAAAATGGAGGGGCTATGAAAAAAGTTCAGTTCACAGAGACGATCCTGCGCGATGCGAATCAGTCGCTTGCCGCAACAAGATTGCCCTACGATAGCTTTGCGCCTATCCTTGCGGATATGGATAAGGCCGGCTTTTACTCCGCCGAATGCTGGGGCGGCGCCACATTTGACGTCTGTCTCCGCTTTTTGAACGAGGATCCTTGGGAGCGGCTGAGAAGAATCCGTGCCGCTATGCCAAATACCAGACTGCAGATGCTGCTGCGCGGCCAGAACATTCTGGGATACAAGCACTACAGCGACGATGTCGTACGCCGCTTCGTGCGTGCCAGCGTCAGAAACGGCATCGACATTATCAGAATATTCGACGCGCTCAACGACCCGGCTAACCTGAAGGTCGCCGTTGAAGAGACAGTCGCCTCCGGCGCAATTGCCTCCGGCGCTATCTCGTACACTGTGAGCCCGGTTCACACGCTTGAAAAGTATGTGGAGCTGGCGAAGGAATTTAAACAGATGGGCGTCAGCTCCATCTGCATCAAGGATATGGCCGGCATACTCACTCCTCAGAGCTGCTATGATCTTGTTTCCGCTATAAAGGACGCGGTGGATCTGCCTCTGGTGCTTCACACCCACTGCACGACCGGACTTGCCTTCATGACCTACCTCAAGGGTGTTGAAGCCGGAGCGGATGTTATTGATACCGCGATCTCCCCGTTTTCCGGCGGCACATCCCAGCCCGCCACCGAGACCCTGTTCTATGCCCTTCGAGAGATGGGCTGCGAGACCGGGCTGAATGAGGACATACTTAACAGAATGGCCGATTTCTTCAAGCCCATAAGGGCCGATTACCTCGCCGACGGTACGATTGATCCCATCTCCATGGCCACTGACCCGCGCTGTCTGACCTATCAGATCCCGGGCGGTATGCTCTCTAACCTGCTCAGCCAGCTCAAGATGCTCAACGCCGCCGACAAGTTCGACGCCGCCCTCGAGGAAACCCCGAAGGTGCGCGCTGATATGGGCTATCCTCCGCTTGTCACCCCCACCAGCCAGCTTGTCGGCACCCAGGCCGTGCAGAACGTGCTTGCCGGTGAGCGCTACAAGAATGTCGGAGCGGAGATGAAAGCCTACTGCCGCGGCGAATACGGAAAGACCCCTGCCCCGATAGACCAGGCGGTCATGGCAAAGATCCTCGGTGATGAGAAGCCCGTTGAGGGCCGCTATGCCGAGACCCTCCCGGCCGACACCTATGAAAAGGCCGAGGCCGAACTCGGAGACCGTGCCCGCTGCGAGGAGGACGTGCTCAGCTACATCGCTTTCCCCGAGGTCGCGGACAGATTCTTTGCCAGGAGAGCCGAGGCCGAGGAGCGCAGGGTGCGTTATTCGATAGTTGAGATCTGAGGGGGCGTCCTGATATGAACAATATAATCAATATCTCCGTCGGCAACGCTGCCGTAACGGCGCTGATGGGCTATGCCGTCGTCTTTATCGGCATAATAATGCTTATGATCCTGCTCATGTTCATCGGCAGGCTCATGGTGCAGAGCGCACAGCGCGCTGCGGAAAAAGCCGCTGTGGCCGCTGCTGCGGCTCCGGCCGCGGAAAAGCCGAAGGCCCCCGGTACCGCCGGCGAGCTGATGCTTTACGATACCGATCCCAGAGACGCTGCGATGATAATGGCCATCGTAGCCGACGAGCTGGGTAAACCGCTAAACGAGCTGCGCTTCAAATCCATCAGGGAGGTCAGGGAGAATGAAATATAAAGTAACTTTGAATAACCGTGTCTACGAGGTCGAGGTCGAGCATGGCGAGGCCATGCTCACGGATGAGTATGAGCTTGCTGCGCCCGCTGCCGCTACTCCTGCCGCCCCTGCTGCTGCGCCCGCCGCGGCTGCCGTGCCTGTCGCCGCTGCGGCGGACGGACTTGCCGCGGGCGAGGTCGTGAAGAGCCCAATGCCCGGCAACATTCTCAAAATCAACGTCACTCAGGGCCAGAAGGTCAACGAGGGAGACGTAATCATGATTCTTGAAGCCATGAAGATGGAAAATGAGATAGTTGCGACCAGGTCCGGCACAATCGCCCAGATCGCCGTCACCAAGGGCGCCGTCGTCGAGACCGGTACGCCACTGGCTGTCATCGCGTAAGGGAGGATGTCTATGGACGTTTTGGGCGTTTTCCAAAAGCTGTGGATGGAATCGGGCTTCTCCGCCTTCTTTATGGACGGCGGCTGGAAGAACCTCGTAATGATAATCATTGCCTTTGTGCTGCTGTACCTCGGCATCGTCAAAAAATTCGAGCCGCTGTTGCTGGTCGGCATAGCCTTCGGCTGCCTGCTGGCGAACCTCTCCTATTTTGTCGCCCTGGGCGGCGAGAACGCGCTGTACCATCCCGAGCTCTGGTCTGCTTTCCTTGATGAGACAAGCCCCTATTATCACAGCTACGGCCACATAATGAGCAATGCCGGTCTGCTCGACTTTTTCTACATCGGCGTCAAAGCCGGCATCTACCCCTCGATCATCTTTATGGGAGTCGGTGCGATGACTGACTTCGGCCCATTAATAGCCAACCCCAAGAGTCTGCTGCTCGGCGCGGCGGCTCAGCTGGGCGTGTTCCTTGCCTTCTTCGGCGCCGTACTGCTCGGCTTCAACGGCCCCGAGGCTGCCGCCATCGGCATCATCGGCGGCGCGGACGGCCCGACCGCGATATACCTGACCACAAAGCTCGCCCCGCATCTGCTCGGACCAATAGCGATTGCTGCATATTCATACATGGCGCTGATCCCCTTTATTCAGCCTCCCATTATGAAGCTGATGACCAGCGACAAAATGCGCAGGGTCAAGATGGTCCAGGCCCGCGAGGTATCCAAGACCGAAAAGATACTTTTCCCCATAGTTGTCGCGAGCTTCGTTATTCTGCTCCTGCCCTCGACAGCTCCCCTGATCGGCTGCCTCATGCTCGGCAACCTGTTCCGTGAGACAGGCGTCACCGAAAGACTCTCCGACACCGTACAGAACGCTCTGATGAACATCATCACCATCTTCCTGGCTACCAGCGTCGGTGCGACTATGGGTGCGGAGACCTTCCTGAGTCTTCAGACCATCTATATTATCTGTCTGGGCCTTGTAGCCTTCTCGCTGTCCACCGCCGGCGGCCTGCTCGGCGGCATAGTGATGTACAAGACCTCCGGCGGCCGGATAAACCCGTTGATCGGCTCCGCCGGCGTCTCCGCCGTACCTATGGCCGCGCGCGTATCTCAGGATGTCGGCTGTAAGTACAACAAGACCAACTTCCTGCTCATGCATGCCATGGGTCCGAACGTGGCGGGCGTCATCGGCTCTGCCATCGCGGCCGGCTTCCTGCTGTCCGTGTTCGGCGGCTGAGCCGTGCCCGGGGAGAAAGCTGCCGCAGTTTTCTCCCCGGCCGCAGCCGCGTTGCGCCCGATGCCCAGTCTTACGGGACGCCGCCGCTCATGAGGGCGCGGCGGCAACGGCGCTATGACAAGTCAGCGCTCTCCGGTGAACTCCGCCGCGCCGCGTTCCCCGACTCCTGAGCGCTGTTTTACCGCGTTTTCATTCTACTGCGAAATACTTCCGGCAGTCCATAGTGATTACACTCTCCCGCGGATGCTGCGTTAAAGCTTCGTTCCGCCGGGGAGCCGAAAATCGCTGTGGATTTTTTTGTTCGGCAGTCCGGCTTCATTTTACGGCCTGCCTGAGAAGTCCTGTCCGCCGGCTGCGGCAAAGCTGTAATCCGCATAAAGCTTCATGCGCAGGATCGCGCACCACGATCATGGGCAAAAGCCGGAGCGCATGAAGTTTTTGCGCATCATTTTCGGCTGCCCCAAAGGGGCGGGAAAATGGCGCGTCCTGTTTTTTGCCATGCTTTTGCATAGCAAAAAAAATATCCCCCCGGGAGGCTTGTGCGGCTCAGGAATCATTGATATACTTGCAAATGAAAAGATGCCCCGGCTGGCTGGCACCATACCGGGGCATACCCGGCAAATCACGACAAAATGGCGGGCAAAGCTATTATAGCGCAGCCTGTCGGAAAAAGAAAGAGGAAAAGGAGAAAAAGTTATGCATATGGCGGATGCGCTGTTGGCCCCTGCGGTAGCAGCAACTATGTATGTGGCCTCAGGTACGGTGACCGGGATGTCCGTTCACAAGCTGAAGAAGGATGAGGACACGCAGAAGCTTCCTGCGATGGCGGTGACGGCCGCTCTTGTTTTTGCGGGGCAGATGATAAACTATACCATTCCGGGGACGGGGTCTTCCGGCCACATGTGCGGCGGCCTGATGCTCTCTGCTCTGCTTGGACCGCAGGCCGGGTTCCTGTCAATGGTGGTCATCCTTACTATACAATGTCTTTTCTTTGCCGACGGCGGCTTGATGGCCTTGGGGGCCAACTGTTGGAACATGGCATTTTACGGCTGCTTCGTGGGCTATTACCTTATATGGCGGCCGATTATGCGCAGCAGCTGGTTTGGCAGCCTTGAACCCAGGGCCGCTGCCAGAATGAGGATAATTGCCGCGTCCGTTATCGGATGTGTTGTCACGCTGCAGCTCGGCGCCTTCTCCGTTGTTGTTGAGACGAGTCTCTCAGGCATTACCGAACTGCCCTTCGGCGCGTTCTGCGCGCTCATGCAGCCCATCCATCTGGCAATCGGTCTGGTTGAAGGCTTGATTACCTCCGCTGTGCTTGTGTTTGTTTTTGAATCCCGTCCCGAGCTTCTGCAGGATGCAAACTGTGAAGCAAAGGGAATTACCGGCAGACGTTCTCTGAAAACCACGGTGATTGTCATTGCCGTTGCGGCTGCTGCAGCCGGCGGCGTCTTATCCCTGTTCGCCAGCCCCAAT
The DNA here is from genome assembly GCA_029010715.1 of Clostridiales bacterium. Lineage (GTDB taxonomy): Bacteria > Bacillota > Clostridia > Oscillospirales > Oscillospiraceae > Limivicinus. The sequence goes on from JAQXKZ010000028.1 coordinate 55,777, forward strand.
CCGGACGGTCTTGAGTGGGCTCTGTTTGGAAATTCCGAGGCCGGCTACAGTGAGAATATGGCGCTGGATGAGGATAACTTCGGCATCAGAAGCGGTGCTGCCGATGCGGCGGCGTCCGTTCAGGAAAAGACGGCTTTCCTGCCGGATTACGCGTTCTCCAACAGCGAGAGCGCGGCGGGTACTACGGTATCCGGTCTGCTCGGCTCCGCGATCGTCGCGGGTGTAGCGGTTGGGATCTGCGTTCTGGGCGGGTTTTTCCGGAAAAAGAATCGTTCGGCATAACATAATAAAAATATAAGAAAAATACGTTGTGCGCTGAGGGGCATCCGAAACGGGTGCCCCGTTCAGCCGTTTCAGGAGTACCATGGAAAGGATCGATCATGCGGCTTCCGAGCTGCGGGAAATGGACGATTTGGTGGCGATGGCCTCGCCGGTCCACTCCCTGCATCCTCTTGCCAAGCTGATTACGACAATTGCATATATTTTTCTGACCGTATCGTTTGGGAAGTATGATCTGAGCGGTCTGATTGTCATGGTGCTGTATCCGGTGCTTATGTTTGAACTGAGCGGTGTGTCCGTGAAAACCTGCTTTTATAAGCTTCGCGTTGTGCTGCCGCTGGTCTGTGCCGTCGGCCTGTTCAATCCGTTTTTTGACCGCGCGCCGCTGCTGTATTTGGGTTCGGCCGCCGTATCAGGCGGTGTGGTGTCTATGGTCACACTGATGCTCAAGGGAGTTTTTTGCCTGATGGCTTCGTTTATCCTTGTGGCTTCGACGTCTCTGGATGCAATATGCGCCGCACTCCGAAAGCTCCATGTTCCCAATATGCTTGTTACGCTGCTGCTGCTGACATACCGGTATATTTCCGTCATGATAGACGAGGTCTCGGTGATGACGACCGCCTATAAGCTGCGTGCTCCGGGACAGAAGGGCATCCACTGTTCCGCCTGGGGTTCCTTCCTCGGCCAGCTTCTGCTGCGGAGTATGGACCGGGCCGAGGAACTGTATTCCAGTATGCAGCTTCGCGGTTTTTGCGGTGAGTTCCGGTATGCCGATGTAAAACCGGCAAATGCAAAGGACTATGTCTTTACTCTCGCTCTACTGCTTGCCCTTATCCTGTGCAGATATTACAATATAGCGGAGATTTTCGGCACAATAGCTTTTGGAGGCGCGGCATGATACGCTTTGAACACGTTTCGTTTGAATATGAAAAGGGCAAAAAAGTCCTTGACGATTTGTCCTTTACGATTTGCGACGGCGAGTCCGTCGGGCTGATCGGGGCGAACGGCACCGGTAAGTCAACGCTTATGAAAGTCCTGCTCGGCCTGCTGCCGTACACCGGAACGATATATGTTGACGGTTCAGCGGTAAATAAGCATAACCTGAAAGACGTCCGAAGAAAGCTTGGCTTCGTCCTTCAAAATTCTGACAACCAGATGTTTATGCCCACGGTTTATGAAGATATCATGTTTGCCCCCATGAATTACGGAATGAGCAGGGAAGAGGCGGAAGTCAAAACAGACCGGGTGCTGGAGAGGCTCGGCCTGACGGACCTGAAGTACCGTCATAACCACAGAATCTCCGGCGGTGAAAAACGGATGGCGGCAATAGCTACCATACTTGCCATGGACCCGGATGTGCTGCTCATGGATGAACCCACCTCCGCCCTCGATCCGTATAACCGCCGTATCGTAATAAATACGATCAACGCTCTCCCGAATACAAAGGTAATCACTTCGCACGATCTGGATATGATTCTCGATACCTGCCGCCGGGTGCTGCTCCTCTCAAACGGCCGTATTGTGGCGGACGGCGAAGCAAGCACGGTGCTGAGAGATAAGCCCCTGCTTGAAGCGCACAGGATGGAGCTCCCGCTGTGCTTCGCCGGAAGAGAGCAATGATAAATATGAGCAGCCGGGCAGCTATGCACCCGGCTGCTCATATTCATATGCGCGCCGCCAGAAGCCGCGCTGTTTTTATCCCGTTTGCCGTATTCCTCCTCGTCCCCGCGGGAAAGCCCGGCCGCTTTTTGAGCTGCGGCTTCGTACTGACGCGCAAACCGGCTCTGTGAAAGCCTCACAGAGCCGGCTTTTATCTTCAGCTTTCCGTCAAAGGACCTGGACGCCGCTGTCCAGAAAATGCTTTTTGTCCTTCTCTTTTATACCGTCGTCTGAAATGATGATGTCGACGTCCTCAAGCCCCGCGTGCGTGATCGGATAGGCGACGCCTATCTTCGTGGAGTCTATCGGAATTATAACTTTCTTCGAGCGCTTTTTGATTATCCCGATGGTTTCGTCCATGACTTCCTTGACGCAGGTAAAGCCCTCTATCTCCGAGTATCCGGCGACGGCGAGAAACATTATGTCGAAGTTGATCCGTTCCAGATAGGCAAGATTGGACGAACTGTCACAGCAGCAGTTGAACCGGTTGAGAGTGCCGCCGCATACGACCACGGTAGGCTTCTTCAGCGAGGCCAGGGCATAGGCGGCGCTTATGCTGCTCGTGACCACGGTGCACCACTCGTCCGGAAAATGCTTGGCGATCTCTGTGGTGGTGCTGCCGGAGCCGAGGTATATGCTGAGGTTCGGACTTTTTTCCATCTGCTCCCGCAGGTATGCTTCGGCTTTCAGGGCGATCTGCACCTTTTTGTCCACGTTACGCTGAAGCCGCCGGAAGTACAGGTCCCCGGCGTGCGTGTTGCTGTTGATGGATTTGGCGCCGCCGCGGACGCGGATGATCTCTCCGTGTTCGGCCAGCTCTTTCAGGTCGGTGCGGAGGGTCATATCCGAGACGCCGGGGAAGCGCTTCTGCAGCTCCCTGAAGCTCACGCTGCCCATCTCGTTTATGTATTCGGTCACGTTATACCGGCGAAGTAATTTGCTCATCCCGATTACCTCCTTTTGCAACAAGAATAATAAAGAAACAAAAATAAAAAATCAATATAATCTTCGCAATCTGTCAAAAAAACGAAAAAATTTTTGATTTTTCAAAAAATTTTTCGATGGCGCAAAGAATTTTTTTAACAATAGGCTGAACCGGAGCGGGACAATTTTGGCTAAAAGGCAGAAAAAATATACGGAATCAAGAACAATATTGCAAACAAAAAGCCCAGGTGCTATCCTCAGATATAGATTTGGTTCCCCAAAGCCAAGAACAGAAGAAAAGGAGAAAAAAATGAAAAAAATTGTTGCCCTTTTGCTGGCTGCAGTCATGGTCTTCGCATTGTGCGCATGCGGACAGCAGACCACCGACAGCACCAAGGCTCCCGCCGCGGAAAATACGGAGACTGCCGACAAGGGTAAGCCCATCGAAATCAAGCTTACCACCACCGACCCCTCCAACGCCGTCACTGTTATCGACCTCATCGCCTGCTGTGACGAGATCCGTGAGCGCACCGATGGTATGGTCGACATTCAGGTCTACGCAGACGGCCAGATGCTGGTCTATGCTGAAGGCGTTGAAGCCATCATGTCCAACGCAAACCTCATCATGATAGGCAGCCCCACCTATTTTGTTGACTATGTTCCCGTTATGAACAGCGTCGTTGCTCCTTACCTGTTCCCGAGCAGAGAAGTCGCCGCCGAGTTCTTTAAGGGCGACGTCTGGGCCGGAATAGCCGCCGAGTGCGAGGAAGCCGGCTTCCATGTCATCTGCCAGGACGGTCTTATCGGCTACCGCAGTGTCATTGCCAACGCACCTGTAAAATCCCTTGATGATATGAGCAAGCTCCGTCTGCGTATTCCCGCAACCGATATCATGATAAAGCTGTTCGATGCTCTCGGCTGCAACTACCAGACCATGGCCTTCTCCGACGTGTTCAACGCATGCCAGACCGGCGCTCTGGACGGTCTTGAAGGCGTTCCCCTCACCATTACCTCCAACTCCCTGTGGGATGCGATCGACCCCCTGTACTACTCTCTGACCAACCACACCCTTGACTGCTACGGTCTGTACGTCGGCATGGATTTCTGGATGTCCATCCCCGAAGAGTACCGTAACATCATTCAGGAGGTTCTGGGCAACTGGGGCACCGTCACCACTCAGCACTGCGTAGAGAACGAGGAGAACGTTGTTTACGCAGAGTGCAGGGAGCACGGCGTTGAGATCGTCGAGCTGACTCCCGAGGAGCTTCAGGAGTTCCGCGATGCGGCTGAGCCCATTATCCTCAGCCTCGAGCGCGGCGACGAGCTGCTTGCAGAGGTTCAGAGAATCGAGGCAGAGCTGAACGGCTGATGGCCTTCCGCACAGAAACATAAAAGCAACAAAGGTTTCACCCCGTGACACCGCCGCGGGGTGAAACCTGACTTTTGACAGGAGGGTTTTCATTGAAAAAAATCTCTGCTGCATACAACAAACTGGCCGACCTGCTGGACAGACTCGTTTACATTATCGGCGGCGCAGGAATAATCGTCTGCGCCGGAATGTGCGGGGCCAATATTCTTATGTGGTGGTTCATGGGAAAGAGGATCGCGATCTGCGACGAGATTTCGTTGTTCGGGCTCGTCTGGGCCACTTACATGGGAATGGGTATCCTTTTCCGTATGAACGGCCACTGCACCATGGACTTTGTTGTCAAGGCCATGCCGCCGAAGGTACAGACGGTGATCCGGGTGGTCACCGATATAGCTATACTTGTCGTATGTGTGATCACCGTGCACTATTCATGGGTGCTGGCGCTCAAATCGCTTTCAAAGAAGCTGATTCTTACAAAGATCCCGTATTTTTACGTGGATATCCCGATAACGCTTGGCTATGCGCATCTGCTGATACTTGCCGTCGGCGATATTGTTATCAGCATAAACAAGCTTATACACTGGAAGAAGGGGTGAAGAGATGGAGAGTTATCTGCCGATTATAGTTGCATTTGTAATGATGTTCTTTGCGATACCTGTCCCCATATGCCTGCTTGCGGGAACTTTCCTGTACTTTGGCGTGATAAATCCCTCACTTCCTGTTACCAGTATTATACAGAATATCGTTACCCAGACCATGTCGACCGGTATGCTTGCGGCGCCGCTGTTCATACTTGCCGGCTCGATAATGAATTACTCAGGAATCACCGGCCGCCTGCTTGACTTCTGTGACTGCCTGCTCGGCCACAAGGAGGGCGGACTTGCATATATAAACGTCCTGCTGTCCACTCTTAACGGAGGCATGTGCGGCTCCGCTACGGCTGACGCGGCGCTGCAGTGCAAACTGCTTGTCCCTGAGATGGAAAAGAAGGGCTATCCCAAAGCTTTCAGTACTGCCGTCACCGCGGCGTCATCACTTATAACGCCCATAATTCCTCCCGGAGTTCCTCTTATACTCTACGGTATCATGACCGGCGTTTCAGTCGGTAAGATGTGGGTCGCCGGCTATGTGCCCGGATTCATGCTCTGCGCCGGGATGATGATCGTCTGCTTCATATATGCGCATAAATACCATTGGAAGAGCGGCAGGGAAAAGCGCGCCACGGGAAAGGAACTGTTCCTGGCCATGCTCAAATCGATCTGGGCGCTGCTGATCCCGGTATTCATGATCGCCGGTCTGCGCACCGGACTGTTCACTGCGACCGAAGCGGGCACCGTTCTTATCATTCTGGCGATAGGCATAGGAATAATCTACCGCAGCCTTACTACGAAGCATTTCAAGCCTATCATGAAGGACGCCTTCCTTTCCACCGCCAACATCATGCTGATAATTGTCTCCGCCTGCGGCTTCAGCATGTACCTCTCCTGGGAGCGTATACCTCAGACGATGGCCGCCTGGATGATGAGCGTGTCCGAGAGCAAGTATATGTTCCTCCTGCTCAGCCAGATAATCGTGTTCTTTCTCGGTATGTTCCTTGACGGCTCGGCGCTTCTGCTCATACTTACTCCGATACTCTATCCGATGGCGCAGAGCTACGGCGTGGACCTGGTGCAGTTTGGTATGGTGTTCCTCGTGAATCTCTATTGCGGCTGCCTTACGCCTCCCTTCGGCACGCTCATGTACGTCACCTGCAACCTGACGGATGTCAGCATTCCGGACTTCTGCAAATACGGCTGGGCTTTCATTTTTGTAATGGTGCTGGTCTGCATTATTATGGCCGTGTTCCCGGCAGTACCTACTTTCCTGCCGAATCTCATATACGGAGCCTGAAATATATATTCAGATAGGACAATTTGCGGATGATTGATTTAAGAAATAAAAGAATAGGCCTGGTCCTTTCCGGAGGCGGGGCGAAGGGAGCGTACCAGGTGGGTATGTTCAGAGCGCTGCATGATCTCGGAATAGACGGACAGATAAAGGCGATGAGCGGCTGCTCCATCGGGGCCTATGCCGAGACAATCTGGGCAGTACGCGGTGTAGACGCATACAGGGATTTCATGTACGGCTTTCAGGATCTGTTCCGCGAGGGTGAGAGCCTGAGCGACGCAGAGATCGAACAGGCCAAGGCCGAAGTGGCTGCGGGTAAGGTAAGTCTGGAGCAGTTCTGTTTGGAGAGACGCTTCTGGCAGTATGAGGGCCTGGGCCTGCACCGTTACATAGAACAGCTGGTCGCCGGCGGCGCCGTGGAAATGTCGGGCTACAGCCTGAACGTCTGCGGATACTCGCTGGAAAAGGAGCGGCCCGTGTACTTCCGTCTCAACGATCTGACGGACGCCGAGAAGGCCGAGGCAATAATCGCCAGCGGCAGCCTGCAGTTTTTGCTGCAGCCGGCCGCACTGCACGGCCATCATCTTGTCGACGGCGGCGTTGTACCGGATATATGCGTAAACCCCGCCCCGGCGGATAAGATCCCGCTGCTCCCGATGATCTCCGAGGATGTGGACTTCATTCTTATAAACTTCCTGATATCTCAGGACCGCGTGAACACCAGACTTATACCCGGGGGCATAGAGTACATGGAGCTCAGACCCAGTTCTCCGCTCGAAGCATACCCGGGAGCGGGAACACTTGATTTCTCCCCGGAAAAGCTCGAGAGCCACGAGCGGCTCGGCTATGCGGACACTGTTAATTCCTTCCGGCAAAACTGCATTTTTTAATGTGAGGTCGCATATGAAAACAATCTTATGCTACGGAGACTCCAACGCCTGGGGCTTCGTCCCCGCCATGGCCACAAGGTATGCTCCGGATGTCAGATGGACCGGCGTGGCCGCCGGAATACTGGGCGACGGGTACAGGATCATTGAGGACAGCATCAGCGGACGCACCAGCGTCTATGAGGATCCCTGCGTCAACTGCCGCTGCGGCAGCGCCGGCCTCGGCTATTCTCTGCTGGCACATGCTCCCATTGACCTCGTGATACTCGCCGTCGGCGGCAATGACCTGAAGTTTACCGATTCGGACGGGAGTATGCGCGGCGTGGCCCGCCTGGTGGATCTGGTGAGGAACGCCGACGCGGTATATGACGCATATTCTCCCATCTTCCCGAACGGCTGCAAAATACTTCTGCTTGGACCCACCGTGTTCTCTCCGGATATCCCGGTCAAAAGACCCGGACATGCTCTCGCCGGGAGCGCGGAGGAATCCACGAAGCTCTCCGAAAAATACCGGAGAGTCGCCGAGGAGAAGGGTATCTGCTTCCTCGACGAATCACAGTACGCATACCCGTCGGATGCCGACTGCATACACCTTACCCCCGAGGGACATGCGAAAATAGGTAAGGCCGTGGCCGAAAAAATACTGGAGATACTCGGCTGAAGCCCGGATATCACAAACAGCATAAAAAGACCGCTCCGCGGTTTTGCTCTGCGCTCATGGCTTCCCATAACTGACTTATACTTTTTAGCAGGCGATGTTTCTCCCGGACATCGTCTGCATTTTTTCTTGACTATTATATCGGAACACGATATAATAGCAATACGATATACCGGAGGGCGATATACAGAGGAATGGAGGGATCGCTTTGAATGAGAGTATTGTATTGACGGAATCAACGTATTACATTCTTTTGTCGCTATATACGCCTCAGCATGGCTACGGCATTATGCAGCAGACGGAGAAGCTCTCGGGCGGGAGGGTGCGTCTGGCAGCCGGGACTCTTTACGGCGCATTGAATTCCCTTTGCGAAAAGGGATGGATTGTTCCGCTTCCCGCAATTGAGGAAAGCCGCAAAAAAGAATACAGGCTGACGGAAAAGGGACTGACTGTACTTAAAAACGAATTGCGCCGCTTACGGCAGCTGGTCGAGAACGGCGAGTCAATTATTAAGGAGGACGAAAAATGACAGGGAAAAAAACAGTACATAAATGCTGCTGGGTATGGGATTTTGAGAAAGAAGAGCGGTGGCTGAACACAATGGCGCAAGACGGCTGGCTGTTGGACGGCGTCGGGTTCTGTACTTACCATTTCGTCGGCTGCACGCCCGGCGAATATGCAGTTCGCATGGAAATGCATCCTCATGACGAGGCGTATACAAGCTTTATGGAGGAGACCGGGGCGGAGTATATCGGCCGTGTGTTCCAGTGGGTCTATTTCCGCAAAAGAGTTCAGAATGGCGAATTTGACATCTTTTCTGACCTTGATTCAAGAATCGCCCACCTCAACAGAATCGGAAATACGCTTTCCGTCGTCGGCGGCGCCAATCTTCTGATCGGCCTTGTGAACACATTCAATAACTCTCACCTGGGATGGATAAATCTGCTGTGTGCAACCCTGCTGATGTATGCTTTGGGCCGGATCCACGGCAAAAAGGAAGCCCTGCAGGAGAAGAGACTGCTGCAGGAGTAATGGCGCGCTCCCGTACATGGCGTGCAAGCATGCGCTGCGCTATTTGGAAATGAAAATGCAAGGTATGATTTGTCCATACCTTGCATTTTTACTGCTTTTCTGGCTGCCCGGCTTTTCTGCGCAGCAGTCTGTTGCCGTATGCCGGTATCCGGCTTGACGTTTCAGAAATCCTTAAGCCTGTCGTTGAGCTTCCGGTATATCCGTTCCACGAACCAGGGCTCGGTCGAGGCAGCCAGCGCGCCGTCAAGCGTGAACCATGCCACGCCGGAGTTTTCCTCCTCGCAGATTTTCAGAGCCTCGCTGTCGTCGGCTTCGAGAAGATAGGTCACGTTCATGTGCAGATGGCTCGGGACATATTCGCCGCGCTTTTTGTGCCCGTCGACGGTGAGTACCTCCAGCGAGTAGATATCCTCCGTCACCGGCCTCGCCGAGCGCACGCCGGTTTCCTCCCGGACCTCACGCAGAGCCACCGACAGCAGGTCGCGTTCTCCGTCGGCGTGTCCGCCGGTCCATGACCAGGAATCGTATATCCTGTGGTAGACCATCAGTACCCTGTCGCGGCCGGGGTTGACAACCCAAGCGGAGGCCGTCATATGCGCGATGAGGTTGCTGCGCTCAAAGGCGTCGGCGTTACGCTCCATAAAAGCGAGCATTACCGCTCTGTCGCGCTGCTCCTGTTCGCAGCGCGGAATATACTGCTCTATTGCAGCACGTATATCCGTCTTCATTCGGCCACCGGGTACACGTCGCGGCGCAGCGACTGGTATATCGGCAGTGACTTTCGCGCCCTGTCTATTTCGTCGAGGTCGATATCCGCGTACATCACCTGCTCTGTCTCGTCGCAGCTTGCGATCACGTTTCCGAGCGGACCGCAGACGACGGAGTGGCCCCAGCACCTGTATCTGACGTCCTCGCTGTAGGCTGCCTCCGCGCCGACCGTGAATACCTGCTGGTCCGAGGCGCGGCACCTGACGAGCATCTCCCAGTTTCCGGGACCGCTCACGGTGTTGAACTGTGAGGGAATAAATATGATCTTCGCCCCGCGCATGGCCATCGGGCGGAACAGCTCCGCAAAGCGTATGTCGTAGCAGATGGCGCAGCCCATGGGTCCGAACTCCGTGTCGAACACGGTGATCTCACTGCCGGCAGTAAATGTGGCTGATTCGCAGATGTTGAGCCCGGGAAGCTGACTGTCGAACAGGTGTACCTTGCGGTGTCTCGCTATCTGCCGGCCCTCCCGGTCAAAGATGAAGCAGCTGTTGTATATCTTCCCGTCCCCGGTCTCGGGTATGGAGCCGCCGACGATGTATATTCCGAGCTCCTTTGCCCATGCGGACAGCCTCGCGAGGGAGCGCTCATGCCCCATTTCGGCGTACATGTGGAAATACTTTCTGGAATAGGGGCAATTGAACATTTCGGGGAAAACCGCAAAATCCGCGCCGTTTGCCGCCGCATCCCTTACCATGGTCTCCGCCCGGAACATCGTCTCTTCCCAGTCGGTCGTGGTTTTTATCTGACATACTGCAATTTTTATCATTTCATCGTCTCCAGATATGAGTCTATGTCGAACGGCTCCGTTTTTTCATCCCTGCGCAGATACAGCGGATGGTGCGGGTGTCCTTTCGCGGAGCACCTGCCGGCGCTGAGCCAGTGCGCGCCGAACTCGCGGCCTATGCTCACCATGTCCCTGACGCAGTCCGGCAGATACGGCCGCTTCTCTATTATTGTGCCCCAGGCGGCCCATACCGCAGGGGATACGCCTTCTCCGACGCCTGAGAGTATGTAGCGGAAGGCCGCCATGTTCTCCTTGTGCAGCTGTGCGTTGACCTCACGGTCCATGTCGTCGGGACGCGTCGCGCGCTGGGCATATACGTTGAACATTATCCAGCTGTCAAAGCCGTTGCCCGCGGCGATACGGGAGACGGATTTGAGCGTGTTGTCGAGCTTGTCCGGCTCCGCCGTTGAAGGGTTTATGCCGATGCAGATCAGTGGATTGACGCCGCGTGTGCCGAGTATGTAACGGTATTCCGTGTAAAAATCCGGGACATACAGCCACTTTGTGCTGTCGTAGCCGCCGCTTTGCCCGGAACGGCCGAGCGCCTCGCTGAAATCCAGTATATCTATCGTCTGGCTTGCGCCGCTTGGAATATGCATGCCTGGCCTCCGTTTGCCCGCCTCAGATGTTCAGGGTGAGCTTCGCTACAAATATATATATCAGCAGGGATACCGCGTCGGTGACCGTGGATATGAGCGGGTTTGCCATTACCGCCGGGTCGACGCCTATCTTCTCCGCGAGTATGGGCAGCATGGAGCCGACCACTTTTGCAAACATTACTATAAATATAATGGAAAGACTGACTGTTACCGATACGAGTACCGTAACGTTGGGGTTGTTGAGCAGCAGCCTGTCTATAAGCAGCATCTTGATAAAGTTCACCGCGGCCAGAGTCAGCCCGCAGAGCAGCGCCACGCGCCACTCCTTCCATATAACACGCAGCGCGTCGCGCGGCTCCGTGTCGCTGAGGGAGAGGCTTCGTATGACGGCGGTGGACGCCTGCGCGCCTGAGTTGCCGCCGGTGCCCATGAGCATAGGGATGAAAGCGATCAGCCCCGCCTGGACTGCCAGACGGTTTTCAAAGCTCGTGAGTATCATGCTCGTGAAGGTCGCCGAGAGCATCAGGAACATCAGCCAGGGGATGCGGTTTTTCCACATCTCTATGATACCCGTCCTCGAATACGGCTTGTCGGACGGAGTCATACCGGCCATGATTTCGAAGTCCTCCGTGGCCTCCTGCTCCATGACGTCGATGACGTCGTCGACCGTGACTATCCCGACGAGACGTCCTTCCTTGTCCACGACCGGCAGCGCCATAAGGTCGTAGTCCGAGAATTTCTCGGATACGCTCTCCTGGTCCTCGGTCGTCGAAGCGAAGATGACGTTTGTGTCCATCAGGTCCTCGATTATTGTGTCGTCGTCGGACAGCAGCAGATCCTTGACTGTCACAATACCCTCCAGCTTACGGTCGGCGGATATGACGAAGCAGACGTATATCGTCTCCTTGTCCTCGCCGATGCGCCGGATACGGGCTATGGACTCTCTGACGTTCATGTATTTCTTCAGGTCGACGTACTCCGAGGTCATTATGCTGCCGGCGGAGTTCTCCGGATAGCGCAGATACTGGTTTATAAGGTTCCGCGTCTCGGGTTTTGCCGTGCGCATGACACGCTTGACGACGTTTGCCGGCATTTCCTCCATCATGTCGACCGCGTCGTCGACGTACAGCTCCTCGACTATGCCTGCGAGCTCGGAGTCGGTGATGGAGTTTATGATGCGCTCCTGCTCGGGCGCTTCAAAGTTCGCGAAAACCTCTGCGGCCGTTTCCTTTGAGAGCAATCGGAACACCATCGGCATCTGTGCGTCGTCGATCTGGGAAAGAAATTCGGCGACGTCAAATTCATTGAGTTCTTCCATGCGCCTCTGGAGCTGCTTCATATCGTGCTTTTCAAGCAGCTCTTTGAGCTCGTCGGATATCTTTTCGTGTATGGACTCGTAGTCCATGGTTTCCAGAGCCATATTCTCTTCCAACAAACTCACCTCCGACCGGATTTGGAATTAATATACTGCTGATTGAGCCGAACGCCTCATGCCCTATGAGGGCGGGAGCTCAGCCTTTCAGATGCTGCGCTCATACGCCGAGGTATTCGGCCTGCTCACTGCTGAGTGAATCTATCTCCACGCCCATGGCTTTGAGCTTTCTGCGCGCGACCGCGAGATCAAGCTCATGCGGAAAAGCGATGACATCAGGCGCGAGGCCTCGGCCGTGCCTTGCGAGGTATTCCGCGCTGAGCGCCTGAACCGCGAAGCTCATGTCCATGATCTCGGCGGGATGCCCGTCGCCGGCGGCGAGGTTTACGAGCCTGCCCTCGGCGATGGTGAAGAGCGTCTTCCCGCCGGGCAGCACATAGCCCTGAATGTTGTGGCGCGCTTCATATTTCCTGACGGCGAGCTTCTCAAGTCCGGCCATGTCGACCTCAACGTCGAAATGTCCGGCGTTTGTGAGTATAGCGCCGTCCTTCATGCTCTCAAAATGCTCGGCGGTGATGATGCCGCTGCAGCCGGTGACGGTTATGAACATGTCGCCTATGCGCGCCGCGTCCTTCATCGGCATGACCTCGTAGCCGTCCATCACGGCCTCGAGCGCGCGTATCGGGTTCACCTCGGTGACGATGACCTTCGCGCCGAGCCCCTTGGCCCGCAGGGCCACGCCCTTTCCGCACCAGCCGTAGCCGGATACGACAGCGTACTTGCCGGCGACGATGAGGTTAGTCGTGCGGTTTATGCCGTCCCAGACCGACTGGCCGGTACCGTAGCGGTTGTCGAACATGTGTTTGCAGTCGGCCTCGTTGACCATGACCATCGGGAAACGGAGCTCCCCGCTGCGCGCCATGATCTTCAGGCGGTGTATGCCGGTCGTGGTCTCCTCGCAGCCGCCTATGACCTCCGGGATGAGCCCGGTGTACTTCGTGTGCATAAGGTGCACGAGGTCGCCGCCGTCGTCGATGATGATGTTGGGGCCGGCCTCCAGCACGCGGCAGAGACAGTCGGCGTATTCTTCCATGCTGCAGCCGTAGCGGGCAAAGACCTCCATGCCGCCGGCGGCAAGAGCCGCTGCTACGTCGTCCTGCGTAGAAAGGGGGTTGGAGCCGGTGACATACATCTTTGCCCCACCCATCTCCAGCACGCGGCAGAGATATGCGGTCTTGGCTTCCAGATGCACCGACAGCGCTATCTTCAGCCCTTCAAAGGGCCTTGTTTTGAGGAAATCCTCTCCGACGCCGCGGAGCACAGGCATGTTGCGCTGCACCCAGTTTATCTTCATTTCGCCGGATGGGGCGAGGCTTATGTCTTTTATGCTGCTCATGAGCGGACCTCCGTTTTATATCTGCTGCAGACAGCCGCTGCCGGCCACGTCTGCGCCGTTGTCGAGGACTTTATTCTAACACGTTGAAATGCTTATTACAAGGCCGAGATTGTTCTGCGGTAAAACCGCTTTTATCTTTTCCCTCTATTTTTCCTTAGGATAAAATAATATACAACAGCGCAGAGCGACGCCGTTCTCTATGTTACATAACTATAATAAACGTATCTTATGTAAACTCGAGGAGGAGAGAACTATGGACCTTGGAGGTCAGGGCAGACTGCCTGTACTAAAGACTGCGGCGGGCGCGGCGGATCCGCGCTTTAAGGTCGCCGCACGCTGCACGGCGTACATGCTGCTCGGGGCGGTGATGTCCTGTGCGCGCGTGCTGGAAAACGGTGCGCCCTTCGGTATGGCAATGGTGGCCTGTGCGGGACCGGGTATAAGCGGCGTTTTTGCGCTGACCGGCGCGGCTTTGGGATATCTTGTCAGCGGCGGCATAGAGTGGGGCATACGCTATATCGCGGCGGCTGTGCTCGTGTACACGGTCGCCTTCGTGTTCCACGAGCTGGAGGCGTATAAAAGCAGTTTTTTCATGCCGACCGCCGCCGCGCTGGTAATGGGACTGACAGGCTTTCTCGGCAGCTTTTCTGCGGCTCCGGCCTCGCTTCCGGCCGCGGCCGAGATCTTCCTTGAGGTGAACCTCGCTTTCGGTGGGACCTATTTCTTCCGCGAGGCGCTTTCGAACGGCCTGCGCGCCACCGAGACCGCCGAGCTGCGCCACAGCGTCTCGGTTATGATAATGGCGGCCTGCGCCCTTATGGCCTTTTCGCGCGTGACCGTATTCGGTATAGTCTCGCTCGGACGCTTTATGGCGCTCGTGCTGGTCATGACATCCGCCATGAAGGGCGGTATGCTGACCGGCGCCGCGGTCGGGACCGTGCTCGGTCTGGCTATGGATATCGCCAATGCCGGCACTCCCTTTTATACGATGGCCTACGCGTTCTCCGGACTGCTCTCCGGCGTGTTCGGCAAGCATGGCCGGGTCGTTTTCGTTCTCGCCTTTATTCTGTCCGGCGCACTTGCCGTGGTCTGCGCCTGGACCTCGGAGATACATATAAGCGCCCTGTTCGAGACTTTCTGCGCTTCTGTCATATTCATGCTCCTGCCGGCGCCTTTTCTCAACCACGTCGGGCTGATGCTGCAGTATATGGACCGCGGCAACGGTGAATCGGGCCTCCGCCGCTTCGTCGCCGGGCGCGTGAAAAATCTCAGCGAAGCCTACGGGCAGCTCTTTGAGATCGTCCGGCGCAGTGTTGAGGAGCCGTATAACGACGAGAATATTGCCCGCATCTTCGACCGTGCCGCCGACGAGGTCTGCGTAAGGTGCAGGAACAAGAACCGCTGCTGGAACGCCGAGTATGTGGACACGCTCTCGGCCATGAACGACGCGACCCGCGCCATGGTCGAGCACGGCAGCCTGAATACTGAGGACCTGCCGGGCTTTTTCCGGGATAAATGCACCGGCCTGCCCGCCTTCGTTGCTGCCGTGAACGGCGAACTGCGTGCCCTGTCCTACCGCCGCCAGCTGCGTGCGAGCCTGTCTGAAAACCGCAGCGTGGCCTGGGGACAGTATATGGACGTGTCCGAGGTGCTCGGCCGGGTAGCCGATGAGCTCGGCAGCCTCAACGGCTCCGACCCTCTGGCGGAGCGGCGTATAATACGCTTCCTGCGCAATCTGGATATCGACGCCGACGCCTCTGTATACCGCGACGCCGGCGGCAGGGTACACGTCTCGATCGAGAGCGGCCGGCTCAGTCCTCTGCTCAGGGAGGAGGACTATCTCGAAAAGCTCTCCTCAGTTGTCGGTGTGCGCCTGTGCCAGCCCTATGCGGTAGGGGAGGACTGTTCCAGACTCTGCCTTCTGGAGGCAGAGCCCCTTGCCGTCTCGGTCGGCATCGCGGCAATGAAAAAGAAAGGGGAGAAGGTCAGCGGCGATAAGGGCACTTATTTCAAGACGGATGCGGGCGTGCTCTGCGTGATCCTGGCCGACGGTATGGGCTGCGGCGACGAGGCCGCGAAGGACAGCGCGCAGGTGGTGGCCATACTCGAAAAATTCCTGCGCTCCGGAGTCGATCCCGCAGTTGCGATGAAGATACTCAATTCCGTCCTGCTGCTCCGCGGAGGGGACAGCTGGGGCTTTGCGACTGTCGATCTCGTATGCGTCGACCTTTTCACGGGTGAGACCTGCTTTTACAAATACGGCGCGGCGCCGTCCTATGTCAGGACAGGCAAGAGTATACGCCGCATAAAGTGCGAGACTCTAGCCGCCGGGCTCAGCGCGGCCGACGGCATAGCCCCGGATATCGTGCGTATGCGTCTGCGCCCGGGCTCGACCGCGGTCATCGCCACCGACGGAGTTATTGTCGACGCCGACGACGGCTGGATAAAAAAGCTGATGACGAAGGGCTTTGACGACATGAAGGCCCTCGCGCGGGCAACGCTGAAGGAGGCGGAGAGCCTCTACGGAGCAAACGATGACATGACCGTGGTGACCATACGCGTGGAGGAGAGGGCATGAGGAGCGGGATATGCGCCAAAATCGCGGATCTTTTTTCATTGGCCGCCATGCGCCTGAGAAGACGCCGCAGGCGCAGCGGCGGCGAGGAGTGTCCGGTCATACACGGCAATATGCGCAGCGCCATAGTCGTAAAGGCCCCGGACGCGATGTTCACCGAGGCGGTGTTCATCCTGCGTGATGATCTTCTGCGCGGCCCCGGAGTCAGCCGCGGCGAGCTTCTGAGTCAGGCCCGCTCCGCTGCCGAGGGATATACCGCGAAGACCCTGCCCGGCAGAAGGCAGCCGTTCCTGTCTCCGGCGGCACTGTTAATTCTGGGCGCGTCTGCGGCGATCATAGCCCTCTGGCTCTGCGGGCTCATATAAATACTGAAGTGCCGTAAAAACAGGACAATCTTTTCGGTCATAATCGTGCCATGCTTCGTTGTCATCCATGCCCGTATGTCTCCGTTATGCTCTGCTGATACCGCCCCGCCTGACACGATTCCGCCTTTCAGATCTTTGCCCGCTTTCCATTGCCTGAAACGGCTTGTAACATACCGTCCTTCTGTGATATTATGTTTTCGGAAAATTGCCCTTGCGGCTGCGGGAGGGAGCTATTATGCAGCTCAAACTGGACAACAAAAAGACCTATGCCATAGCTCTGGAGGGCGGCGGCGCGAAGGGCGCCTATGAGATCGGCGCCTGGCAGGCCCTCGAGGATGCGGGGATAAAATACAACGCGGTATCCGGGACCTCTGTCGGCGCGCTCAACGGCGCGCTCATGGCCATGCGTGACCTGCCGCGCGCTGTGCAGGTGTGGAGCGATATGCGCCTTTCGAAGGTCATAGACGTCGACGAGCAGGGCGAGGAGGACCTCCACAGGGCCATGACCGGCGGGCTTGAGCTCGACGATATACATGAGCTTATGGCACAGGTGCTTGATATTATCCGCAACCGCGGGCTGGACGTGGCGCCGCTGCGCGCCTGGGTGCGCGAGGTGGTGGACGTGAAAAAGGTCAGGAACTCCGATGTGGAGCTCTTTGTCTGCACAGTCTCGCTCTCCGACCGCAAGAGCCTTGAAATAAAGATCAACGACCTGCCGGAGGACGAGATCTGCGACATGCTTCTGGCCAGCGCCTACCATCCGAGCTTCCGCCTTGAAAAGCTCGGCGGTAAGCTCTATACCGACGGCGGCTTTGTCGACAGCCTGCCTCTGCATGTGCTGGTCGAAAACGGCTATAAGGATATTATCGCCGTGCGCATCCCCGGCATCGGCCGTGAACGCCGGTTCAGGATGCCGGATGATGTGCACGTCACCACTATCCAAACCAATTCGGACCTCGGCTTTGTGCTCAATTTCGATGCGGAGCAGGCTCGCCGCGACATGGTCATCGGTTATCTGGACGCGCAGCGCGTGCTGTACGGCCTGTACGGCAGAAAGTACTATATCGAGCGCGGTATGACTGAGCGGGAGGCCTTGGATTGGCTGCTGGATAGCTGCGCCGGTGAAGGAGGAAACCTGCGCGCAGTGTGCGAGAAGGAGCTTCCGCGCCTCGCACGGAGGCTTGACGCCGAGGACGGCGGCTATTATGAGCTGATGGCCGCAAGGCTTGAACAGCTCGCCGCCGAAAGGGATATCGACAACATGCGGATATATACCGATACCGAGCTCGTGGAGCTGGTCAAAACCGGAGAATAAACAGGGTAACCGCGGCGCGGATGACCGCATAGAATAATACGACCTGAACCGAACGGACTGACACAGTCAGCCCGTTCGGTATTTGTTACTTAAAAATTCAATGAAAAGGCGCTGATTTTCTATGATCTCATCCGTTTCCCGTGCCGCGATGGGCACGGGCTTTATCTTCCTCATGACCTCGCTCGGCGCGGCGATGGTGTTTCTCTTCCCCGGCGGGATGAAACTGCGTTTTCAGGCCGTGATGATGGGCTTTGCCGGCGGAGTGATGATGGCGGCGTCTGTGTGGAGCATGCTTCTTCCGGCGCTGGAACAGGCGGAGGAGCTGCCGATGCCCTGCTGGGTGCCCGCGGCGCTCGGCACGCTTGCCGGGACGGTGTTCCTCGCGGCGCTGGATTCCCTTGCCGCGCGGCGCATAAAAAGAAGCGCTGTCCCGGCCGCGAATGACTCGCTGCTGATGACCGCCATAACTCTGCATAATATTCCCGAGGGCATGGCCGTCGGCCTGGCCTTCGCTCTTGCCGGCAATGCCGAAGGCCTTACCGCAGCCATTGCTCTTTCGCTCGGTATCGGCGTGCAGAACTTCCCCGAGGGGGCTGCGGTCTCGCTGCCGATGCGCCAGCTGGGGCTGAGCCGCGGCCGCGCTTTCCTCATGGGCGTTTTCTCCGGCGCGGTCGAGCCAGTCTTCGGTATGCTTGCCGTGTTTGCCGCCTCCGGTGTGCATGTGCTCATGCCGTGGCTTTTGAGCTTCTCCGCCGGCGCCATGATTTATGTCGTGGTCTGTGAACTGATACCTGCCGCAAAGGATCGTCCGGGTCTCTTCGGATTCATGGGCGGTTTTTTGATGATGATGATCCTTGACGTCGCTCTGGGCTGAATCTGCCGCGTCCCTGCGGTACGGCTGCCGTAAACGCTTAGCGGAGGAAAAACACGCCGGCTGCCGTTAATAATGAAAGGTCCGCATGAATATCATTACTGCGGGCACGTTTATCTGCTTCTGTAAGTGCGTACTGACCGGAATATAAACGAAAACATATTCGAAAATCCGGCAGATTCTGCAGGCCAAAATCCATAAAACGCGCATTTTTGTGCCGCGGATTCCGTGTTTTCGTGGGAATCCGCGGCGTTTTCTTAACACTGGGCGAATACGTCCGGCGTATACCGGCAAAGACTCTGCAGATCCGACAGTAACTGATAAAACAATAACATGATTGTTACAAAATTGTTTTGTGAAATTGTCGCATTTTACAGAAAAAGTCATGGACAGATTGTGAACGTTTGTGATAAAATGTGTCGGTAAGTAAGACCACGTAAAAAATAACGAGGTGAAGCTAATGTCCTACAAGTTCAAAGGCGGTGTGCACCCCAATTATATGAAGTCACCGGAGATTCCGACGACTGTTATAGCGCCGCCTGCACAGGTGATCATCCCTATGATACAGCACATAGGCGCCCCCTGTAAGCCTCTGGTCCAGGTAGGGGATTATGTGAAAATGTATCAGAAGATCGGCGAGAATCCGGCTCCCGTTTCCGCGCCGGTCCACGCCTCCGTATCCGGCAAGGTCGTGGCTGTCGAGCCGAGACCGCACCCCCTGGGAGACATGATAATGTCTGTGGTTATCGAAAATGACTTCCAGGATACCCCCGAGCTCATGGAACCGCTGACTGAAGAACAGTTGAAGGATCCCGATGCTATTCTTGAGCGCATCCGCGAGGCCGGCGTTGTCGGTATGGGCGGCGCAATGTTCCCGACTGCCGTGAAGATCCGCGGCGGCATCGGCAAGGTTGATACTCTTATTATAAACGGTGCAGAGTGTGAGCCTTACCTCAACGGCGACCATCTCACCATGCTCAACTTCCCCGAGCAGCTGCTCCGCGGCATTGAACTTGCGCGTATCGCCAGCGGGGTAGAAAAGGCCTACTACGGCATCGAAAAGAACAAGCAGGATGCCATCGACCTTCTCAATTCTCTGAATCCCGCTCAGTACGGCGTAGAGATAGTCCCCGAGGACGTCAAGTACCCTCAGGGCGGCGAGAAGATGCAGGTCAAGGCGATTACCAACCGCGAAGTCAAGCCCGGCGGTCTGCCCTCCGGTGTCGGATGCAACGTGGTCAGCACCCGTACCGCATACGCGATCTACCAGGCCTGCTACGAAGGCAAGAGCGTTGTTGAGCGTATCGTTACCTACGGCGGCAGCGCGCTCAAGGCCCCTGTCAACGGCCTTACCCGCGTCGGCACACCGTTCAGCCACATTGCCGAGCAGTGCGGCGGCTTTGTCAAGACTCCGAGAAAGATCGTCCTCGGCGGCCCGATGATGGGTATCTGCGCCACCACTTTTGACGCGCCCACCGTTAAGGGCACTGCCGGCGTCCTGTTCTTCACCGAAGAAGAGGATAAGCATGTGGATAATCCCACCTGCATCCGCTGCGGCAAGTGCATCTCCGTCTGCCCGATGAATCTCGAACCCGTCTTTATGTATATGTACTACAGCAAGGGCGACTTTGAGAACATGCAGAAATACCATATAACCGACTGCTTTGAGTGCGGCAGCTGCTCCTTCAACTGCCCGGCCAGAATGCCTCTGACTCATGCGTTCAAGACCGCGAAGATCATGTTCCAGGTCAAAGCAGCAAAGGAAAAGGCCAAGGCTGAAGCAGAGGCCGCTGCAAAGGAGGCCGTGTAATGAAGGAAAATAAAGAAAGAATTGTCCTTGACGTGGCGTATCAGCCGCAGGTGAGGACCAATACCGATACCAGACGCATCATGCTCGACGTGATTCTGGCTCTGCTGCCCGCGGTCATTGTCAGCGTTATACATTTCGGCGCCCGCGTCCTGATCGTCATGGCGACCTCCGTCGTCTCCGCCGTGTTCTTTGAGTGGGCGTACCGCAAGCTCCTGAAGAAGACCAATACCATCGGCGACCTTACCGCCGCCCTCACCGGTCTCCTGATGGCTATGACCCTGCCCCCCCAGTCCCCGTGGTGGATGCCCATCATCGGCACTCTGTTTGCTATCGTTGTTGTCAAGCAGCTGTACGGGGGCCTCGGCAAGAACTTCCTCAACCCCGCTCTGGCAGGCCGTGCTTTCCTGATGGCCTCATATGCCGCCATCATGGGAAATATCACTATCGACGGCGTTACCAGCGCGACCCCCCTGAGCTACATGTACAGCGGCGAGCCCATGCCCTTCACCATGGGCAACCTCTTCCTCGGCCAGATCCCCGGCTGCATCGGTGAGATCAGCGCTCTGGCTCTGCTCATCGGCGGCGTTTACCTGCTCATCCGTAAGGTCATCACCTGGCGCATCCCCGTTGCGTTTATCGGCACCGTTGCGGTCCTGACCCTGATCTTCGGCCATGCAGGTTACAGCAATGTCGACTGGATGCTTGCAAACGTCCTCTCCGGCGGCCTCATGCTCGGCGCCATATTCATGGCTACCGACTATGCCACCAGCCCCGTTACCATGCCCGGACAGCTGCTCTACGGCTTCGGCTGCGGCGCTCTGACCGTGCTTATCCGCTACTTCGGCGGCTATCCGGAAGGCGTCTCCTACGCCATCCTTATCATGAACCTCTGCGCATGGGCCATCGACAAGGGCTTCTGCCGTCCTCAGTTCGGCGTGACCAAGGAAGACATTGCCGCCCAGAAGGCAGCCGCGAAGGCAGCAAAGGAGGCAGCTAAATGAATAAGATAGTTAAGCTTACCATAGTTCTGTTCCTGGTCTGTGCCATCGTGGCCGGCGTCCTCGGCGTCGTGAACGCGTTCACCAAGGACCGCATCGAGGAGCAGAACCGCATAAAGACCGAGAAGGCTTACGCTGCAGTTCTCGCCTCTGACAACGGCTATACCGAAGTCAGCTTTGACAAGACCGCTTTCCCGACCGTCGACAGCATCAACGAATGCAATAACGGCGCCGGCTGGGTCGTCACCACTACCTTCTCCGGCGCACAGGGCAGCATCACTATGGCTGTCGGCGTCGACACCGACTACAAGTGCACCGGTATATCCATCATCTCCCATTCCGAGACCTCCGGTCTGGGCGCTGTTGCGGCCAGCACCTCTCAGGCCGGTATGGACTTCAGAGCCCAGTTCGTAGGCCAGGATGAGGCTATTGCGCTTACCAAGGCCGGCGGCGAGATCAACGCCATCACCGGTGCGACTATTACCTCCAAGTCAGTTACTGAAGCAACCTCTGTCGCCATCAAGGCTGCAGAATCCCTGGGTTAAGGAGGAACGGCTGAATGAATATCAAGAAACAGTTTAAGGAAGGCCTTATCACCAATAACCCTGTTCTCGTCCAGCAGATCGGTATGTGTGCCACCATGGCAATCACTACCACTCTCTTCAACGGCGTTGGCATGGGCCTGTCCGTTCTCATCATCCTCACCTGCTGCAACGTTGTTATTTCCGCTATCCGTAAGATCATCCCCGATGAGATTCGTCTGGCTATCTTCGTCGTTGTCATTGCAGGCTTTGTCACCATAGTCGACCTTCTGCTTCAGGCCTTCGTACCTGCGCTGAGCTCGGCTCTGGGCGTCTTTATTCCCCTGATCGTCGTTAACTGCATCATTATCGGCCGTGCCGAAGCCTTCTGCCAGAAGATGCCTGTCGGCGCTTCCTTCTGGGACGGTATTTTCCAGGGCATCGGCTACACCTGCGTGCTCATCATCATGTGCGTTGTACGTGAGCTCCTTGGCAGCGGACGTTTCGGCGGCGGTCTTATTGACATCGCAAACGGCTTCCGCTTCACCCTCGACGGTACCGGCGGCGGCATCCAGATCTTCCCCGAGACCTTTGGCGCTTCCATACTGAGCCTGCCTTTCGGCGGCTTCCTGACTCTCGGCGTTTTGATTGCCGTTATGCAGTATGCGCTCAAGAAATCCGCGAAGAAGCAGGAGCTTGCAGAAAAAGCTGAGAAGGAGGCTGAAGAATAATGCTGACTAACATCATTTCCATTTCTCTTGGCGCCATCCTGATCAATAACTTCATCTTCTCGCAGTTCCTTGGCTGCTGCCCCTTCCTTGGCTGCTCCAATAAGGTCGACACCGCTGTCGGTATGGGCCTTGCGGTTGTATTCGTTATGGGTCTTGCCTCCGCTATCTGCTGGGTTATAGATCAGTACATACTTGTCCCTCTGGGCCTCGCCTTCCTCCAGACCCTGGCTTTCATTCTGGTCATTGCCGCTCTGGTCCAGTTCGTTGAGATGTTCCTCAAGAAGATGGTTCCGTCCCTTTATTCTGCGCTTGGTATCTACCTGCCCCTGATTACCACTAACTGCGCTGTTCTCGGTGTTGTTCTTCTGAATGTCCAGAACAACTACAACTTCATCGAGTCTCTCGTATACGGCATCACCGGCGGCGTCGGTTTCCTGCTCGCTATCGTTCTTTTTGCCAGCGTCCGCGAGCGCGTGGAGTTCGCCGACTACCCCGAGTGCTTCGAGGGCTTCTCCATCTGTCTCGTTTCCGCTGCTCTGGTGGCCCTGGCCTTCATGGGCTTCAGCGGAATGAAGATCTTTTAACAGGGGAGGGTGAAAGAATATGAGTACTATACTTCTTGCTATCCTCGTCCTTGGTGTGCTGGGCGGCATATTCGGCGCTCTGCTCGCCTATGCATCCAAGATATTCCATGTTGAAGTAGACCCCAAGCAGGCGGCTGTCAGAGAATGCCTCGCCGGCGCTAACTGCGGCGGCTGCGGCTTCCCCGGCTGTGACGGCTATGCCGCTGCTGTCGCTGCCGGCAAGGCGCCCACCAATAAGTGTGTTGCCGGCGGTGCTGAGGCTGCCGCCAAGATCGCCGCCGTCATGGGTGTTTCCGCCGGCGACGTCGAAAAGATGGTCGCTTTCGTTCCCTGCTCCGGCACCGAGGGCCATGTGGAGAAGCGTTTCAACTACTCCGGCCCCATTGACTGTCAGGCTGCCATGCTTTTCGGCGGCAAGAGCAATAAGACCTGCACCTTCGCCTGCATAGGTCTCGGCAACTGCGTCAGGGCTTGCCAGTTCGACGCTATGCACATTGTTGACGGTGTCGCAAAGGTCGACCGCGACAAGTGTGTCGGCTGCGGCGCCTGTGCCGATACCTGCCCCAAGAGCATCATAAAGCTGATCCCCGAGAGCCAGAAGATCATGCCCGCCTGCGGCAATAAGGACAAGGGCGCAAAGGTCATGAAGATGTGCGATTTCGGCTGCATCGGCTGTATGAAGTGCCAGAGAGAGTGCCCGGCCGACGCTATTGTCGTTAAAGACAACCTCGCCGTTGTCGATGTCACCAAGTGTGTACAGTGCGGCCACTGCGCCGAAATCTGCCCGCGCCATATCATCACTTGGTTCGGCAAATAAAGCCTCTTAAACAAAAAACCGCATGGAGTTTCTCCATGCGGTTTTTCTATGCCGGAATCTGTATTGCGTGCGGTAACGGCGATGCTCCGGTATACCCGGATTTTCGTTATAAGGCCTGAACTCCTGTGCCGGCGGACGGTAGAGGACTTCAGGCGCATAATCGGCCGTGCGGCCGGCCTATGAGCGCGGAATCATTTCCCGCTGAGCGCGGCGCGCGTATAATACCAGTTTTCGGTAATAGGATACATCAGCTGTTTTGAGGCCGAACATACGATGTAGTCGCCGTACTCGCAGAGAACGGTCAGCTCGGTACCGTTCGCCTCGGTTTCAAAGAGAGCGGTATCGTATTCACATGTGCGAAAGACAAATATCGCCCGGCTGAAGTCATCCAAATAATAGATGGTCTGAATGTTTATATAGGGGATGACCTTGAATATGCAATTTTCATCCCAACAGCCGGCGATGAGCGCGCCGTCGGACCATACCGCCACGGAGGGCGCGGAGTATGCAAAGTCGCCGTACACGAGCTCGTAGCCGTTCTCCACGGCGTATTCGCATATTCTCTGCGGATCGGTCGGCTCGCCCTGCAGGGAAGTGCGCGCATTGTCCCAGTAGGTGAAATAGATGTTACATGAAGCAATGACGGCAAAGAGCAGGATAAGTCCTGTGCGTACCCTTCCGCTGCACTTCTCCAGTATGATTACAAGAGAAAAGACGACCAGAAAGTAATACATGAAGACATAGATACGGCGCAGGTATACAAGCGACAGAGCAGCAGCCAGAATTACCCCGGCGATGCTTATGGCGGTTATCATCCAGCATATATGAACCGCGCCCGGGCCTTTTTTTAGTGCCCGCAGTACGAGTACAGCGGCATACAGTACTGTCCCCGTGTTGAATATGAACGTGACGATGAAGAAGCCTCCGAAGCCTTGCGCATAGTCAAAGCCGGTAACGCAGCGCATTGCGTCAATGATAGTTCTGAGCGTGCCGCTCGTTACCGCGTCAGCGGATGCGCCGCCATGGAGGTATATGGTTTGCTGGCAGACGTCCAGCGCGCGTATTAACACGAGACCGCAGAGATTAGCCGCCGCGTACGCCGCGGCCCGGATGAGCGTCATATACTGCCCGCGGGAGTAAAAACGGCCTGTCCTTATTTTTCTGTACACTGCGGCGCACAGCTCAAAGGCGAGAATGGGCAGAATGCTTATGCAGGTCTGCCGCAGACTCTGCATACCGGTGCAGAAGCAGAGAAACAGCGAAAGGACGAACGGGACCGGACGCAGCCTCCCGTCACCGAAAGCGCGGATATAGTCGCCCATTATCACAAAATAGCTTATCGTGTAGCAGGCGTAGAAGCTCGCCATGATGAAAAACAGCTGTCCCTCGTCCTGCCTGACGGCGTCCGGCACGGAAACGACCGCGACGACCATGAGCAGGGAGCAAAGACGTATGAGCCGTTTTCTTACGAACGGACGCAGCAGCCAGTCCAGCGATACAAGTATCAGCAGGGACATCACGGTCGTGGCAAGCTCCATAGAGGTGTTCATACTGCCGGTGAGCCCATAAAAGAGAGCCGAAAGGGCAGGCGTTGCGACCACGTAAAACTGATTCCCGAACACATAGTTTTCGGGGAAGAGCGTTTTCTGTTCCCACATCAGCCGCGCGACCAGCGTGTCTTCATACATGTCCGGCGTGCAGAAACGCACGAAGCCCGCAAAGTTGATTATCCCGAATACCGCGAAGTATCCGAGGAGAACAATTATGATAACGGCGGACAGGACACGCTCATTTTTATCACTGATGGTCTTTATCATTGAATGCTCCTGAATGAAATGTCGGTTATATAAAACTACCTTAATTCAGGCCAAAAGTCAATATATGAGGCGTTAACAATGCCGTTCTGCGCCACGGCATTGACAGTCCGCAGCGCAGCGTTTATACTACAGAAAAATCCATTTGAACGGAGTAAACCATGCTTTCTGTAAATGATCTGTCCATGCAGTTCGGCTCCAGTGTTCTTTTCTCTCATGTCGACCTGCAGTTCACGCCCGGCAACTGCTACGGTATTATCGGCGCAAACGGCGCAGGTAAATCTACATTTATAAAAATACTCTCCGGCGAGCTTGAGCCCACCTCCGGCAGCGTCACGCTCGACCCAAAGCAGCGCATGTCCGTCCTGAAACAGAACCAGAGCCTGTATGACGGCTACACCGTGCTCGATACCGTCATCATGGGCAACCAGCGCCTCTATGACTGCGGAAAGGAAAAGGACGCCATATACGACAAGCCTGACTTTTCTGACGAGGACGGCATAAAGGCCGCCGAGTTGGAAGAGGAATTTGCGGAGCTCGGCGGCTGGGAAGCCGAGAGTGACGCGGGGCGCATCCTTCAGGGCCTCGGCGTCGATGTATCTCTGCATCAGAACCTGATGCGTGAGGTGGATCCGCGCCTGAAGGTCAAGGTCCTGCTCGCGCAGGCACTGTTCGGGCACCCGGACGTCATACTGCTCGATGAACCGACCAACAACCTGGACCTTGCGAGCGTTGTCTGGCTGGAGGATTTCCTGATGGACTATGAGGGGACTGTGCTGGTTGTGAGCCATGACCGTTACTTCCTCAATAATGTCTGTACGCATATCGTAGACATCGATTACGGCAAGATCAGGATGTACGTCGGCAACTATGACTTCTGGTATGAATCCAGCCAGCTTATCCAGAAGCTCATCCGCGACCAGAACAAGAAGGCCGAGCAGAAGATACAGGAGCTGCAGACCTTTATTGCGCGCTTCTCCGCCAATAAATCCAAGTCCCGTCAGGCGACGTCCAGACGCAAGCTGCTCGATAAGATCACGGTCGAGGAGCTCCCCGCCTCAAACCGCAGATACCCCTGGGTCGGATTCAAGGCCGACAGGGAACCGGGCAAGGACCGTCTTTTCGTCACCGAGATCAGCAAGACCGTCGACGGTGTTAAGCTGCTGAACAACGTAAGCTTCATCGTCGGCAAGGATGATAAGATTGCGGTCGTCGGCAAGAACGAGCTCGCGGTCACCATGCTCTATAAGATCCTTATGGGCGAGGAGCTGCCGGATTCCGGCAGCGTCAAGTGGGGCGCTTCCATAAGCACGGCCTACTTCCCGAAGGATCACAACAGTTACTTTGAAAACTGCGATTATGACCTTATCGACTGGATGCGCCAGTTCTCCGATGACAAGCGTGAGAGCTATCTGCGCACCTTCCTGGGCCGCATGCTATTCTCCGGAGACGACGTGTACAAGAACGTGAGCGTACTCTCCGGCGGAGAAAAGGTTAGGTGCATGCTCAGCCGCATGATGCTCTCCGGGGCAAACTTCCTCGTGCTTGACCAGCCCGCGAACCACCTTGACCTCGAGAGCATAGCCGCGCTCAATAACGGCCTTGAGGCATTCAGATATAATATTATCTTTTCCTGCCACGACCACCAGCTGACCCAGACCGTCGCCAACCGCATCATCGAGATCACCGACGACGGTATCATCGACCGCATGTGCAGCTACGACGAGTACATGCATCTCAGCGAACCCGGCGCAGACGCCTGACAAAAGCCGATTGGTAGCTTCAGCCGGCATCGGTACCCCGGAAACCCGGATGCCGCGCTCAGCGTGGGCCGCCGTCTCTCATGCTCAGGCTGTATAGACTGCGGCGCTGTAAAAAGTTTTACTGCTTTTTATGGAGCTGGGGTATAAATCGGAATCCCGGCAAAGCATTTTCGTGAAAAAGGACTGCCCGGCTCAGGGCAGTCCTTTTTCGTTTTCAGTTATGAATTGTTATACATTGCCGCCGTCGCTGCCGGCAATGTGGAAGGTCTCCAGCGCGAGCTTGAGTATGCTGTCGACGGCCTCTGTCTGGCCCTCGAGCGCAGTGGAGTTGTAGACGACTATGCTTCCGTCGTCCAGATTCTCCGCGTAATAGGCGCAGGAGACGACTCCGCCGGCGTCCTTATCCTTATAGGTGTAGTAGATGTAGAAGATATCTCTGTCGCCGTATGGAACCTTCTGCGGCTCTCCGGCCTTGGTCTTGAGATTCTTGCCGAGCTCGGTCTCTGCCGCTGCCGCCATATCGCTGAGATATTCTGAGGCTTCTCTCATCGGTATCAGGGAAATGGTGCAGAAAGGCAGATCCGTGCCCTCACCGGCGTAGACCATAGCGTTGCCGGCGGGATTGGTCATGGCTATGTACTTGCTGTCGTAGTCAAAGCTGAGCCCGTTGACCTCACTTGTGTAGGTGTATACGCCGGAGTTGGGTTCGATGCCCTTGTTATCCTGCGGAGCCTCGGTGGCGGAGGCGTCGGGATTCCCGGCAGGCTGAGTCTGCTGCGGGACCTGAGTGGGAGCGGCGGCTTCATCCTTCTTGCCGCAGGCGGACAGGGAGAAGAGCATAACTATTATAAGTGCCAGCGCAATAATGTTTCTTTTCATACCAGCATCCTCTTTCATATAAAACTTCTGTGTACGGATATATACATAAATCCGTATGTAAAAATTATTGTAAACCATATTCTGCAATTTGTCAAAACAATTTGAGTCCGTAAGTCTGTGCCGGAGCTGAAGAAAGCTTAAGATTTACAAACAGTCAATATTTGCCGAAACAAAAGAGGCCCTGCGCCGTCTTATAAGCATACAAAGGTAAAAATTTCCATCGGCTGACGGGAACGCACATACCTGACAGCGTCACCTTCCGGTGATTTCCTGTTCGCTGAAGACACAGAAATGACGGAAAGAAGGAAAAGACAATGAGAAAACTGCTCTGTTTTATGCTGGCCCTTATAATGCTCACGGCCCTTGCCGCCTGCGGTGAAGCTTCGCCGGACACGGCTGCGGGGAACACGGAACCGCAGGCGTCCGCTGCGGTTCCGGCGGACGGGCCGCGTACCGTTGAAGCAGCGACTGTGGACGAGCTGCTGGCTGCCATCGCTCCGGATACCGTTATAGAGCTGACAGGCGCGTGCTACACGCTTACCGAGGCCTCAAACTACGGCATGGATAGCGGCTCTGACTATTATTATTGGGACGGCTGTGACCCCAGCGACGGCTTCGGCCTTGTGATAAGGGACGTTGACGGTCTGACTATACGCGCCGCGAGCCTCGACACCGGCATAGTCACGGAGCCGCGCTGGGTGAACGTGCTCAGCTTTGTTGACTGCGATGACATCAGACTCGAGGGCTTCACCGCGGGTCACATAGACGGAGCGCACTGTTCGGGCGGCGTGGTCAGCCTGGAGAACGTAAACAACGCCGTCATAGACGGCTGCTCGCTGTACGGCTGCGGAACAGAGGGAGTCACGGCCTTCAAATGCGATACCCTCAGCGTCGCGGGCACCGAGATATGGAACTGCTCTCTCGGTGCGGCAAGCGTGAACGGCAGCAAAAACGTCAGCTTTGATAATTGCGACATCCACGGTATCAACGCCGAGTGGGGCCTGTTTAAGATAAGCGGCAGCGAAAAGATTGCCGTGCTCAACAGCAGCATTTACGACAATGACGGGGACCTCTTCGTCAACAGCAGCTATTCCGGCGGTGTGTACCTCGGCGGCTGCGAGATAAATAACAATAAGTTCCGCGACGTGTTTGCCTCGACCGTGTATCCGGTCACGGTGGAGGGCTGCGCGTTTACTGACAACGATATCATCAGATGGTACGCTGACATGAGCAGCTTCGGCTATAATGGGGAGAACATGAAAGCCGCAGACCCGGACGGAAAGGTCTACAGCTACAGCGAGCTGTGGAACATGGAGAAAACGGAAAAGGCGGTCTGGAACGGCATGGACAGCAAGCCCGCGGAGCGGGAGCTGACGGAGGCGGATGACGGAAAGGTACATGTCAGCACCGTGGACGAGTTGCTGGCTGCCATCGCTCCGGATGTGACCGTATATCTCGAACCGGGCATATACGACCTCAGCACCGCGGCCGGATACGGCAGCTACAGCACGGACAGCTATTACTGGGAGGAGCGCTACGACGGTCCCAGCCTTACGATAACCGGCGTCAGCGGCCTGACGATAGAGGGCGCGGGTGCGGACGAGGTCACGATTGCCGCCGCGCCGCGATATGCCGATGTACTTGCCTTTGAAAAATGCGAGGGCCTGACGCTCCGCGGCTTTACCGCCGGGCATACGGAGGAACCCGGCTCCTGCACCGGCGGCGTTCTGGACTTCGAACTGTGCGAAGGCGTGAGCATTGAGGACTGCTCTCTCTTCGGCTGCGGCATAATGGGCATTACGGCGCGTGACTGCAGTGAATTAATCGTGCGCGCGACCGAGATATATGACTGCGAATATGGCGGCCTGACGTTCTTCAACAGCAGTGCGGAGCTGGAAAACTGCAATATTCACGATAACGGAGGCCCCGACTATCAGCTCTACGAGAGCACAATCACCGTCGACGGTGAGAAACACTCGTCATGATGAATGAAAAAGCACACAGCCTATTTGCGGCTGTGTGCTTTTCGGTTTGCGCCTGTATGGTACGCATGCTTTCCGGGAACGGGATTAAGTGAAAACGGGGGATCAATTAATCGACCGCTCAGAGAAGGCGCGGGTATGCCGTTCAGAGGACTATTCGGCGAGTGTGTGCTTATACGTAGCTGCGGTCAATGTTCACAACGGCGAAGCAGCCCGGCCATGTCTCGCTTACGAGCGCTTTTATACCGGCGGCAAGCTCCGCGTCCGTGCTTTTCAGCTCCGCCGGGACAGCCGCGTCGAAGATAAGGTTAGTATGCGTGTTGCCCGGGACCATGCGGAAATCGTGTATGGTCATATCGGGCCAGTTCTCCTTCAGCTTCTCCGCGACTGCGCTGCGGAGCTCTGCCACACGGCTGTTTCCGGCGTCGATCGGGTCCATGTGTATCGTGGCGTTGATGCCGAACCTGTCCAGTATCTCCATCTCGGCGCAGTCTACCGCGTCGTGCATTTCAAATATGTTGCCGTTGCCGTCGACCTCGGCGTGGAGGGAGACGAACTGGCGGCCGGGGCCGTAGTCGTGCAGGATGAGGTCGTGTATGCCCAGTATCTCGGGATGAGCCATAACGCTGCGCTCGATGTCTCTGACCAGCTCCCTGTCCGGGGCCTGTCCGAGCAGGGGAGAGAAGGTGTCCTTTGCCGCGTTGAATCCCGCGACCAGCACGAATACCGCGACGATGAGCCCGGCCCAGCCGTCTATGTTCACATTGAACAGCCAGGATATCAGCATGGACAAAAGGACTACCGCCGTCGATAACGAGTCGGACAGCGAGTCTGTCGCAGTGGCCTGCATCGCTGCGGAGTTTATCTTCTTTCCGACGGCGCGGTTGTACATGGACATATAGAACTTCACCGCTATCGAGGCGATGAGTATGACCGCCGGGAGTATGCCCGCGTCGATGGCCTCGGGGTGTATTATCTTTTCAATCGAGCTTCTTCCGAGCTCTATGCCCATCAGCATTATCATCGTAGACAGCGCGAGACCGGCAAGGTACTCGACTCTGCCATGTCCGAAGGGATGCTCTGCGTCGGGCTTCTTTGCCGCGATCGCAAAGCCCAGCAGCGTGATTATTGATGAGCCCGCGTCGGAGAGATTGTTGAACGCGTCCGCGGTTATCGCGACCGAGCCGGATATGAGGCCGGCAAAATACTTGCCCGCAAACAGCAGGATGTTCAGAAATATACCGCAGAAGGAGCAGAGCCTGCCGTAGGCTGTACGCACTGCCGGATCGGTGACGTTCTCGCTGTCTTTGATGAACAGCTTTGTCAGCAGTTTAATCATTTTTTATACGCCTCTTCACTCAAAATTCAGATCAGTAACGCCGAAATATCTCTCGGCGAAATCAACATGTTCCACCTTGAATTCTCTGCCGCGCAGGTATTCGAGCATCCCCGCGGCGGTCGGGAATTCAAAACGCAGCCTGTAGGAGTAGAGTGCCTGCCCCTTTTCCTCAAAGTCCCTGTTGAAGCGCTCGCGTCCGTACTTTCCGTCGCCGAGCAGCGGCCAGCCGGCGTGAGCCATCTGCGCGCGTATCTGGTGTGTGCGACCGGTCAGCAGCCGGCACTCGACCAGGGACAGAGGCCCCCTGCTGCACAGCAGCCTGTACTCCGTGACCGCCGTCCTGCAGCCGGGTTCCGGCCTGTCCTTTATGAACACCCGGTTCTTTTTCGCGTCCTTGAACAGATAGTCCTCCAGTCTCCCGGAAGCGGGCTTCGGCCTGCCGGATACCGCGCAGAGGTAGTACTTTTCTATCTCTCTGTCGCGTATCTTCCCGTTGAGTATCCGCAGGGCCTCGGCGTTCTTTGCCGCGATGACTATGCCGCCGGTGTTCCGGTCTATACGGTTGCAGAGCGACGGCGCGAAGGAGTTCTCCTCCCGAGGTTTCCATTCGCCTTTCTGCGCCATGTATGCTTGAACATTGGCGATAAGCGTGTTATAATCCCATACGCCGGCACTGTGACAAAGCACCCCCGGCTTCTTGTCGAGCAGGAGTATGTTTTCGTCCTCATAGACTATCGTGAGCCTCGGCGTGCCGACCTTCAGATAGGAGTTTTCCTCCCTGGGCTTTTCAAAGAACTCGTCGTTTATATATAATTGCAGCGTATCTCCCACGGAAAGCCTGGTGTCGCGTTTTGCACCCTTCCCGTTGAGCTTGATACGCTTCAGACGGATGTATTTCTGGAGCAGCGATTCCGGGAGCAGAGGCACTGCCTTGCCCACGAAACGGTCCAGCCGCTGTCCGGCGTCGTTTTCTTTGACTGTCAGCTCTTTCATGCCGCGCAAGAATCCCTTCAGGTAAGTGATTTTCTGAATTATACTATATAAAATTATTGTTGACAAGTCTTGACAAGTAATCTATAATATTAAAGCGTCTGTGCGAGGTGCCGATATGTTTCTTAACCTGAGAGAGATCATCGAAATACCCGGCGGCTCCGTCCCGTTTGAGTGTGAGCTGGGTACGGAGGGCTTGGATTTTCCGCAGATAAAGGAATACAGATCGAAGCCTCATGCAGAGGGCCGGGTCTTCAATGAAGCCGGAGTGCTCAGGCTGGAGGGGACGCTGAAAGCGGAGATGATCTGCCTCTGTGACCGCTGCGGCTGCGAGTTCGTGAGCGTCAAGGAGACCCCGCTGAACGCCGTTATCGTGGAGGAAAACACCGGGGACGACCCGGAGCTGTTCATCCTCGAGGGCGACGGGATAGATCTCAGCGAAATCCTCGCGACCTGCTTTATCCTGGATATGGAGACCAAGTTCCTCTGCAGAGAGGACTGCAAGGGCCTCTGTCCCACGTGCGGCAAGAACCTTAATCTCGGCCCCTGTGGGTGCCGGAAACAAATTGATCCAAGATTTGCTGTGCTTGAGCAGCTTTTGGATAAATAGGGCGAGGGCGTCCTCGGCTAAACTGAAAATTAGAGCTGCTCAAAACAGCCGTCAACAGGAGGTGTCAACATGGCAGTCCCAAAAGGAAAAGTATCAAGACAGAGACGTGATAAGAGACGTTCTTCCGTATGGAAGCTCAGCGCTCCAAATGTGATAAAGTGCCCCAATTGCGGCGCTTTCTGCATGCCTCATCGTGCTTGCAAGGCCTGCGGTCAGTACAATGGCCGTACAGTCATCGCTGTTGAGGAGAGCAAGTAAAGAAGCTTGAGGAGGAGAGGCGTCAGCCTGCTCCTCCTCAAACTTTATAATCTCCGGGAAAGTCATTCCGGATTTCCCGGCGGAGAGACTCATGCGCGGCCGCGGGGCGCGGAGCCAGCGCTTCAGGCTGAAGCAGAGCTTATATCCATGTGCCGGGCGGGAGGGAAGAGAGAATGGAAGACAACTATATAAAATCCGTCGACCCGACCAGTCCCCTGCATGGAAAGGTGGAACCCGGAGACACTATAATCGCCATCAACGGCAATGAGATCCTCGACGTGCTCGACTATAAGTTCTTTGCCTACGACAGGGAGCTTTCCGTCCGAATCAGACGTCCGGACGGCAGCGAGTACGAGCTCGGCGTGCACAAGGACGAGGGCGGCGATCTGGGGCTCGACTTTGAGAGCTACCTGATGGACAAGCCGCGCTCATGCGCCAATGCCTGCGTGTTCTGCTTCATCGACCAGCTGCCGCGCGGTATGCGCAAGACCATGTATTTCAAGGACGATGACGCGCGCCTGAGCTTTCTGCTCGGCAACTATATTACGCTGACGAACCTCTCCCCGCGTGAGGTGGAGCGTATCATCGCCTTGCATATAAGCCCAATAAACGTTTCGGTGCATACGACGAATCCCGAGCTGCGCTGCATGATGCTGCGCAACAAGCGCGCCGGCGAGACCATTGATATAATGCGCCGCTTCGCCGCTGCGGGCATAGTTATGAACTGCCAGATCGTCTGCTGCCCGGGGCTCAACGACGGAGACGAGCTGCTGCGCTCAATGCGCGACCTCGAAAAGATGTACCCCGCCGTACACAGCGTGTCCATCGTACCCGTGGGCCTTACAAAATTCCGTGAAAAGCTCTATCCGCTCGTGCCGTTCACAAGGGAGCACGCCGGCGAAACTATCGACCTCGTCGAGAGCTTCGGCGAAAAATGTGTGCACCGCCACGGCACCCGTATTTTCTTCTGCGGCGATGAGCTGTATATCAAGGCAGGCAGGGAGATTCCGCCTGATGATTTCTACGAACAGTATACGCAGCTTGAAAACGGCGTCGGGATGATAAGACTGCTGGAGACGGAGTTTCGCGCTGCGCTCAAGCTCTCGGACGAGCCGGACTATACCGGATTTTCCATTGCGACCGGCACCTCCGCCGCCCCGTATTTTGAAAAGCTGCTGGCCATTGCCCGGGAAAAATACCCCGGCATAAAGGGCCGGGTCTACCCTATAGTTAACGATTTCTTCGGCCACAGCATCAACGTCACCGGCCTTATCACCGGCGGCGACCTTATACGCCAGCTCAAAGACAAGCCCCTTGGCAGGCGCCTGTTCATTTCACAGAACATGCTCCGCCGTCAGGAGATGGATTTTCTCGACGACGTGCTGCTGGAGGAGGCCGTGGACGCGCTCGGCGTTCCCATCTACCCGATAGAGAGCGACGGATTCGCGCTCTGGGATGCGATCAGCGGCGTTCTGCCGGAAGTGAAGCTCCCGGTCCGGGAAAAGTCCAACGACGCGTTTTATAAGTACAATCAGAACAGATAATAATCCCGCCTGCAGAGCCGCCGGCCTGTGACGGATTCTTTATATCAACTCAGAGTAATTAGGAGGGACCTGAATGTCAAGACCTCTTGTAGCCATAGTCGGCCGCCCGAACGTGGGGAAGTCGATGCTGTTCAACCGCCTTGTCGGGCGCCGGCTCAGTATCGTCGAGGACACCCCGGGCGTCACCCGTGACCGGCTCTATGCCGAGTGCGAGTGGTGCGGCCGCAAATTCGATATGGTCGATACCGGCGGCATCGAGCCGACCACCGACAGCGAGATCCTGCTCTATATGCGCGAGCAGGCGCAGATCGCGATCAACTCCGCCACCGTCATAGTGCTCGTCACTGATATCCGCACCGGGGTCACCGCCGCGGATAAGGACGTGGCCAATATGCTGCTGCGCTCCCGCAAGCCGGTCGTGCTTGCCGTTAACAAGGCGGATTCTACCGGCGCGGAGGATCCCGCCATATATGAGTTCTATTCCCTCGGCCTCGGTGATCCTGTCGCAGTCTCCGCCGTGCACGGTCACGGTACCGGAGACCTGCTTGACGAGTGCCTGAAGTATTTCCCGCCCGCCGGGGAGGACGAGGAAGAGACGGATTATATTAAAGTCGCCGTCATAGGCAAGCCGAACGTAGGCAAGTCCTCGCTTATCAACCGTATTCTCGGCGAGAAGCGCCTTATCGTCAGCGACATCGCCGGCACCACACGCGACGCCGTCGACACGATGTTTGAAAATGAGCAGGGCCGCTATATGTTTATCGACACTGCCGGCATCCGCCGCAAGTCGAGGATCGACGAGCGCGTCGAGAAATTCTCCGTTATGCGCTCCCAGCTTGCCGTGGAGCGCGCCGACGTCTGCATAATCATGATAGACGCGCGCGACGGCGTGACCGAGCAGGACACCAAGATCGCGGGTCTGGCGCACGAATCCGGCAAGGCCTGCATCGTCGCTGTCAACAAGTGGGATCTGGTCGATAAAGAGACCGGCACCATGGAGAAGATGCGCAAGGACATCATGCGCGACCTGAGCTTCATGAGCTATGCGCCCATCGTGTTCATCTCCGCCGTCACCGGACAGCGTACCGACAGGCTCTTCGAACTAATCAACTTCGTCAACGACCAGAGCAACATGCGCATCTCCACCGGTATGCTCAATAACGTTCTGGCCGACGCGCAGGCGAGGGTACAGCCGCCCACTGACAAGGGCCGCCGCCTGAAGATATACTATATGACCCAGACCGGCATAAAGCCGCCAAACTTCGTTATTTTCTGCAACAGCCGCGAGCTGTTCCATTTCTCCTACCAGCGTTATATCGAGAACCAGCTCAGGACCGTGTTCGGCCTTGAGGGTACTCCCATACGCATAGTCATCAGACAGAAGGGGGATAAGGAATGACCGTATACTGGCTCCTCCTGATCCCCACGGCCTTCTTTGCGTATATGACCGGCGGTCTGGACACTACGGTGCTTGCCTCGAATTTTGTCTTTCGCCGCAGTCTCTGGCGGCTCGGCAGGGGCAACCTCTGGATATCCAACTTCCGCCGCATATACGGCGTCGGGGGGTTCATAAAGCTTCTGCTGGTCGAGCTCGTCAAGGACCTGATCCCTGTCCTTATAGGCAGCCTGCTCCTCGGCATAAAGGGCCACGCGGATGCGGGACGCGCCTTTGCCGGCTTCTGTCTGGTGCTCGGACGGCTCTATCCCATCTATTATGACTTCCGCGGCAGCCATGCCAGCATCTGCCTTATCGTTGCGGCCTTTGCCGTCGACGGCTCCGTCGGAGCCGCCGTGATGGTCGTCACGGCGCTGGTCACGTTTATCGGGAAATACCTGTCCATGGGCGCCGTGGCCGGCGCCGTGGTCTATGCGGCGGTCGCATTGATGATGGTGGACGACTCGCTCATTCTGCGCCTGTGCATTTTCACTGCCGCACTGGTAATCGTCAGGCATATCCCCGCCATAGCCAGAGTGCTCGGCAGGCGTGAGCCCAGACTCAGCTTCAGGGAGGACATAACCTACAAACTCGACGAATAAGATGAAAAAGCAGGCTGTCCCACAAATTGGGACAGCCTGCTTTGCCGGCGTGTCGTATGCCTCATACCGGAAACGGATTATGGGCTTTAGCGGGTTTCGGGAGCTGCGCGCACGACGCCGCGCGAAGTTCGCGTTGTCAAGTCATATTCAGAATTTTATGACTCTCGGGGGCTTGGTGAAGGAGTAGAGCGTGGCGGTCACGTTGCGCAGGAACCATACCTCGGTGTTGCCGTCATCGGGATTGTATATGCTTTTCAGCTCCGGGTATGACTCCAGCATGCTGACGCGCGCCGCGCGGTCGTCGTCCTCAACTGCGGACGCCTCGACACGGAGCCAGTCGCCGCCGTCGACCATTGCGCAGATCTCGAGCTTGGGATTCTTGTGCAGCTGGTGGGAGACGGCTTTGGATTTGCCCGTCTGTATATAGAGCTTGCCGTTATAGATGTTCACCGTGCCGAAGGGGCGTACCCTCGGCTGACCGTCGTCGCAGGTCGCCAGATAATAGGTGCCGGCCTTTTTGAGCATTTCGTATACTTCGTTCATTTTTTAATGTCCTTTCGGGAAGTTGTAACCGGTCTACGGTACAAGTATAAACTGATTCGCGTCGGTTTCCTTGACTTTTCTGTAAACATATTGTACAGTTATACGAGTTCCAAACGGTTAACATACCTTGTCTTTATTTTTAATACCGAAAAATGATTAGAAGCTCTGATCGGTTTTGGAGCGCTGTGCGCCGCTATGACGCGCGGCATCACTTCTGATGCGGAACCCCACGCGCCTGCGGCGCTGTAAAAAGCCGCGGGCTTTTTATGAGGTTCTGTTATAATGCTATACTTTTGGGGAGCGTTTGTCAATGAGTTTTGTTGAACTGCTGCTGATAGCTGTCGGCCTGAGTATGGATGCCTTTGCGGTGTCGGTCTGCAAGGGACTCAGCGTGAAGAAGCTCAGTGCGAAGCACGCGCTGATCGCCGGCGCCTACTTCGGCGGTTTTCAGTTTCTTATGCCGGTAATCGGCTGGTTTCTCGGCTCGCGTTTTGAGCATATCATTACCAGCTTTGACCATTGGATTGCCTTCGGCCTGCTTATGATAATCGGTATAAACATGATCCAGGAGTCCTTCTCCAAGGCCGAGGAGCTCAACGACGACTTCGGCGTCAAGACCATGCTGATGATGGCCGTCGCCACCAGCATTGACGCCCTTGCGGTCGGCGTGACCTTCGCCTGTTTGGATGTCAGTATACTGCCGGCCTCTGCGCTCATCGGCGTGACTACCTTCTTCCTGTCTGCGCTCGGCATATATATAGGCCATATCTTCGGCCTGCGCTTCAAGGCCTGGGCGGAGCGTGCCGGAGGCGCCATACTCATTCTTATCGGCGTCAAGATACTTCTGGAGCACCTCGGGGTCATATCGTTCTGATACTTTTGGCAAAAAGGATGTGTAAAAGGTGGAGTTGAAAACCAGAGACAGAGTCGGAATAGTCCTCTGTCTGGCGGTTATACTTGTATGCGTGCTGGGCCTGCTCGCAATTGTGGAGACCGGATACGGCGCTATCCGGCTGCCTCAGCCCGCTGAGGTCCGGGCCACGCCTGAACCGACGTATGTGCCGACCCCGGAGCCTGCGCCCGAACCCACACCGACCCCGGAGCCTGCGCCGGAGCTGCGTGAGCGGACGGATTTGCTGGTGCTGGTCAATCCATGGCACGAGCTGCCGGAGGGCTATGAGCCGGAGCTGCAGCTCGTCAGCGATGACGGGGATACGCAGCAGTATATGGACGTGCGCTGTGCGGATGCACTGCTGGAGATGATCTATGACTGCGCTGAAGCCGGCTGCCAGCCCTACATATGCTCCGCTTACCGCACCATGGAAAGGCAGCAGTATCTGTTCAACAACAAGATCGCGCGCCTTGTCGCCGCCGGTACCGACCCGGAGGAGGCGCCGGAGATCGCGGCTATGTCCGTCGCCGTACCCGGGACCAGCGAGCATCAGCTCGGGCTTGCCGCGGATATAATCGACCTTAGCTATACCAATCTGGACGAGGCACAGGAGCAGACGCCGACTCAGAAGTGGCTGATGGAAAATTCGTGGAAATACGGCTTTATACTGCGCTATCCCAACGGCAGCAGCGATATAACCGGTATAATCTATGAGCCCTGGCATTACCGCTACGTCGGCCCCGACGCCGCAAAGGAGATCTACGATCTCGGAGTCACGCTCGAAGAATACCTCGACATGTTTTATAAACCTGAGTGATCGGCAAAGCGAAGCATATACAGCCTTAACCTGTCTGCTCTGACCCGCGTCAGGGCAGACTTTTTGCAAACAGCGCACCATCCGGCGGCAGCAGAAGCCGGATCGTGCGCTGTTGTCCTATATCTCCAGTGTTTCACCGACGCATACCATGTTTGTCGGGCCGGTCAGATATATGTCGTGTGCGTTGTCACCCTCGCAGGTGACGGAGACCGTCAGATCGCCGCCGTCGGAGTGCAGCAGCACCTCTCTGCCCGAGACCAGACCGAGCAGAGTCAGCGCCGTGACCGAGGAGCCGCAGCCCGTGCCGCAGGCGAGGGTGAAGTCCTCCACGCCGCGCTCGAAGGTCTTTATTTTCAGCTCGTTTTTACCTGTGAGCTTTACAAAGTTCACGTTTGCGCCCTTCGGAAAAGCATCTGCAAAACGCAGTGCGCGGCCCAGCTCTCGCAGCCTGCCCCGATCCATAGTGTCAAAGTCCGGCAGCTGAACGACGGCGTGCGGCAGGCCGGGGCGGCCGAGCTCCATATACGCGCAGTCGTATTTCTCACCGCCGGCGTTGACGCGGCGGTGAAGGTCGATCACGCTGGGATCGTTGAGCCGTATGCGGTAGCGCCGCCGGTCGATACGCTCGCCGGTGACGAGCCCGGCTGTCGTCTCCACGCGCTGGCTTTCCCCGGCAAGCCCGTTTTCATAGCCGTAGCGGCAGATGCAGCGCGCCCCGTTGCCGCACATCTCGCCGAGACTGCCGTCGGAGTTGAAAAACAGCATCCTGTAGTCGCCGCCGTTTTCGGCCGGGCATACCGCCATAAGTCCGTCAGCGCCGACGGAGGTGTGGAACGCGCAGAGTCTGCGCGCCAGTTCCGGCAGCTGCTCCTCCGGTATCCTTTCCTCAATGTTGTTTATGATAACAAAGTCGTTTCCGGCCCCGTGCATTTTTGTGAATCTCATGTTCGCTCCTGCCTTTTAAATTAATATGACATGCGCATAATTATAGAGTACCTTCCATCGCATTTCAAGCCGGAATTGGGACTTCCATTATATCTGCCCGTATGCTAGAATTAAGCTGCGGAGGGCTCCGACAACGCTAAAGGAGATACAAAGCATTGCGTAAAAACAAACTGAGCTTTTTGATTGCGCTGCTGCTCACGGCACTGCTGCTGACCGGCTGCGGGCTGGACTCGCTGCCCGGCGCCTATGAGAGGTCGGAGTATGCTTATAAGGATATCTGCCGTTTCGACGACATGGAGTATGTCCGCCCGGACATGCAGGATATAAGGATGAGTGCCAGGGCGATAGAGAAAGCTCTGGAGAACGGGGCCGGGCTGAAGGCCGTTGAGAGTCTGCTGAATGATTTTAACGAGCTGAGCTATAACTTTGACACTATGTACACCATCGCAAATATACGCAGCTGTCAGGATTTCACAGACGCATATTACGCCGCCGAGTATGACTGGTGCAGCAACGCCTACTATGACCTGCAGCAGCTGACGGATGAACTGTTCCGTGCCTGCTCCGCATCTGAGCTTGGTGATCGGCTGGAGGAGGACTATTTCTGGGAGGGCTTTCTGGACGAGTACTCGCCGGAGGAGGAGAGCATATATACCGATGAGTACATGTCCCTTGTGTACCGTGAGAACGAGCTGCTCTCGCAGTACCGCAGCCTGCTTTCCGATAACTCCATTGAGCTCGACGGGGAGGAGTGGGATATCGGAGATTATCTTTCCCGGACGGATGACGAGGGCTCAGGCAGAGCCTATTCGGCCTATTATGAAAAGTATAACCCGCTCATAGGCGAGGTGTATGTGCAGCTCGTAAAGCTGCGCAACGAACAGGCCGGGACGCTCGGATATGACAGCTATGCCCGGATGCAGTATGAGCTGAGCTATGAGCGCGGCTACAGAGTGGAAGACGGCCGGGAGTATATAGACGCTATAAAGAAATACATCGTCCCGGCCTATAAAATACTCATGGCCGGCAACCCCTACTCGTCTCTCGTCTACGACTACCTTCCGGAGAATGAGCTTATGACCCATGTACAGACCGCAGCGGAGACCATGGGCGGAGATGTTGAGGAGGCGTTCAGCTTTATGCGCGAGTATGAGCTCTATGATGTGGCCCTGCGTGAAAATAAGGTGAATAACTCCTTCCAGACTTATCTTGCATCCTATGAGGCCCCCTTCATGTTTGTCAGCCCCTACGGCGATACGGAGGATCTGATAAGTGTGCTGCATGAGTTCGGCCACTATACGGATGCCTATGTTAACTTCAACGCATATGAGACCATGGACCTTGCCGAATGCTACTCCCAGACCATGCAGTACCTCGGCCTGTGCAGCCTGAGGGACAGCCTGACGCAGTCTGAATATGAAAATCTCATGCGCATGAACAATATAAGCACGCTGGAGACCTTTGTACAGCAGGCTTCCTTCGCGGAGTTTGAAGACCGTGTATATGAAGCGGACGCTGACGAGCTGACTGTGGAGTGGATAAACGCGCTCAGTCTGGAGCTCGCGATGGAGTACGGATACTATGACGGCGTCAGCGATGACTACTACGCGCTGAGCTGGATAGATACGCCGCACTTCTTTGAGGCGCCCTTCTATGTCATCAGCTATCCCGTATCGGCCAGCGTGGCTCTCGAGGTCTATGCGCTCGAACTGGAAACCCCCGGCGCCGGCCTCGATAAATACCGAGAGATGCTCAGGCGGGATTACTCCGGCCTGACCGACATGGTCTCGGCCGTATCCCTTGCCGACCCGCTTGACGCCGGACAGGTCCAGAAGGCCGCCCGCCTGCTGACGGACGGCATATGACGGCACCTGAAAGGAATACCTGAACAGAAAAATACAGGACCGCTTTAGCGGTCCTGTATTTTTCTGTTTGCGGTTTTCTAAGGCTTATTTGCCTGCGGAGCGCTTCCGGATTATCAGGTAGATACCGCCCGCGCATACCGCGCAGCCGGCCATTATGCCGATCCAGAGGCCGATGTTGCTGCTGTCGCCGGTCGCGGGTATGTATCCGGGCCGGTAGGTGTTGTAAACCGTGAAGCCGTCATAGCTGGGCTTGTAGTTTGCGATCCTGGAAGTCTCAATGATGCTGTATTCTATCGCGTCGCCGTCCTCGTCATAAACGGGGAGATTAAAGACTTCGCTCGTCCAGTCGTTGCGGTAACTGAGGATAATGCGCTGGCATACCTCTCCGTTGGCAAGCAGGTTAACGCTTACGCTGCTCGGGTGGGGATGACCCTTGTCTATCCATACCTTGTTGACCGTGATGCTTACGTATTCATCGTTCAGAATTGCGTAACCGCTGTCCGTCAGGGAAACAAGGCGCATTTCACTGCAGGTCATGCTGTATGTTTCTGCTGCGCTGTGTGTGCTGACTATGGTGGCCTCACCGTCTATGAGGAGGGTTCGGGGATCATTGGCGGTACCCTCCTGCAGCACGACCGTGAATACGTCGTCGACGTCGAGGCAGCCTGCGGGAGACCTTGTCTCCTTCATGTAGAAGGTGAACGGGTAGCTGTCCGGCGTGACGGTCATGTTCACGATACCATCATTATCGGAGACAGCCGTGCCGATCACACGGCGGCATTCGGCGTCGCTGTATGCGGTGAACTGCGCGCCCTGCAGCGGAGCGCCGGTGGCGGAGTCGAGCTTGAAGAAGCTGATCTCTGCGGGCTCATAAATGTCTCTGGTCAGAATGCCGTGTGCTGCCTTGAGCGCAATGG
Organism: Clostridiales bacterium; assembly: GCA_029010715.1. GTDB lineage: Bacteria > Bacillota > Clostridia > Oscillospirales > Oscillospiraceae > Limivicinus. Next base: position 99,176 of record JAQXKZ010000028.1, read on the forward strand.
GAGCGGACAGTGTGCCCGGCATGACCTTCTCTGCGTGGTACTGCAGCTGATGTGTGGTCCAGCGTGTACCCTCTGCGTCATCGTACCAGCCGTCGATATCCTTCAGGCAGTCGTTGGTACCCTGAGTTGCGTCGAGCTTCCAGCTGCGTCCCCCGGCGGGAGTGCCGAGATTGAAGGACGTGTTTGCTGAAGCGAAGATGTCGTCGCCGCCCTTGTCTGCGTGGTTGTTGTACATTACGAGGTTCTCAGGCAGGGATACGGAGCTGCCGTTTGCATTGATGCCGCCGCCGTATCCGGGGAGGGAAACGGCTTCAAATTGCGTGGCCCTGTTGTTGGTGATCGTTACCGTGGCGCTCGGGTCTATAGTCAGCGTGCCGGATTTCTGGAAAATACCGGAGCCGAGATTGTTCGTGATGGTCACGGTGCTGCCGGTAATGGTCGAAGTACCGGCAATGTAGAGAGCGCCTGGAAGAGTCCACCTGCTGCATATTGAGCACCTGTTGTTCTGAATGGTGATGTTGGCGCCGTTGGATATGCTCAGTGCCTGAGCAACATGTATGCCGTTGGCGCTGTTTCCGTTGGCGGTAACCGTCGAGTCGTTGATCGTCAGGCTGCCGGCAGAGAGGCCGTGGGCGCCGTTATTGCTGAAGTTGACTACGGACTTGCCGCTGATGTCAAAGTTGGAACCGTTGGAGCCGTTGCCGCTGCTGTTGATGACGTCAACATTCGAACTGACGATATTGATGGTCAGCGTTCCGGTGAAGCCTGAGCGGTTGTTGTCGGAGAGGAAAGTGGAGTTCGTGATATTTACGTTGTAGCCGCCGTCGCCGTCGTTCCACTCAATGGCGTCCTGATTATAGTTCTTTATCGTGAGCGAGGAGCCGTTGAGATTGAGCTTGTTGTTGCTGCAGAAGTATATTGCGTGGGCGTTGTCGGTACCGGTGCCGTCCATGGTCATGGTCGTGTTGTTGAGCGTGAGCGATGCGTTTGCGCTCGCGCATATCGCCTGCCAATTCCACTCGCCGGTATATGGGGTGGAGCCTATACCGGTCATGACGACCCTGCAGTTGTTGAAGGTCAGGGCCTTGCCCCAGAGAGCGATTCCCTTGTCCTTGAAGCTGACGGCGTACCCGGACTCGCCGCCGTCAATGATGAGGTTTTTTCTGAGCTCAATACCCGCGGTCTCACAGTCGGCGAGCAGCTCGACGGTCTGACCGTCTTCCGCCGCCGCTATGGCTTTGTCAAGAGTCTCATATTCTATGCCGGTCTCGACTATCTTTGCGGCCGCAGTCACGGAGGGTTTCAGCTTCCCGCTGAACGAGAATCTGCCAAGTCCCGTGACCGTAAAGCTGCCGCCGCTGACGGAAACGTCCGCGTCGTTTTGCTTGACGCTCAGTTCGCCGTCAAACTCGCTGCCGGCCTCGGGAGTGACAGTGACGGTGTATTCGGTCCCGCTGCTGTCAACGTCGGTCTGTACTTCGCCGTCGACGGTTACGAGCTTAAGTATGTATACGTATGTAAAGCTGCCGTCCTCTCCTGATGCGGAGCTTACTTCAGCCGGAACGAGCCTTGCGCCCTCGGGCATCTTCCCTCTTACACTTATGCCGAGCTTCCCGGCAGTGGCCGAGAGAGTCTGGTCGGTCCATGCTTCACCGCCGTATACGGCAATGTGTTTTGGGCAGTTTTTTGTGTGCTCCGTTGCGGTGCAGTCGTCGGATTCGGAGCAGACGGCGGGAGCAGCGCCGTCAGCGCCGCCGTCGGGAGCCTTGTAATCGGGGCTTTTGGGGCATGTGGTCTTGTGCTCCGTCGCGGTGCAGCCGTCGGATTCGGAGCAGACGGCGGGAACAGCGCCGTCAGCGCCGCCGTCGGAGGCCTTGTAATCGGGGCTTTTGGGGCATGTGGTCTTGTGCTCCGTTGCGGTGCAGCCGTCGGACTCGGAGCAGACGGCGGGAGCAGCGCCGTCAGCGCCGCCGTCGGGGGCCTTGTAATCGGGGCTTTTGGGGCATGTGGTCTTGTGCTCCGTTGCGGTGCAGTCGTCGGACTCGGAGCAGACGGCGGGAGCAGCGCCGTCAGCGCCGCCGTCGGGGGCCTTGTAATCGGGGCTGTTGGGGCATGTGGTCTTGTGCTCCGTCGCGGTGCAGCCGTCGGATTCGGAGCAGACGGCGGGAACAGCGCCGTCGCCGCCTTCCTCGGCGTAAGCTGCGCTCAGGCCGGCCGGCATGAACAGACAGGAGAGCATTATTGCGCAGAGTATGAGGCACATGACGCGCAGTCCTGTCCGTGAATTGAGTCTGAACTTCCCTTCTGACATAAAGATTTCCTTTCCGGCACGCAGCATCGCCGCGCGCCAAAATTGTTCTGCGTTTTAGTAAGTATCTACTTCATATGCGCTGTAAGTATACACTACACGAACAAAAAAGTAAACATGAAAATTTTACAAAATTGTTTATGATAATGTAAAACTTTCATGTTTACATAACTCCAGACCAGAGGAGCATTATTCGTTGATTATCTGTATCTGGCACATTTTCATGGCATTCAGCGCGTTTTTGTGGCTTTCCGGAGTGACCCCGGCGCAGCACGCGGCGTCGACGCTTACGGAGACCTCCGGCAGAAAAGCCTTGGCGATCATGGCGTTGGAGATTACGCAGATATCGGTGCACAGTCCGACGAGCGTGATGCTGCCTATCGCCTCCTTGCCGTCGAGCTCAGTGAGCAGCCTGCCGAGCTCCGCAGAGCCGAAGGCCGGCTTGTCCACGGTCAGCCCCGTGCGCAGCGGCTCCAGCTGCGGGCAGACCTCCCAGCCCCTGCTGCCCCTGATGCAGTGCGGCACCGGCAGATTGCGGCCCTCCTGGGTCTCCATATAGCTTTCCTGATGAGTGTCGCGCGTGAAAATCACGCTGCCTTTAAAGTTTTTGATCTTGTCTGCCACCTTCGGCACTATCGCGACGGCCTCGGGCGTTCCGAGCGCGCCGTCTATAAAGTCGTTCTGCATATCGACTACAATGAGTATATCCTGCATATCGGTGCTTCCTTTATATTTTAGCGGGGATGATTTCTATCCAGTAGCCGTCCGGGTCCTCTATGAAATATATGCCCATGGCGGGATTCTCAAAGCAGATGCAGCCCATGGCCTTGTGCTTCTCGTGTGCCGCGTCGAAATCGCCTGTGGTGAAAGCCAGGTGAAATTCCTGTTCTCCGAGATCGTAGGGCTCCTTACGTTCGGCGAGCCAGGTCAGTTCGAGCGTGAAAGCGCTTGTGCCGTCGCCGAGGTAGACCAGACGGAAGCTCCCGTCCTTCGCGGTTTTCTCGCGCACGGGTTCAAGGCCGAGAGCCTCTTTGTAGAAATCCAGACTGCGCCGGAGATCGAGTACGTTGAAATTGAAGTGGTTGAATTTGAACATGTCGCACCTCCTTATTTTGATACTTTTATTATAAGGCATAATAAAGCGAGGGGTCAAGGCAAATGTGCCCTGACCCCTTGCATGCGCTGTTCAGGGACCGACCGTCCCCGGAGCGGCTCCGTGGTCGTGCACGGTCTGTATGCCTGCGCAGCCTCTCCTAAGCGCTCTTCAGTCGCGTCGGATGGGAGAGGGAGCGGCTGTCAGGCTTTGACCCCGGCGGCGATGGCGTCGGCCAGTGCGTCGAGAGCGTCAAGCTGCTCCCCGGCGAGGGAGGAGCGGATGGTGATGTTATCGCCGATGAACTCACAGTTTTTAAGTCCGGCGAGAGCCTCGCGCATCAGCTTGCCGCTGGTGGGAGCCCAGCTTCCGTTTTCCATGACGGCTATTCTGCGGTTCTGCAGATTGTGGTTGGCTATATCGTGCAGCAGGTTCTCCATGGTGACAAAGATGCCGTTGTTGTAGGTCGTGGAGGCAAAGACGAGATGGCTGCAGCGGAAGGCGTTGGAGAGGATGTAGCTCGCCGGTGTAACGGAGGTGTCGTACATGCGTACGCGCACACCGCGCTCATTGAGCTTGACGGCGAGGACGTTTGCAGCGTTCTCGGTGTGCCCGTAGACCGAGGCGTAGGCGAGCATGACGCTCTTTTCCTCGGGGGTGTAGCTGCTCCAGAGCATGTACTTTTCGAGATAGGCTCCGAAGTCTCTGCGCCATACGGGGCCGTGAAGCGGGCAGACATAGCTGATCTCCAGCTTTGCGGCCTTTTTCAGAACGTTCTGTACCTGTATGCCGTACTTTCCGACGATGTTGGTGTAGTAGCGTCGGGCTTCATCCAGAAACTCGCCCATGAAGTCGCATTCGTCGGCAAAGATCCTGCCGTTGAGCGCGCCGAAGGTGCCGAAGGCGTCGGCGGAGAATAGGATCCCGTCGGTCTGATCGTAGCTCATCATGACCTCGGGCCAGTGCACCATGGGGGCC
>JAQXKZ010000029.1 GCA_029010715.1 Clostridiales bacterium
CAACAGGTATATAGGAAGCAAGGCATTCTACCGTAAGCTCTTTGCGATAATGCTGCCTATACTCGTGCAGAACGTAATAACGAATTTCGTCAGTCTCCTTGACAATATAATGGTCGGTCAGGTAGGTACGGAGCCGATGTCCGGCGTCGCGATAGTCAACCAGCTGATCTTCGTTTTCAATCTCTGCATCTTCGGGGGTCTTGCCGGGGCCGGCATATTTACGGCTCAGTATTACGGCAAAAACGACAGCGAGGGCGTAGCCGATACATTCCGCGCGAAGCTCTATATTGCGGCCATAGCCGCCGTCGGCTTTATCCTGGTTTTCGTGTTTGCGGGAGAGAGCCTGATAAGCCAGTTTATCCATGAGGGCGAAGAAAACCTCGACATGGAAGCGACGCTCCGCTACGGAAAGGCATATCTGAAAATAATGCTTATCCAGATCCCGCCTTTTGCCCTGCAGCAAGTGTACGCAAGCACGCTCAAAGAGAGCGGCGAGACCGTTCTGCCGATGAAGGCGGGAATCATCGCGGTGCTTATTAACCTTGTAGGCAATTACATATTGATCTTCGGCAAGCTGGGCGCGCCGGCCATGGGCGTCGAGGGCGCTGCAATCGCGACCGTCATAGCTCGCTTTGTCGAGTGCGGTATCGTTATCGTATGGACACATAAGCACCGTGAGCGCAACCCGTTTGTGACCAGGGTATATACCTCGTGGCGAATTCCGGGAGAGCTGCTGCGGCAGATAATCATCATGGGTATGCCGCTTCTTGTCAATGAACTGCTGTGGTCCAGCGGTATGACAGTACTCAACCAGTGCTATTCCATGCGCGGGCTGGAGGTCGTATCGGCGATCAATATCTCCTCGACCGTGTCTAACCTCTTCTTCTGCGCTTTTCTTTCCATGGGCAATGCCATTGCCATAATCATCGGCCAGCTGCTCGGCGCCGGAGAGCTGGAGCGTGCGATAGACGAGGACGCAAAGCTCATCGCCTTTTCCGTAGCCCTGTGCGCGGCTGTCGGCGTCGTGATGGCCTTTCTCGCTCCGTTCGTTCCGAAGATATACAACACCTCAGATAATGTCCGGGCCATCGCCGCGGACCTGCTGCTGGTATCCTCCGCCATGATGCCGGTCAACGCATTTACAAATTCCTGCTATTTTACGCTCCGTTCAGGCGGCAAGACGATAATTACCTTCATCTTTGACAGCTTTTACCTCTGGGTGCTGTGCATACCCGTGGCTTTTGTTCTCTCGCGCTGTACCGCCATGCACATCCTGCCTATGTATATCTGCATTCAGTCGCTTGACCTGCTCAAATGCGTCATCGGTTATTACCTTGTCAAGAAACGCAAGTGGGTCAATGACCTTGTCTCCGGACCGGAGGTCCCGGAACTCACATAGTAACATATCCCTGCGGAAAATCCCGCAGGGATATGTTTTTCTTCAGATGACGGCGGCTTCTGCCGCGTTCTGTTATACGGAGGACGCGGAAAGCTCTTTTGCAGCGCCAAGTGTGCGCCGGATTCTGCGCGCCGGCATGCCGCACGGCCTTCCGACTTGAAGCGCGGCATTTTGGCGGAAGGACGGTATTACAGCGCGAACAGAGTCCCCGCGAGGCGGGCGAAAAGCCCGAAGAAGCCGAGCCGCGGTACATCATCCGAGGCAATCACGGGGACCTCCGCCACGGTCTCTCCGGCGACGCTGACTGTCAGAGTACCGAGTCTGTCGCCTTTACGTACCGGCGCGGAGGTGCTGCCGCGTATATCCAGGGCATACTCCGGCTCCGGCCCCTTGGGCAGTACAGCGAGCTGCGCGCCGCCGTACTCCGTTTCAACACTGTCAAGGCGCCCAAGTTCGACGCGCACGGACGGCAGGGGAGAGCCGTCGTTTAGCCGGCATAAGCGGTAGTTTGCAAAAGCGTAGTCGAGCAGTGTCTCTGCGTCCCGGTTCCTTGAATCGCTCGATTCACAGTGCATAACGACCGCAATGTACTCGACGCCGTCGCGCTCGGCTGTCGCCGACAGGCAGTAGCGCGAGGTAGAGGTGTAGCCGGTTTTGAGCCCCGTGCAGCCCGGGTACCAGTAGGCGAGCTTGTTGGTGTTGCTCAGTTCAAACTCCCCGTCTCTGATGCTGTCCATCCATATGGTCGTGTAATCCTTAATCAGCTCATGCCTGATGAGCTCGCGCGACATGAGAGCGACGTCATAGGCCGTCGTGAAATGCGCGCCGTCGTCAAACAGACCGCTGCAGTTGGAAAAGTGAGTGTTCTCCAGCCCCAGTTCCTTCGCCCGCGCGTTCATGCGTTCAACAAACTTCTCCTCACTGCCGCTGATATGCTCGGCCATAGCCACGGCGCAGTCGTTGGCCGATACTACAGCAATGCATTTGAGCATGTCGCTCACGCTCATCTGCTCGCCGGATTCAAGGTATACGCAGCTGCCGCCGAAGGACGCGGCCCGTGCGCTCGCCGTGACCGTATCGTCCAGAGCGATCCGACCGGACTCCAGATCTTCCACTATCAGCAGCATGGTCATGATCTTCGTTATGCTTGCGGGAAAACCCGGCTCGTGGGCGTCCTTTTCGTACAGAACGGTACCCGTCTCTTTCTCCATCAGCAGCGCCGACGGTGCGCTGATGGAGGGGCCGGCCTTGTCCGCGGCTCCGGTGGCAAAGGCTGTCTGAACGAAAAGCGGCAGCAGTATCAGCACAAAGCACAGTATGCGTTTCATAGTTCCCTCCGATAAATAGCATGGCAGATTACTGATTCAGGCTATGTATTACAAAATGGTTCTATGTGTCGGTTTACAAAATTATGTATATTTCGACGGATTTCGTGCGAATATTCACAGATACGCGAAATATGCCGGGACATGAAAATACAGTGAGTTTTTAACATTATCAACAGAGTTTTCAACAGGGTAAAATGAATAAACCAAAGCAGGACAGAAATATTGGGTTTACATAACACATGAGAAATGCTGTGGGAAAATAAAACAGACGGGAGTCGAAAATTAACAAAATAGATTATTGACGGATATGTAAGGCGCAGAGTAAAATATACATGATCTGAGATACATTGTGCATGGAGGCTTTTCAAATGAGGAGACCTTTCAAATGGGATAAAAAATATCTGTACTGGGGGATAACTGCCTTCTGTGTCATTGCCTCGGCGATACTCTTTTACATGGCTCTCAACTATATCGGTCTGCTTGGACGGGCCTTTGGGGCGCTTGTGAAAATACTAAGCCCGTTTATATGGGGCCTTGTAATAAGTTACCTGCTCGGTCCTCTGGCGCGCGCGCTGCAGGCCAGGGTCTTTGACCCGATAACAGCGAAGCTGTACAGGAAGAACAAGCACTCGAACGGCGGCGCCCTGTCACGCGGACTCGCGGTATTCTGCTCCGAGGTGGTCATGCTGGCCGTTATAGCCGCGCTGGTATATCTCATACTGCCTCAGCTCTACAGCAGCCTTGAAACTATCGTCATCAACAGCCCGGTCTATATCGACAATGCCACACAATGGCTGACGCGTATACTGGAGGATTATCCGGAGATCGAGGATTACGCGACCAAGGCTCTCGGCGACGTAAACCAGTTTTTGACCAACTGGCTGCAGAGCAAGGTGCTGCCCGAGCTGGGAAATCTTCTGTCGAATGTCGGCGCCGGCGTATATTATGTGCTGATGGCCATATATAATCTGGTCATAGGCATCATCGTTTCCATCTATCTGCTGAACAACAAGGAGACTTTCAAGGCGAATGCCAAGCGTGTTCTCTATACGATATTCTCCGTTGAGAGCACGAAGAAATTTCTCGACGGTCTTGCCTTCGCGGATAAGACCTTTATGGGCTTTATAAAAGGCAAGCTGCTGGACTCGGCCATAATCGGCCTCATATGCTACATCGGCTGCGCCCTGCTGCGTATGCCCTATGCTATGCTAATAAGCGTCATCGTCGGCGTGACGAACATAATTCCCTTCTTCGGACCCTTCATCGGCGCCATACCGAGCGCTCTGCTTGTGCTGCTGGTCGATCCCTTAAAGTGTCTGATTTTCATCATTTTTATCATAGTCCTGCAGCAGGTCGACGGGAACATCATCGGGCCAAAGGTCCTTGGCAGCTCCATCGGCATCAACGGCTTCTGGGTCATGTTCTCCATCATCCTCGGCGCCGGGGTCTTCGGCTTCTGGGGAATGCTGCTTGGCGTACCTGTGTTCGTCGTCATATACACCATCATCAACAACAACATGGACAAAAAGCTCAAACGGAGCGATCTCCCGTGGGAGACCGCCGACTATGTGGATATGGATTATATTGATCCCGAGACGCTGCTGCCGGTCAGAAAGAACGCGGAGCAGAACAGCGGGAACGAATGATCCAAACAGCTCCGGCAGTTATTTCTGCCGGAGCTGTTTAAATTCGGTGCTTTATCCGTGATATTCTCTTTTGCCCGGAACCGCGCGTTTCAGCCGGAGCTGCCGCTGCCTGCGCGCCGGCGGGTCCCGTGCGGTGCCCGGGGCGCTCCCGGGCCCGCGGCCTATTTCAGCGGATTCTGGCGTGAGCCAGCGTTCGGTGAGCGTCGGTGAGGCCCTCGCACAGCGCGTGTATATCGTCCGCGGTGTTGTAGCGGCAAAGTCCTATGCGTATCGCCCCGTCGATTACGTGCGGCTCCAGTCCGATGGCCTCCAGCACGTGGCTGCGCCCGCCTTTCTTGCAGGCGGAGCTGCGCGAGACGTAGATCTCCCGCGCTTCCAGAAAGTTCATCAGCACCTCGCTGCGCCAGCCGGGCATGGAGACGCTGAGTATATGCGGCGCTCCTCCGTCAATTACTCGTATTTCAGGGATGGCGGCGGAGAGACTGTCTATCGCCAGCTTTCGCAGCGCCGCCATTTTGGCGTAGTTTTCTGTAAGTCCCGCCTTTGCTATGCGGCAGGCTTCGCCGAAGGCCGCGATCTGCGGCATGGGCTCGGTCCCGGCGCGCCGGCCGTTTTCCTGACTGCCGCCCATGATGTATGGCTTGAGCTTCAGCCCGGAGCGTATGTACAGCGCGCCAATGCCCTTGGGCGCGTGTATCTTGTGCCCGCTCACGCTTATCATGTCCGCACCCAGACTTTTGGGTGTGAAAGGTATTTTCATAAAAGCCTGTACCGCGTCGGTGTGCAGCAGCGCCTGCGAGCCTGCGGCCTTCAGGAGCCCGGAAACCGCGGAAATATCCGTTACCGCGCCGGTTTCGTTATTGACCAGCATCAGAGAAACGAGTATAGTATCAGGGCGGAGCGCATCCTTTACCGCCCCGGCCGGTATCGCACCGGTGCGGTCGGGGCTGAGATACGTTATCTCGAAGCCGCGCCGCTCCAGCTCCTCCATGGATTTGCGTATCGCGTCGTGCTCCACGGCGGAGGTGATGATATGCTTTCCGCGGCGGCGCATTGATTCCGCGCCGCCTGTCACGGCCCAGTTGTCGCTTTCGGAGCCGCAGGATGTGAATACCAGCTCCGCCGGCGTGCAGCCGAGCGCGTCGGAGACCAGCTTCCTCGAGCTGTCGAGCAGCCGCTTTGCCTCACGTCCCTTGGTGTGGGTAGAGCTTGGGTTGCCGTATATTTCTGTCATGGCCCTGAGGGCTGCCTGCGCCGCCTCCGGGCAGACCCGCGTGGTGGCGGAATTGTCAAGATAGTGTTCCATTATTGGCTCCAGTATAATTGAGATAGGAGAAAACGATGAAATATATTATATCCACTCTCGGCTGCAAGGTCAACCAGTACGAGACGCAGGCCATGGAAACTTTTCTGCAACAGCGCGGACACGACCGCGCCGCACCCGGCGAGCTTGCCGATGCGGTCATTATAAATACCTGCGCCGTGACTGCCGAGAGCGGGCGCAAGTCCCGCCAGCTGATCCGCCGCCTGAAGGAGGAGAACCCCGGAGCGGTCGTTGCCGTCTGCGGCTGCTATTCGCAGCTCGACCCCGACGAGGTGGCCGAGCTGGGCGCGGACGTCATCTTCGGCGCCGCCGACCGCGGAAAGCTGGTGGAGGCCGTGGAGAAGGCCTGCGCTACCGGCGAGGGGAGCCGGGATATAGATGAGCCCTTCAAGCGCCGCGAGTTTGAAAGTCTGCCGGCGGGCGCCGTCTCCGGCCGCACGCGCGCGATGCTGAAGATACAGGACGGCTGTGTCAATTTCTGCACCTACTGCATCATTCCGTATACCCGCGGAAGGCTTCGCAGCCTGAGCCTTGAGCAGGCCGCGGCGGAGGCGGCAAAGCTTGCTGCCGAGGGCTACATGGAGGTCGTGCTCACCGGCATCGAGGTCGCGTCCTACGGCGTCGACCTGGCCGGAAAGCCGGGTCTTGCCGACGTGATCGAGACCGTGGCGCAGGCAGCGCCGGGTATGCGCATACGTCTGAGCTCTCTGGAGCCGACGGTCATAACCGAGGAATTCTGCCGGCGCCTTGCCGCGACCGGCAGGCTCTGCCGCCACTTCCACCTTTCGCTCCAGTCCGGCTGTGACAGGACCCTGAAGGCCATGAACCGCAAGTACGACACCGCTCGCTTCTTCCGCGCGACGGAGCTGCTGCGGCAGTATTTCCCGGGCTGTGCGCTGACCTGCGACCTGATAACGGGCTTCCCCGGCGAGACCGACGGGGATCAGCGCGAGACGCTTGCCTTCATCGAAAAGTGCGCCTTTTCCGATATGCATATCTTCCCGTATTCCCGCCGCCCCGGTACGCCTGCGGACAGGATGGACGGACAGCTCAGCAACGCCGTCAAGGCAAAACGCGCCCATGAGGCGCAGCAGGTGGCCGAACGTATGCACCGTGAGTTTATGCAGCAGAGCGTCGGACAGACGCTCCCGGTCCTGTTTGAGACGGCGGAGGATGACGGATTCATCGGCCACAGCGACACTTATCTTACCGTCAAAGCCGCGGGCGAACATCTGCGCGGCCGCGTCGAGCAGGTGCGCATCATTGCCGCCGAGGGAGATATGCTCTCAGGAAAAATAATATGAGCGGACATGTGTCCGCAAAATGCGCACGCGCATGCCGGAGCTGCATGCCTGCGCAAAAGTCCGCCGCAGCCTTGGAATGCAGGTTATGAGCAGCGGTTGGGCATTCATCCGGACCGGCAAAAACTTGCTTTTGCCGGTCCGAATATTTATGAATAATCATAATTGACAGAGGACTGACAAAAATGTACCATTATTTGAAAGAAATACCCGGGGGCAGTCCGGACTGCGGCGCTGTGCAAAGCCGGAGCGTGGCCTTGCGGACGCGGCGCGCGTCATGCCCGGCAAAGCCATTCAAGCAAAATCTATAAAAGGATGAGGAATATGACAAGAGATCAGGTATATAATTTCGCGGCGGGGCCTTCGGTCATGCCGGAGTCTGCGCTCAGGACCGCGGCGGCGGAAATGCTCAACTATCACGGCAGCGGCATATCCGTCATGGAGATGAGCCACCGCAGCGCGATGTTTCAGGATATATTCGACAGCGCCGTGGAGAAGCTGAAGAAGCTCATGTCCGTCCCCGACACGCATGAGATATTGCTGCTGCAGGGCGGCGCGACGACCCAGTTCGCCGCGATACCCATGAACCTTATCCAGGGCGGCGACGCCGACTACGCCGTGACCGGCAACTTTTCAAGCAAGGCCGCAAAGGAAGCGGAGAAGTACGGCCGCGTACACATTGCCTGCTCCTCTGCCGATACCGGTTTTGAGCATATCCCCGTGCAGTCCGAACTGCGGCAGACTGCAGGAGCCGGGTATTTTTACTACTGCGCCAACAATACCGTTTACGGGACCGAGTGGCAGTATGTGCCCGAGGTCTCCGCGCCATTGGTGTGCGACATGTCCTCGGATATACTCTCCCGTCCCGTTGACGTGTCGAAGTACGGCCTGATATACGCCGGTGCGCAGAAGAACATGGCCCCTGCCGGACTCACCGTGGTCATCGTCGACAAATCCCTTGTGGGCCGTGAGCTGCCGTATACCCCGCAGATACTCAGCTATAAGACCATGGTCGACAGCGGCTCCATGCTGAACACCCCGCCCTGCTGGTGCATCTACATGCTCTCGCTCACGCTCGACTGGGTCGAGGCCCAGGGCGGCGTGGCCGCGATGGACCGGCTCCGCCATGAGCGCGCGGACATGGTGTATGACTTTCTTGAGAACAGCTCATTTTACAGGCTGCATGCCAGAGCCGATTCGCGCAGCTGTATGAACATCACCTTCCGCACCGGCAGCGCCGGGCTTGACTCGGAGTTTGTCAGCGGCGCGGAGGCGGCCGGGCTCATGAACCTCAAAGGCCATAAGGTGGCCGGCGGCCTGCGTGCGTCGCTGTATAACGCCATGCCCGTCGAGGGCGCGAAGGCGCTTGTGGAGTACATGAAAAAATTTGAGGTGGAGCACCATGTTTAAGATAAAGACCATGAATACCATTTCCGGGCACGGTATTGACGTGCTCGAGAAGAGAAACTGCCTTGTCGGCGCGGACGTGGAGCAGCCCGACGGCATGCTTATCCGCAGCGCCGACCTGCACGGCTATGACTTCGGCCCCGAGCTGCTGGCCATAGCCCGCGCCGGCGCGGGCTACAACAACATCCCGGTCAGCGAATGCGCCGAAAAGGGCATTGTCGTGTTCAACAGCCCCGGCGCCAACGCGGAGGCGGTAAAGGAGCAGGAGATATGTTCGCTTGTCATGGCTTCGCGGGACATTATCGGCAGCATTGAGTGGGTGCGCTCCATTGCCGGCAGGGGCGATGAGATCCCGGCGCTGGTAGAGAAGGGCAAGTCCTCTTTTGCCGGACCGGAGCTGCTCGGCAAGACCCTCGGCGTTGTCGGTCTAGGTGCAGTCGGCGCGCTTGTCGCGAATACCGCCCTTGAGCTCGGCATGGAGGTCTACGGCTACGATCCCTTCATGTCCGTCGATGCGGCCTGGCGCCTCTCCCGCGAGGTCATCCGGGCCGAGAATATAGATACCGTATTCGAAAACTGCGACTATATCAGCATAAACGTCCCCTACACCTGCGAGACACACCATATGTTCGACGACGCCGCCTTTGCCAGAATGAAGCCGGGCGTGCGCATAGTGAACGAGTCGCGCGCCGAGGTCGTAGACGACGAGGCCATAACCGCCGCTCTCGACTGCGGTAAAGTTGCCAAGTATGTCACCGACTTTCCGAACGAGACCATACTCAAAGCCCCGAACGTCATCGCCATGCCGCACCTGGGCGCCTGCACGCCTGAGAGCGAGGACCGCTGCGCTGAGATGGCCGCGACGGAGCTGTACGATTACCTTGCCAACGGCAACATTAAAAACTCCGTGAACCTCCCCGACGCGACGCTCAGCCGCATGGGCGTGTGCCGCCTCTGCGTGCTGCACAGAAACGTCCCGAGAATGCTGACCCGCATACTCGACTACATAAGCGACCTGAATATCAACGTCGAGCACATGATAAACAAGCCGCGCGGCGAGTACGCATACACGATCGTCGACCTCGGAGAGCGTATCGGGGAGGACACTGCGGCCTCCATCCGCTCCATGAGCGACGTGCTGCGCGTCAGGGTAATCTGATAAGCTGAAAAAGACCGCGTATCACACTTCGGGATATGCGGACTTTTTTCGTTTTTCGGAAAGCCGCCGCGTCAGGAGGGAAATGCGGAGAAAGGCATATGCGTAAAAGGACCGTGCGTACCCCCGTGCCGGCCGGGAGCTTGAAAGGCCCCGGCCGGGGTGGTATCCTATATCCGGAAATTCAGATTAAGGAGCATAGAGTATGACGACAGAGAAGCTTTATTATATCGACAGCCATATGTATGATTTTGAGGCGAAGGTGCTTGACTGCCGCGCGGAAAAGGGCGGCTGGATAATCATACTCGACCGTACGGCCTTCTTCCCGGAGGGCGGCGGGCAGCTCGCCGACACCGGACGCATCGGCGCTGCGCATGTCGGCGACGTTCAGGAGCGGGGAGGGGAGATACTCCATTTCACATCGGCCCCGCTTAGCCCCGGGGAGAGCTGCTCCTGCCATGTGGACGGCGGCGTCCGCTTCAGAAGGATGCAGACGCATTCCGGCGAGCATATAGTCTCCGGCCTCATACACGGCGCCTTCGGTTATGACAACGTGGGCTTCCACATGGGGGAGCGGGAGACGACCATAGACTTCAACGGCGAGCTGGATTGGGAGAGCGTCATGGAGATTGAGCGACGTGCCAACGAGCTTGTACAGGCCGATGTCCCTGTGCGCGCGTGGCTCCCGGAGCCGGAGGAGCTGAAGCGGCTGGAGTACCGCAGCAAGCTCGACCTGACCGAGAACGTGCGCATAGTCGAGATCGGAGATGTGGACCGCTGCGCCTGCTGCGCGCCGCATGTTTCCCGCACCGGTGAGATCGGGGTCATAAAAATACTCGACTGCCAGCGCCACCGCGGCGGCGTGCGTATGAACATCATCTGCGGCATGGACGCAGTTGAGCTGTTTCGCGACCAGCAGGCGCGCGTGACCGCCGTATCGCGCGCCCTCAGCGCCGAACGCGGCAAAATCGACGCGGCCGTGGACCGCCTGCTCGATGAGAACGCGCGCCTGAAGGAAAAGGCGGATGCGCTCAGTATGGAGCTCGTCAGGCTGAAGGCCGGAAGCATACCGGAGACGGAAGGAAATATCTGCGTTTTTGATTCCGGCCTAGACGAGATAGCCCGGCGTGAGCTGACCAATCTGCTGACGGACAAGTGCGGCGGCTTCGCGGCGGTGTTCTGCGGCAGCGACGGGGAGGGCTGGCGCTATATAATCGGCAGCAGAAGCCTTGACCTGCGCCGTGCGGCCGGGCAGATCAATGCCGCGATAAACGGCCGCGGCGGCGGCACGGCGCAGATGATACAGGGCCGGGCAGCGGCGGACAGGGAATCTATCGCCGCGGCGTTGGAAAGGATGAACCTTACCGGGGACTGACGGCACTTCAGGGAGTGAAATTCAGGACGGTACATGTTTAGACACAAAAAGGCAAAATGTATAATAAATTGATGCAAAAAAGTTATGTTTTTTGACACTTTCACCTAAAATGCAATTGACAATTTGTTGACGCTTTGCTAGAATAATCAAAGTGAGAGTGGGGGCATTGTACCCGTTGCCCCAACAAAACGGAAACATAATTTGGAGGGTTATCTGTGAAAGATCTCAAGCATCTTATCTACTTCGAGGATCTGCTTCAGGAGGCCAACAACAAGCTGGTCCAGCAGGCGAAAGCCGACGGCAAATATGCTATTGGCTATACCTGCTATTTCATGCCTGAAGTGCTTCTCGACCTGCCGGGCTGTTTCTCGGTGCGGCTGAGAGCGCCCCGCTGTACTTCCCCGGATATCGCGACCTACTACATGTCCTCCCGCGTCTGCCACTACGCAAGAAGCCTTCTCGAGAGAGCGCTCGAAGGCGGCTTCAACTTCCTCGATGCCCAGATGGCTACCGAGACCTGCACCGCTACCTGCCGCTTCCAGGAGCATTTGCAGCAGAAGCACCTGGACTCCGTGGAGGATATGCGCATCATCGACAATGACAATTTCTTCTGCGAGTTTATCGACGTTCCCTTCAAAAAGACCAACATCGCCTACGACCACTACCGGGATCAGCTGCGGGCCCACGTGCTGGGCAAGCTCCATGACAACCTGGGCATCGACGTGTCCGACGGGGCGCTGATGCAGGCCATCGAGCAGCACAATGAGGTCTGCCGCCTGATTAACGAGATCGGCGACTACCGCAAGCTCGAAAACCCGACCATCACCGGCTATGAGTTCCATGTGATCCAGCTGGTGAGCCTGGTCTGCCCCAAGTACCTGATCCTGCCCTATCTGCGGGAGACCGCGGAGGAGCTGAAGACCCGCGAGCCGGACGCCAGGTGGCCCTTCCGCTGCAAGGTGGTGCTGGCCGGCTCCGAAAACGACGACCCGGACTTCACCAAGCTGGTGGAGAGCTGCGGGGCGGAGGTGGTCTGCGACCGCTACTGCTACGGCGC
>JAQXKZ010000030.1 GCA_029010715.1 Clostridiales bacterium
GGCCATGCTCAGCGCATCCCTGTGCGGCACGGAATCATAGGGCACCTTGGTCACGGTTATGTAATCAATGCTGTAGGTTTCCGCCTTCTCGTCATAATCGCCGGAAAAACCGTTGATAGTGCCGTCGTCATTGACGGTGACAAGCCACAGCTCACTGCTGTCCACGTCGCAGTTGATCCAGTTGAACAGCTTCTCGGTCTGCTCGTTCTCGAGACTGTAGCCGTAGAAGTTCACGCCGCTGGTGTAGTAAAGGTCGTAGTCTCCGCCGCCCGGTATAAGGTCGTAGGCGTTGTTCGGCATGATATAGGTCTTGTTCTCAAAAGCGCCGGAGGCGGGGTCGATGATATCCAGCGTAAAGTTATAGTCGGTCGTATCCAGCGTCAGAGCGCCGACGCGGCCGTCACGCAGCTTGACCAGGGAATATACATAGCCGTTTATGGGGATGCTGTACGCCTGAGAGCCGTCAGGAGCAAAAGCGGCGAGATTTGAGTCGCTGCAGAGAACCAGGTTTCCCTTGTCGTCCAGTGCGATATTGTTGGTGTATAAACTGCTGTCGGAGATGTCCAGCCTTGCGCTGCTGAGCTCCGCGCCCGTATTGTCGAGCGCGCGCATGTAATAGATGCTTTCGGAGCTGAAGTAATTGTAGTAGTCGTCGCTGTCCGACTTGACGTCGTCCGGGGCCTCGGACCAGGACGCGTAGGCGTTTTCCAGAACGGTGAGGCCGCCGTCGGGGTTGACGAGCAGACCCGAGATGGTCTGGCTGGATGCAAAGTCACGCTTGCCCTCGCTGTCAAATTCGGCTTTGACCGGCGCATAGTTTTCAAGCTGCGTCACTTTGCCGTCAAAGGTGGAGAAGCTTATGCGCGGTTCGTAAATGTCGTACTGCCCTTCGTATTCAGCCGGTTTGCCGCCGGCGTCTTTCTCGCCGACCTTTTCCTGACCGACGCAGTAGAAGCCGTCTGCGGTAGTGGCCTGAGGTCTGGAGTCGTCCTTGCTGTCGCTCCGGAGTGATTTGAAGCTCGAGGTGTAAGTAAATTCCGGGGTGGGCTCGCTGTCGCTGCTTTTGCCGGAGTCGGACTTCTCGTTGCCGCTCCCGCCGCCGCAGGCGGCAAGACTGAATATAATGCACAGCGCCATAATGAGCGCCGCGAGGGATTTAATCCTGTTTTTCATTCCATCCTCCTTACAGATGTTTTAGTCCATCGGCTGACAAGGGAACACACTCCCGGCGGTAAAATACACGACGAAGGGTATGTGTGCTCTTGTCAGCCGATGCAGGTATTATAACACATGCCGTTGAGCTCGTATCTTAAAAATTCATAAATGATTATTAAACTGTCTTAATAAGCCGCGCCGGGGCAGCACTCGCCGCTGCCGTATGCGCACTGTCCGGCACGGCGGTCCGGGGCCTTCGGCCGGTGAGATAAGCGCAACTGGGCGGTTTTTGCGCCCGGCGGAAGCGCTGGGTCTGTTTTTAGGGTGACTGCTCCTGAGTGCAGCGGGCTTTTTATGTTCGCCTTACGGGGCCGGCAGCATAAACTCATCATGCGGTATTGACAAGCAGATTAGGCTGTGCTAACATTCTCAGTTAGTCAAAGCTAACTACTTGCTGCGCGGATTGGGGAACGATTATGACATTGAATGAGCTTAAACCGGGAGAATCAGCCACCATCACCGCGGTCGGCGGAGAGGGGCCTCTGCGCTGCCGCCTGCTGGATATGGGCCTGATACCGAGGACTGAAGTTACTCTGCAAAAGGTGGCGCCCATGGGCGACCCCATACAGATAAGGGTCAGAGGCTATGAGCTGACCCTGCGTACAGAGGATGCGGAGAAAATAGAAATAAAGGGGGTCCGGGCAAAATGATATTTGCGTTGGTCGGCAATCAGAACTGCGGCAAGACAACGCTCTTCAATGCCCTTACCGGCTCTAACCAGCATGTCGGCAACTTTCCCGGCGTCACGGTCGAGCAGAAGTCCGGCGAGATAAAAGGCCGGAAAAACTGCAGCGTGGTCGACCTGCCCGGTATTTACTCTCTGCGGCCGTATACTCAGGAGGAAATAGTCTCCAGAGACTTTATAATAAAGCAGAAGCCGGACTGCATCATCAATATTATCGACGCGACAAATATAGAGCGCAACCTCTACCTGACGCTGCAGCTGCTCGAGCTGCGGGTGCCGACAGTCATCGCGCTGAATATGATGGACGAAGTATACGCCAACGGCGGCACTGTGGATGTGCAGCAGCTAAGCCGCCGCCTCGGCGTGCCGGTCGTGCCGGTCAGCGCGGCCAGGGGCGACGGCGTATCCGAGCTCGCCGACCGCGCCGTCGAAACCGCGAGGAGCAGGCTCCTCCCGGCCGTTAAGGACTTCTGTTCCGACGATTCGCCTGTGCATCGCTGCATACACGCGGTTATACATCTCATTCAGGACCACGCTGACAGACTTGGTGTCCCGTCGCGTTTCTGTACTACAAAGCTCATCGAGGGAGACCCGGAGCTTGCAGACAGCCTGGGGCTGGATGAAAACGAGCGGGAGCTGCTGGAACACTGCATCGTCCAGATGGAGACCGAGTCCGGCCTCGACCGCAACGCGGCCCTCGCCGATATGCGCTACAGCTTCATCGAGGGCGTTGTGGCAAAGACCGTTGTCAAATGCCACGAGAGCCGTGAACATGCGCGCTCTGTCAGAATGGACAGGGTGCTGACCGGCAAATATACTGCGGTCCCCGTGTTCCTCGGCATAATGCTCGTGATTTTCTATCTGACCTTCAACGTTATCGGCTCGGCCCTGTCCGACTGGCTCAGCCTCGGCATAGACGCTCTGACCGGCCTTGCCGACCGCGCGCTCACCGTCTACGGCATCAACCCTGTCGTGCACTCGCTGGTCATTGACGGCATTTTTGCCGGCGTCGGGAGCGTGCTGTCTTTCCTGCCCATAATAGTTACGCTGTTTTTCTTCCTGTCCATACTGGAGGATACCGGCTACATGGCCCGCGTCGCCTTTGTCATGGACCGCCCGCTGAGAAAGCTCGGTCTTTCGGGGCGCAGCTTTGTACCCATGCTTATCGGCTTCGGCTGCTCGGTCCCGGCCATTATGGCCACGCGCACCGTCTCCTCCGACCGTGACAGGAAAATGACCATACTGCTTACCCCGTACATGAGCTGTTCGGCCAAGATACCCATATACGCCGTATTTGCCGCTGCGTTCTTCCCCCACAGCCGCGGCCTCGCGATGATTGTTCTCTATGCTACCGGCATGATTCTCGGCATAATCGTCGCTCTGATACTTAAAAGCACCGTTTTCCGCGGCCAGCCCGTGCCTTTCGTCATGGAGCTGCCGAACTACCGTATGCCCTCGGCCAGAAGTGTGGGCCTGCTGCTCTGGGAAAAGGCAAAGGACTTTCTGGAGCGTGCCTTTACCGTCATCTTCATGGCCACCGTACTTATCTGGTTCCTGCAAACCTTCGACCCCAGACTCAATGTCGTCACCGACAGCGCCGGCAGCCTGCTTGCCATCTTTGGCCGGGCCATCGCGCCGGTGTTTCGCCCGCTTGGCTTTGCCGACTGGCGCATGGTCACGGCGCTCATCTCCGGATTTTCCGCCAAAGAGGCCGTCGTATCGACTCTTGCGGTCCTGCTGGGCACCAGTATGGCGGAGCTGAGCAATGCCCTCGGCTCGGTGTTCACTCCGCTGTCGGCCTCCAGCTTTCTTGTGTTCACGCTGCTGTACACACCCTGCGTCGCCGCCGTCGCCACTATCCGCCGCGAGCTTGGCTCCGTTGTTAAGACGATCGGCATTGTGCTTATGCAGTGTTCCGTCGCGTGGGTCGCGGCCTTCATTGTCTACCAGCTCGGAAGGATGATTCTGTGAAGCTTCTCGATATTGTCATTATTCTTGTTGTGGCTGCCCTGCTTGTGCTTGCGTGGCGCGCCGCCAAAAAAGGCGGCTGCTCCTGCGGCAGCGGCTCCGGCTGCTGCGGCGACTGTACTGGATGCGCCGCAAAATGCTGCGGCGTAAAGAGCGCCGCTGAAGAGCGCGAAAAACCGACCGGAGAGGAATAATTCCCTCTCCGGTTTTTTGCTCTGTGTTTCCCGTATTTCCCCGCATGATCTGACATAATATTCCCGTCCCTGCGGGTATACTTGTACCTGCAGGAGGTGAACTTATGAAAAGGATCATGACCGCTGCTGCTGCGGCGGCACTGGTGCTGCTGCTGTATTCTCCGGCCTATGCCGAGGAAACCGAGCCGCCGTCCGCAACGCCGCCGCAGGAGGAGCCGGTATCCTCTGAAGCTCCGGCAGATGAGGCTGTGGAAGCCGAACAGGATGAGCCGGCGGAGGTTCCGGAGGAAGAAACCGCTGCAGAGGCTGAATCTGAACCGGCGGAAGAAAACGAAAAAACAGGCAGTATTTTTGACCTGCTCAAGGACGGCGGGCTTAACTATGAAGTGGACCTGACCGAGTATTACCTGACGGAAATGACTGATGCGGCAGTGGCCGGGGACACGGCGGCCGGACGTGCTGCTGAGGACAAGCGCAACTCCATAATCGACGCAAACGGCTCAGGGCAGGAGAAGATAGCCTTTGACGATCTGTATCTGCTGGCAAAGGTGATCTGCTTCGAAGCCGGGAGCGACTGGCTGTCGAACGATTTCCGAATGTGCGTCGGCGAGGTCATAATGAACCGCGTCGCCTCTCCGGAGTACCCGGACAGCATATACGACGTTATATACCAGAAGGGCCAGTACGGCTGCGTAAACAAGGCAAAGTTCGCAAGCATGGTGCCCACTGCAGACTGCGTGGACGTAGCGCTGAGGCTGCTGAAGGGTGAGCGGCTCATGGTGCCCGCCGTTGTGTTCCAGTCGAACCAGATACAGGGGGAACTGTTCACAATGTACACCGACCGCCGCCTGGGCAACACCTATTTCTGCCTGAGCGAGAACATGGACATGTACCCGCTCAACTGAAAAAGCACGCCGCACGGCTTCCGGCAAACAGTCTGCTCCGTTTTGGGAGCAGGCTGTTTTATATCCGGAAAAGTTTTTCTTGAAAAATGCGCTGCGATGTGTTATCATATATAAGCTTTGGAGGGTTAGCTCAGCTGGTTAGAGCGTCCGCCTCACACGCGGAAGGTCGACGGTTCGAGTCCGCCACTCTCCACCACGTCAGAAGAAGTCAAGTCCATTCCGCTTCCGCCAATATGGCGAAAGCTCCATTTATCTTGACTCCTTCCTCCTCTCCAAAACGAATCAGCATAGATTCGTTTTGGTATTATGGGGGTTCGTGCAGAGCCCGCACAGGTCCACCATATCAGAGCAAAGTCCGCTCCGCTCACAAGCCGGCAACTCAAAATGAGTTGCCGGTTTTTCGTCTGGGCTCAAAACTGGCTGACTGTTCCACGTTTAAATGCAAAAAAGCACTGAAAGCTTCTGAACAGCCCCGGTTTGTGCTGTCCGCACGAACCGGGGCTGTTCAGAATCACGGTGCTTTTTTATCTTAAATTTATTTATCCAGTATCTTCTGCAGCTCTCTGGCTATGGCGTTCACCTTCTCCTCGAGTGTGTGGACGTTGTCGCCTTCGGCGTACTCTTCAGCGCCTTCGGCGTCGTCAGCCGGGTTTCCGGCATCCTGAACGGTACCGGCTGCGGGGGCCGCTTCCTGCGCAAAATTGCTTTTCGTGGCCGCGGCGTCGTCCGGCATGAGTCCGCAGAGAAAGTTCTGCCATTCGTCGTTCAAAGTGTCTATTGCGTCGAGATGCTGCTGCCTGAGCCTGTTTATGACGGCTTCCACGCATCTTGCCGCATACTCCTGCTGATCCGGGACGGAGCTGAGCAGCTCGTTGCGGCGTTCCCTGGCGTCGCTGACAATGCTGTCCGCCTTTGTCTGCGCCTGCCGGACGATGCTGTCAGCCTGCTCATGTGCCTGCGCCACTATCTTTTTTGCCAGAGCCTGTGCGGAGAGAAGTGTGTCGCCTATCTCGGTCTTCTGCCCGTTGAGCGCCTGCAGCTGTTTTCGCAGCAGCTCGTTTTCCTGAGTCATTGTCTCCGCCTGCTCCTGTATGCTGCCCAGCAGTGTGTTGACCTTGTTGGCGTTATAGTATTTTTTCTTGACTACGTCTATGTTTACAGACTCAAAAAATTCCTTATCCAGAGCCATGACGCATTTCCTCCGTCGGACACTGCCGGTTGGCGATCGCCAAGGCCTGCAATGCCATAGATTTTTAAATATTATACCAGACCCGGCGCAACATATCAACCGATTAAATCATGGCGCTCCCCATGCCGGCGCAGCGGCCGCGCTTCAGGATAAGCTTTTTGGACACAGCCCTGTCGAAGAACGCACGGGATTTTATTGGGCCGCTCATCCCCGGTGCGGCCCGCGGCACAGCGAATATCATTGCTGCCCGCCGCTCGGCCTGTCCGGTAAAATCGCGGTGATGTCAGGCAAAGATGAGATGTTATACAAATCAGGACCTCCGGCTTGACGGGGTGGTCGTAAGACAGTTAGATCTCCGTATGAATAATTCACGCGGAGTTTTTGGCCTTTGGATAGCTGTGTAACGGAGCGAGAGGAGCAACTCCCTGTTCGGAGATAATTGACGCGAAACAGCCCGGACATCTATTTGTCCGGGCTGTCCGTCTTGCAGGGAGCGCATACGGAGTTTGACCCTGTATAGAAGTGCGCCCTTTTCTCGAACTCGCTAAAGTGTGTCCAAAACCTTTCTGATATTATTCTCGTTTGGAACAACGGTGTTTATATCCACTTGCGGATGCTCTTTGACATAATCTGTCAGAAAGTCAAGCAAATTTTCTTTCGTTTTCATATAATCATCAATAATTGTCTGGTCGTCAAAACCCAACTTCTTCAGTATGATTGCTGATACGACGCCTGTCCTGTCTTTCCCCGCTCCGCAGAAATACAGAACATTGCTTTTTGCGTCCAGAATCGTTTGAATAATCTTGTCCATCTGTTTATCCAGCATCCCCAGGTAAACAGATGCTACTTCCTCGGGTGATTTGGGTGTGTCACCTCCGCCGGTTACCGGCATATGATAAAATGTAAATCCATCTTCTGTTTCGAGGCGACAGGGTTTTCGCTCATATTCTTTCTTTTCCCTTAAGTCTACAACCGTGGTGACATGGTTTTGCAGTAGCCATTCTACTTCTTCGTCCGTAAGTTTTTCAGGGCAATCACTTCTGATGAAGCGCATATCTCCGGTCGGTAACGGGCGGGTATTTAATGTAGATTGCAATAATGAAGGCATTTCTGTTCCTCATAGATTCCGATTTGCAGGTCTGTTCGGCCTCATATTATCACATGACAGGATAAAATACAAGAACAGCCACAGCAGGGTAACAGCTGTGGTGTTGAATATAGTGAAAATGCGGATTCAGAGCTTCATTTACCCTCCCGTGGGTCGGCGTGTGGGTCAGGAAAAATTGACCGCAGGATTGCGGAACAATTCAGACGCAAAAAAGCCTGATTCTCGAAAGAATCAGGCTTTTTTGGAGCTGCTACCCAGATTCGAACTGGGGACCTCATCCTTACCAAGGATGCGCTCTACCTGCTGAGCTATAGCAGCAAAGCATATGCCCCTTCATAAAGGGGCATATCGTGGCGACCGAGAAGGGACTTGAACCCTCGACCTCCGGCGTGACAGGCCGGCGTTCTAACCAGCTGAACTACTCGGCCACGGCTTGGTTATAA